>CAWFCM010000006.1:0-50895 GCA_963814215.1 uncultured Alphaproteobacteria bacterium | reverse complement strand
GCCAAGATCGCGTCCGGAGCCGTCCGCGGTCGTCCGCGTGGACCCGTCAAAACCCTTGAAAATCCGGCGTTTTAAAGCTATTTCTGTCCACGGCTGATCGTCCCCAGCCACGGCTTGAGCTTGCCTTAGGTGTCAGTGGGAGTGTCAGTGGTCGGCCGGGGATCGATTGGCACGGCCGATTCACAAACTCACAGTCTTAACCATCAGTCGCGCGCGTCGTGACGGGCGCTATGGCGACGGCGGTGGGCTGTATCTGCAGGTCGACGGCGGCAGCAAGTCGTGGCTGTTCCGCTACAAGCGAGGCGGCCAGACCCGCTACATGGGGTTCGGTCCGGTCGACGTGGTGAGCGTCGACGAGGCGCGGGCCCGCGCCTTGGAATGCCGCAAGCTGCTGCACGCCGGCCTCGATCCGGTCGCCGCCCGCGAGGCCGAGCGGGCCAAGCGGCAGCTTGAGGCCGCCAGGACACTGACCTTCGACGCCTGTGTCGATGCGTACCTGAAGGCGCACAAGGCGGGTTGGCGCAATCCGAAGCACCGGCAGCAGTGGGAGAACACGCTCAAGACTTACGCCTCGCCGATGTTTGGCGGATTGCCGGTGCGCGACATCGATGTGGCGCTGGTGATGCGCGTGATCGAGCCGATCTGGTCGACGAAACCGGAGACGGCGAGCCGGCTGCGTGGCCGGATCGAGTCGGTGCTGGGCTGGGCCACCATTCGCGGGTATCGCAGCGGCGACAATCCCGCGCGATGGCGTGGCCACCTCGACCATCTGCTTCCCGCACGCAACAAGGTTCGCGACATCAAACACCACGCGGCATTGCCTTACGCCGAGCTGCCTGCGTTCATGGCCGAGCTTCACGGCCGCGAAGGAAACGCCGCCCGCGCCCTCGAATTCTTGATCCTGACCTCGGTGCGCACCGGCGACATCATCGGCAACAATCGGGACGACGCGCCGCCGATGAAATGGGAGCATCTCGATCTTCGCGCCCAGCTGTGGACGATCCCCAAGACAAAGACCAACACCGAGCACCGGGTGCCGCTCTCAAGCGCGGCGGCTGCCCTGCTCAAACGAGTGGCATCGGAGAGCGGTGCCGACGGCATCGTGTTCCGGGGAATCAGGCCGGGCGAGGCCCTCAGCAACGGCTCGATGCTTCGGGTGCTCGACCGAATGGGCCGCGATGACCTTACGGTTCATGGCTTCCGCGCGACGTTCAAGACCTGGGCCAGCGAGCGCACCAATTTTGCCCGTGAGGTCATCGAGGCCGCGCTTGCGCACGCCATCAGCGATAAATTGGAGGCGGCCTATCGGCGCGGCGATTTCTTCGAGAAGCGCAAACGATTGATGACTGCCTGGGCGGAATTTTGCGCCAGGGCAGCGCCGGAAACGGGCCAGCTGCTGCGCTTGAAAGTGCGCGCGTGATATCCGTTGTTAGGCTCATAACCTGAAGGTCATAGGTTCAAATCCTATCCCCGCAACCAAAAGCCGCCAAGTCAAAGACTTGGCGGCGTTTTCATATTTTTGGCCAATTCGTGGTGGGACCGCCATGTCAACACTGTGTCAACAAACAGCCCGTCGTTTAGCATCGACAAACTTATCCGTGACTGCTGTGCAGGGAGGTCATGTACTTGGGCAAATTGCTGCACCCAGCCCGAGACAGGCCGCGTCGTCGCCGAACCGTACTGAAGGTTCAAATCGCTCCATCACTCCGCCAGTTCCTGAAGGTCGACTTTTTCTCTATCTAATAACAACGAGCGATCGGGCCCATTTTTTGGCTCGTTTGAGAAGTAAACTCCGCACTGCATCTAGGGCCAGTCGACATGAAAGCTTCTCCGCCGACCGTCACTCTCTGAACCTCCGGACTGTTAGGTTTAGGTGGCGGTAAACCGGACGTGGCCTAAGGCTTAAGGAGTGAAAGGCAATCGCACAGCAGAGGAGGTGGGAATCATGTCGCTCACATTTGGTTTGCTGATGATTTTGACTGGGCTCGCGATCATGACATTCGGCCTATTCTTGTTCTATGCGTGGCTCCCACTGCTCTACGCCCTGGTCGGCCTCGATATTGGGCTTCTGCTGGGCCGGACGTTAACCGGGGACGTCGGCGCGATCGCGATTGTCCTCGGCGTTGCCGGCGCCGTTCTTCTCGGCGCCGCGTCTTATTTCCTTGAGCCCTATCGACGCATTTTGCTCGGCGCCTCGGGCGGCGTCCTGTTCGGCTTTTCGGTCGCCGCTGCGTTCGGCCTCGACGGCTTGTTTGGCGGAATCCTGGCATTGGCATGCGGCCTGATCGGCGGCTTCGTGGTGCCGCGGTTCTTCGACCTATTTGTCATTGGCGCATCGGCGATCAGCGGTGCAGCCCTGATGATGATAGGTGCAAACCACATTCTTCCAGGTGTTGGAGCGTTTAACCTCGCCGCCGGCGGCGTGCTGCCGGCATTGCTCATCATTGTCCTGGCCGTTGCCGGGGCGAGCTGGCAGCATCATAATATTGCAAAGTGGATTCAGATGCTGCCCCTGGGCGGCGGAGTTTCAGATACTTCGGCAAAGGACCGGAGCGGATCGCCGTGAGTCGACCGCTGCGGAAAAGCGGATCTTACTTGACGCGCTCTAGGACGCGCGGCGGCGCGGCGAGCCGCTGGCTTGAGCAAGTGGTCGTTCGGGTGAGCATGTAGTGCCGCGGGATTGAGCGGTGCTGCGATGACGAACCTTCCGAAGGCTTCGTTTAGGCATTGGGGCAACGTCAGGACATCAGGACAAGTCATCCCATGAAATCGGGTCGCGCCGGTGCAGGCCTGAAGATGCCCAAGGGCTTCCTTTGGCTTTGGATTTTGCTGACGCTGATCTGGTTTGCCACGAACTCGTCCCTGGCGATTGAGTCCATCGTCACCGGAGCTGTGATCTCGGCGATCCTGGCCTACATCTTCGCGTCGACGACCGACATCTGGCAGGCGGTCCGGCTGTCGCCGGCGCGGCTCTATCATTTCATTCTCTACACCGGCGTTTTCGTCATTGAGCTCGTGCGCGCCAACCTCAACATGCTGCGGTACGTGTATTCGCCGCGTATCGACATTGCGCCCGGCATCGTGAAGATCAAAACCCGGTTGAAATCGCCGGTCGGCAGGCTGGCCCTCGCGAACTCCATCGCTCTGACGCCCGGTTCGCTTGTCATCGATATCAAAGGCGACACGCTCTTCATTCATTGGCTCGACGTCCAGACGACCGATCCGGAGGAGGCCACGCGGCGGATCGCGGCGCCATTTGAAGAACACCTGGAGAAGGTCTTTGACTGACGTTGTCCTCACGGTCGCCGCGGTATTGATCTTTTTCGGCATCTTGTTTGCCGTGCTGCGGCTCGTGATAGGCAAGACGGTGGTCGACCGCGTCGCGGCCGTCGACATGCTCACCGTCATGTCCATTGCCCTCATTGCTTTGTATTCGCACGTGTCCGGGCGTTTCATCTATCTCGACGTGGCGCTGGTGTATGGGGTGCTGAGCTTCCTCGCCGTTCTGGCGGTCGCCCGCTATCTGGAGCGGGGGCTCTGACACATGCTTGAGCTTCTGGTCCTCCTGTTGTGCGGCAGCATCATTGTCAGCGGCATCTTGGCTGTCCGCTTGAACAGTCTCATGGCGGCCATGGTGAGCGCGGGACTGGCGAGCCTGTTCGCAGCCGCTTGCTATGTGCTGCTGGCCGCGCCCGACGTGGCGATGACCGAGGCGTCGATCGGCTCCGGCCTGTCCACTCTGATTTTTCTATACGCGCTGCGCCGAACCGGCGCGGCAAGGGAGTAGAGCATGGCTGAGACGGTCGGCGGCATCCTGATCCTGGTCGGCGCGTTCTTTCTCTTCTCGGCAGGCCTCGGCATGCTGCGCATGCCCGACGCCTACACGCGCCTGCAGGCCGGCACGAAGGCGTCGACGCTCGGCAACATGCTTGTACTGACTGGTCTCGCCTTCTATCACCCCAGTTGGAGCCTGAAGCTCGTCATCGTCATCTATTTTGTCCTCATGACGAATCCGATCTCCTCACATGCGCTTGCGCGGGCCGCTCATGCCATCCGGATTCCAATGGCGGGCGCCACCGTGACCGACGCGTTGCGCGACGACGGGCTGTCGAAGCAGGACGCCCCATGATGCGGCGGGCCTCGATTGTTTTCGCGATCGCCATGCTGGCCCTGCTGTTCGCGGGACTGGCCGCCGACTATACAGAGCGCGAATTGCTGCGGCCGCTGGCGGAAAGCTACGTCAAGCTCGCGCCGCAGCAGCTCGCCACGCCGAATGTCATCACCGGGATATTGTTGACCTACCGCGCCTTCGACACGCTCGGGGAGGTGGCCGTCCTGTTCATGGTGGCGGCGGGGGTTGGTCTCGTGCTTGGCGGCGGAGTCCGGGCGCGCGGGTCATCTACGGCGGCGGACACGGAGCCTGTGAGACCGGCGAGCGAACTGGTGCAGACCGGAGCCCAGATCCTCTTTCCACTGATCATGATCTTTGCGGCTTACATCATCATGAACGGCCACATATCGGCTGGCGGCGGTTTTCAGGGCGGCGCGGTGATTGCCTCCGGCGTCCTGCTGCTCCTGCTGGCGCTGCCCGATTACCGGTTGAACGTCGATTTTCTCAGCATCACCGAGTTGCTGGCCGGCGTTCTGTTCGTATTGGTCGGCGTCGCCGGGCTGTTGTTCGCGGGCGGCTTCCTCGACAATCGCGTGCTTCCGCTCGGCCAGTTCGGCGCCTTCTACAGCGCGGGTGCAATTCCCATCCTGTCGGTATTGCTCGGCATCAAGGTCGGCTGCGAACTGAGCGTGATCGTCGATCGGTTTCGCGGCTGACGGCACAGCATCGGAGGATCGGGTGATCGGCTTTCCGGTTTCGAACGTGGTGCTGACGACGGGCTTCGTTCTGATCCTGATCGGCATCTGGGGCATGCTGACCCATCGCAACATCTTCAGGATCATCATCGGCTTTTCGCTGATGGGGACCGGGACCCATATCGTCACGGTGGCGATCGGATACGTCGCGAACGGTACCGCCCCCATCATCGACAGGGCGTTGAGCGTCGCCGACGCGCCATCCCGCGCCGTCGATCCGATACCCTCGGCCCTGGTCGTGACCGCGATCGTCATCGGTCTCGCGGTGACGGCGGTGATGCTGGCATACGCGGTCCGGCTGTACGAATCCAAGAAGACGCTCTCGATCGACGCCTTCACGGAGTCGAAATGGTAGCGGACCTGCTTCATCCGCTGAATATTTTCATAATCGGCCTCGGCGGAGGTTTTCTCATCCCGCTGTTGTATCGGCTGGGACAGGTTTGGCTGTCCGCCGGTTTCATTCTCGCGCTTGCGGGGATGACGCTGATCTCGGCGGTTTCGCTGTTCAAGTTGGCCGATGGCGCGCCACCGATCGAAATTCTGACCGGAGGTACCACCCCGCCATACTCAATCAACCTGCGTATGGGACCGGCGGAGGGCGTCTTTGCCCTCGGCGTCAACCTGGTCGCCCTGTTCGGCGCATTGTATTTCGTGCGCGCGAAGTACGCGGTGATGCTGCTCTATCTGATCATCGTGATGGGCATCCAGGGCATGGTGATGACCCGGGATCTCTTCAATCTGTTCGTGTTTCTCGAGATCGTGTCGATCGCGACGTATGGTCTTCTCAGCCTGCAGGATACGCCGGCGGCACTGTCAGCCACGTTCAAGTATCTGATGGCCACCGTGCTGGCTTCGACATTCTTTCTGATCGGAACGGTGTTGCTCTACGCCGTGACCGGCATGCTGAACATCGACGACATAATCGGCAACAAAGCCACAATCGTCGGCCCGACCGGCTTCGCCGCCCTGATATTCCTGCTGACGTGCCTGCTGATCGAGCTGAAGCCGTTTCCCGCTAATGGCTGGGGGCTCGACGTCTATGAGACGGCGCAGAGCAGCGTTGCGGCGCTCATTTCGGTCGGGGTTTCGGCCGGCGTATTCTTCGCGCTTCTCAAGCTGCTGCCGCTGTTCGAGCTCCAACTCGATGTGATCGCGATTTCCGGGGCGGTGACGTTCGTGTTCTGCAATTTGATCGGGCTCCGCCAGACCAAGACGCAGCGTCTGCTGGGCTATTCCTCGGTAGGCCAAATGGGATTGGCCACGGTTGCGGTCGCGTTGCTTCAGAAGTTGGACGCGGCGGCTGCCATCCCGTTTGTCGTGGGAGGCATATTCGTCAACCATTTGTTCGCCAAGGCCGGCCTGTTCTGGCTCGCCGGCTGGGTCGGCAAGGAGCACCTTCGAGACTGGCGCGGTCTGGCTCGGCGTCCCGTCGTCATCGTGACGTTTGCCACGCTGCTGGCAGCGATCGCGGGCTTCCCGCCCTTCCCGGGCTTCTGGGCCAAGTGGCACCTCGTGATGCATCTCGCGGCCAGCGAGCGCTATGTCTGGATCGTGGCAATCCTGCTCGGCTCGCTGCTGGAAGCGGCGTACCTGTTCCGCTGGTTTGGCGAGGCCGTGCATGCTTCGGCCGAACCGGATGACCACCGGCGCGATCTAACGGGACTGATTCCGGTGTTCGCGGTTGCGCTTCTGCTAGTCCTCAGCGGTTGCGTCGCGGCGGTGCTTGCCGGGTTGTCCTCGGCATGGGTGTTTCTGCCGCTCGGCGCCGGCGCAGCACTCTATCTGCTCGATGGCTTGCCGGGCCGGATCAAGGCGCTCGTCAGCTTCGCCGTCACGCTGGCGGGCGGGGTCTGGCTGCTTCGCGACGTGTCCGGCCTCAATCACCTGTTTGGAGTGCTTCTGTTCGGCGGCGGCATGGTGGTGTCGATCTCCTGCTTGTATCGCGAGGACATCCGGCGCGGCTTTTACCCGTTGCTCGCCGTCCTGCTGCTATCGCTGCCGGCGCTGACGCGTGCCTCAACCAGCCTTGAGTTCTTTTTCGTCTGGGAGTTGATCACGCTGTCGTCCTATTTCCTGATTTTGCGGAGGCGCGATGCCGCACCGCATGCACTTCGTTTTCTGCTGTTTTCGCTGGTCGCCGCGTTTTTTCTGCTTGTCGGCTTTGCTCTGGCCAGCGTCGCGAACGGAAGCACTTTGCTCTCCGCGTTGCGCACGGCCGGGCCGGACAGTGCTGCAGCGTTCGTGCTGCTAGCGATCGGATTGCTGATCAAAGCCGGAGCGGTCGGCGTGCATGTCTGGCTGCCGGGGGCCTATGCCGAGGCCGACGACGATGTGTCGGCGATGTTGTCCGCGGTCATCAGCAAGGTGTCGATGTTCGGGCTTTTGATCGGCGCCTACGCTGCGGCGCGCTCCGATGTCGGCCTCAATCTGGCGCACCTGCTCGGCTGGATCGGCATGCTTACGACGCTTGCGGGGGCCATGATGGCGGTCCGCCAAGACGACGTGAAACGCATGCTGGCTTATTCGAGCATGAGCCAGCTCGGCTATATCGTGACCGCGGTCGCGTTGCTCAGCCATCTCGGCTGGGTCACCGCGCTGTATCTCGTCGCCAATCATCTGATGGTCAAGGGAATCCTTTTTCTCACCGCGGCCGCAATTGTCGTTCGCACCGGCACACGGTCGTTCGCCGACCTGGGCGGCCTTGCCCGATCGATGCCGTTCACGTTTGCGGCCGCCGCGGTGGCGATCGTTTCCATGTCCGGCTTGCCGCCGCTCGCCGGCTTCGGCGGCAAGTGGCTTCTGCTCAACGCGATGGTGGAGAAGGGCTGGATCGGGCCGGCCGTGATGGCGCTGCTGGCGACCTTTGTCGGCTTCCTCTACATGGCCTACTTCATCAAGGCGATTTTCTTTGGACCGCGGAAGCCGGCGGGTGACGACGCGGGCGAGGCGCCGCTGGCGCTGCTGGTTCCGCAATACCTTCTCGTCGCCGGTATTCTGATCATGTCGTTCCTGCCGAAGCTGCTGATCGAACCGCTCTCAAAGGCGATCGATCCCTACTTTGCTTCGACGCTTGTCTGGCAGGGAATGTCGCTGGAAATGGCCTACTCCTACTGGAATCCTGTGCCGGTGATGACGTATGCGGTCGCAATCGCGGCGGTCCTGTTTGCGTTGCTTTGGTTGATGCAGCGCGTTATCCGAATCCAACCAACCGTCGCGGCGACGCGCAGCAGGCAAGCTTACTACGATTTTTGTAAGCCGATATTCGCTGCGTTGACGCCGCCTTTGGCTTGCATGTTCTGGGGCGGCGTGACCGCCGGGGTGCAGTTTCTCGCTGCCCGGAGCCGGCTGATCTATACAGGCAATGGCCAAACCTACAGTCTGTATATCCTGTATTATTTTTTCGTCCTGTATGCGGCGGGTGGCGGCTTCGACCGCATCTGGGCCGCGGTTAGAGCATGATCACGAAAACCGGATTCCGGTTCCCGGAAAAGATCACGCTCGCAACCGGCGGTCGCGAAGAGCAGGCGGGGTGGATGCGCCTTATTACTGACGACGCGGTAACTCGCCGGGCGACCAACGCTCGACCGAGCTGATCATGTC
Organism: uncultured Alphaproteobacteria bacterium; assembly: GCA_963814215.1. Classification (GTDB taxonomy): domain Bacteria; phylum Pseudomonadota; class Alphaproteobacteria; order Rhizobiales; family Xanthobacteraceae; genus Z2-YC6860. The sequence continues at coordinate 42,429 of CAWFCM010000006.1, read as the reverse complement.
CCAGACCATGTTGTCCAATCCATGACTGCTGTTCGGGCTGCTTGAATTGGCAAGGGCGGCCCAGCAATACCCACTTTGGGTGCGCACCATGGCCGACGTCGTTCCGGGAAGCCGTCCGTCGTGCCGCCAATTGCCCTTGAGCACCGCCCAACCATGCGCGTAGCGCGGATTGACCGACGTCGCCGTGGCCATGGTGCGAACGGTCGCCGGGGCCAGGATATCTGGAGAATGCGGGAAGCCATCGACGTGGGTCGCAAAGCGCACCAGATCCACCGCGCTGCCGATCCAGCCGCCGGTGGCGTCGTTGCGGCTCATGTTGAGTGCATAGGGATCCCAGGAGCGATGGTGATATACGACCTCGTTCTCTGCCCGTTGCGACAGTAAGCTTCCTGCGATCTTCATGCCTGTGATTCCGCAGCGCTCCAAGACGGAGCTGCGAATGTATTCATCATAACGCTGGTTCGAGACTCTTTCGATGATCCGGCCGAGCACGCAATAGCCGAAATTGGAATACGCGAAATGTGCGCCGGGGCGATGGTCGAGCCGCTTGTTGGCAAGGGTCCAGGCAATGAGCTTTTGCTGGTCCATTGTCTTGTGGAGCGACATGGGGTCGTCAGGTTTGTTCGCCCATCCTCCGCCCAGATGCGTCAGCAAGTGCGCAACTGTGATGTCCTTGTGGGAGCCGCTGGACGGAACCTGGAACCCGGCGCCGAGAATCCCATCCGGCCCGAATACCTTGTCGGACAGTTGGAGCTTGCCGGCCTCCACCAGCGAAAATATGCCGACAGACGTGATCGGCTTGCTGATGCTGGCGATCCGGAACAGATGCGCGCTCGTTACCCGCTCGCCGGTGCGCTTGTCGGCGACGCCGAAGCCCTCCGCGTACACGAGGTGCCCGCGCTGCGTGATCGCGACGGAAACACCGGGCACGTCGTACTGCTTCATGAAAGTGTCGGCCAATGCCGACAAAGCCGCTCGTTCCCGATTGCCCGGCGCATTCCCTAACGGCTGTGCGCGCGACGAGGTTCCGATGCCTGCCAATCCGGCGGCAAGGCCGCATTTCAATACCCAGCGCCGTGTCGCTTCACTCAATCTCGGTTGACTCCGGAATAGAGTTCCATTGCTCGGCCCAGGTCATCTGGTTCGAAGTCTGAGGCCTGCGACGCCGACCGCGAGGTTGATGCCGAGTTGCCCCGACACGGACAGCGGCCGCAACATGATCGATCGGCCCGAGCCGCCAATAAGTACATCGGCGCCGACGCCGACCGCGATGTCGCCGCTTGCGCCAACTTACGTGCCGGCGAGCGCGCTGGTTGCCAACGCCGCTGCCGCCATTGCGATCTTGGTCATGGAGAACTCCTTAGGTCGCTACATGCGCCTGCGCGTGTGTAGTTTTGGGGTCGATCCGGCTGATGGCCTGAAGTGCTCCGCTGAAAGATGGGCAGCCATCCAAGGACCAGCACCATCGCCATGGTCATCACGCGGCCGGTACCGGCTTCGGTTCGGCGGTGCGTTCTTTTCGCGCAAACCACGCCACGTACAACGTCGGCAGGAAGATGAGTGTCAAAATTGTGCCGACCAGAAGCCCGCCCATGATGGCGAACGCCATAGGTCCCCAGAACACAGTCGGCGCAATCGGAATCATGCCGAGAACCGTCGATATGGCGGTCAGCATGATGGGCCGGAAGCGAGCGGCGCTGGCGTCGATGGCGGCTTGTTGGACGTCTTTGCCTTGTTCGCGTTCGGCCTCGATCTGGCCGATCAGGATCACCGCGTTCTTGGTGATCATGCCGAGCAGCGCCAGGATGCCGAGGATGGCGACGAACCCGAGCGGCTTGCCGGACAAGCAGCAGCGCTCCGACGACACCGATCAGTCCCAGCGGCCCGACGCTGAGTACGATGAACAGGCGCTGGAAGCTTCGCAGTTGCACCATCAGCACGGTGAACATGATCAGCAGCATCGCCGGCACGACGGCGACCACCGAGGCCATCGACTGGGCGCTTTCCTCAACCGTCCCGCCGACCGCGATCCGATAGGACCGCGGCATGGTCTTTGACAGTTCCGCGATCGATGGCGCCAGCGCGGAGACCACCGTCTCTGGAAGCGCCGTGACGGCGGCCTGCACCGTCAAGGTCGGAACCCGGTCGCGACGCCAGACCAGGGGCTGTTCCTGATCGTACTCGAATGACGCAAATTGGCTGAGCGGCACCGTCCGACCGTTCGGCAGCGGGACCTGGATGGAGCGTAGCGTCTCGAGCGAAACCCGTTGCTCGTCGGTCGCGCGCATAATGACGTCGACCAGATAGATGTCATCGCGCACCTGGGTGATGGCGCTGCCCGAGATGACCGTATTGAGCACGCTCGCGAGCGCTTGTGAGCTCAGCCCCAGCAGGCGCGCCTCGTTCTGGTCGATCTGGATGCGTACCTGCCGGGATGGCTCGAACCAGTCGAAGCTGATCTGCGCGACTTGTGGATTTGTTGCGACGACCTGGGCCAGCTTCAGGGCAATGTCGCGCACCTGCGTGATATCCGGGCCGCTGATGCGATAGCGCACCGGCCATCCGACCGGCGGGCCAAGCTCCAGCGCCGAGACGCGGCTGATAAGGCTGGGGAACTCGTTGGCCAGAACCTTCTCGAGTTTCTGCCGCAAACGCTCGCGCGCGGGAACGTCCTTGGCGACAATGACAGCCTGGCTGAAGAAGCTGTTCGGAAGCTGGACGTCCAGCGGAAGATAGAAGCGGATCGCGCCGCGGCCGACGTAGGTGCTCCAACGCACAACATCGGGGTCGTCCTTGAGGACATCGTCGAAACGGCGCGCCACGGTCTCGCTGGCGAAAATCGACGCATTCTGCGGCAGGGTAAGGTCTACCAGCAGTTCGGGCCGGTCCGATGACGGGAAGAACTGCCTGGGAACGAGCGGCAACGCGAGAACCGATCCGACGAACATCGCGATCGTGATAGCAATCGTCAGCCATTTCACCCGGAGGGCCCCGGTGAGGAACGCGCGGTAAGTCCGAAATACGAATCCCGGTTCCGACGACTTCGCCGCCTTGGGCGGCTTCAGGATGGCGACTCCCAGCAGTGGGGCAAACAGCACGGCGACGAACCAGGACGCGATCAAGGCGATGCCGACAACGGCAAACAGCGAGAACGTGTATTCGCCCGCCGAACTGGCTGCGAAACCGACGGGGACGAAGCCCGCAATCGTCACCAGCGTGCCGGCGAGCATCGCGAAGGCGTAGGTGCGGAACGCAAATGTCGCGGCTTGCACCTTGTCGTCGCCTTCGGCCAGCCGGCTGAGCATGGCATCGATCGTGGTCATGGCATCGTCGACCATCAGCGCGAGCGCGATGATGAGCGCGCCCAGCGAGATGCGCTGCATGTCGATGCTGGTCATTTGCATGACCAAGAAAACCACGACGAGCGTCATCGGGATGGCAAATGCGATGACCAGGCCCGGGCGAATGCCGAGGCTGATGAAGCTCACGACCATGATGATCGCGACCGCCTGCAATAGCGACGTCATGAACTCGGAAATGGCGCTCTCGACCGTCGCCGCCTGATCGGCAACGAGCTTGGGCTCTATGCCGATCGGCAGGTCCGCCGTGACTTCGCGGATCGTGCGTTGGATGTTCTTGCCCAGGGCCAGGATGTCGCCGCCGTCGCGCATGGCGATGGCAAGGCCGATGGCCGGTTGTCCGTTGACGCGGAACTGCGGCTGCGGAGGATCGGCAAAGCCGCGCCGAACGCGCGCAATGTCGCTCAGGCGCAGCATGCGCCCGCCGACGGCGAAGTTGACATCGAGAATGTCCTGCTCGGACCGGAACGCGCCTGACACCCGAAGCTGAAAGCGACTCGTTTCCGGTCTGGATCGTTCCGGCGGGCCGGACGACGTTCTGTGCCTGCAGCGCCGCGATCAGGGCGGAACGATCGATGCCCAGGCTGGCGAGTTCCTTCATCGAGAACTCGATGAAGATTCGTTCGTCCTGAGCGCCGAGAATTTCGATCTTCGTAACGTCCGCGACTGTCAGCAATTTGGAGCGTACGTCCTCGACCCGGTCGCGAAGCTCGCGGTGGGTGAAGCCGTCAGCCGTGAAGCCGTAGATGATGCCGAACGTGTCGCCGAAGTCGTCGTTGAAGAAGGGGCCGACAATGCCGGCTGGCAGCGTGTGTCGGATATCGCCGATGCTCTTGCGGACATGATACCAGATGTCAGGAATTTCCCTGGCGGTCGCGCTGCCCTTGAGATTGACGAAGATCGTGGTCACGCCGTCGCGGGTGAAGCTGCGCAGAAAGTCGAGCTTCGGCGTCTCCTGGAGCTTGCGCTCGAGCCGCTCGGTGACCTGCTTGAGCATGTCGTCGACACTGGCGCCGGGCCAGGCGGCCGACACCACCATCGTCTTGATGACGAAGGAGGGATCTTCGGCGCGGCCGAGCTTGAAGAAAGCGAACAGGCCGGCGAGCACCGCCACGATCATCAGATAGACGGTCAGCGAGCGGTTGTTGAGCGCCCATTCCGAAAGGTTGAACCCCATATCACGGCTCCGACCCGAGCAGACGGACCTTCTGTCCGGGGTGCAGGGCCTGCACGCCTGCCGTGACGATGACCTCTCCGGTATCGAGTCCGCCGGAGACGGCGACCGTCGCCTGATCGAATCGCAGCACGTCGACGTTGCGTATCGAGACCGTGCGGTTCGCCGGATCGACGATCCAGACGGCGGGCTGGTTGTTGACGTTGGTCAGCGCCGTCGCTGGGATCTCGATGATGGGAACGGCATCCGTTTCCATACGTCCAGTGACGGTGGCGCCGAGTTGCATCGCCGGAGGAGGATCGGTCAAGCCGATCTTGACCTCGAAGGTTCTGGTCTGAGGGTTGGCCTGGGGCGCGACCTCGCGGACGCGCCCGTGCGCAACCACCCTGGGGTCGTCCGTCAGGCTTACGGTGATCTGAGGATCGCTCGGCGCTGTGCGGATCACTTGAGCCGGCACGTCGAACACCGCGTCGCGCCCCCCTTGGCGCGCGAGTCTGAGGATCATCTGTCCGGCCTGCACGACTTCGCCCGCGCCGGGGCCGACGGCCGTTACGACGCCCGGCGCATCCGCCTTGAGCTCGGTGAAGCTCACCAGATCGTGGGCGGTATTCAATTGCGCCTCGGCCGCGTCGACCTGCGCTTGCGCGGTTTGCTGCGCCTGCTTTGCCTGATCGTGATTCGCGCGCGTCGTCCAGCCCTGGTAAAGAAGCGTATCCTGGCGCTCGAAATGGTTGCGCGCCTGGGTTAACTGGCCCTGCGCGGCCGCCAGAGCGGCCTTCGCGGCCCGCAATGCGTTCAACTCGTTCTGCGATTCCAAACGCGCCACCAATTGTCCGGGCGCCACGCGATCCCCGAGCTTGCGGTCGTTCTGCAGGAGCCGGCCCGCAATCCGGAATGCGATGGCGACTTCGTCCTCCGCCTCGATCCGGCCGATCAGCGTGATCGGTACGCCGGCCTGACGCTTCTCGATCGTCACGGTCCGCACCGGACGGGCTTCGGGAGCAGCAGTGCTGGCTTCCTGCCCGCACGCCGCCAGCATCGGAACCAGCGCCACGAATGAGGTCAGCCGCAGAAAGCAAACCGTCTTTGCACGATCCTCGCGTTCAGACATGGCCTGACCCCCTTATTTCGGTCTCTGCCCTTTGACGCAGAGGTTCAAAATTCTCCAACTTCTGTTTCTTTTTGCCCCGCGATTGTTCCGCCCGGGCGACGCGTCTCTCGGATCGCGCGACCGGGTTGCGGAACGGACTGCAAGACCAGCATTGAAAGAGCGTGGTCAAGCGAAGTTCAGGAAACCAGGATTGCCGCGCCGAACAAAGCCATCGCACCGCCGCCGGCCTGGACCACGCGGTGGCCAAATCTCCCTCCCTCAAAGCCGAACAGTAGCCCAAGTCCCACGCCGATCGCATGCAGCAATGCGGTTGCGGCAACGAAACCTGCCACGTAGGGAAATGCGGACATTGCACCGGGCATTTCGGCGCCGTGCACGTAGCCGTGGAACAGCGCGAAGAAGCCGACAAGTGCCATCGCCGCGACTGTCGACAGTTTGAGTGAAAATGCGATGGCCAGTCCGAGGACGATGACGGACAGAGCAATTCCGACCTCCGCAAATGGCAACTGGATTCCAGCCATCCCGAGAGCGCCCGCAAACGCCATGACGGCCACGAAGCTCAGTGGCACAAGCCACAGGGCCCGCCCGCCAAGCTGAGCAGCGAGCACGCCGACGGCGACCATCGCTAACACATGGTCGATGCCTGTAGCCGGGTGGATGAAGCCATGTACCAACCCATTGGCGTCGGCATGTCCTGTATGGGCAAAAGCAATGGCCGGAGCCAAAACGAGAGCGGCTGTGACTGCCAACAGGACCGCAAACCTTGTTAGGACTGCGCGCTTCATGACTGTCCTCCCGATCGTGGCTCAGCATCACGTCGGCGGACCGCTCGCACGGCTGCACGGTCCGCCTTGCAGCACTCCTTGTATTGTGTAAAGTTTATACAACCCGTTTGCATTGTTGTACAACTCATTGGGCATTTAAGCGGCTATCGGGAGCCCCACATGCAGCTAACCCCGAGAGAGTTCGACAAACTGCTTGTCTACATGATGGCCGACGTTGCGCTGAAGCGCAAAGCCAAGGGCCTCAAACTCAACTACCCGGAAGCTGTCGCAGTCATATCCGCCGTCGCTCTCGACGGCGCACGTGCGGGCAAGACAATCGAAGACGTGACCAAGGACGCCCGTACTGCTCTGACCAAGGCTGACGTCATGGATGGCGTCGCCGATCTCATTCCGATGGTGCAGATTGAGGCCGTGTTCACCGACGGCAGCCGCCTGGTGACGGTGCATACGCCAATCCAATAGGAGGCTGACATGGCTGGACCAAAGGTGGGTCCTGCGGTTGCCGCGAATGTCGATCCGGCGACGGTGGACGTGCCGGTGGGCGGTTACGTGTGCAGCGCCGAGGCGATCACCTTCGATGCCGACCGGCCAGTGACGACGCTCAAGGTGCGCAATGCGGGCGACCGGCCTGTGCAAGTCGGATCGCACTTCCATTTTTTCGAAGTCAATCGTGAACTGGAATTCGATCGTGCCGCCGCCTTCGGGCTGCGCCTCAATATCCCATCATCAACGGCAACGCGGTTCGAGCCCGGCGACGAGCGCGAGGTCCAGCTCGTACCCTATGGCGGCAAGCGGGGCGTCTATGGGTTCAACAATCTCGTCGATGGTCCCACTGCGGGCGCGGACGCCGCCACGGCCAAGTCCAAGGCAGTGGCGCTGGCAAAGCAGCGAGGCTTTCGTTCGTCGTCAAAATAAAGCGTGAGCAGACGACATCTAATCTGAGACATTCGCCACTGCGCTTGAACGGGAGACCATCATGGCTACCATCTCTCGGCAAGAATACGTCGGCCTCTTCGGTCCGACGACTGGTGATCGCATCCGGTTGGGCGATACCGGCCTATTTGTCGAAATCGAGCGCGATTTGCGCGGCGGCTATGGCGACGAAATCGTCTTCGGCGGCGGCAAGAGCATGCGCGAAGGCATGGGCATGGACAACCAGGTGACGCGGGCGGGCGGAGCTCCCGACCTCGTGATCACCAATGTGACCATCATCGACGCGGTGCTGGGCGTGGTGAAAGCCGATGTGGGCATCAAGGATGGTCGCATCAGTGCCATCGGCAAGTCGGGCAATCCCCAGACGATGGATCGTATCACACCCGGCCTGGAGATCGGCTTGGCCACCGACGCGATCTCGGGCTCGCATCTAATCCTGACGGCCGCCGGGGTCGACACGCACATTCATTTCATTTCTCCGCAGCAGGCGCAGGCTGCGCTCTCAAACGGCACCACGACGTTGATCGGCGGCGGTACGGGCCCTTCGGACGGCTCCAATGCGACGACGGTCACGTCGGGCCCCGGAAATATCACCATGATGCTGCGCGCCTTCGAAAACTGGCCCGTCAACATCGGCATTCTCGGCAAGGGGCACGGGCATGGCAAAGCCGCTCTGGTCGAGCAGATCGAGGCGGGTGCGGTCGGCGTGAAATGTCACGAGGACTGGGGCACCACGCCGGCGGTGCTTCGCTCCGCGCTCACCGTCGCCGACGAGACGGATACGCAGGTGTGCATCCACACCGATACGTTGAACGAATCCGGATTCGTCGACGATTCGATCGAGGCGTTTGAGGGGCGCACCGTCCATTCGTTCCATACCGAAGGGTCCGGCGGCGGCCACGCGCCGGACATCATCAAGATCTCCGGCTTGCCCAACGTCTTGCCGTCTTCGACCAATCCCACCCTCCCCTACGGCATCAATTCGCAGGCCGAGCTCTACGACATGATCATGGTGTGCCACCACCTCAGTCCCGACATCCCGTCGGACGTGGCATTCACCGAGAGCCGCATCCGCGCCGAGACCATCGCCGCCGAAAACGTCCTCCAGGATCTCGGCGTGATCTCGATGTTCTCGAGCGACTCGCAAGCCATGGGACGCATCGGGGAATGTTGGCTGCGTTGCATCCAGACCGCCGACGCGATGAAGACCGGGCTCGGCAAGCTGCCGGAGGACGCGCCGGGCAACGACAATTTCCGTGTGCTGCGCTACGTGGCGAAGATCACGATCAACCCGGCGATCACGCACGGCATCGCCGATGTGTTGGGCTCGGTCGAGGTCGGTAAGATCGCGGACCTGGTCCTGTGGGAGCCTGCGTTCTTCGGTGCGAAGCCCAAGATGGTCATCAAGAACGGCTTCATCAGCTGGGCGGTGATGGGCGACCCGAACGCGTCGTTGCCGACGCCGCAGCCCACCTATTATCGGCCGATGTTCGGCGGTTACGGTGATGCTCTGCCGGCGACCTGCGTTACCTTCGTCTCCGGCGCCGCACATGCGGGTGGGATTAAGGAGCGGCTCGGCCTGCGCCGGCAGGTGATACCGGTGAAAAACGTGCGCAAGATCGGTAAGCGCGACATGGTCCGCAATGACGGCACCCCAAAAATCGAAGTGAACCCAGAGACGTTCGCCGTCACAGTCGACGGCAAACACGCGACCGTGCCACCTTTGAAAACGGTATCGCTGAATCAGAAATATTTCTTCAGCTGACGAGAGCACCGTGGTCGTCATTGAAACCGTACTGGGCAACATCCGCGACCCCGAATGGGCCGCGCGGCTATCTGCGGCCGACATAGACCTGCTGGAGATCGATCAGTGGGAGGCGCAGAAGAGTCGGTTCCGCAAGACGACCACGAAGGGAGCCAAGTTGGCTGTCTCGGTTGACCGGGGTGCCTATATCCGCGACGGAGACGTGCTGCTTTGGGATGCGCAGGCACGGTGCGCCGTTGTCGCGCGTATCGAACCGCGCGACCTGATGGTCGTGCATCTGGACGACCTGATGCAGCTTGCGCCCGACGTGGCGATGCGCACTTGCGTTGAACTGGGCCACGCGATGGGCAACCAGCACTGGCCGGCACTGGTCAAGGGCAACGTCGTCTACGTGCCGCTCACCGTCGATCGCAAGGTGATGGCGTCCGTCATGAATACGCATCGCTTCGAAGGCATTCGCTACGAGTTCGTGCCCGGACGCGACGTGGTCCCCTACCTTGCCCCCCATGAATCGCGCCGGCTCTTCGGCGGCGCAGAAGGCCCGGTGCATTCGCACACGCATGAGAGCTACGCCGCTGTCGAGGCCGAGACGGGCCGCGTATACGGACGCCCACCGGTGCGCACCCATACGCATCCTGAGACAGACTCGCAGGTACACGAATCGCCGGCCAGAGCCGGGCACGAGCACGACCATGGGGGATAGTGGCGCATGGGGAATGATGGCGCCGGGGCGGCAGGTAGTGCGTCGCATTTTGTGCGGATGCTACAGTTTGGCGACTCGATGTTTCCCATCGGCGGATTCTCATTTTCGTCCGGCCTGGAATCCGCAGTACAGAAGGGTGTCGTCACCGATGCAGCCACGCTGCACGCGTTTGCACGCACCGCGGTGGAGCAGGCTGCGCGCGGCGACGGCATCGCGATGATCGCCGCGCATCGCGCGGCAACGGCTGGCGACGTTGACGCTCTCATTCGGATCGACGCGCAGGTATACGCGCGCAAGCTTTCCCACGAGGCGCGGGCTATGTCGGTGCGGATGGGCAAGAAATTCACGGAAATGGGCGTGCAGGTCGTCGGCGCGCCGTTGCTCTCCACGTGGCGTGACCGTATCGAAACGTCCGTCACGCCGGGATGCTACCCTGTGGCGCTTGCGATCAACTTCGCCGTGCAAGGTTTGCCGGCACGCGAGGCGTTCGTTGTGCATCAGTACGGTGTCGCATCGACAATTCTCGGTGCAGCTTTACGGCTGATGAAGATCAGCCACGTCGAGACCCAGAAAATCCTCTACGAGATCAACGAACTCGCAGCAGGCGCCTACGAAAGTGCCGTCGCGGCGCGCTTGTCGGACATGGCGGGATATGCGCCGCTCACGGAGATCCTGACCGCTGTTCACACCAAGGCGCACGTGCGTCTGTTCATGAATTGATGGGAAGTTGCATGTCGAAGAAGATTACGCGTATCGGCATAGGTGGTCCGGTCGGGTCCGGCAAGACCGCGATCGTGGAAGCGATTACGCCGCGCCTGCTCGATCTCGGCATCAGGGTGCTCATCATCACCAACGATGTGGTGACGACCGAAGATGCCAAGCACGTCCAACGCACTCTCAAAGGCATCCTGCTGCAGGAACGCATCCTCGGCGTGGAGACGGGCGCCTGCCCGCATACAGCGGTACGCGAGGACCCGAGCATGAACCTCGCCGCGGTTGAGGACATGGAGCGACGGTTTCCGGACAGCGACGTCGTGCTGATCGAAAGCGGTGGCGACAACCTGACGCTCACCTTCTCACCGGCACTGGTCGACTATTTCATCTACGTGATCGATGTCGCCGCCGGCGACAAGATCCCGCGAAAGAACGGCCCCGGCATCACGCACTCGGACATCCTGGTCATCAACAAGACCGACCTCGCGCCTCACGTCGGAGCGAGCCTTGAGGTGATGCAGCAGGATTCGCGGCTGATGCGTGGCAGCAAGCCGTTCCTGTTCACCAACTGCAAGACCGGAGAAGGCATTCCGGAACTGGTCGAATTGATCGAGCGGGAGTTTCTGTTCGACATCAATCCGCAGGTGCGGAGTCCGGCATGAAGCCCGCGGCTTTCACTCCCTGGGCCCAGGTCGAAGCGCTCGGCGCATCGGTTGCAGAACTCGCGGCGTTTCAGGACGAGCCGCAGCAGATGAAGAGCGGCACGGTTGGCAAGACCGGCTTTCTACATCTTGGCTTCGAGCGGCGCGGGAGCCGCACCGTCCTGGCGGACCTCGATCGGCGCTCACCCTACATGGTGCAACGTGCGCTCTATTGCGACGAGACGATGCCAGACCTGGCGACCGTGTTCCTGATCACCACCACGGGATGTCTGCTGCAGGGAGATCGGCTCGCCCTCGACATAACGCTCGGTGCGCGCGCAAGAGCGCACGTTACCTCGCAATCGGCCACTAAGATTCACGCGATGGATGCCAACTATGCGGCGCAAACCCAGACCATCACGCTTGCCGACGAAGCCTACTTGGAATTTCTGCCCGATCCGGTGATCCCGCATCGTCATGCGCGGTTCGTCAGCGACACGCAAATCACCGTCGCGCCATCGGCCACGCTGGTCTTTTCCGAGATCGTTCAGTCTGGCCGAAAGCATCACCATCCGGACGAATGTTTCGGCGCAACCCTGATCTCGATATCGACTTCCGCTTCGCGCCCCGACGACCTTAGCTTGTTCACCGAGAAGCTGGTGATCGAGCCGCAGCGATATGCGATGCGTCAAACGGGCGTGATGGATTCTTTCGACGTGTTCGGCAACGTGATCCTGTGCACGCCCAAAGACAGGGCCGATCGTATCCAGGAGCGCGTGGAAGCTGATGTCGATCTTGCAGGCGGTGTGGCATTCGGTGCGTGTCGGCTGCCCAACGATGCCGGCCTGATTTACAAGGTGCTGGGCCGCGAAACCGCGCAGGTAAAAGCCAAAGTACGCGAGTTTTGGGGAGTGGTGCGCGAGGAGGTCAGCGGCACTGGACTCCCTCCTCCATTTTTCTGGCGCTAGCAGGTCAGCCGCGCCCACAGGTGATCTCCAATTTCGGAGATCGACGCGTTCGAGGAGGCGGTAATGGAAAAGGCCTTGGCAAAGTGGGAAGGCTTGTGCGCAACATCACGCGCGTTGCGGTTCTTGGACATCAATTTGCGCGGCATCGGGCAGGTGATGTTTCAGAACAATCCGCTGTCCGGGGTGCTCTTCCTGGCGGCGATCGCCTGGGGTTCATATGCAGCCGGCGCACCCAGAGTGGCGATTGCGGGCGTGCTCGCGGTCGTCGTAGCAACCCTGACGGCCCAATGGCTTCGCGTCGATAGAGAGTCGCTTCATTCCGGGCTTTATGGATTTAACGCCATCCTTGTCGGACTTGCGCTGGCGACATTTCTAGCGCCGAGCCCGCTCCTGTGGGTGTATGTGGTGCTGGGGGCGGCCATATCGGTTGTCGTCATGCTCGCAACCGCCAACGTCGTCAAGCCGTGGGGCGGTGCGCTCACATTTCCCTTTGTGCTTACAACCTGGCTTCTGCTGTTAGCCACGTATGGATTCTCCGGGCTCGCAGGGACCGCGCTGCCGGCCGGCAATGTTGTCACCGCCTTTCAGCCTTATGAAGCCAGCCCGCTCCAGTTCATCGATCTTGTCCAGGGGGTGCTCCAAAGCATTTCACAAGTTTTCCTGAAAGGCAGTGGCGTGGCTGCGCTGCTTCTGCTGGTTGGGTTAGCCGTGAACTCGTTCGCCGCCGCCGCGTTCGCTCTCGCGGGCGCGATACTGGCCGTCCTCACAGCACATCTTTTCGGCGCGGAAAGCGACATGATCACCGGCGGTCTCCTCGGATTCAGCCCGGTCTTGACCGCAATCGCACTCGGCACCGTCTTCTATCAGCCCAGTTGGCGCGTGGCGGCGTACACCGCCGCTGGCACCATATTCACGGTCATCGCGCAGGCGGCTCTCAACGTTGCATTGACGCCGTTCGCCATTCCGGCACTCACGGCGCCGTTCGTGCTTGTGACCTGGCTGTTCCTGCTGCCGCGACAACGTCTCGAGGAGACCCCGGCCGCCACGGCCGATGCCCCGACACCGCGAACAACCTAACTTCGGGAGGACGCCTGCCTGAAGGATCGATGGACATGACTGCATCGACAATCGATCTCGATTGCTTGATCGGCCCACGCAGCATGTGGCCGGTCTCGGACGTCACTCGATCGCAGACCTCAATGTATTGCTGACGGAGACCTGAGCCATGGGACTTCTAGGGATATTGCTCGCGCTGGCCCTGCTGATGTGGCTGGCCTACAGAGGCTGGAGCATTTTACTGGTTTCCCCCTTAGCCGCGCTTGTGGCTGCTGCGATATCGGGCGAGCCCCTTCTCGCCCATTGGACGCAGACCTTTATGGGGGGCGCCGCCCGCTTCTTTCTACAATGGTTTCCGATGTTTCTGCTTGGCGGCTTGTTCGGCAAGCTCATGGATGACAGCGGATCGATCAGCTCGATCGCACGTTTTCTGACCGAGCGATTGGGAACTCGCAACACGATGCTCGCGGTCGTGCTTGCCTCGGCCCTCGTTACCTATGGTGGCGTCAGCGTCTTCGTTGCCTTTTTCGTGCTGGTACCTATGGCGAAAACGATGTTTCATTCCGCGGATCTTCCGCGGCGGTTATTGCCTGCCACGATCGGTCTCGGCGCATTTACGTTCACGATGTCTGCGCTTCCGGGCTCACCGTCGGTCAATAACGCCATTCCGATGCCGTACTTTGGAACAACAACATTTGCGGCTCCCGGTATCGGCATCATCGCCTCGGTCATCACCTTGGCGTTCGGTATGTGGTGGCTCCTCCGTGCTCAAGCTGCCGCGCGCAAGGCGGGCGAGGGCTATGGCCGCGAGTTGGACACCACTGTCGACATTGACGAGAAGACCCGCGAGCACGCGACGGCGGCAGGCGAATTCGATCCTGCCGAGATACATCACGGCAAACATGCCACCAGCGAGCCCTCCTTCGTTTTGGCCGTACTGCCGCTTGTTGTTGTCATCGCCGTAAACTTCTTGATGTCGTTGATCGTGTTGCCCCGCCTCGATTTTGCGTTTCTGCAAAAAGAAATATGGGGTGGGACCACGATTGGCGCGGTGGCCGGTCTCTGGTCGCTGATCCTGGCGCTTGCGGCCGGGACTCTGACGATCGTCATCGTCAATTACAGCCGCCTGCCCGCCTTGCGCGAGAGCCTGGATGCCGGCGCCAACTCGGCGGCGTTGCCGATCCTGACGATCTCCAGCCTTGTTGGTTTCGGCGCCGTCGTTGCGGCCCTGCCAGCGTTTACCACGGTGCGTGACGCGGTGTTGTCGATTCCAGGCGGACCGCTCATCTCACTCACCGTCTCTATGAACATTCTCGCTGGGTTGACTGGCACTGCTTCCGGCGGCATGGCGATTGCACTCAATGCGCTCGGCGATACGTTTCTTCGCCTCGCCGCCGAACATGGCATCGATCCCGCATTGATGCATCGCGTGACCACTATCAGTGCCGGCACACTCGACGCTCTTCCTCACAATGGTACGGTCCTGATGCTGCTTCAAATCAGCAAACTGACTCACAAAGAAAGCTACCTTGATATGGTGATGACCGTGATCGTAGGCGTGATTATCTCACTTGTGGCGGTGATTGCCCTCGGTTCGCTGTTTGGGTCGTTTTGATCGACAATAGATCATGCGACCAATGCCAAGCGGGCGCCTGGCGCTGAAACATGGCGAAACGGCGAAAACGAGTTTTGATAGAGGCTGAACCGGATTCGAATACACAGGCAGCTGATTAGTCCCAATGTCCGCTTTGGGGGGCGCCAGCCAACAATTAACGAAACATTAAGGCTCCTTTTTAGGTCCTAGATATTTCCGAAGGGGGCTTTCTTCGCGCGAGCCAGCACCCCTTGGCCACGGTACCTGGGGGCTACAAACAGCGCGCCACGCTGCTGAGACGCCTCACACGATTTGGGGATAGTGCGGCTACTCGCAATTCACGGCCGCGTACGGCAGCGAGGCGGTGTCTTGAAACGCGATCTCGCCGAACCGCGGCACAAGTGCGTGAGGGTGAACAACTGTCCGTAGAAAGTCCATCATCCGAACAGTCGCACCGCCAGGGAGCAAAAATCATGGCCAAATCGCACCTCAAATTAGTCACACCGACCGCCGTAAATCGAACAGTCAGCACGCCCAAGCGCCCGCTCAATGCAGAACTCAGAACGCGCGAGTACCTGACGGACGCTGAGGTTGACCGGCTGACAGAAGCTGCCAGAAGCAATCGCCACGGCCACCGGGATGCGACCATGATCCTGGTCGCCTACCGCCACGGTCTGCGTGCTGCTGAGCTTGCCGACCTACGCTGGGATCAAATCGAGTTTGCGACCGCCACTCTGCACGTCCGCCGCGTGAAGCGAGGCACGCCTGCGACGCACCCGATCCTGGGGGACGAACTCCGAGCGTTGCGCCGGCTACAGCGGGAGCAAGAACCCAAGTCGCCCTTCGTGTTCACATCGGAGCGTGGGACGCCCTTCACCACTGCCGGGTTCGCGCGCATGGTGGAACGGGCTGGCGAGGCGGCAGGGCTAGCATTACAGCTGTCTTTTTTCTTTGAGGTGAGCGCGCTGAGCGGCGGCCTGGTGAGCTCTTCGCCAGAGTGACCATGCGATAATATGCGCGGGTTGGATCCGCTTCCGCGCGAGTCTGATGGCGATGCGGCGAACTTCCTGGATTGACCAACGGATCAATGACGGCGTGGCGATGCTTTGGTTTTTACCATGGTGCGGTTCGTTTTTTTTGGCGACGGCGGATTAGCGCGATGGCGGATCGCGGCCATCATGGCGAAGGCGAGCATCACCAGGGACACGTGGCGATGCCAACCATGCCAGGATCTGCTCTCGTTGTGGTCGAGGCCGAACTCGTTCTTCGCGGTCTCAAAACTGTCCTCGATCGCCCACCGGCGGCCTTCGACCGCCACCAGCGTTTCGATGGATGTTCCCGCCGGACACCAGGTGGTGAAGAAGGCGAGATCGCCATCGGCGATATGACGACGGATCAGCAGACCGCGGGTCCACAGATCTTGATTTGCGCTGTTGAATTGCTCGACCTCGAGATCGGCCAATTCGAGATAACACCAGTCATGCAGCCGCGGTCCTTTGGTTCCATCCCCTGCCGACAGACGTTTCCAGTCGGACGCGCGCCGCGTCCGGGCGATGTCTGCGGCCTTGCCGGCGACCGGCTGCCGCTTGCCCCAGGATCGAAACACATGAGCGCTGCTGACCCCGAGCACATAGCCTTTGCCTGCTCGGCGTAGTCGTTGTTCGATGTCGCCAACACCGTAGACGGTATCACCGGAAACCCACTTGAATGGCACAGACGCGGTTATCGCGCATGCGATCATTCGCGTCGCAAGCTTTGGTTTGGTTGCAAAGCCGATATCGGCAGGCACGTATGCAGATTCCAGGCGATCTGGATCGTCGGTCCATTCCTGCGGAAGATACAGCGCACGATCGATGAACGCATGACCGTGGCGCGAAACGTAGGCAGCGAACACGCCGATCTGGCAGTTGGTGATCTTGCCCGCCGAACCAGTGTATTGCCGCGCCACTCCGCACGATGCCTTGCCCTGCTTGAGAAAGCCGGTCTCGTCGATCACCAGCACCGCATCGTCATCCGCCAAATGCTCGATGACATAATCGCGTACGATATCGCGCAGCGCATCGGCATCCCAATCCCTGCGACCCAGGATCGCCTGCTGCCGCCATGGGCCGGGATCGCCAGCCGCCTCCGCGCGCATCCAGCCGGTCTTGCGCTGCTCATCGCCGAGCAGACCCTCCAGGAACAGACCTGCATTCGCCGCAACACGCTCTTGCTTGAACAACGGACGTATCCGCTTCTTGATCTCCCGAAGCGACGCCGCCCACAACGCAAGCGTCTCTTCAATCGACGCTGCCCGCGTCCACGATCTCCGAATCATGGTCGCCCATGGATTCAGAACCCTTCCGATAAAGCAACTGTAATGCTAGGCTTCAAGGCCCATCCGCACATGCTTCGGCACGCTTGCGGCTATGCTCTGGCGAACAAGGGCCACGACACGCGCGCCTTGCAGGCGTATCTCGGCCACCGGAACATCCAGCACACCGTCCGGTACACTGAGCTATCGCCAACACGGTTCAAGGATTTCTGGAAAGAATGATTTGGGTAGGGAGCACCGTTCGATGCCAAGACCCCTGCATGGCGCGAGACTACAACGAAGGAGCGCGCCGATTGCGGCGTGCGTGGTTAACGAGCAGCCCGCGAGGGTGGGCGAATACCATGAAGCACGGCCCGCAAAACGTTCTCCCGCTGTCCCTCGCTCCGCGCGGGCTCTCGCGCGAGCAGGCGGCTGCCTACATCGGGATTTCCCCGTCACTGTTCGACATACTGATCAAGGACGGCAGGATGCCCGGACCCAAGCGCATCAACGCGCGGGTGGTTTGGGATAGGTTGAAGCTGGACGCAGCGTTTGAGGCACTGGCCGATACCGACGACACCAGCACCAACCACGAATGGAAGGTCGCTATATGAGGGGGGCGCCTGACATGCCGCGAAGGCTACCTCCCGAGTGCGTCGAAGACCGCGATCGGCACGGGAATATCCGCATCTATTACCGCGCGAAAGGCAAGCCCAAGGTGCGACTGCGCGGCACACCTTGGAGCCAGGACTTCATGGCGCAGCTCGACAGTGCCAAAGCCGAGATAGGGCCGTTAACGCGCACTGGAATTACACCAGCTACCTGGCGTTGGCTCTGTACCAAGTATTTTGCTGAATGCGCAGACTACCTGCGGCTTGACGAGCGTACCAAACGCGTTCGCCGTGGCATCCTAGAGAGCACTTTCGATGAACCGATTACGCCGGGCTCCCCCAGGTTCTTCCGTGACATGCCCCTCGCCCACATGACAGAGGATGCTGTTGAAGTCCTGCGCGACCGCAAAATCCAGGCGCCTGAGGCTGCTAACGCTCGCCTAAAAGCCATGCGGCAGGTGTTCAAGTTCGGTGTCAAAAAGAAGCTCGCGCCAAGAAACCCGGCACGTGATGTTGAATACTTCAAGTCCGGCTCGGCCGGCTTCCATACCTGGACACCCGAAGAAGTGCGGCAGTTCGAAGCGCAGCATCCAGTCGGGACTAAAGCGCGGCTCTCGCTCGCTCTGATGTTATTTACGGGCCAAAGGCGCTCCGACATTATTCGATTCGGTAAACAGCACGCCAAAGACGGCAAGCTCACCTTCACCCAATACAAGGGGCGCAACCGGAAACCCAAGCGGCTCACGCTGCCCATCCTGCCCGCCTTGCAGAAGATCATAGATGCCACGCCTTGCGGTGATCTCACCTTTCTCGTGAACGAGTGGGGACGCCCCTTTACGGATGCAGGCTTCGGGAACTGGTTTCGCGACAGATGCGTGGAAGCGGACGTTCCTGGTCGCGCTCACGGCCTGCGTAAGGCAGGGGCAACAATCGCGGCCAACAACGGCGCGACTTCGCGGCAACTCATGGCAATCTTCGGTTGGGACACCTTGAAGGAGGCAGAACGCTACACCCGCGGCGCCGATCAGTTGCACCTAGCGGAAGCGGCCATGCACATGCTGGAAGCACCAGAACAAAACGACACAGAACCGTGTCCCACCGAAGTGTCCAGTGGGACTTTTTCAGCAAAAAGCTGAGCGAAATCAAACTTGGATTTTGGTGGTGGTGCCCAGGGGCGGGGCGCCAAGCGCGAGCAATTCCAGCAGGGTTGACAGCTTTGGTGGCCTTAAAGCGCATATAGAGCCACAAAGGGTAATTCCCGCGCCGTCAACCCAGTCCACAAGCCCGCCGTCGCGCAAACTCCCCTACATCAACAGCTACACGCCTCGGAAGGCTCTGCATAGCGCCGCACGTCGCCGAGCTTGCGATCAATCACGTCAAGGGCGGCGTCGAAGCGATCTACGATCGGTATCGCTATCAGAGAGAAAAAGCGCTGGCACTGGGGGCAGAGCACGTGGGCGCCGTAGTCGAAGGGCGAGAGAGCAGCGTCGCCGCGCTGAAGCGCGTACGCGAAGCCCAGTGGCCCAGGCAGTGCCCTCAGCCTGGCTGTCTCGATCCCAACGGCGACTGAGAAATCATTCTCCGTGTGATGGGGGGCCAGCATGACCTCTCGATCTCGGCCCCGCATCAACCGCGATACGGTAGCGGCTTTCCGCCCTGCCCGTGGTCACCCTCGCAGCGGCAGTGGTCTCCCGAAGTACTACACCATCAAAGCTGTGGCCGAAGCTCTCGATGTTGCATCCCGTACGGTCAGGCGCTGGATCGCGAACGGCGATCTGGTCGTGCACCGAGTTGGTGGCGTTGTTCGCGTCGCTGAGGGCGATCTAAGGGCGTTTTTAGCTCTTCATCGTGAAGCCTAAAGGAGGTTATGCATGTCACAAATTGTCACGTCTGTGTCAATGGTATACGAAATTTCGGGAATACTCTCTTTCAATACACCACCATTGTATTGTGAGCTAGTATGCCCGAATATCCCCCTCTGGCGCCCCCTGTCCACCCGAGACCGGGACTGACCGTGATATGCGCCCCCGAAAGGACGTTGCCATGAAGCCCAAAGGCAAAACCGAGCCCCTCTCCGGCACTGCTGCTGTACCCCCCAGCACCACCCTGCGGGACGTCCTTCAGGCTTTGGAAGGTCTTGAGGGACTTTCCGTCACGCGTCGCCGTGACCTGCGCTCCGCAGTCAACCGGATCGCGGCTCTGCTCGATGATGACCCTGGCCGGATCGCGCTCGATATACCCGCGATCGGCGCCAAGCTAGCGGCGATTAGTCCGGTGGCTGCCGGTCTCAGCATTAAGAGTTTCAGCAACGTCAAATCGGATTTTATGGCCGCCGTGAAAGCCAGCAAATTGAAACCACTCCAAGGCTCAGGCAAAACCCCAATGAGCCCGGCCTGGATAAACTTGGTTGCTCAGTTTCCGCATAAGCGCGATCGCATCGGTCTTTCGCGTCTGGCGCGCTACGCCAGCGCGATGAATATCTCGCCTGAGCAAGTCGACGACGGCGTGATCAACAACTTTCATTGCCGCCGTTCGTGACGGATCACTTCATCGCAAACCGAATGCTTTGCACCGGATGGTCACGCGGCTTTGGAACACGACAGCGCAACAGCCTGGGCGCAAACTGCAGGCGGTAGCCGTTCCATCCTTTCGACCCCCGGTCAATCGCATCAAATGGCTCCTTCTCACTAGAGAATTCCGCAACGACGTTGACCAATACCTGGCCTGGTGCAGCGGATCCGATGCGTTCGCCGCGGACGCTCGTTCACGTGCGCTAAAACCGCAGACCCTCAAGTTGCGGCGCGATCAGATTCATGCCGGCGTCAGCGCACTCATCCACAGCGGCGTTAAACCATCTGCGATAAAGTCTCTCGCCGATCTTTTGTCGCCCGATCACTTCACGCGGATTCTGCGCCGGCGCCAAAATATGGTTGGTGACCGCGAAAACCGTTTCAACGGCGATCTCGCCCGCGCTCTCATCCATATTGCCCTCGAATGGGTGCACATCAATGACGATGTGCTTACCGAACTGCGACGACTCGCAGGCAAAGTTCCGACGCCGGCACCGGGACTCACAGCCAAGAATAAGCGCTTTCTCCGCCAATTCGATGATCCCGCTGTACTACAGCGCTTGCACGGTCTGCCGGCGCGGCTTTGGGCCGAGATTAAACGGGAGAGCAAACACAATCAGCGAACCCTGGCCAAGGCGCAGGTGGCCATTGCGGTGGCGATCCTCTGCTACATGCCCGTTCGGCTCCAAAACCTGTCGGACCTTACGTTCGACCTGCATTTGTTCTTGCGCGAAGGCGCGCGCGCGACCTCGACTTTGGAGCTGTCTGCAGACGAGGTGAAAAATCGTTCGGAGCTTGCCTTCGACATCCCGCTCCACGTAGCGAAGATGCTGCTCGAATACCGCAACACACATCGCTCCGAGAATCATCGGTCATCGACCGGAACGACTGTTCGTGACTGTCCACGGTACTCCAAAAAGTCGCGAGACGCTCGCAGTGCTGCTCAGGACATATTTAAACCGACGAGCGGGCATCGTGATCAGTGCCCATCAGTTTCGGCATCTCAGCGCGAAGATACTGCTTGATGCCGAGCCCGGAAGCTTCGAAACAGTCAGGCAATTGTTGGGCCACACAAATATGAGGACGACCGTCGGGGCCTACGCCGGCATTGATAGCCGGCGGGCAGCTCGCCACCATCAACATCTCGTCGAAGAGGCCCTCGCGACTCGAAAAACGATACAGCCGTCGCGGAACCGAGTGTCTTAGAGTCCGCTTCCGGTCACGAAAAGGTGCTTCTCATGGGGCGTGCTTCGCGGTTGTATCTCCCCTACGCGGCCTGGCCTCAGGATGATCGAACTCGCTGGGAGGCAGCGTTCAAGACCGGGACCGATCGGTTCGACGACTGTGGACCGGCAGCCCATCTCGCAGAGCCGACACGGCTCGGCTTACTGGATGGTTACGCGAAATTTCTCGCCTTCCTCTCGGCTCATCATTCTCACCTGCTCGGCCGCGCGCCTGCTGCCCGGCTTAACCGAGAGATCATCGAAGACTACGTCAGATGGCAACCAGCCTCCTGCGGAAGCGTAACGATCGTTACCTATCTCCACAGACTGCGGGACACGCTCCGATTCATTTGTCCAGGTGAAGACTGGTCTTGGTTGTTGACTATTATCAAGCGGCTCGCAGCTAAGGCAAGACCAAGGCCAGAACGGCATCATATGGTCACGAGCGAAGCTCTATACGCGCTTGGAATTAAACTGATGGATGATGCCGTCAGCAACTGCAACGAAGCGCGGAACATCTCTAAGGCACATGCCTTTGCATATCGAGACGGCCTGATCATCGCCCTTCTCGCGTTAATTCCGTTGCGTCTGCGCACGCTGACGGCGTTGCGCATCGGAAAACATCTGGTGAGGTCCGGTCAGCTTTGGGCGCTCGAAATTCCTGCCGAAGACCTCAAGACAAAGCGACCATTGGAATTTCCCATTTCGACAGAATTGTCGGGATGTATCGATCAATACTTGAACAAATTTCGCACAAGAATTCCGAATGCAGCAACTCATGATTGCCTCTGGGCATCTGACCAAAGCCGAGGGTTGACCGGTGATGCTATCTATCAAAGGATCACGCGGCGCACCCGCGACGCCTTAGGATTTCCGGTCAATCCGCATCGCTTCCGTCGAGCCGCAGCAACATTTTGGTCCAGCCGCGACCCAGCTAATGTGCGCGGTGTCAAAGACCTGTTAGGTCATATGTCATTCGATACCACGGAAAAGCACTACATCATGGCGCAGTCACGGGTTGCAGGGCATGCGCTGGCGCGAGCTATTGAAGGCAAACCATATCTTGTCGACTTGCCGCAGGTCCGGCTGGCGAAGGGCCATCGACTGAAAGCCTAGCAAGTTCGAATTCGCCATACGGTCCTGAAAAGACTGACGTTTCAGCCGAAATTTTCTATCAACCCCCGGTGTCGTTTAGGAATGTCCGCTCTACCCCCAATAGCAGACATACGGCAGACGGCTCGCTATGTCCGCTTTGTGCCAATAGCGGACATAGCGACTAGCTAGCCCCCGCGCTCCTGTACTCACGTTCGACCGCATTGAGGAATGCGGCGATCTCGGCTGCCGACCGCAAATGATGAACCCGCTTTGCAGCCGCAACCTCGGCAACAAGCTGCCTGTACTTCGGCGTGAGCCGATAATGGCAAAGCCACAGCACCTTGTAGCTGCTCATACTGCTGCTCCAAAGCGGGCTGTTTTCCGGCCAGCCGTCGGGTGCGACGAACAGGCCGGCGATCAGGCGCTTGGTGACCCACCAGTGATGCGTGACGAGGGGCAAATCGATGTAAATCAGCGTATCGGCTTGGGCGAAACGCTCCCAGGCCGAAGCGATACTACCAAACCCGTCGATGATCCATTCATCTCGGCGCAGCAGGTCTGCGTGCTCTTTCAAGAACCGTTCGTGCGGGACTTTCTGAGGAACCTTGTTGTCATCGGGCGTGAACTGAATCTTGTCGATCGTGTGCAGCGGCAATCGCGTCATTTCGGCCAGCCGTTTGGCAAGGGCCGATTTTCCGCCGCCGGCATTTCCGAAGACCGCCACTCTTTTCATAGGCAACACTGTCAGTGCGAAACTCAGCGCGAAAAACGCGCGATGCCAGACCGTTACTGTGCGGGTTGCCGGTTCTCACTCCAGCGAAAATTCGTCATGAGTTCATCAATGCGGCTGATGCGATTGTTCGATACGGGTCAAACGCACCGCGTCAGTTGCCGTGGGCAATCATCGCCATGTCTGCTGTGCCCGATAGCGCTGGCGGTTGTCCGGTTCTGCGCGACTCCATGCTTTGCTTAGAACCCAAGCGGTAGTTCGGATTGCGGCAGCACTTAGACCGCAGTCTCAGTCTCCCGTGCGCGACTGCGCAATCTCAACCCGTTGAACGCGCGCGACAAATCGCAGAGTGATAATGTATCTTATTCTCCGTTCACCCGACCGAGCCATACATCTTGCGCGGCAGCCAGAGAACCAGTTCGGGCCAGATGAAGGTCACAGCCACCATGATCAGCTGCAGGATCACGAACGGGATGATGCCGATGTAGATATGCACGGTCGTGATGTCCTTCGGCACCACGCCCTTCAGGTAAAACAGCGAGAAGCCGACCGGCGGCGTGAGGAACGACGTCTGCAGGCAAACCGCGAACACCACCACGAACCAGATCAGATTGAAGCCGAGATCCTTCACCACCGGCGCCACCAGCGGCAGGATGATCAGCACGATTTCCAGCCAGTCCAGGAAGAAGCCGGCGATAAAGGCGACGAACAGGATGAAGATCAGAATGCCGGTCGGGCCGAACGGCAGGCCCTTCAGGAGATGCGCGATGAACTCGTCGCCGCCCAGCGAGCGCATCACCAGCGCGAAGGCGGTGGCGCCGAGAAAGATGCCGAAGATGAAGGCCGTGGTCAGCGCGGTCTCGATGCCGACCTGACGGATCACCTGCAGGTTGAGCCGCTTGTTGAAGAATGCGAGCAGCGTCGCGCCGAAGGCGCCGACGCCCGATGCTTCGCTCGGCGTGGCGAAGCCGGTGAAGATCGTGCCCAGCACCGCGATGATGAGGGCGGCGGTCGGAACCGTTGCGACGATCGCGCCCAGATCTCGCGGCCGGTCAGCGGTTCCGCCTGCGGCGGCGCGGGCGCCATGATCCGGTCGGACCAGCCCGAGCAGGATGACATAGACCAGATAGAAGAAGCCGAGCATCACGCCCGGGATGATCGCGCCCATGAACAGGTCGCCGACCGAGATCGAGAGCTGGTCGGCCATGATGACCAGCATGATCGAGGGCGGAATCAGGATGCCGAGCGTGCCGGCGGCTGCGACCACGCCAGAGGCGAGCTCCTTGGAATAGTTCTGCCGCATCATGATCGGAATCGACAGCGTCGCCAGCAGCACCACGGAGGCGCCGACGATCCCGGTCGAAGCCGCGAGCAGAATGCCCATCAGCACGACCGTGATGGCAAGGCCGCCGCGCATGCCGCGAAAGACGCGAACGAAATTCGTCATCATCTTCTCGGCGACGCCCGAGCGGTCGAGCATCAGGCCCATGTAGACGAACATGGGCAAGGCGACGAGCACCCAGTTCGCCATCGTCGCGAAGATGCGATCGACGATGATCGCAAAATTGCCCCAGCGCGTGAGCAGGAAGGTGTCGACGCCGAAATAGTCGTGCAGCAGAATCCCGCCGGCGGTGAAAAGGAGTGACAGGCCGCCCAGCGTCCACGCGATCGGGTAACCGAGAAACATCGACGCGATGAACGTGACGCAGAAATGCGACGACAATGATTTCGTAGACTTCCATGTCCATCCCCCGCCGCGCTGTCAGCCGTTCATGTTTTCAGCTCGCAAGCGCGGCGACCACCCGCGACAGGCGAGAGACCGCGGCCATGGCGAGCAGCAGAAACGTCGCAGCCATGAAGGCCTTGATGACGAAGCGATACGGCAATCCGTCGGGCGCCGATGAAATCTCGTTCAATCGCGTAGGATTGCGTCGCATAGGGCACTGGCGTGCAGCAGGACGAAACAGCGAGAACGGCAGAAGAAAGAACGTCAAGCCGAAGGCCTCGATCCAGAGCCTGCGCCGCAGCGGCCAATGTTCGGCCAGCACGTCGATGCGGACGTGGCGCTCGCGGATTTCCGCAAACGGAATCGCGAGCATGAATCCGATGCCATAGAGATGCCATTGCATCTCTTCCATCTTGATCGAGCCGAGACCGAAGGCGTAGCGCTGCACCACCTGATAGACGATCAGCAGCATCAGGATCGGTCCATATCCAGGACGATGCCTCGCCGACGCCGGTAATGATGGCATCGAGAAAACGCGAAAGGCGGGTTGCAGGCAGCGGAATTCCGGACGGCCCCAGAACGGGGCCGTCCGCCGCGGATTGCGGGACCTCATTTCAGTCGCCGCTTACTTGAAGTCGCGCGGCAGATAGCCGAACTCTTTCCACTTCTGGTTCTGCGCCATGAAGGCGAGCTGGCTGTCATAGACCTTCTTGAACAGCGGATTGGCGGCGGACTTTTCCGCCATGACCTTCTTGGTCGCGGCCTGGAAGACCTTGAGCAGTTGCGCGTTGACCTGCTTGACCTGCACGCCTTCCTTCTCGAACTTCGCGAGCGTCTTGCCCTGCAGCGCCTCCGACTTGGCCAGCGCGATGGTGACGGCCGCGGTGCAGGTGGTTTCGATGATGGCCTGTGTCTGCGGGTTGAGTTTGTTCCAGGCGGCGAGGTTCACGTAGAGATACTGATTGGTCGAAGGCTGGTGCCAGCCGGGCATGTAGTAGTATTTCGCGACCTTGTAGAAGCCGAGTTGCTCGTCGACCGTCGGCAGCGAGAATTCGGTCCCGTCGAGCACGCCCTTCTCGAGCGCCTGGAACAATTCGCCGCCCGGCAACAGCGTCACCGAGGCGCCGACTTCCTTGTAGATGTCGCCGCCGTAACCGGCCGCGCGGAATTTCAGGCCCTTGATGTCGTCGGCAGAATTGATCTCCTTGCGGAACCAGCCGGCACCTTCCGGCCCGATCGTGCCGCAGAAGATCGGATAGACGTTGTGCGGCTTGAACAATTCGCGCAGCAATTCGTTGCCGCCGCCGAAATACATCCAGGCCATGAATTCGGGCGATTCCATTCCGAACGGCACGGCGCCGAACAGCGCCGCCGCCGGCACCTTGCCGACCTCGTAGCCCATCCAGGTATAGCCGGCCTCGGACTTGCCTTCCGATACCGCGTCGAAAACCGCAAGTGCGGGCACGAGCTTGCCCGGCTCGAAGATCTGCAGCTTGATGCGGCCGCCCGACATCTTGTCGAGCTGTTGCGCGACCCACGGCATCGCGTCGCCGAGCGCCACGAGATTGGAGCCGAACGCCATCGGCACCGGCCAGCGCACGGCCTCGATCTGCTGGGCCTGCGCTGCGGTTGCGCCGAGAACCATCGTCGCACCAGCCGCGGCTGAACGAATCCATTTCATAGACTAACCTCCCTGATGTGTTTGACCGGGATTCCCCGGATGGCTCCTGAACCGGCGTGAATACTCGCGTCTTTCCGGCCTTCCTACAAGGCAGAAGCGAGGTTCGGACGGCTACCGTCACCTCCGGCAGCCCGAACATTGGTCGACGGCCTGATATGGTCATTTTCACTAGCATTTGGACGCACTCCTCCCGTCGGTAGCTCTTGAAAGCATGACCATCGGGCGCCTCACGCCGGCGCTGGTGGTGGCTGCGGTCGCATTTCAGCGATCAGCCGCAAAATCTCCTGGAACATTCGCCGTGGGATGGCGACCTCAGCCATCTGGAAGGCGACATAGCGGCCGTGGTGCACCACCTTCGCGCCGATCTTGATCAGCTTCTCCTTCAGGCTCGTCAGCGACCAGTCCTTGATCGGCTCCGGTGTTACGAGCGTGCGCAAGAAATTGCCGAGATTGTAGGCGAGCGCATGAAGCTGGAGCCGCGCGGCGTTGGCGGCGAACGAGCAGCATGACAACCGGATTCGCTACCGCAACATGAAATGCTGAGTGATGTCCGCCTTGGGGTCTTCGCTACTGCAACATGAGATGGTCACCCATGTCCGAGTCGGGTCAAAAGCGGACATCAGACCCTTGAACAGCAATGCCCGCTTTACCCCAATAGCGGACATCAGAGCAGACATCCCCGATGTCCGCTTTGTGTCACAAGCAGACTCATGCGCTGCAGCAAATTGAACCGTTATTCAATCACCTCGTCGTCGCAGGCGGCCTGCAGGGCCAGTGTGAACGCAACGCCCCGCATTTGCGCGAGTGAGTTTGGTCCCAGAGCTGTGCCGTCCGGGCCGGCGTGCGGCCTGTAGTCGTGGCGCGAGAATGCACTCATGCCACATGTCCAAACCGAAATTGCCCCTGCACAATGCCCGCCGTGGTTTTTCGATGGGGGGAATTATGCCGGGGCGGCCGGGGCCGACATGGAAGTTTACGTTGTCACGGCTTCGAGCGCGAATGGCGGGGCCGGAGACGCTCGATGCTGTGTCGTGGCTGCTGATCGCGGTGCTGTTTGCGATTGCGTTACTGACGTTCCGCGATTACGCAATTTCCAACGATGAGGAAGTCCAGCACCGTTACGGCGAACTGATCCTGGCCTATTATACCAGCGGGCTGACCGACCGCGCGGTGTTCGACTACAAGAACCTCTATCTCTACGGCGGGTTGTTCGACATCACCGCGATCTTGCTTGCTGGCGTGATTGCGATCGATGCTTTCGTCATCCGGCACGTGTTGTGCGCGATCACCGGCATCGGCGGCCTGACGGCGACCTGGGCAACGGCACGGCTGATCGGCGGCCCGCGTGCGGGCCTGCTGGCTCTGCTCGCATTGGCTGTCAGCGGTTCGTGGTTTGGTTCAATGTTCAACCACACCAAGGACATACCGTTCGCCGCAGCTCTCATTGGCGCGATCTATTTTCTGCTTCTCGCTACACGCAGCCTGCCGCGTCCCCGCCTGCTGCATCTGATGCTCTTCGGCTTGCTATTGGGCGCAGCGCTTGGGCAACGCGCGCTGGCGCTTATTGTGCTGCTCTATGTCCCGATTGCCATCGCGTTGCATTTTCCGCAGCCGGTGACGGCGGCGATGGCCATGCGGTTCCTCGCCCGATCCTTGCTGCTATTCGTGCCCGCCTTCGCGCTCGGCTATCTGATCATGATCGCGGCCTGGCCATGGGCGGCGCTCAGCCTGTTCAATCCGATCCGCGGGTTGTTTGCCTTCGCCCACTTCCATTATCCGATCAAGACCCTGCTATTCGGCGAGTACTATCTGATGGCGGACGTACCGCGCTGGTATGTGCCGGTCTATCTGGCCATCAAGCTGCCGATGATCGTCCTGTTCGGTGCCGCAATCGGTGCCGTCACGGCGATGGGCGTTCTGCGCGCCGGTGGAAGCCTGCGTTCGCGCGAGACGGCGTTCATTGCTTTCACCGCGATATTTCCCGTGGTGTGCCAGGTAATTTTACACGGTCCGTCGTTCAGCGGCTTGCGGCACTTTTTGTTTGTGCTGCCGGTGATCGCAGTGCTCTCTGGGATCGGTCTGGACGCTGCGCTCACGTCGCTTGAAGCGTGGCGCCGAGCAGTGGCCCTCACCGCCTATGCCGCGCTCGCAATCGCCCTGGCGTGGCCCGCAAGCGTTATGATCCGACTGCACCCCTACGAGTCCTTGTTCTTCAATCGGCTGGCCGGCGGGCTGCAAGGCGCGGCAATGCGGTACGACACGGACTATTGGGTGAACGCCATGCATGAGATGGTGGTCGAACTGGAATTGCACCTCGACCGCGAAGCTGCGCGGCCGCGAGGATTTTATTTCGTTGCAGTCTGTGGCGAGCGGTTGCCGTTTGAAAAGGAGGCCGAAGTCCGGCACGGCCGGCTCAAATGGGCAACCGACAACGATCCGGCGGACTTCTTCATCGCACCGACCCACCAGGGCTGTGACAACGCACTCGACGGCCAGGTGATCCTGAAGATCGAGCGCCTGGGCGTAACGATCGCGGTGGTCAAGGATCGGCGCGCGATTACCCGATCGGAACTGGTGCGCGGGGACTAGCGGTGGCAAGCGAACCCGAAGCGGACATAGCCGCTTCGTAATGTCTGAGGTTCCTTTCAGTCCTTCAAGACACTGCTCTAACCCGGTACGCTGATCCCGACGCGAGCGTTTGGGGGCAAGCATGCAAGGCATCAGGCCCGGGAGCGACTCCGGCACGCGCGTTGGCGCACGAAATGCGAGGCGAGTCCTGCCGCAGCTACCAGGAATGGCAACGCCAGCAAGAATGCGAAGGGTCGCTCAAGCGAAGTTAGCCACTGGCCCAGTTCGGACAGATATACAGCCATTACGGGCATCCAGCTTTGCCGAAAAAGCCGAACTCAGTATGGCCCGGCTCCCGGAAATTACGAACCGCTTCGGCGGTCGATCGCCTCCATTTTGTCAACGGAGCCGCGCCTTTGCAAGGCGGCGCCCCGACCTAGCCGAGCAGTTGTTTGAGCGATGCTGCTGCACGGCGCCTGCCGGAAAGGCGATTCGTCGCAACTCCTTTAGCGCGCGGGGGAAACACGCTATGAACGGGCGCGCGGAAGCCGCGAGGGATCGGCTCGGAAAGAAGCGGCTGCTCTTAGGCACTGGGGTGTCGCCGGGGGATGGGATGCGCTACCTGAGTTTGGCTGGATTTCTGTTCACCTTCTGGGTCGTTCTTTCCGGACACTACACGCCAATGCTGGTCGGCGCCGGCTTTGTGAGCGCCTTCATCTGCGTGCTTGCGGCAGTCCGAATGCGCACTGCCGACGCCGAAGGGCATCCGATCGAGGTGTTCTGGGGAGCGGTGACCTATTTTCCTTGGCTCATTGTTGAGATTGCCAAGTCGGCTTGGGCCGTAACCAAAATCATCCTGCATCCAAGGTTGCCGATCTCGCCCACGATGACGGTAGTGCGAGCAAGCCAGCGCAGTCGCGTTGGCATCGTGACCTACGCGAACTCGATCACGCTGACACCAGGCACCATCACAGTGGGCGTGAACGGGAATGAGTTGACGGTGCATGCATTGGTGCGCGAGGGCGCGCTTGATCTCGAGGCCGGCGGAATGGATCGTCGCGTCAGCCAGTTCGAGGGCACGTCATGATGTTCGCGGTCGCTTCCGCAGCTATCCTGGTCGCTCTTGCTCTGGCCATTGCGCGCGCCATCAAGGGCCCAACGGTGTTCGATCGCGTGCTTGCCGGTAACACCGTCGGAACACTTGCGATCATGCTTCTGGCGGTCATTGGTTTCTTGACCGGACGCCCGGAATTCCTCGACATCGGGCTCACCTACGGCCTACTCAATCTGATCGGAACGCTCGCCGTGCTGAAGTTTTTCCGCCATGGCGACTTGGCCTACGATGCCGACACGGAGCGCCAGCCGTGAGCGTGCTCATCGAGGTGCTCAGCTGGGCATGTATCGTGCTCGGTTCGTTTTTCACTGTTGTCGGTGCCTTCGGGCTGGTGCGCATGCCGGAGGTGTTCACGCGCATGCATGCAGCAAGCGTCACCGACACGCTCGGGGTGGGATTTCTGATACTGGGGATGGGCCTTCAGGCGGGCCTAAGCCTCGTGACCTTGAAGCTTCTATTTCTATTGGCATTGTTCTTATTCACGGCTCCCGTCGTGACCCACGCATTGGCCCGCGCGTGTATGCACGAAGGCATTCGACCAATGCTGAACGAAGACCGACGGCGTCGTGGCGATCCTCGACCTGAGCACGATGGGAGGCAGCCATAGTAGCCGTCATCAATGCAGTGCTCCTGACGCTGCTTGCCGTCGTAACCGTCGCCGTCATACGCCAGCGCAGCCTGTTCGGCGTCGTTGTCCTGACGATCATCTACAGTTTTCTGATGGCGAGCGTCTTGATCGTGCTCGATGCCGTCGATGTCGCCATGACGGAAGCTTCGGTCGGGGCGGGTATCTCCACCGTGATCCTGCTTGCCACACTGAACCTGATCAAGACGACCGAAATGCGCTCGGTCCGGATCCACCTGCTGCCGCTGTTCGTCGCGGCGGGAACCGGCGCCATCCTGGTTTGGGGCACTTTGGTGCTGCCTCCGTTCGGCACGGCGGATGCGGTGATCCACAAGCACGTGGCGCCGCGCTATCTCGCCGAGTCGGTCAAAGAAACCAACGTTCCCAACGTCGTGACTTCCGTGCTGGCCGACTATCGCGGCTACGACACGCTCGGAGAGACGACAGTGATATTCACCGCCGGCATCGGTGTGATGCTGCTCCTACGTGGCGCGCGCCGCCGAGGGCGGACGAAAGAGGAGGGCGAAACACGGTGAGCCTCGACCTTGTCCTTCGTATTGGCACCAAGCTCATCCTGCCGTTCATCCTGCTGTTCGCCCTGTATGTCCAATTCCACGGCGACTACGGACCGGGCGGAGGTTTTCAGGCTGGCGTCATTTCGGCCGGAATGGTGATCTTGCTCGCGATCACATTCGGCCTCGATGCGGCGCAACGGATCGCGCCACAGGCGCTGGTCCAGCGAATGATACCGCTTGGCGTCCTCATCTACGCCAGCACCGGAATCGTCGGCTTGTTGTTCGGCAAGAATTTCCTCGACTATTCGGTTCTGGCACGCGATTCCGCGCATGGTCGTGAGCTGGGAATTTTTCTTGTCGAGGCCGGCGTGCTGGTTACCGTGTCGGGCACAATGACGGCAGTTTTCTACGCGTTTGTGGAGCGGGGCCGCTGATGACGGCGTTGACCAACCTCGCGCAGCACTACAATTACGTCATCACCATCTTCCTGATGATGGCGGGCCTCTACATCGTGATTGCTCGCGGGAACATGGTGAAGAAGCTGGTCGGGCTCTCCATTTTCCAGACGTCGGTCTATCTTCTGTATATCGAGCCGGCAAAGATCGTCGGCGGCACCGCGCCGATTATCGATCCGGCATTCTCGGTGTATTCGAATCCGCTGCCTCACGTCTTGATTCTGACCGCCATCGTGGTGGGGGTGGCGACGCTTGCGCTCGGGCTCGCGCTGGTCGTGCGGATCAATGAGGCCTACGGCACCGTCGAGGAGGACGAGATTCTCGAAAGGGACCGCGACGCATGAACGCGGTCTGGCCGCAACTTCCGGCTCTGCAAGTCATCGTTCCGCTGATCGGCGCGCTGCTCGCGGCCCTTCTGCGCCGCGGGAGGGCCGCCTTCGCTATCGCGCTGCTGGTAAGCTGGCTGATGCCGCTGATCGCCGGCGCGATGCTGTGGCAGGTACTTTCGATTGGGCCGATTTCGTATCACCTCGGCGGGTGGGAGCCGCCGTGGGGCATCGAATACCGAGTTGATGCGCTGAACGGCGCGGTTCTGCTGCTGGTTTCTGCTGTCAGCGCCGTAATCATGCCCTTCGCGCGCCGCTCCGTCGCCTTTGAAATCGAAGAGTGGCGAGAGGCCTGGTTCTACTGCATGTACCTGCTTTGCCTGACTGGGCTGCTCGGCATTGCGATCACCGGTGACGCATTCAACGCGTTTGTGTTTCTGGAGATATCGTCACTTTCCACTTATGTACTGATCGCGCTCGGCCCGGATCGCCGCGCGTTGCTGGCGGCATTTCAGTACCTCATCATGGGTACGATCGGCGCGACGTTCTACGTCATCGGTGTGGGCCTGCTATACCTGCTCACCGGCACCCTCAACATGGTCGATATGGCCGTGCGCCTTGCGCAGGCTTGGCCCGATCAATCGCAAACGGTGATCGCTGCTCTGGCGTTCGTGACGGTCGGCATCAGTTTGAAGCTTGCGCTGTTCCCGCTGCACGCTTGGCTGCCGAACGCCTATGCGTATGCTCCATCATGGGCGACGGCGTTCCTTTCTGCGACCGCGACAAAGGTCGCAATCTATCTACTGGTCCGTTTTTTGTTTTCGATCTTCGGCATCTCGATTGATCTGCGCGCGCTGCCAATCACCGAGATCATCATCGCGCTCTCACTCGCTGCGATGTTCATCGCATCGCTCATTGCGGTATTTGAGTCCAATCTGAAGCGGATGCTCGCGTATTCTTCGGTTGCCCAGATCGGGTACATCACACTCGGCATCGGCCTCGCCAATCAGGCCGGCTTGACCGGCGGCCTGGTTCACGTTGCCAACCACGCAATGATGAAAGCTGCGCTCTTTCTCGCCGTTGGCGCGATTTTCTACCGCGGCTGCGTGGTTCACCTCGAGCACCTTGCGGGAATTGGCCGCAAGATGCCGATCACGATGGCGGCTTTCACGGTCGCAGGTTTCGGCCTCGTCGGCACGCCGGGCACGTCCGGATTCATTTCCAAATGGTACCTGGCGGTCGGCGCGCTGGAAAAAGGTTGGTGGCCCCTGGTCTTCCTGATCGTTGCGAGTTCGCTGATCGCGCTAGTGTATGTCGGCCGCGTCCTGGAAATTGCCTGGCTGCGTGAGCCCGCGCCGGAGATCGCGCACGCCAGCGATCCTCCGCTTTCCATGCTGCTGCCGATTCTCGCTCTGGCCGCCGCTACGATCTATTTCGGCTTCGACACCGAATGGACCGCCGGTATCGCCAGCACCGCCGCCAAGGCTCTTCTCGGGGGTTTGCGATGACAGCGATCGCTTCCCCCGGCACTTTGATCGCCCTGGCGCTCCTGATTCCGCTCGCGGGCGCGGCGCTGATCCCGCTGTTCCATCGTCATCCGAACTTGCGCGAGACCGGGACGATGGTGACGGCTTCGCTGCTCTGCCTGACCGTGTTCGGTCTTCTGGCGCCCGTTTTGAGCGGCGCAGCGCCGCAGCTTCATCTTGTCGATGTCGCCCAAGGGCTTTCGGTCAGTTTCAAGGTCGAGCCGCTCGGCATGCTGTTCGCGCTTGTTGCATCCACTCTCTGGATCGTCAATTCGATCTATTCGATCGGCTACATGCGCAGCAATGATGAGCCGCGGCAGACCGGCTTTTATGTGTGCTTCGCCCTTGCGCTGGCGAGCACGATGGGCGTCGCGTTCGCCGGAAACCTGTTTACGCTGTTCCTGTTCTACGAAGCTCTGACGCTCGTGACCTTCCCGCTCGTGACTCACAAGGGCGACGCGGAGGCGATCCGTGCCGGCCGCCTGTACCTAATGCTGCTGCTCGGCACCTCACTGTTGTTGTTTCTGCCGGCAATCGTCGCGACCTGGGTGCTGGCCGGAACGCTGGATTTCACACCCGGCGGAATCCTGGCCGGCAAGACGAGCCCGGCGATCCTCGGCGTGTTGCTCGCGCTGTTCGTGTTCGGCATCGGCAAGGCGGCCCTGATCCCGGTTCATTTCTGGCTGCCTGCCGCGATGGTGGCGCCGACCCCCGTGAGCGCGCTGCTGCATGCCGTGGCGGTGGTGAAAGCCGGCGTCTTTGCAGTCACCAAGGTGGTGGTCTACGTCTTCGGCCTCGACACCCTCAGGCAGACCGGCGCCAACGAATGGCTGGTCTTCGCCGCCTCGATGAGCTTGCTGCTGGCATCGCTCATTGCGCTGTCTTGCAACAATCTGAAGGCGCGGCTCGCCTACTCGACGGTCAGCCAACTCGCCTATGTGGTTCTTGGCGCCGCGATCGCCACGACCACGAGCGTCATGGGAGCCGGTCTGCAGATCGCGGTGCACGCGGCGGCGAAGATCACCTTGTTCTTCTGCGCCGGCGCCATTTACACGGCGCACCATCTCACCGAAGTCAGCCAGTTGAACGGCATTGGCCGGAAGATGCCAATTACCATGCTCGCGTTTCTGGTGGCCTCGCTCAGCATCATCGGCGTGCCTCCGCTGGGCGGCTGGGGCAAGTGGACGCTTGCGCTCGGCGCCGCCGACGCAGGTCAAACGATCGCGCTCGGTGCGATCATGCTGAGCTCACTCTTGAGCGTCGGCTATCTGCTGCCGATCGTGGCGCGCGGCTTCTTCCCTCCGACGCGCGAGGGGCAGGGCGGCGAAAGCACGCGCGTCGAGGAGGCGCCGCTCGCTTGCGTGATCGCGCTGAGCTGCACGGCGCTTCTTACGGTTCTCCTGTTCGGTTTTGCAGGCGGGATCGAACGATTGCTTGCGGGACTTCTAGGCGAAGAGCGAGGCCATGACCGACCGACCCGATCCGAAGGAAGACGCCTACTGGCTAGACGATCCACGCAACGTCGATCGGCTGGTCCATGGCTTCTACATCGTTTGTGGCCTGCTGATCGCGATCGACGTCTTCGTTCCGAAGCATGGGCCGTTCGCGATCGAGCACCTTTTCGGCTTCTACGGCGTGTTCGGTTTTGTCGCCTGCGTGGCGCTGGTGCTAATCGCCAAGCAGTTGCGCCGGATCCTCATGCGCCCTGAGGATTATTATGACCGCTGAGCTGTCTCCGGGCCTGATCCTGATCTGCGGCGGGCTTCTGGCACCGCTGCTGCCCGCTCGCCTGCGGCCATGGCTGCTGGTCGTGCTGCCGTTCGTGATGTTCGCGCAAATCCTGGCGCTGCCGCACGGCGAGTTCGGACGCCTGCAGGTCATGGGCCTTTCGCTCGTTACGCTGCGCGTGGACAGCCTCAGCCTGCTGTTCGGCTACATTTTCCTGATCGCAGCATTCCTCGGCGGTCTGTACGCGCTGCACGTGCGCGACACCAGCCAGCATTCCGCTGCCTTGATTTATGCCGGCAGCGCGCTCGGCGCGGTGTTCGCCGGCGATCTCGTCACACTGTTCTTCTTCTGGGAAGGCATTGCCGTGGCCTCGGTGTTCCTGATCTGGGCGTCGAGAACAGAGAGCGCCTACCGCGCCGGCATGCGTTATATCGTCATACAGGTCGGATCCGGCGTGCTGCTGCTGGCCGGCATACTGCTCCACTACAAGCATACCGGCTCAGTGAGCTTCGGCGCCATCGGCCTTGCCACGCCGGGCGGTCTCCTGATCCTGCTCGCGTTCGGCATAAAGTGCGCGTTTCCGCTGCTGCACACCTGGCTGCCCGATGCCTATCCGGAGGCGACCGTGTCGGGCACGGTGCTGCTGTCGTCCTTCACCACCAAGGTCGCGGTCTATGCGCTGGCGCGCGGTTATGCCGGCACCGAAATCCTGGTGCCGATCGGCGCAGCCATGACCGCGTTTCCGATCTTCTATGCGGTGATTGAAAACGATCTGCGCCGGGTGCTGGCCTACAGCCTCAACAACCAGCTCGGCTTCATGGTGGTCGGAATCGGCATCGGGACCGAGTTGGCGTTGAACGGTGCGGTCGCCCATGCCTTCGCCGACATTCTCTTCAAGGGCCTGCTGTTCATGTCGATGGGCGCGGTGCTGTTCCGGGTCGGAACTGTCAAGGGCTCCGAGCTTGGCGGACTGTACAAGTCGATGCCTTTTACGACTGGATTTTGCCTGGTCGGCGCCGCGTCGATCTCCGCGTTTCCGCTGTTCAGCGGATTCGTGACCAAATCAATGGTGATCGCCGCAGCCATGGAGGGCGGATATTTCTGGACCTGGCTCGTGCTGTTGTTCGCGAGCGCCGGCGTGTTTCACCATGCCGGAATCAAAATTCCGTATTTCGCCTTCTTCGCTCACGATTCCGGCAAGCGCTGCGCGGAAGCTCCCGCGCACATGCTGGCTGCGATGGCGATCGCGGCGATGCTTTGCATTGGGATCGGATGCCTTCCGTCGCTGCTCTATTCCATCCTGCCGTTCAAGGCCACGTACCACCCTTACAGCCTGGATCACGTGGTCGCGCAGATTCAGCTGCTGTTCCTCTCCGCGCTCGCCTTTACGCTGCTGATGCGGACTGGCATTTACCCGCCGGAGCTGCGCTCGATCAATCTCGACAGCGACTGGCTGTATCGTCGCCTCGGGCGCGGGATCGCGCTGGCCGTGGGCAACGCTGCAGAGCGCGGGTGGCAGTCGACGGTTGCCGCGATCTCGCGCGGTGCCGGACGCTCGCTCGCGGTCGTGGAACGCCACTACGGCCCCGACGGACTGCTGGCTCGCCAGTGGCCGACCGGCACCATGGCGTTCTGGACGACGGTCCTGCTGCTCGCGTATCTGGTCTTGTCCTATCTCTAGACGTGGACAAATGCTTCAGCAGTTTCAGGAAAGGATCGAGAATTTCATTTATCCGGAGCTACGCCCCTACGGACGCAGCGAGCGTGCGCGAACTCTTGCGGAAGGCCTCAGAAACGCCGCTCGATCTCATCGAGTGGGCAGGAATACTCTTCGGGCTCATCATCGCGGTCAGTGTGACTCGCTATACCGTTCCGGGCTTTGGCTTGGCCGATCGGATGGCGGTCGCCTTGATTAACTTCCTGGTCGCGATTCCACTGCTCGCGCTTACCGTAGGCCCATTTCTGCTGCGGCGGCAGAAGCGGGGGCTACGTTCATTGTTGAACTGAGTGAAGCGCTGTCGTTCGCCGCCAACAACACCACGATTACCTGCACCAAGCTCGCCACATCGTTGCCGCCCGTGGCAGTGTTCCCGCGTCTCATCTCACCGCCACTAACCGCTCCAGATGGGCGGACAACTTACCTTATATTACAAGTCGTACCGGCAACTGCTCCAGCGCGCGTATGCCAAGGCGTTTGCGCCACTTGATCTTTGCCTCCGGGGCGAGGCGCATATCCGGAAAGCGCGCGAGGATGCGTTCAAACGCGATCGCGACCTCGGCCCGGGCGAGTTGGAAGCCAAGGCAGAAATGCACGCCCGTGCCGAACGAAAGGTGCGGGTTCGGATGGCGCGTGATGTCGAAACGGTGAGGGGAATCGAACTTGGCGGGATCGCAGTTTGCCGCCGCCAGGAATCCTGCGCACATGTTGCCGCGAGGAAATTCCTTTCCTTGCCAAACCACGTCGCGGGTCGCGAAGCGCGGCTTGGTCATCTGCACCGGGGATACGTAGCGCAGGCATTCTTCGACGCAGATCGGCATCAGGCTTGGATCGTCCTGCAGCCGGCGCCGTTGATCCTCGTGCGACAGAAGCGCGAAAAGCCCGCCGGAAATCAGGTGCGTGGTCGTCTCCTGCCCAGCTCCAAAGAGCAGGAAGATCATCGAAACCAGTTCGTCCTCGCTGAGCGTCTGGCCGTCCGTATCGGCATCGCGCAACGCGGCGATCAGTCCGTCCGGCAGCGCTCCGCCTCCTGGTCGCGAGACGCGCCGAAGATAGCGGACGACACGGATCACGCCGGGAACGGCGCGGATGACCGCGCCGATACTGGCCGTGTCCTTCAGTCCGCCCAGCCAGTTCTTGA
This sequence comes from uncultured Alphaproteobacteria bacterium, assembly GCA_963814215.1. GTDB lineage: Bacteria > Pseudomonadota > Alphaproteobacteria > Rhizobiales > Xanthobacteraceae > Z2-YC6860. The sequence continues at coordinate 3,982 of CAWFCM010000006.1, read as the reverse complement.
ATCGATCGTGATCCTGTTCCGGCAGGCCGAGCATCGCGCAGATGACCGAAAGCGGCAGGTCCCGGCAGAACTCGGACATGAGATCGGCTTCCTTGCTTCCCTCCAGCCTGTCGAGAAGCCGATCGGCGATTTCCGTGATCATCGGCTTCATCGCCTCGATCGTGCGGCGCTGGAACGCCTGATCGACGAGGCCGCGCAGGCGGCGGTGCTCAGGGTCGTCGTGGCCGAGCATGTTCAGCGCCAGAAGGCTGATCGTCCTCGGCAGAAATCTCAGTATTCGCGCCTGTGTCCTGCTGCCCGCGTTGGCGGGGTCGCGCGCGAAGGTCTCGTGATCCTTCAGCAACGTCGCGCAGGCGTCATGTGTGACAGCAAGCCATGTGCGGCCGACAATCGGCAGCTTCATGCGAACAACGGGACCTTCGGCTCGCATGCGGTCAAGCGTGGGGAAGGGGTTTGCATGAAATGCCGGCGACAGGATGTCGAAATCGCGCGTCTCGATCATGGCCCTCACCCTGGCCTGCCACTCACCAAACGCCGTCCGCGTTTGTCCCGGTCTCCTGCCCGCTTTACAGTCAACCAAAGTCGAGATGGTCCTTAATCTCAAGACCGGCAAGGCGCCCGGGATCAACGCCACTTGCGTTACTTGGGGCGCATCGCATGCCTGCGCGGCGACGACCTATAGCGCCCGCGTGCGCTTTCAATAGACCGCGGTGCTACGCGGCGCGAGCTGATCAGCGTTGGCGACGCGAGCGTTCGGATAACGGCTTTTGTAGTTGCAGGGCGGCAATCGCCATGCACAGCAATGCTACAAATAGCGCCGCCGCGATTAAATCTAAGGACGACAAAAAGCCCGCTTGCATGGATTTCCCCCCGGATGTCCGCGCGGGTCTAAGCAGAACACCTAGCGAGGGGGCTGGCAAGCGATCCGAGCCACGTTGAAGTCAAACTAAGATGCCATCGATGCCGGGTGGATGGATGGGGGCTGCTTTGCCCCGAAAACTGACATCCGGCGGCTGGGCTGCGATGTCCGCTTAGTGCCAATAGCGGACATCGGGCGTTCACCGCACCGCACGGTCCGCGCGGTATCGATCACTGCACGTCAAACTTATTATGGCGTCATCCTCATACCAGGCGTTGGAATCACCATCGCATCCCTCGAATTTCAATCGGAGCGCACGCGGCAGCCGAAGCGGGCTCAAGAATTCCTTGAATTTTTCCAGGACGCGCCGCTCCTTCATGAGTCGAAATAACGGTTCATGATCCGGATTCTTGGGCGGAACGTATTCAATTTGAATGCGATCCGCTCGCAGCTTGGATTTCTGCGCGAAGGCGGGGTCCGAATGTAGGCCCACAGCGGCCAGGATCATCACCGCAAACAATGACTTCATTGAACCACCCCCGAACAATTCTCCGGACCCATCACAGTCTCGGTGAAACACCTGAATGCCCGGCCTGCTGCCCCAGACATTGCGAGCTGGAGCAGCATCGTAACGGTTCAGAAAGTAGTTTCCTATGGCGGTCACTGAGCAGAGGCCCCGAAAGCAGACATCAGGCGGTTAGGTTCCGATGTCCGCTAAGTGCCAGAAGCCGACGTGGCACCGGTATCGGCAATGCCTTTCGGTGAAGCTTCGGAGCTTACTTCTGTCGCGGATCAGGTAGATCGGCGCCCGCTTGTATTAGGCTGCCAAAGCTCTTGGCCACCACAGCATCGATTAACGTGCGGGCCGCGTTGGCTACTTCGCCTTGAATAGCTTCATCGGCATCAAGCTCTTCATGGCTTGTCGCATACGGCTTCCAATAACCAATGTAGCGGTCTACCTCGGCCTTCGTGCCAGCCGGGGCCATATGCATGAAGCACATCCAGTCCGATAATGCTCGACGCACGTTCTCAACACCCTCGACGTCTCCATGCACTACGACAGAAAAGAGACGCCCATCTAGGTGCCGCGGGTAATGCCAGCCATCCAGTTCAATCTGCTTGGCGAGCTTCGCATCTTTGCCTTGAGTTAGCGTCGGATCCGGATTGCCTCCGTCCGCGCACACCAGCCGATCGATCATAAGTTTGAGTGGCGAAGAGGCCTGATACCAGTGGACCGGCGTCACGATCATGACGCCATGGGCCGCCACCCACATAGGGTAAATCTCATTCATCCAATCGTGCGTCTGTCCCAAAGAATAATTGGGATAGCAGGAGCACGGCCAGTGACAGAGCGGAGCTGCGGTTGAAAAGCAGGCCTTGCAGGGATGAATGTTGCGGCCGTATTCGGACGTGACGCGAGAGAGATCGAGAATTTCGACTTCACAAGGGTGGCGGCTCTCTATCTCGTTCTTGGCGAGTTGGATCAGCCGCCAACTCTTCGACATTTCGCCGGGGCACGTATGTTCACTACGCGGCGAACAATTGATCAACAGGATGCGCCGCGGCAGCGCCTTATCGCCGTGGCGCGCCTCCGCTTGCTTTATTGCCCTCCTCGCATCGATCCAGTCTTGCGCAAGTTCATACGTTGGATCGTGAAAGTCGGAACCGGCGGCGGAAGTAAACGGAGCTTTCCGGCTGTCTGCATAAGCCTCCCAAGCAATCTCAGCAGCCGCGTCGAGGTGGCCGCGAATGCGGTCAAAGGCCGGATCGACGAACTGAAGCCGGTAACGGCGGCAAAACTCGTCGTGCGACAATTTCGGGCTTGGCATGCCACGGCGAGGCTGTAACTCAGCTCAGACATGGATCGCACACCTCTTGTGGCAACCCAGTGAAACCGCTGAGTTTGCACCAGGTTCCGATCAGACGCCGAAGTCATCTGATTCCGATCTGCCCGGGATGCAGAGCGGAACTTTTGGCACGCACCAAAGCTTCCCTTTGTTAGAGCTTTGAAGGAGAAACGTATGGCGGCGCGTCCGAAAGATCGTTTTTCACGAGCGGCGGTAGCCACTGCGGCGGCGGAGCGCGACATTCAGAAGCGTATAGATTTGAAGGAGCGGCGGAAGCCCAAGAAGCCGCCTTCTTCAAAGGCAATGCAGGCGGGCGCGCGCCGCTACCCCACGCCGCCGTTTCCGAAGCAGCACCTTAGGAAGCCGGGACAGGAAGCAGACCTACGGCTCGCGCCAATGTTCGAAGCCCCGCACTACAAGGGTTCGGAAAAGCTCAAAGACAAGGTGGCGTTGATCACCGGCGCCGATTCTGGGATCGGGCGCGCGGTGGCTGTGCTTTTTGCCCGCGAAGGCGCGGACGTTGCCGTGGCTTATCTCAATGAAAACAAGGACGCGGAAACCACCAAAGCCGCCGTTGAGAAAGAAGGCCGGCGCTGCATCCTGATCTCAGGCGACGTGGCGGACCCGGAATTTTGTCAGGAAGCTGTCAACCGCACGGTCAAGCAACTGGGAGGCCTCGACATCCTCGTCAACAATGCAGCATTCCAAGAACACGTTGCTGCGTTCGAGGATTTGACGGAGCAGCACTTCGACCGCACGCTTAAGACCAATCTCTACGGCTATTTCTACATGGCGAAAGCCGCCGTGCCCCATCTGAAACCGGGAAGCTCGATCGTCATGACAGGATCGGTGACTGGGCTTCTCGGCAATGCAAAGTTGCTCGACTATTCGATGACGAAAGGTGGCATTCACGCCTTCGTTCGTTCACTTGCGACTCATCTGGTCGACAAAGGAATCCGCGTCAACGCGGTCGCTCCTGGTCCGGTGTGGACGCCGCTCAATCCGGCCGACCGGGACGCCAAGGCCATATCAAAATTTGGCGGCGACACGCCAATGAAGCGCCCGGCCCAGCCGGAAGAGATCGCGCCTGCGTTTGTCTTTCTCGCAGCGCCCAGTTGCTCCAGCTATATCACCGGCGAAATATTGCCGATCATCGGAGGCTATTCCGGCGGATAGCAGCCACCAACGTCGAGAGCTGCTATGTCCGCTTTGGGTCATTAGCGGACATCACGACCTTGAACCACGATGTCTGCGTTACCCCCGAAAGCGGACATCG
>CAWFCM010000005.1:0-169862 GCA_963814215.1 uncultured Alphaproteobacteria bacterium | reverse complement strand
CCTCGGCATCGCTGCTGCCGCGCACGGGATCATCGTCCGGGTGGATCGAACGCCTGGGTGAGTTGACCGATGGCTATATCAGAAGGGCCGTCGAGTTGCTCGACGAGTACGGTGCCGCGAATGTCGGCGGGGTTATGGACGCGCAAGGAACCACCCCCTTCGAAGAGGCTGTCGCCGTCGCGTACACGACACGACTGGGTCTGGGCGGCTCAGCCTTCACCTCGCCGAGATTCGCCTCCGGCCGAAGCGGAGACGGTGTTTCTTGGGGTTTTTCGAAAGGACGCCCTGGTCGCGGTAGGCGGCTTCGACGAGAGAGCATGTATCGCGCTCAGGATTGGGAGCTGAATTACCGGTTGCGGACCAGCGGCCACAAGATCTGGTTCTCCCCGGAGCTACGGGTGACCTATCGCCCGAGATCCACCCTGCGTGCGCTGATGAAGCAGATGTATGAGACCGGGACATGGCGGCGCGAGGTGGTCCGGCGCTATCCGGAGACCGCAACTCCCCGCTACTTGGCCCCTCCCTCACCCTGCTCGGCGTGGTGGTCGGTTCCGTCGGAGGGCTGCTCGGCGTCATTCTCGACTCCCGGCTGCTACGTCTGGGGTTCCTTGCTCCCGCCGGCTATCTGGCTTTGATCAGTGTCGGCTCGTTATCATGGCGCGACGCATGTCTGCTGCGGCGCGGCTGCGGCTTCCGCTGGTGTTGGCGGCGACCCATCTCGCTTGGGGCGCTGGCTTCCTGATCGGCCGAACATCCCCGGAACAAGCAATTTGACATTATGTCTTAACAAAGTCAGGTTGGCTCATGCCACTCGTTCGAATTGACCTCCTCAAGGGTCGTACGCCTGCGGAACTCCGCAAGCTGGCTGACACCGTCCAAGACGTCATGCTCGACGTATTCGCCGGCGCGCGATCGATACCAAATCATCACCGAGCACGACAAGGGCCACCTCATCGCCGAAGACACCGGCCTCGGTCTCGTGCGCACGGACGGCATTGTGATCATTCAGATCGTCCAACAGGGCAGATCGAATGAACAGAAGTGGCCGTCTACGCCGAACTGGCCAAGCGGTTGGAGGCGGAATGTGGCGTCCGGCCGGAGACTTGATCATTTCAGTGAGTCGCCAACAGGCATGCCGACTGGTCGTTCGGGATGGGCCAGGCCCAATTTGTGGACGGAAACCTTCAGTAAGCGGTTGATTCCCAGTCCGTCTTGACAAAGTGTTGACACCCTACGCGGGCCAATACGTTGCTTCGAGAGCCACAGTGCGGCCCATCTCGATCTCAAAGCTGCGAGCGTCGGAAATCGCGCGCCGCCGCACGGAGGAGGAGCGAGCCAACGCGCGTTTTCTCTGCGAGCGACGACGACGGCGGCGGATCCAAAGCGCAACGCGCGAGCAGCTCGAAAGGAGGGAGAGCAATGAGTAGCGATCCTCCCAACCATCCGGATCTCCCCAGCTGAGGCCGCTGGAGGTGCTCACCTTCGGTCGCAGCGGCGTCGACATCTACCCATTGCAGGTGGGCGTAGGGCTGGAAGATGTACAGACATTCGGTAAATACTTGGGCGGTACTACGGCCAACGTGGCCGTGGCTGCGGCCCGCCTCGGCCGAAGAGCCGCCATCATCACCGGCGTGGGTGATGACCCGTTCGGCCGATACGTCCGTAAGGCACTCCGAGACCTGAATGTCGATGATCGTTTCGTAGTGACCAACACCGAATACGCCACGCCGGTGACGTTTTGCGAGATCTTCCCGCCGGACAACTTCCCACTCTGGTTCTACCGCAAGCCCACAGCGCCGGACATGCAGGTCAAACCGTCGGACATCGACTTTGATGCGGTACGGGCCACCCGGCTGATGTGGCTGTCGGTCACCGGGCTCAGCGAAGAGCCGAGCCGTGAGTCGCACTTCGCTGTCCTCGAAGCACGGGCTCGGAAGCAGTTCACCGTGCTTGACCTGGATTACCGTCCGATGTTCTGGGAAACCCCGGCACACGCGACCGAGCAGGTGCAGCGAGCTCTGCCACAGGTCACGGTCGCGGTAGGTAATCGCGAGGAGTGTGAGGTCGCGGTGGGGGAGAGACCGAGCCGGAGAAAGCCGCCGATGCTTTGCTCGCCGCCGGTGTCGAGCTGGCGATCGTGAAGCAAGGCCCCAAGGGAGTGCTCGCCAAGACCAGGAGCGAGCGCGTGAGTCTCCACCGATCCCAATCCGGCCACTGAACGGCCTCGGCGCTGGGGACTCGTTCGGTGGGTCCTTGTGTCACGGACTGCTGGCGGGCTGGCCGCTCCAGAAGGTGCTGCAGCGCGCCAACGCCGCCGGCGCCATCGTGGCCTCTCGCCTTGAGTGCTCGACCGCGATGCCAACCGAAGCAGAGATCGAGACGCTGCTCTCAGGTGGGGATCCCAACGAGCATCTCGCCGACTCGCTAGCCGTGCACTTCGAGACTGCGAGCAACCGATGAGCACCGTGACCGACGCGTCGTCGGAAACCCAGTTCGCGGGCTCGATCAGTGAGCTGAATGAGATCCGAACTCATGATCCGCAACGCATCAAACGGCTGCTCGTGGCGCGCCGCCGAAGAGAACTTTTTGGGCCTGACGGCAAGATGATGATCATCGCCTGCGATCATCCGGCCCGCGGCGCCCTGGGCGTGGGCGGCAAGGCAAACGCGATGGCCAGCCGCACCGACCTCCTCGATCGGCTGGTGACAGCGCTGACGCGACCCGGTGTGGACGGACTGCTCGCCACAGCCGACATCGCCGAAGACCTGCTGATGCTGGGTGTCTTGGAGGAGAAGCTTGTGTTCGCCTCCATAAACCGCGGTGGCCTTCAAGGCTCAGTCTTCGAGATGGATGACCGCAACACCGGTTACGACGTCCGCGGGACCGTGGATGCCGGATTCGAAGGCGCGAAGGTGCTGCTACGGATCGATCTCGAGGATCCCGGCACGGTCGCCACGCTGGAGCGGTGCGGCCAGGCGATCACCGACCTCAACCGGGCGGGGCTGATCGCGATGGTAGAGCCGTTCCTGTCCAGTCGTTTCAGCGGCAAGATCGTCAACGACCTTTCCCCGGACGCGGTGATCAAGTCGGTGCACATAGCCCAGGGGCTGGGCGCCTCCACCGCGTACACCTGGATGAAACTGCCCGTCGTCCATGAGATGGAGCGGGTGATGGATGCGACGACGCTGCCGACTTTGCTGCTTGGCGGCGATCCCGAGGGAGCGCCGGACGAGACCTACGCCGCTTGGGAAGCTGCTCTTGCCCTGCCGTCGGTCCGCGGTCTCGTCGTTGGCCGCACGATGCTGTACCCGGCCGACGACGATGTCGCGAACGCAGTCGACACGGCTGCCTCGCTCGTCAGGTGATGATCATGGATTCGGGTTACCTTTTGCGGTCCGGGTTCGCCGGATCGGGTCCCTACGAGCTCGAGGTGACTCCGGAGTCGGCAGGCTGGGGCTACTCCTCGTTGAAGATCATCTCGCTCGAGTCGGAGGGCAGCCACCGCTTCGACACTGGCTAGTGATGAGGTGATCGTGCTGCCGCTGAGCGGCTCGGTGTCCGTCGACATCGCCGACGGACACTGTGACCTCGATGGCCGAGTATCAGTCTTCGACGGGCCCACCGATCTCGTCTACGTCGGGAGCGGGCCAGACGGTGAATCTGCGATCTGCAGCTGGCGGACGATTTGCTCTGTGCAGCGCGCGTACCCAGTCAGCGGCTGCCTTGCGTTATATGGCCGCCTCCCAGGTGCCCATCGAGTTGCGCGGTGCCGGCCAGTCCAGCCGCCAGGTGCGGAACTTCGGTACGCCGGGAGCGTTGGATGCCGCCAAGATCATCGCCTGCGAGGTGATCACTCCGGCTGGCAACTGGTCCTCCTACCCGGCACACAAGCACGACCAGGCGACTGAGACCGAGTCGGAGCTGGAAGAGATCTACTACTTCGAAATCGCTCCCGGGCCGGACGGCCAACCGGGCTTTGGGTTCATGCGTACGTCGTCATCCCCGGCTCATGAGATCGAAGTGCTCGAAGAGGTCCGTGATCGCGACACGGTGCTGGTGCCGTTCGGCTGGCACGGGCCCTGTGTCGCAGCCCCCGGCTTCGACATGTACTACTTGAACGTGATGGCCGGACCGGGTGCCGAACGAGTCTGGAAGATCTCCGATCATCCGGACCAGGCTTGGGTACGCAGTACTTGGGAGACTCAGTCGGTCGATCCGAGACTTCTTCCGCAGACTGGCGAGGAGGCTTGAGTATGCCAGACACGATCCAGCTCACTGTGGCGCAGCCGCTGGTGAAGTTCCTCGGAGCCCGATACTCGGTGGTCTGCTCCGCCGGATCGATGCCCGGCGACCTGGCACGCAAGACCTACGACAAGCACAAGGCCACCCAGAAGCTGTTTCTATAAGGAGGGGTACGTGTCATCTGCGATCACGATCGGTACCGCGCCGGACTCATGGGGAGTCTGGTTTCCCAGCGATCCCGAACAGGTGCCTCCGGAAGTGTTCCTTCGCGAGGTTGCCGAGGCGGGGTATGAGTGGATCGAGCTCGGCCCGTACGGATACTTGCCGTCCGATCCGGTGGAGCTGTCGGAGCAACTCGAGGCGCACGGGCTCGGAGTACTGGCGGGCACCGTGTTCGAGCATCTGCACCGCCCCGATTCATGGGACACGGTATGGACGCAGGTGACAGACGTGGCGGCGCTTACCGAGGCGGTTGGCGGCAAGCACATCGTGGTGATTCCCGACACCTGGCGCCACCACAAAACTGGCGAGCCGGTGGAGAGCCGCGAACTCACCTCTGAGCAGTGGAAACAGCTGGCCACCGGCCTGGACGAGCTGGGGCGGAGGATCTTGGAGGAGTACGGCCTCCGCGTGCAGTTCCACTCCCATGCCGACAGCCATGTCGGATATCAGCCGGAAATCGAGCGACTTCTCGAGTCGACCAATCCCGAGTGGCTCAACCTTTGCTTTGACACCGGGCACATTGCCTATTACGGGGGTAACTGCGTCGAGCTGATCGAGAAATATCCGGACCGAATCGGATACCTCCACCTCAAGCAGGTCAGCCCCGAGATCGTGAGCAAGGTGTTGGACAAGGACATCTCCTTTCCGGAGGCAGTGCGCATGGGTGCGATGATCGAGCCGCCGCTGGGGGTTCCCGAGATGCCGCCACTGCTGGAGGCGGTGTCGGCGTTGGACCGTGACATCGAGGGGATCATCGAGCACGACCTCTACCCGTGCGCGCCAGACCTGCCGCTGCCGATCGCCAAGCGGACCAAGGACTATCTCAGTTCCTGCAGCAGCGCGACCATCGAGTTTGGGAGGCACCAGTGAGTGATGATCTGAGAGTCGCCGTACTCGGCGTTGGCATGATGGGTGCCTTCCACGCGGATGCACTGAGCAAGCGAGTGCGCGGCGCCACGGTCACCGTGATCAACGACTTCCTCGTCGACAAGGCGGCAGAGGTTGCGGAAGCTGTCGGAGCACGCGTGGAGGCCGATCCGATGGCCGCCATCAACGACCCAGAGGTGGATGCGGTGCTCATCGCCAGCCCCGGTCCCGCCCACGCGGAACAGCTCAATGCGTGCCTGGATCGGGGCATTCCGGTGCTGTGCGAGAAGCCACTGACTACCGACATCCACACCGCGTACGCGATCGTGCAAAAGGAGAGAATGCTCGGCAAGCAGCTCATCCAGGTGGGCTTCATGCGGCGGTTCGACCCTGAGTACGACGCGTTGCGGAAGTTGATAGCGACGGCGGGTTGGGCAAGCCGCTCATGGTGCACTGCGTCCATCGCAATCCAGCGGTTGGTGATCATTTCAACTCCGAGTTCATGATCAGGGACTCAGTGGTGCATGAGGTCGACTCGCTGCGTTTCCTGCTGGGTGAGGAGATCACCAGCATCGAGGTGATCAAGGGCGCTGCCACGAGCGGTGCACCGCACGGCACCCACGACCCTATGCTGGTGATTTTCGAGACCGAGTCGGGAGTGATTGCCACCGATGAGATCTTCGTAAGGACGGGTGTGGCGTACGAGGTGCGCACCGAGGTCGTGGGCGAGAAGGGCAGCGCCTTCATCGGCCTGGACCAGAACCTGCAGGTCAAGTCCACCGACGGCCGCTGGGGCGGCAAGATCACACCGAGCTTCGTGGAACGCTTTGGCCAGGCGTACGACATCGAACTGCAGCGGTGGGTGGATGCGGCAAAGGCCGGAACCATCGACGGCGCAAGCGCGTGGGACGGCTACGCGGCCGTTGCAGTCTGTGAGGCCGGCGTGCAAGCGCTCCGAAGCGGGGCGAAGTTCCATGTGCACCTCGCTGGCGGTGGTGTCGCCGCCATCGAGCCCGAGGAACCGCGTGCCGGGATTGGGGCGCCCGACCTGGAAGGAGCGTGGCCGTGAAACTTGCCCTCGACCCGCAGATGTTCTACTCGAGCAGCTCGGTCTACCAGCTGCCCGACATCGTGGCCAGCCTCGGCTACGACTGGATGGAACTCTCGCCGAAGGCGGATTTCGTACCGTTCTTCAAGTACCCACGGATCGATGACGCCGGGGTTGAGGAAACTCAAGAAGCTTGCCAGTGACGCAGGCGTTGGCATCGCCTCGGTGCTCCCGGTGCTGCGCTGGTCCGGGCCGGATGAGGACCAGCGCCAAGCTGCCGTACGCGCCTGGAAGCGGGTCATCCAGATCACCGTTGATCTTGGCGTTGATGTGATCAACTCGGAGTTCAACGGCAGACCAGAGGCGCCGGAGACGGCTGAGGCTCAATTCCTGAAGTCGATGGATGAGCTGTTGCCGATCTTCGAACGGGAAGGTGTGCAGCTGATCATCGAACCGCACCCCGACGACTTCATCGAGGACGGGCTGGAGGCGCTGAACCTGATCCGCGGTTTGAACCGGGACTGGCTCGGCTTCCTCTACTGCACTCCGCATGCGTTCCATCAGGGCAACGATCCGGCGACGATCATCGAGGCCGCCGGCGACAAGGTCCGCTACGTCCACCTGGCGGACGCCTGGAACCATCTGACCTCCAATGGATTGCGCTATATCACCAACCCGCCCGGCAATCCTGCGCGGGTGCACCAGCACATGGAGATGGGCATGGGGGAGGTCGACTACGACCTGGTCTTTGCCGCCCTGGCAGCCGTTGAGTTCGACGGCGTGATCAGCAGCTGCGTCTTCGGCTGGGAGGAAGATGCGCGCGTCGGAGAAATGTCCTGCCAATTTCCAGACATCCTCCTTCGCCGTGCCATTGGCGAGATGGGCGAGAAGCGGATGCAACGCTCTGAGCTCGCGCACGTAAGCCCTGGCGCGCGGGGCGATATACGAATGCACGCAACAGAAGGCCTTGCCGCCCTTTTCGTGGCGCCGCAGCCCTTCCACGAACTGCCACCATTCGCCGGCCACGGCACCGACATCGGCCGCTACCTTTTCATCCAGAGCCACCTGGCTAATCGATAACATGTCGTAATGCGTATCCAGCGCAAACTGGAACAAGTCATTCAGCGATGATAGCGAGTGAACGTATTGCGCCTGCGGCGTGGTCGAAATAACGATGCTGCCTGCGCCCTGACGCCGCTGCACCATTCCCTGTTCCACCAGGCGGCGCAGGGCCTCCCGGACGGTGAAGCGGCTGGCGCTGAACTCGTCGCACAATTCGCTTTCGGTCGGCAGCCGCATGTCGATCGGATACTTGCCCGCCTGCAGGCGCTTGCTGAGCGTAGTGAAGATCTGAGCATAGCGAGGCATGTCGGCCGTCATGTCGCGGAGCCTCTTGACCCCGATACCATCGCAAATAGCTCCACCAGCCGCCTACTTCGTTTCCGCGTAGCGGCGCTCGAATTCCCAGATGTCTTCGAAACCGATCAGCTTGTTGAATTCCGTGAACGAGAACATTGGCACCGCCGCCGTAGTGGTTCCGTTCCTCTGCAAATCCGTATAGGCCCGCTGCAACGCCTCGCCGGCCGACAGAAAGCCAACCGCCGGATAGATCGCGATCGAATACCCAAGCTTGGCCAGCTTTTCTGCCGGAAGCATCGGCGTGCGGCCGCCATTGACCATGTTGGCGAGGAGCGGCTTGTCAATCCGGCGGCCGATTTCAGCGAGTTCTTCCTCCGTCTCCGGTGACTCGACAAAGATGATGTCCGCGCCCGCCTCGGCGTAAGCGACGCCCCGCCGGATCGCTTCATCGAGGCCTCTTCCCGTCCGCGCATCGGTGCGTGCGACGATGAGGAAATCGGAACTCGAGCGGCTGTCGGATGCCACCCGGATCTTCCGCGTCATGTCGTCGATCGGAACGACGCGCCGGTCGGGTGTATGGCCGCACTTCTTGGGGAACTCCTGATCCTCGATCTGGATCGCGGTCACGCCGGCCTGCTCGTAGCCGCGCACCGTATGCCGGACATTAAGCAGCCCGCCGTAGCCGGTATCGGCGTCGGCGATGATGGGCGTTTTGGTCATCTCCGCGATTCGCCCGATCCGATCGATCATCTGCGAATAACTGGCAAGCCCAGCGTCCGGCAACCCCAGCGCGGAGGCGACCGTGCCGTATCCCGTCACATACAGCGCCTTGAAACCCATCCGATCGGCAATGAGCGCGGAGATCAGTTCGAACACACCGGGCGCGGTGATGAAACCGCCGCTCTCGATTTCTTGCCGCAATGTTGGCGAAGCCATGATGTCCTTTCCGGTGCAAAATTTGTCCGGACATCAAATCTATGCCAGCATGGTTCGACGTTTCAAGACGCAGCCCGTCATTCGGAAGGCAGAAGCATGGCCGATGCGCTAGGATGGCGCCGCAAGTTCGGTGTTCTCGGACCGTCGACTAACACCATCGTTCAACCCGACTTCGACGCCATGAAGCCGCTCGGCGTCACCAACCACTACAGCCGCATTTTTACGCCGAACGCCAACGCCGTGAGCAATGAAAGCTTCCGCGCCGGCGCCGAGGTGATTGCCGCCAACGTGCTGGATGCGGTGCGCAGCGTAATGACCTGCAGCCCTGACTACCTTGTCATGGGTATGTCGGCGGTCACGTTTTTCGACGGCGAGAAAGGCGCAGACCGCTTCACACGCGAGGTGGAAGAGACATCCGGCGTCAAGATCAGCATTGGCAGCGATGCCTGCACGGCCGCCATGCGGGCTTATAGCGGCGTCAAGCGCATGGCCATCCTGTCACCCTACTGGCCCTCCATGAACACCGAGGTCGCGCGCTATTTCACCGACAAGGGATTCACGGTGGTGCGCGACAAGTGCCTGCAATGCCGGTCGTGGATTCAGATCGCCGAACAGACCACCGAGACCCTGCGCGCCGCGCTGATCGAACTCGACGGCGACGACGTGGACGCCATCGTGCAAGTCGGCACCAATCTGTCGATGTTGCGGCTCGCGGCCGCCGCGGAGATGTGGCTCGGCAAACCGATTATTGCGATCAACACCGCAACCTATTGGCACGCGCTGCGCGCCAACGGCATCAAGGACCGCATGGACGGCTTTGGCCGGCTGCTGGCGGAATTCTGATCCGGAATTACTGAACCTTCTCGACGTCGCGCAACGATTGGATCATCGACGTCCGCATCACGTAGTCACGATGCTGGTGCGGATCCTCGACGGTTCGCCGCAGTTCATCGTAATAGGCGCGCCGCGCCGCGGGCTCACGCGTATTCAGAATTGAACGGTTGCGCAACGCCGTCTGTTGCACGACATCCAGCGCGACCTTGCGCCGCTGGCGGCTGTAGCGCTCCAGCGTCTCGAGCGGTGCGCCGCGCGTAACCTCGATCAGCTTGCCGGCAAGATTGAATGCGTCGTGGATGCCGCCATTGAGGCCCATGCCGCCGAGCGGATTGTTCACATGCGCGGCATCGCCTGCGATCACCATTCTGCCCTTCACGTAGGTTGACGCCACGCGCTCGTGCACACGATAGGCCGTGCGATGCATGACTTCATAGGGCTCGCTGCGCGGAACGGCGCCCTGCAATAGCCGCTCGCCCCGCTCCGGCGACGTCACATCCTTATCGTCGAGCGACGCGTCGACCGGAAACAGCGCGCGCCAGACGGCAGCGGTGCGGATCAGCACGTACCATTCCCGCGGGTCGGACAGATAGGAGATGTTCGAGAGATCGGGCATCGCCTGCCGGAAGTCGTATGTTGTCGAGATCGTCAGGTACAGCTCCGGGATCGTAATTCCGTCGAACGCCGCGCCGATCGTCTGGCGGACGACGCTGCCGATTCCGTCGGCTCCGATCAGAAAAGTCCCGCGAATGGTCTCGCTGCCGCCATCCGGCAACTGGACATCGAGCTCCACGCCGTCGGCGCTTTGCCGGGCGGCGACCGCCTTGGTACCGAGCCTTACGGTCGCAAGCACGCTCTTCTTGAGACGCGCGAAGAGCAATTCACCGAGCCGCCACTGCTCGCATTGCAGGCGATACGGATGGTTGGTGTCGGGCGAAAGCCGCGCCAGCTCGAAATTGGCAACGACGCCTTCGTTGCGATCGCGGAACTGCCATGTCGGACAGATCAGCCCCTGCTGGATCATCCGGCCGACCACGCCGAAGCGCTCCAGCATGTCGAGCGTGGGGGGATGAAACGTCGAAGCGCGCAGGTCGCGCGGCAGGTCTTCGCATGCCTCGACCAGCGAGACCGGAATACCCTCATCGACCAGAAGGTTGGCGGCGACGAGCCCGACGGGGCCGGCACCGACAATAATCACGTGTTGCATGAACTCAGTTCACATAGAGCATGTTGGGGATGGCGCATAGGATGACCCGCGCGCTCAAAGTTGACGCCGCCATCGATCGGAGACCGCGACGTCATAGCTTTTGGGGCGCTACCAGCGCGCTCAGGGCGCCGGAATGCCCGCCGCCTTCACTGCGTCTGCAAAGTTCTTGCGGTCGCTCTGGAAGACCTGCGCCACCTGTTCCTTGGTCTGCCCGCCGGGAATAATGCCGAGCTTCGTCAGGCGTTCAGCCGTCTCCGGCGTCTTGACCATGTCCGCGATCGCGCCTCGAAGCTTTGCCATGATGTCCTCGGGCGTTCCGTTCGGCACCAGAAAGCCGTTCCACGATGCGAAGACAAAGCCCGGCATGGTTTCAGACGCGGTCGGGATCTCCGGCGCGCTTGGAACCCGCTGCGCGGTTCCGACCGCCAGCAATCTGATCGCCGGATGGTCTTTCTGCGCCAGCAGCACTGACGTGTTGCCGAAATAGAAATCGACGTTGCCGGCGATCAAATCGGAGATCGCCTGCGGCTCGCCGCGCGATGGCACCATGACAACATCGGCGCCGGCGCGCGCGAACAGCAGAAGCGGCGCGAGATGGCTGATGTTATTGGTGCCGGCTGCGGCAAAATTGAGCTTCTTCGGGTTGGCTTTGGCATAGGCCAGGAACTCAGCCAGATTGTTGACCGGCAGGCTTCGTTTGACCGCGATCACCTGCGAGCCCGTGCCCACATTCGTCACCGGTGTGAGGCTCTTGTCCGGATCGAAGGGCATCTTCTGCACCAGCGGCGCGAGAAGAATTGCGGAGTTCGGCGTGAACAACAGCGTATAGCCGTCGGGCGCGGCGCTGACGACCTGGCCGCTGGCCTGTACGCCACCGGCGCTCGGCCGGTTCTCGACCACAAACGTCTTTCCGAGTTTCGACGAAAGATACTCGGCGGCCATTCGCGCCATCAGATCGGTGTTACCGCCCGCCGCTGTGGTGACGTAGATCGTCACGGGCTTCGTCGGCCAGTCGGTGGCGTAAGCCTGCGTCGAAACGACTGCCATCGCGGTCAATGCGGCAATGGCGACGCGCCTGTTCATTGTCATCTTGTGCCTCTCTGTTCTTGTTTCGACGTCACGTTCCCCGGCCATCGCACTCACTTGCTCTTTAGCGCCGCGATGTAGGCGAGCGCTTCTTTCTCGCTCACAACGTCCGCGTACTTGGCATTCATATCGAAGAGGTTGGCCTCGTGCGGCGCCTCATGCCGGTCGCCACACGCCTCGCGCACCACGATCGGGATGAAGCCGTGGCAGCAGGCATCCAGGCAACTCGCACGCACGCATCCGCTGGTGGTCAAGCCGGTGATGATCAGCGTGTCGATACCCCAGACGGTCAGCGTCGAGGCGAGTGACGTGCCGAAGAACGCGCTCGGATATTGCTTGGACACCACCAGCTCGTCGCCGCCGACATCAAGACCGGACGGCCATGCGCCCAGCGGGTTGCCTTCGAGAAAATGCCTGAGCGGCTTGGCCTTCTGATAGAAGCGGCCGCCATTGAGCGCCTGCTTCTGGTAGACGACGTTGGTGTAGACGACGGGCACGCCTGCGCTACGGGCCGCATCGCGCACCCTGATGGCGGAAGCGAGCGCGCCCTCCACACCCGCGTACAGATCGCAAGTCGGCTCGAAATAGGCCTGCACAAAATCGACGAGCAAGAGCGCCGGACGTTTGCCGAAGCCGATGCGGTTCTCGTACACGCCCTGATAGTTGGCCTTCAGGTCCATGGTCATGGCGCCGTGCGATGTCCTTCAGCCCTCACGCCGGCGCGAGCGACGCCAAACCCTGGCCCCCGAAAACTCCGGTCCGGCTTCAATTATTTGTCCGGACGAATTTCCAGTCAATGCTGTTTTGGCGGCACGGCATGCCTGCAATCGTCGCACCCATCAGCGCAATGGAAGGTAACTTGGCGAATGGCAAACCGCAATTTCACGCAGGCCCCAGCAGCGGCTGACGCCTTGCAAGCTGATCGGCAGCTGATCTGCCGCAGTTCTACGCCCCCGGCTTTGTCCGCGGCGCAGTTTGGTAGATCCACGGCCGAGTGTGGCGGTCGCGCTCCTGGAACGTACGTATCTCTGCATCGCGCGTCAGCGTCATGCCGATCTCGTCGCGGCCTTCCAGCAGCGCCTGCCGCCGTTCCGCGTCGACTTCGAACGGTATCTGTGTGCCCGACGGCGACGCGATGATCTGCTTTTGCAGGTCGACCGTCACCGTCGACGAAGCCTCGCTTTCAAGCTCGGCGGCAAGGCGCTCAACCTGGTCCTTCGGCAAGCGGACCAGCAGCATTCCGTTCTGAAATGCGTTGTTGAAGAAGATGTCACCGAAGCCCGGCGCGATGACGCAGCGCATGCCGATGCCCGCGAGCGCCCAGACGGCCGACTCGCGCGAGGAACCGCAACCGAAATTCTCGCCCGTGACCAGGACCTGCGCCCCGCGGTAGCGGGGCTGATTGAGGACGAAGTCCGGATTGTCCGTCCGATCGGACCGATAGCGATAGGCCTCGAAGGCGAACGCGCCGAGCTGATCGCGATGGCCGACGAGGCACTTCGCCGGAATGATGACATCGGTGTCGATATTCGCCTTCATCAGCGGCGCAGCTTTACCGGTGACAGTGGTGAACTTCTGCACGGCGTTCACCCGAGCTTGCGCGCATCGGCGATACAGCCGGCAATCGCTGCCGCCGCCGCCATGGCCGGGCTTGCGAGGTGGGTTCGCGCGTTCGGTCCTTGTCGTCCCACGAAGTTGCGGTTGGTGGTGGACACCGAGCGCTGACCGGGCCCAACGGTGTCGCCGTTGATGCCCGCACACATCGAGCATCCGGCTTTGCGCCACTCGAACCCCGCATTCAGGAAAACCTTGTCGAGTCCTTCACGCTCGGCTGCCCGCTGCGTGGCTTCCGACCCGGGCACGACCCAGGCGCGCACATTCGGCGCGACCTTGCGTCCCGTTACGATACGTGCGGCGTCACGAATGTCCGAAAGCCTTCCGTTCGTGCACGAGCCGACGAACACCCAATCCACCGGCGTTCCTTCAATGGCGTCCCCCGGTTTGAGGTCCATGTAAGCCAGAGCCGCCTCCATCGCCTGCCGGCGCTGCGGATCGGCTTCGCGGGCGGGATCCGGAATTCGCTGATCGACCGCGATTACATCCTGCGGGCTCGTGCCCCAGGTGATCTGCGGCGCGATCCTCGCGGCGTCGATCACGTGCTCGGTGTCGAAACGGGCGTCGGTGTCGGATGGCAACGTGCGCCAGTGGGCGCAGGCGCGGTCGAACATCTCGCCGTCGGGCACATAAGTCCGGCCAGCGAGATACTCGAAGGCCATGTCGTCGGGCGAGATCATTCCGATCTTCGCGCCGAGCTCGATCGACAAATTGCAGACCGTGAGGCGCTGCTCGACGCTCATGGCGCGGATCGTCGAGCCGGCAAATTCGACCGCATGGCCGCGGCCGGCACCGGTGCCGACCTGTCCGATGGTGGCGAGAATAACGTCTTTCGCAGCGACTCCGGGCGCGAGCCTGCCATCGAGCCGGACGCGCATGGTCTTCGGCTTGGTCTGACGCAGCGTCTGCGTCGCCAGGACATGCATGATCTCCGTTGCGCCGATGCCGAACGACAGCGCACCAAGTCCGCCATGCGTACATGTGTGGCTGTCGCCGCAGACAATCGTCATGCCCGGCTGGCTCAGGCCCAGTTCCGGACCGATGACGTGCACGATGCCCTGCCCTTCACTGCCGAGATCGAAATACGTGATACCGGACGCCTCCGAGCCTTCCTTCATCTCGCGCAACAGGCGGCTGCTGTTCGGCGTGGAGTTGGCGCGACGGGTCGGATGGGTGGCGACAGCGTGGTCCGGCACGCTGAACGTCAGTTCGGGATTGTGAACCTTGAGGCCCCGGTCGGCTATCCGCCGCAAGCTCGCCCCACCCTCGAGGTCGTGCAGGAGATGACGGTCGATCGCCAGCAAGGACACGCCACCGCTCAGCTCCGCCACCACATGTGACGACCAGACCTTATCAAAAAGCGTGCGCGGATGTTCTTGCAAGACCGCTATCCATATTTTCGCGATCGAACGCCACAAAGATTAGTGGCGCTCGCAGCGCTTCGCAACGACGACTCGTCGCGTGCCGGTTCTATTGCGACGCCTTCATGTCTGCAGCTTTGATCGCGATGTCGTACTGCGGTTGTTCACGCGTGATCTGTGCCGCCATTTCTTCGGGCGTCGTGCCGTTCGGCTCGATGCCCAGCTTGGTCAGTTGCGCGACGACACCCGGATCCTTCGCCGCGGCGATGACCTGCTTGGCGAGCTTGTCGACGATGGCTTTCGGCGTCTTCGACGGCACCAGAAAGCCGTTCCAGGCTGACAGCGAAAAATTGGGATAGGTCTCGCTCACGGTCGGCACGTCCGGAAGCTGCTTCATTCGCTTGTCGGCGGCGACGCCGATGATGCGAGCCTTGCCGCTTTCGACATGCGGGATGATGTCCGCCGCGTTGCCGAAGTACATGTCGACCTGACCGCCAAGAAGCGCAGACATAGCGGGCGCACCACCGCGGAACGGGATGTGGACGGAATCCAGCCCTGCGCGCGCGACAAAAAGCGCTCCTGAAAGGTGGCTGACGGATCCCGTGCCTCCCGAGCCGTAGTTGAGCTTGCGGCCCTTCGCGTAGCTGACGAATTCCGGGATGGTCTTCGCTGGAATCGCGGCGCTGATCGCGAGAATGAACGGCCCGGTGCCGAACACGCTGACCGGCGTGAAATCCTTGATCGGATCGTAGTTCACCTTCTGCACGTTCGGCAGGACGGCGATCTGCGGCGAAGCGGCAAAGAACAGCGTGTAGCCGTCGGGCGCGGCCTGCGCGACGTAGTTCGCCGCGATCGCCCCGCCGGCGCCGACCCGGTTCTCGACGACGAACGGCTGCTTGAAATCGTCGGCAAGCTTCTGGCTGGCGAGGCGCGCCATGATGTCGGTGTTGCCGCCGGCGGCGAAAGGTACGATCACGGTCACGGAACGCGTGGGCCAGTCAGTGGCCTGCGCGATCACCAGATCGCAAGCCGCAAGAAGAGCAACTCCAGCCAGCAACGAACGGCCTGACATGACTGAGGCGAAGCGCCTCACGAGTGCGACGGCGGAACTCTGTGTCAGCATATCGAAACTCCATTGATTGGCGAACGCGTCCATGCGGCACGCGATGCAAATTCAGCGCCAGTTGTTGTGCCGTGCATCGTTCGATTCACCTCAAAGCAGCTCACGCCTGACAAAGCCGGCGAAATCATTCGGCTGTCGCCCCAAGATCCATCGCAGCACGTTCGGGTTCCCGACGAGGCCGTGCGCGTCGTAGTGCGCATTCATCAGGCACATGGTCTCCATGCGTTCGGCAGGCATTCCCGCGGCCTGCGCTTCCTGGCGGAATTGCTGCAGAGACTTTGCCTCGGCGCGGATCGGCTTGCCCAGCACCTGCGTCAAAATGCGCGCCATATCCTCCTGGTTGAGCGCATCCGGTCCGGCGAGTTGATACGTGGCGCCTTCGTGACCCGGCTCGGTCATGACCCGCGCACAGGCATCCGCAAGGTCCGACAGATCGACGACACTGAACCGCGTAATGGTACTGAACGGCATGTTGTGCACACCGGTCGCCAGCACCGACTTCCAGATCGGAGTGAGATGCTGCATGTAGCGGCTCGGCTGAAGGATGGTGTACGTCACGCCCGAATCGACGAGATACTGCTCGGCCTTGAGCTTGCGCGCGTGGTGCGGCACGTCCGTCAGCAAGGGATGCAGCACGGAATACAAAACGAACCGCCCGATTCCCATCTCCCCGCAAAGATCGATCAGTGTCTTGGCGATCGCATCCTCGTTCGGATGCATCGGCGGGCAGATGTGAATCAACTGTCCCACCCCGTCCAATGCACGCTTGAGCGAAGCGGCGTCGGAAAGATCGCCGAGCGCGATATCCGAAGCCCCGTCTCGAAGAAGTTCAGGCTCAATCTCGGAACGCCGGATGAACGCGCGGACCGCGCCGCCCTTGCTTGCGATGGCCGCGACCACGCGCCGCCCGGTTTTGCCGGAGGCGCCGGTGATCAGAATTGGCTTTTTGAGATCCATCGGGGCCACGCCGCCCTCATTTGCCCAGAATTCCACTCGCCATAGCGCGAGGATCCCGCATTGCCCATCGGCCCGCTTCCACCGCGTGCAAGAAATCGGCCACCTGCTGGTTGAAGGCTGCAGGCTCCTCCAGGTTCACGGTGTGACCGGCATTCGGCAGCACGACCAGGCCCGCTGAATTGATTGTCCGCTTCATCAGGATCGCGGGCTCCAGGCATGGCCAATCTTCGTCACCGGTGATGATGAGCGTCGGCGCAGTGATAGTCTTCATCTGTTCGACAAGATCGAACAAGGACGGCCGCCTGCTTTGCACGCCCCGCATGGTCAGCGCCGAACCTTTGGTGGAATTGGTCGCGAGCTGGTCGGCAAACTCCTTCCAGCCTCGTGGATCTTTGTTTTGAAACTGAACGCGAGATGGCGCGAGAGCATAGCCTTGCGCCGCCTTGCTCATGCTGATCTCCTCGAAGCGCTTGGCCGCGGCCTCGGTTTCCGCCGCGAATTGCGCGCGCTTGTCGGCCTGCGCCCCATATCCGCAACCGCCGACGACCAGCGACAGCACCCGTTCCGGATACGTAAATCCGAAGTGAAGCGTCGCGAAGCCGCCCATCGACAAGCCGACGATATGAGCCTTGTCGATCTTCAACGCATCGAGGACAGCCTTGATGTCGTCGCGCGCGCGGACCTGCGAGTACATATTGACGTCGTCAGGGACGTCGGACGGAGGATAGCCGCGGGCGTTGAAGGCGATGCAGCGATAGCGCCGCCCGAAATGACGGATTTGCGCCTCCCAAGAGCGGCAGTCGCCGGCAAACTCGTGGACGAAAATGATCGGCGTTCCGGTGCCGGCCTCTTCGTAGTGGAGCTTCACGTTATCGTCGGTGGTCAAAAAAGGCATGCACTGGCCCTCAACGGAGATACGGCGCGGTCGAAATTAGCCGGATCGCGATGATACTCCGGCGTCGAGCGTAATCACTGCGCCGCTTGTGAAGTTCGACTTCGGCGATGCGAGCAGCGCCACCATGGCCGCAATCTCTGCCGGTTCTCCGGGCCGGCCGCCGGGAAGCGAACTGAACAGCTCGCGCCAGCGCTTCGCATCGCCGAACTGCTTTTCGGCGCGCGGACTGACAAGGCCAATCAGACGATCCGTTGCCGTCGGTCCGGGGCTGACACCATTGACGCGGATATTATCATGCAGACTGACGCTGCCGATCGCCTCCGTGAAGGCGGTCAGGCCGGCATTGCCGGTGACCCCGCAGATATAGTTCGGATCCCGCGTACGCGCGGCATTGCCGATGATGTTGATGATGGTCCCGCCGCCCTTCGCCTTCATCAAAGGATAGAACGCGCGGGTCATGTTGATGGTCCCCATCACCTTGAGGTCCCAGGCGGTGCGCCAGCGTGCTTCGTCGACGTCGGACAGCGTTCCGCCCGGAATGGCGCCCGCGTTGTTGATCAAGATATCAATGCCAGGATACTTCGCGGCAAGCTGCGCGATGTTCTCGCTGTCGGCGAGATCGAGAGCTTCGGTCTGCACCGTAACCTTGTGCTGTTTTTTGATTGCCTGATCCGCGGCCTGCAGATCGGCGGCGTTGCGCGACACGAGAACGCAGTTGCAGCCTTCGGCGGCAAACTCTTCGGCGATGGCGCGGCCGATACCGCGCGAGCCACCGGTGATGAGGGCGGTCTTACCAGCAAGGTTCAGTTGCACGTTGACCCCGTGATCGTCTGCGCAGCCCGAGTGGACTGCGGCGCTGCAATATTCAACTTCGTCGGCGCCGCACTCCAAGCCGAAACCGCAGAAATATGATTTCGCGCTATTCGAAATCTGGCTAGACTAGAAGACCATACCTTGGGGCGCCGCAGATCTCCATTGCGCGTGCGACAATTGGCTCAAGAACTGCTGGTTGTCCGCCATCGCAACGGTCCCGGCCGCTCCCAAGCCCGATTGCCCATTTCGCAAGACAAGAGGAGAAAGCCGGCCACACCGATGCTGTCGCACGATCTTCAGAGTCTGAGGATTTTCCTCGCGGCCTGCGAATTGCGCAGCCTGAGCAAGGCCGCCGAGCAGCACAACATTGCCGTTTCAGCCGCCAGCCGGAGAATTCAGCTTCTCGAACACGAAACCGGGAGCCAGTTGATCGTGCGGCGGCCGCACGGCATCGAGCCGACCGCCGCCGGCCTCACCATGATGCACTACGCCCGGGACGTGTTGTGGCTCGGCGACAAGCTCTCAACCAGCATGGAAGAACACCGCATGGGGACGCGCGGCTACGTCCGCGTGTGCGCTTCGAGCTCGGTTCTTGTTCAGTGCCTGGCGAACGATCTGTCGACCTTCGCGAAGCAGAACCCCGACATCAAGCTCGACCTCGAGGAGCGGCCCAGCGCCTCGACTATCGAAGCGGTGCGCCACAAGCACGCAGACCTTGGCCTGATCGTTCGCGGAGCGGAAACCGACGGCCTCAAGCTGATCGACTATCACGGCGACCAGCTCGTGGTCGCCCTACCCCGCAAACACCCTTTGGCCAAACGCCGCGAGCTGTCGTTCGACGACATCATCGGCGAAGACTTCGTTTCTCTGGAGAACGGCACGGCAGTGCACCGGCTTCTGTCCGACCGCGCGCGTGAGGACGGCCATTTCATGCGGCTGCGCGTGCAGGTGCGGTCGTTCGAGGTCATGTCGCTGCTGATAGGTCAGGGGCTGGGCGTCGGCATCTTGCCCGACAAGGCCGCTAAGCCATTGATGGATGGCTTCGGCCTGAAGCTCGTCAAGCTTGCCGAGCCCTGGGCACAACGTCAGTTTGCGATCTGCTACCGAGCGATCGAGGAGCTCGATCCGCCCTGCCGGCGCCTGATCGACCATCTGACCACAAGGCCTGCGACGAACGGTTCGGGCTAGACGTGGCCGCCTCTCCGACCGGCTGCCTCACCAGAGATTTCGTATTTTTCGATATCGGAATCGAAGTTATTGTAATTCCCGCGCTTCGTCGCCCCGCCGTACTGTGGGCGGTGCCATGACGGCTGTGAAACGATTGAAAGACTGGACATCGTTGGCCCAGAGCGAACGGGCGGCAGCGACGGCGGCGTGCCGCCAGCGCACGGCAACACTGGGGACACGCCTCAATGCTGTCGCCGCGATGCTGCCGGAAACAACAACTGCCATCGAAAGACCTGTTTGCAACCGGCCTCCACAGCCCGAGCAACGGCCTCGCCTCTTCTACCGCGAGCGACGCGCCGCGGGCTGAAATTCTGCTTCGCCTCGATCGCGCCGGCGCGGACCTGATTGCAGCGGCCGAAATGACGGCCCTCGCTTACGAGCCTTCCGGCTATAACGCGGCGCGGGGCCGTGTGCTCAATCCATGGGACTTCGGCGCCGTCACCGGTGGTTCTTCCAGCGGCTCAGCCGCGCTGGTCGCAGCCGGCTGCGCGTTTGCGTCGCTCGGCAGCGACACCGGCGGCTCGGTCCGCATCCCGGCCCATTGCTGTGGCGTGACATCGCTGAAGCCGACGCTTGGAATGATCCCCGGTGACGGTGCGATGCAATTGGCGCCAAGCCTCGACACGATCGGACTGTTTGCCCGCAGCGCCCGTGACCTTGCCTTGCTGTGGCCTGTGGTCTCCGGCAGCGATCAGAAACCTGGCCAAATCAAAGGTGCGGTTCGCCTGACCGCCTTTTTCGAAGGCAGCGCCACAACCGTGCGAACGCTTTGCGACGCCGCGATCGGCACCATTGTCAGTCTCGGCGTGACCGTATCGAACGCGGACGGCTTTCCGGAACAGGCCGACAAGCACGCGCTGACCGTCATGCAGGGCGAAGCTGCACGGGTTCATCGCGCGCTGCCTGCCGATGTCGATCCGTCCCTTCGCAAGCGCATGGAGAAGGGTCTCGACATCTCCGACTGTACATTGGCGGAGTGTTTGGCCGAGCGCGACCGGCTTCGTGAAGAATTCCTCGGCACCTTCGGCGGCACGGACGTCGCCCTCGCACCGGTCATGCCGATTGCCGTGCCGGACGCCGCCGAAGCCGATCCCGCTTCGGACCGATTTCAACCTCGCACGCTGTACGCCCTGAGCCGCTTCACCCGGTTCGTGAATTTCCTCGGCCTACCGGCCATGTCCGTCCCTGCCGGCTTTGACGAACGAGGCCGCCCCGTAGGGCTTCAGATCATCGGACGGCCGTTGCAAGACTTGCAGTTGCTGTCGCTTGCCGCGTTGTTCCAAGACGCGACGGATTGGCACGGCCGCATACCGACAGCCGTTGAACGTGCGATCACCAAAGAAGGCGAAGCAGCCGCATGACACTTGATCGTTCCGGAAGCGCATTGTCGCAACTGCGCGTTCTCGATTTGACGCGGGTGCGCGCGGGCCCTACCTGCTGTCGAATCTTCGCGGACTTCGGCGCCGACGTCATCAAGATCGAAGCGCCGCCGGGCGTGGATCCGAACGAAGGCATGAGCGGAGCACGCGACGGCTACGACATGCAGAACCTGCACCGGAACAAACGCTCTATCACGATCAACCTCAAGACGCTGCACGGCGTCGAACTCTTCAAGCGCCTTGTGGCCTCGGCGGATGTGGTCGTCGAGAACTTCCGGCCTGACGTGAAGGCCCGTCTCGGCATCGGTTACGACGACCTTCGCGCGGTGAACCCGCGGATCATCCTCGCGTCGATTTCCGGATTCGGTGAAACCGGCCCGTACCGCAACCGCGCCGGGTTCGACCAGATCGCGCAGGGCATGGGCGGGCTCATGTGGGTCACCGGATTTCCGGGTGAAGGTCCGATGCGCGCCGGGATAGCCGTGGCGGACACGTCGTCCGGGCTCTACGCCGCCATTGGCATTCTCATTGCATTGTCGGAGCGTGACAGGTCCGGCCAGGGCCAGTGGATCAAGACCTCGCTCCTGCAGGCACAGATCGCCATGATGGATTTTCAAGCCGCGCGCTATCTGATCGAGCACGAGGTTCCGGAGCAGGCCGGCAACGATCATCCCTATTCGACCCCAATGGGAGTCGTCCGCACCTCCGACGGCTACATCAACATCGGCGTCGGCGGTCAGGGACAATGGAAGAGCTTTTGCGCGGCGATTGGCCACGCCGAACTGGCCGATCATCCGGACTACAGGACTGGCGAACTGCGCTACCGTAACCGGCCCAAGCTCAACGCCGAGATTGCCCGGATCTTTGCCGCCAGGACATCCAAAGCGTGGCTCGATCTCCTTGAAGCCGCTGGCGTCCCGGCTGGCCCGATCTACAAAATGGATGCCGTGTTCGAGGACCCGCAGGTGCGGCATGTCAATATGGCCGTGGCGATGAACCATCCGGCTCGCGGCGACATTCGCGTGGTCGGCCAGCCGATCGACCTGTCCCGAACACCGGCAACGATCCGCAATGCTCTGCCCGACATCGGTGCGAACACCGCCGAGGTTCTCGCGGAGATCGGCTGTTCGGAGCATGAAATCGCCGCGCTGCGGCAGGAAAACGCGATTTGAGGGTGCTATGCTCGCAACAGGAAAGCTCGGCAAATTCAATTGCCTACGTCCAGCGAACCATCCCTGACAGGAGAGTGAATATGAAAGTCCTCAGTACTGTTCTGGCCGCGGCCACACTATCAATTTTGCCGCATCTCGCCCAGGCGGTCGGTCCGGAACCGAAACCGCTTTCGCCGGCGGTGCAAATCACGGTCGGCTACCAGAAGGTCGGGCATCTCGCTCCCATCGTGCAACTCCCTGATCAGCTCAAGAAGCTAGGCGTCGAGGTCAAGATGGTCGAGTTCGTTCGCTACGCGGATGCACGCACAGCGCTGCTCGCTGGTTCGCTAGACGTTGCATCAGTCGGCCCCGCCGATCTAGCCATCGCGTTGTCGCAGGGCTCGACCAGCGCCATTGGACTGATGGGCGTTGGCTCTTCGCCGAAATATGTCATCGGGCGGACGGGCGTGAAGCTCAACTCGTGGAACGACATCAAGGGCAAGAAAATCGCAATCGCGCCGGGTTCGGCGGTCTGGTTTCAATTCGCCGCAACACTGGTGGAGAAAGGCGTTCCCTATAACAGCTTCCAAGCTGTGAACATCCAGGGCGGAGGCGCCAACTTCAATCAGGCGCTGAAGAAAGGTGAGGTCGATGCGATCATCACATGGGAGCCGTTCGAGTCGACGCCCGTTATGGAAGGCTACGGCTTCTTTGCGAAGAACCTGGAGTATAGCCAGTCCAAAGCAGTCGGCGCCGAACTCGGAATCTTTGCCACATCGAAGGACGCGCTCGATAAGAAGCGCGGAGCTGTCGAACGCTTCGTCTGGGCGTATCTGAATGCCCAAGATCAGATGGCCAAATCGCCCGACAAATTTGCCGCGGCGTACGCACAGTTCACGGGAATTGACCCCAAGGTTTCCGCGGAAGCTGCCAAAGCCATCAAGCTCGGCGAGGTCGTGTCGGTCGACCAAATCAAGCGGCAAGCCAAAGCATTCGCGGACCTCGGCGTGATTCCGAATGACGTGTCCGGACAGATCGACAAATATTGGGATGGTTCATTGGTCGCCCAAGCCTTGAAGAAGTGATCCTCCTGCCGGAGCAAGGATGAGCGTCGTTCCCACGCACACACCGGTCGCGGAATCCCCGCGGCCGGCGACCGCGCAAATGCCGAAGCGCGATGCTCCGGCGTTTGCGCGCAACGTGCGGAGCGTTCTGCTCGCGGTCGTTCTTCCGGTTGCCGTGGTCGCGCTGTGGCAATGGGCGGGCACCGGCGGATCGTTGTTCGGCGGCGTCCTGCCGACGCCCGAGAGGGTCTGGGAGGCCTGGTACAAGTGGGCCTTTGGTCAAGCTGGCATGGGGCTCAACCCCTACAGCGGCACCTGGGTCTCGAACGTTCTGTTTTCGACGCAACGCGTCGCACAGGGATTTGCGGTCGCGATCATCGTTGGAATCCCGCTCGGAATTCTCATCGGCTGGAATCGGCTTGCAGCCGGTGCGATCGACCCTACCGTACAAGTGCTGCGGCCAATCCCGATAACGGCCTGGCTGCCATTTTCCATCGCAGTGTTCGGCATCCAAGATATCGGCTCGGTCTTCCTCATCGCATTGGGCGCGTTCTATCCAATCGTCATCAACGCAAGCCAAGGCGCGCGTGACGTCGAACGAAATCTTGTGCGTGCCGCGTTGATGATGGGGGCCGGACGCATGACCGTGCTGCGCCGTGTGGTACTGCCCGCATCGTTGCCGTCAATTTTCACCGGCCTGCGGGTCGAACTCGGCATCGGATGGACGGCCGTGATCGTTTCGGAAATGGTCGCGGTCAAGTCGGGACTGGGCTACGTCCTCTGGGATGCCTACTACGTCGGACGCATGGACGTGGTGATTGCCGATATGGCGTCGATTGGCGTCCTCGGTTTCCTCAGCGACCGGATGATCCTCATGCTTGAACGCTGGGTCCTGACCTGGCGCCGGCTGCAATCGTTCCAGACCTGAGGCGCCCGATGGCCATGGTCAGCTTTGAGCATGTCGGCAAGACGTTCCACGGCATACGCGACGTCGCGGCCCTCCAAGACGTTACATTCACAGTGAACGATGGTGAGTTTGTTGCGCTACTCGGTCCGTCGGGCTGCGGCAAGTCGACGGTGCTCAATCTCCTCGCCGGCTTCGAGACTCCGACCCAGGGCACGGTCAGGATCGACGGCACTGAGATCGCCAGCCCTGGCCCGGATCGCGGAGTTGTATTTCAGGAGGCCGCGCTGTTTCCCTGGCTCAACGTCTGGCAGAACGTGACGTTCGGGCCGCAGGTGCAGGGCACGCCGCGCAGCACATTCGAACCTCTTACCCGCGACATGTTGCGCCTGGTCGGCCTCGAGTTCTTTGCGGATTCGCTTCCGGTACAACTCTCAGGCGGTATGAGGCAGCGCGTCGGGCTGGCGCGCGTTTTGGTTATGCAGCCTCGCGCACTGTTGATGGACGAACCATTCGGCGCACTGGACGCTCAAACCAGACTTCAGATGCAGCAATTGCTCCTCGACGTCTGGCAGTCCCGCCGCACCTCCGTGTTGTTTGTAACCCACGACATCGACGAGGCGATCCTTCTCGCTGACCGAGTGCTTGTCATGTCCGCGCGCCCCGGACGCATCGCCCGCACAATTCCGATAACGCTTCCACGGCCGCGCTCCATCGAAAGTCTCACCAGCCCCGATTTCATGTCGTACAAGGCGCAAATCATGGTCGAGATGAATGTCAAAGGAGCCGCGCATTGAGCAGTCCTGCCTCGGGAAGCGAGAGAATGAAGCAAACGATCAGGCCCGGCACGGACCGGGCGGTCGTCATCGGCCTGAGCCCCAATTCCCGACATCCCCATGAACAAAAAATTCCGCGCTCTGCGGAAACACTCGTCCATTCCGAAATACAGCAATAGGTGAATCAGTGGATATTCTCGGCAATCGCAAAAAGATCGGTATAATCGTCCCAAGCACAAACACCATTGTCCAACCGGAATGCGAATTGCTGAAACCGCGCGGCGTGACCAATCACGTTGGCCGCTCAACCCTGAAGACCACGACGATCTCAGACCAAGGCTTTGTCGAGCATATGCGGGCGATGCGCGAAGGGATGGACAGCGCTATTGAACAATTGATGACCTGCCGGCCGGATCATTTGATCTTTGGCGTCGCCATCGAGGCGTTTTCGGGCGGAGTGAAAGGCGCAGAGCAATTCCAGCAGATGCTGGCCGAGAAAGCGGGGGTTGGAGCAACGATCGGTTCGACCGCATCCGTCGCCGCCCTCAAGGCGTTTGGGGCAAAGCGCATCGCCGTTCTGACCCCTCACCAACCGTCCGGCGACGAAATAGTCCGGAGCTACCTGCAAGAGGCTGGCTTTGATATCGTCAAACTGGTTGGCCTTAAGTGTCCGTCGCCTTGGGCGATTGCGGAAGTACCGCCGGACACGGTGCGCGCCCACTTGCACGATCTAAACGGCGAAAACGTCGACGCAATATTGCAAGTCGGAACAAACCTTGCCAACGCGACCACTGCTGCTGAAGCCGAACGGTGGTTTGGCAAGCCAGTCCTGAGCCTGAATGTTGTGTCTTACTGGCACGCGCTGCGGACCTGCGAAATCACTGACCGCATCTTTGGCTATGGCCGCATCCTGGAGGAACAGTGACCGAGCGTCCGATGCGGGTGGGGTGATGGGAACCCGTGGCACCGGTGCGCAGCCTGATTGATAAGCAAGACCGCTGCAATTTCGCGCAGGAAGCGGCGAAAGTTCATCGCAAAGCCGGAAACCCAGCATTTCTAGACTAGCGTTGCGCAGCTCTCAACACCAGGGCTGAAAACAGCCCTGATGTTCGGCCGCCCCGCAGGAACGCCTGCGGGGCGGTTGCTTTTTTACGTGCCCTACGACGCGCCGTCATTCCGGGGCGCGAACGACCCGCCTCCGCTCGCTTTGCGAGCTACGGCGCGCTTGAGTCCGCCGAAGCGGCTTGCCGCGAAGGCGGAAGTTCGCGAAACCGGTATCCAAAACCACCGTTGGGAGTATGGATTCCGGCTCTCGCCATAGCGCGTCCATCAGGGCGTTTACGCCCGTCTTCGACGGGCTATGGACGCGCGTAACCGCGCTTATGGCTAGGCCGGAATGACAGCGGAACTGATTGAGAATGAATGGTACAGGCGGGTGGACTTGAACCACCGACCTCTGGTTCCACAGACCAGCGCTCTAACCAACTGAGCTACGCCTGCACGAGGTTCCGAAGCGCCCGGAACCTATGAGCAAAGGTTTGGCTTGGCAAGCAGCGCCGCCCTGCCCTGCTCCTTGGTCGCGCCGCGCCGCAGGCGGGTTCAGGGACCTTTTTGACCGGCCCACCGTGCCGTGCGACACACGATTTCCCGCCAAGGCAATCCGCAGCGCGGGGATTCCAATTCGAGAATTGGCTGGAGCAATCCTCGCAACAAAAAAGCCCGGACCATGGTCCGGGCTTTTCACTATTCGATGGGGATGGGAGCAGGCTTGAGCTAGGCGACCTTCTTGAAGGCGCTGGTCATGCCTTCCTTGATCGGTTCGATCGTTTCGGTCGCGACCTTCTGCGCCAGCGCGGTGAGTTCCTTGCCTTGTGCGCCCATCGCCTCGAACTGCTTGCGCGAATAGGCCGTCGAAATCTCGACCGCTTCGGAAAGGGACTTCACGGTCATGAGCTGGCCGGCGAAATCGAACGCGGCGTTGGTGTTGGTGCGGCCGGCCTCGATCAGCTTGAGGCCGTATTCCGCGGCGCCCTTGCTCGCGGTGGTGTAGCTGTCCTCGAGAAGGTCGGTGGTCTCTTCGGTCGCCGCCTTCACCTTTTCCCAGTTGGCCTTGGCCTGGGTAACGCCCTTCTCTGCGAACTCGCGGAACGTAGCGGGCATTTCGAAATTGGGCATCTCGAATTTCGGAATTTCGAAGCCCGGCTCGAACTTCGGCGTCTCGGCGAACGGCGCAGCCTTCGTCTTTGGTTTGGTGGTCACGGTGGCCTCGGGCATGGAATCATCCTCGCGTGGCGGTGCTGTCCTGAAGAGCTCTCGGCCCTGAAGACTTTTTGGCGCCTGGATCTGCCGCCTGCATGAATCCGGGCCGCCTCGATGGAGCCGCTTATCGACTCGTCATCGCGCACGATGGGAGCAATATAACACCGTCGATGTTGCGCCGCAATAAAATACCTTGCAGTGCACAAAACTGTCACATGCGCGCCAGGATGGCGCCATAATGTCAGGGATTTTCAGGCCTTTAGCTTGGACCCCGAGGCGCGCGCCGCAGTCTGACCCAACTCGCGGGCCTGGTCGCCGAGCGCCTGCATCTGCGTCTTCACGTAATCGGCGTGCAACTTCATCACTTCCTCGCCGTCCTTGGCCGCCAGCAGCCTGGTGGCGAAGTCGAACGAAGCGTCGACGTTGTGTTCCGCGAAGGCAACCGCCTTGCGCTGCATGTCCTTGGCGCCGGCCTGCGCGGCAACGGTCTGGCCTTCGATCGCGGACGCTGCGCTCTTCGCCGCGGTCATCACGCTGTCGAACGCCTTCTTCGCCTGCTCCACGCTTTGTTCGGCGAATGAGAGCATTTCGGGGGGAACCCGGAAGCTCGCCTTTGAACTCGCCATTGTCGTCTGGTCGGCCATTTTTACCTCCCTGCTGCGCCGCCACGATTAAGGTTAGCCACGATCGCTGTGCGCCAGTTCCCCTTGTGGCGTGGACGTTTGGAACTCCGGGGATTATTACGATTTCAACAAAGTTTGAGCTGATGACTGCGCCGCCTGGGGGGCGAACGCGGATGAGCGACTTGAGTTCCTTGCTCTCGTATCTTCGCGATCCGAAATTGGCGGCGCATGCCACGAGCGCGCTGCCGGCTTGGCTTTGGAGCGCCGACGCGACGCGCGTGCTGTGGGCGAATCCGACCGCAGCCGCGGCGTTCGACTTCGCTTCGCCGGCGGCGTTTGCCGGTTACACCATCGACCCCAAAGGCAGCGCCGCGTTGCAGATCGCGCGCATCGCCGGAACGCTGCCGCTCGGCGCGCCGCCGCGGCTGGAACGGTTGCGCGGCTTCGGCGCGAGCTTCGGGCGCGCGCTGATGTGTGGCTGCTCGCGGATCAGTCTGGAGGACCGTACGCCTGCCATTCTGGTGCTCGCAACCGAGCTCGTCGGCGCCGGATTACCGCTGGCCGAGCGGGTCCGCCGGCTAGGCATCGGCATCGACGCGCCGATCGCGTTCTTCACGGGCAGCGGCGACCTGATGCACGCCACGCCGGATAGCCAGGCGCGGCTGCTCGGCCTGAATTCGCTGGCGGCAATCGGAGCCGACAAGCTCGCCGGCGAGGCGCTGGTGTCCGGCCGCGCGTCCGGCATGTCGCATCTCGGACCGATCGTGATCGAACGCATCGGTGCGCATGCGTCGGCCGTGCTGCTCGTTTCCTTTCAATTGCCGGCGCAAGCGGCGATGCCCGAACCGGTGGCAGCGCCGAAAAAAACGCCCGCGCCAGCGTATGAGCAATCCGCACCTGCCGCCGCAGCCACACCGGAAACACAGCCAACTGCACCGCCGCTGGCCGCGCCACCACTGCCGCTCAGCAAGACGCCCGCCGAACGCCGCCAATCGCACCGCTTTGTCTGGCAGATGGATGCGGACGGCCGCCTGACGATTAGCACCGACGAATTCGTCTCCGCGATCGGTCCACAGGCGGTGGCAGCGCTGGCCCGGCCATGGCGCGAGATCGCCGCCGAGCTCAAGCTCGACACCGAAGGACAGATCGAGCGCGCCATCGCTTCGCGCGACACTTGGAGCGGCATTACGGTCGCATTTCCGGTCGAGGGCACTGAGCAACGCCTGCCGGTCGAACTGTCGGGCCTGCCGGTGTTCGACCGCGAGCGCAACCTGCTCGGCTACCGGGGCTTCGGCGTGTGCCGTGATGCCGCGCAACTCGCCGAGCTGGTGAACTCGCGTAACAAGGCTGTGGCCGCACAGGCCACAGCACCTGAAACCGAAGCGCCCGAGCCGGCGAAAACCGAAGAAGCCAAACCCGAACCGCGATATGAGCCGCCGGTATTCCGCGAGGAGCGTCCTGCCCTGTCCGTCGTGCCGCAAGTCGAGAACGTTCTGCCCTTCCGCTCGTCGGCGCCGCCCGAGAAGTCGCCGTCCCTCACGCCGGTCGAACGCAAGACGTTCAACGAGCTCGGCAGCACGCTGTCGGCACGCCTGCGCGAAGCGCACAACCGCGCCTCCAATCCGGTGAAGCCTGACCCCGAACCCGAAGAGCCCGCGCCGCAGCAACCGGCGGCTCGCGAGCCCGCCGCAGCAGCGCCGAAGCCGTTGGCCGCAATCGGCAGCGACCAGCGGCCGATCCTTGACCGCCTGCCGATCGGCGTCTTGGTGTACCGGCTCGACCGGCTGATCTACGCCAACCGCGCGTTTCTCGACTGGACAGGCTATGCTGACATCAATGCGCTGACCGATGCGGGCGGCCTCGACGCGTTGTTTATCGAACCGCATAGCGACACGCCCGGACAAAACGGCGCCAAGGCGCTCACCATCACCACCAGCAACGGCAACCAGGTGCCCATCGAGGCACGGCTGTTCTCGACCCCCTGGGATGGCGAATCCGCGCTGGTGCTGATGCTGGCCGACGGCAGCGCCGGGGATCGCGCCGCCGCGCCTTCCGACAAAGCGCTAGGCGTCGCGGAAATCGAAGCGCGGGAACTGCGCTCGATTCTCGACACCGCGACCGACGGCGTGGTTCTGC
Source organism: uncultured Alphaproteobacteria bacterium (assembly GCA_963814215.1). Taxonomy (GTDB): domain Bacteria; phylum Pseudomonadota; class Alphaproteobacteria; order Rhizobiales; family Xanthobacteraceae; genus Z2-YC6860. Next base: position 139,779 of record CAWFCM010000005.1, on the reverse strand, counting down.
TCGATCGCGAAGGCCGCATCATCTCGGTCAACCGCAGCGCCGAAGCGCTGTTCGGCTATCAGAGCCGCGAATTGTCCGGCCTGCCGTTCACCGGTCTGTTCGCGCCGGAGAGCCAGCGTATCGCGTTCGAGGAGCTCGACCGCGCCAACCGCAGCGGCGCCACGAACGTCCTTGCCGACGGCCGCGAGGTATCCGGCCGCGGCCGCCAGTCGGCGGCGATGCCACTGTTCATGACCGTGGGGCAGGTTATCGGCGCCGACAAGCTGTGCGCCGTCTTCCGCAATCTCGCACCGTGGAAGAAGGCGGAAGAGGATCTCCTCACCGCCAAGCAGCAGGCGGAGCGTGCATCGTCGGCGAAGTCCGACTTCCTCGCCAAGATCAGCCACGAAATTCGCACTCCGCTCAACGCCATCATCGGCTTCTCTGAGGTGATGATGGAGGAGCGCTTCGGCCCGGTCGGCAACGAGCGCTACAAGCAATACCTCAAGGACATCCACACCTCCGGTGGACACCTGATCTCGCTGCTCAACGACCTGCTCGACCTGTCCAAGATCGAAGCCGGCAAGCTCGAGCTGGACTTCGCAAGGCTCGACCTCAACGAATTGATCCAGCAGTGCGTCGCGCTGATGCAGCCGCAGGCCAACCGCGAGCGCATTATCATCCGCACCGCGTTGTTGGCGACGCTGCCCCCGGTGCTCGCCGACGCGCGCTCGGTGCGCCAGATCGCACTCAACCTCCTGTCGAACTCGATCAAGTTCACCGGCGCCGGCGGCCAAGTAATCGTTTCGACCGCCGTCAATGACATCGGCGAGGTGGTGCTGCGCGTGCGCGATACCGGCGTCGGCATGAGCGAGAAGGACATCGCCATCGCGCTCGAGCCGTTCCGTCAGCTTGCCACGTCGGCGCGCTTCGGTTCGGGCGGAACCGGGCTCGGGCTGCCGCTCACCAAGGCGCTCGCCGAAGCCAATCGCGCCACCTTCAGCATCAAGAGCGCGGTCAACGCCGGCACGCTGATTGAAGTTGCGTTCCCCGGCACGCCGATCGCGGCGGAATAAGCGGGCTATTGAGCCACCCTGGAATCGGCTAGGCTTTCTCCGTGGTTCCTTGCGGAGGTCCGGGGATGTTCCGAGCCGTTCGTATTGTGCTTATGGTTCTGGTGCTGTCGATCATCGCACCTGTCACGCGCGCCGATGAGCCTGTTGATCTCCTGCTCGTGCTCGCCGCCGACGTTTCGCGCAGCGTCGATCACGCCAAATTCCAACTGCAGCGCGAGGGCTACGCCGCCGCTATTTCCGACAAGCGCGTGCTCGACGCCATCAGCTCGGGCCGCCATCGGCGCATCGCCATCTGCTTCATCGAATGGTCGGGTGCGAGCGCGCAACAGGTGGTGATCGACTGGACCGTGATCGGCGACGAAAGCTCGGCGCGGAAATTCGGCGACCAACTTCTTGAGCTGCGCCGCTCGTTTGCGGAGCGCACCTCGATCAGCGGCGGCATCGATTTCTCGATGATGCAACTCGAGCGCGCGCCTTTTCAGTCCGCGCGGCGCACCATCGACATCTCCGGTGACGGCACCAACAACTCCGGCCGCGACGTCACGCTCGCCCGCGACGCGGCCGTCGGCAAGGGCGTCACCATCAACGGCCTGGTGATCCTGAGCGAACGCCCGATGGCGTGGAATCCCGAACACACCAATCCGCCCGGCGGGCTGGTCAACTACTTCCGCGACAACGTGATCGGCGGGCCTGGCGCGTTCGTCGTCGCGGCGGAGAATTTCGAGTCGTTCGGCCAGGCGATCGTCAAGAAGCTGATCGCCGAGATCGCCGGAGCGCCGGCTGTCGCCGCCGATCCTGCATCCGGCGGCTAGCGCTGGGACGCTGTGTCGCAATGATCGGCGCGGCGGCAAATTTCCGGCTGACGCAAATTCATTCGCGCGCTCAACCGCGAAGCTACCAGTTTCGATTCATTCCAGACTGATGCTGTCTGGAATCATTCCAAGCTATTGATCTATCACGGCAAATTCGCTTGACCTCGGTGGCCTTACGGATACGACTTGCGATCACGTTCGCACGCATGTCCGAGGGAGCCATCTGATGAATTTCCGCTCGATTCCGCTCGCCATTATCGGCGCGCTTACCGCGAGCCCGGCGCTCGCCCAGGGCGAGGTCAACATCTACACGTACCGCGAAGCCAAGCTCGTCGCGCCGCTGTTCGAAGCCTTCACCAAAGAGACCGGCATTAAGGTCAACGTGATCTCGGCGAGCTCCGGCCTCGAGCAGCGCATCAAGACAGAGGGCGCTAACAGCCCGGCCGACGTGCTGCTCACGGTCGACATCAGCCGCCTCGAAGACGCGTCGCAGAACGGCATTACGGCGCCGCTGAACTCAAAGACGGTCGAACAGGTTGTCCCGGCCGCCTATCGCGATCCGGAAGGCCACTGGGCCGCAGTCGGGATGCGCGCGCGCATCGTCTACGCCTCAAAGGATCGTGTGAAGCAGAGCACGATCACTTACGAAGAGCTCGCCGATCCGAAGTGGAAGGGCAAGATCTGCATCCGCTCCGGCCAGCACATGTACAACAATGCGCTGTTCGCTGCGATGATCGTCAAGCACGGCGAAGCCAAGGCCGAGGAGTGGCTGAAGGGCCTCAAGGCCAACCTCGCGCAGAAGCCGTCGGGCGGCGACCGCGAGACGGCGCGCGACATCGCGGCCGGCAAGTGCGACCTCGGCATTGCCAACACGTATTACTGGGCGCTGATGAACGACAAGGAAGAGCAGCGCAAGCCGTGGGCGGAAGCCACCAAGGTGATCCTGCCGACGTTCCAGGGCGGTGGCACTCACGTCAACGTATCCGGGGTAGCGCTGATCAAGACCGCGCCGAACAAGGCCAACGCCATGAAGTTCATCGAGTGGATGGTCAGCCCGACAGCGCAGCAGATGCATGCCGACGTGACCTACGAATATCCGATGCGGGCTGGCGTGCCGATCAACAAGACCATCGCCAGCTATGGCGAGATCAAGCGCGATCCGATGCCGCTTTCGCAGATCGCGGCGAACCGCAAGAAGGCGTCGGCCATGGTCGACAAGGTCGGCTTCGACAATTGACGAAGCTCATCCGTGCGTTCTAATTCAGCCAGCGTCCCCGCCACACGGCGGGGACGTTTCTTTTTCCGATGACAGCCGCGACCCTGTCCAGTTCGCCACGCCGCCACTTGCGTCGCGCGTCCCATCCGGTCGCAACCGCCATTCTGCTCGGCGTTGCGGCATTGGTGCTCGCGCCACTGGTCAGTCTCCTGCTAATCGCGCTGATCGGCGATGCCGAGCTGTGGCCGCATCTCGCAAGACACGTGCTGCCGAACGCCGCGCTCAACACGCTCGCGTTGCTTGCCGGTGTCGCGGTGATCGCCGCGGTCGTGGGCGTCGGAACCGCCTGGATCGTCACCGCCTACGAATTCCCCGGCCGCTCCGTGTTCGTCTGGCTGCTGCCGCTGCCGCTCGCGTTCCCGACCTACATCGTCGCTTACGTTTACGTCGACATCCTCGACGGTTTCGGGCCGGTGCAGACCGCGCTGCGTGCGCTGTTCGGTTTCCAATCGGCCGCCGACTATTGGTTCCCGAACGTCCGCTCGCTCGGTGGCGCGATCATCGTGATGGGCTTCGTGCTCTATCCTTATGTCTATCTCGCGACGCGCGCGATGTTTCAGACCCAGAGCGCGACTCTGATCGAGATGGCGCGCTCGCTCGGAGCGAGCCGCTGGCCGCTCGCCCGCGACATCACGCTGCCGCTGGCTACGGCCGGCGATCGCCGCCGGCCTCGCGCTCGCCCTGCTCGAAGCGCTCAACGACATCGGCGCGAGCGAATATCTCGGTGTGCAGACGTTGACGCTGTCGATCTTTTCAACCTGGCTCAACCGTTCGAGCCTGCCCGGCGCGGCGCAGATCGCCTGCGTGATGCTGATCGCGATCGCTGGGCTGATCGCGCTGGAGCGCTACGGCCGCCGCCGCCAGGCCTTCACCGGCATCGACCGCCATCCGGGCATCGCCCGGCGCATCGCGCTGCAGGCCTCGAAGCGATGGCTCGCCTTGGCAGCCTGCTTCACGCCGGTCGCGCTCGGCTTTCTCATTCCGCTGGCGTTTCTGGGCCATCAGGCAATCCTGCGGAGCATGGTCCGGGGCTTCGATCCGCAATTGCCGCTGCATACCGCGAACACTGTGCTGATCGCGGCATGCGCCACCGTGCTCACGCTCGCGCTCGGCTTCGGCGTCGCGTTCGCGTTGCGGCTGGTGCGGCGTAGGTACGCGCGAGCCTGCGTGTTCATCGCGGGATTGGGTTATGCCGTTCCCGGCACGGTGTTGGCGCTCGGTCTGCTCTCGCCGCTGGTTGCGGTTGACGAAGCGATTAACTGGCTCACCCGTACGACGGTCGGATCCGGCGTCGGGCTTGTGCTGGCCGGATCGAGCGCCGCCGTCGTGATCGCCTATGCGGTACGCTTCCTCGCCATCGCAACCGGCTTCGCGCAGTCGGGGCTGGCGCGGATTTCGCACGAACTCGACGATGCCGCGCGCACGGTGGGGTCGCGGCCGAGCGCCGTCGTCTGGTCGATCCAACTCCCGCTGATGCGCCCCGCGCTGTGGGGGGCGGCGCTGCTGGTGTTCGTCGACTGTCTTAAGGAACTGCCGGCGACATTGCTGCTGCGTCCGCTCAATGTCGAGACGCTGTCGACCTACATCTATCAGTTCGCCACCCGCGGCAGCTTTGAAGAGGGGGCGCTGGCCGCCTTGATCATCGTGCTGGTCGGCATCTTCCCGGTGATCCGCATGGTCCGCCATGCCGACGAGGCACTGCAGGGCGTCGGCGCGCCGCTTCGTGGCGCAACCTCCGGGTCAAAACCGATCTGATGTCGTAAAACTGACAGGTATCCAGGGCGAATAGGTTGCGGGCCCCGCAACCAAGTCAGCTTGATCGCCGTTCACGACCTCAGGTACAGACTCCGGATGCGAGTTGGGGTACAGAACTTGCTTAGTTTGCAAGCGATAGTGGGGTGAGGCGGAGTATCATGAAAAAGGTCTATCCCGACGCCAAGACGGCGCTGGCCGGAGTGCTCAAGGACGGCATGATGATCATGGCCGGCGGCTTCGGTTTGTGCGGCATGCCATCGACGCTGATCGAGGCCATCCGTGAGTCCGGGGTGAAGAATCTCACCTGCGTTTCGAACAACGCCGGCATCGATGGCGCCGGTCTCGGGCTGTTGCTCGAGACGCGTCAGATCAAGAAGATGATCGCGTCCTACGTCGGCGAGAACAAGCTGTTCGCGCAACAGTATCTCGCAGGCGAGCTTGAGATCGAATTCAACCCGCAGGGGACATTGGCGGAGCGCATGCGGGCTGGCGGCGCCGGCATCCCGGCTTTCTTCACCAAAACCGGTGCGGGCACTGACATCGCCAAGGGCAAGGAAGAGCGTACGTTCAACGGCGAGCGCTACATCATGGAAACCGGCCTCGTCGCCGACCTCGCCATCGTGCACGCCTGGAAGGGCGACACCGAAGGTAACCTCGTTTATCGCAAGACCGCGCGGAACTTCAATCCAATGATGGCGACCGCCGCACGCGTCACGGTCGCGGAGGTCGAGCATCTCGTCGAACCCGGCGAGATCGACGGCGATCACATCCATACGCCGGGCGTTTACGTCAAGCGCATCATCCAAACGAATGCCGAGAAGCGCATCGAGCAGCGCACCGTCCGCAAGCGCGTGATGGCTTAAGGAGAGAAGCAATGGCCTGGACCCGTGAGCAGATGGCCGAACGCGCCGCGCAGGAGCTGCGCGACGGCTTCTACGTCAACCTCGGCATCGGCATTCCGACGCTGGTGTCGAACTACATCCCGACCGGGATGAGCGTGCAGCTTCAGAGCGAGAACGGCATGCTCGGCTTCGGCCCGTTCCCTTACGAGGGCGACGAGGACCCCGACCTGATCAACGCCGGCAAACAGACCGTCACCGAGCTACCGACTACCAGCTATTTCTCATCGGCCGATTCTTTCGCCATGATCCGTGGCGGACATATCGACCTCGCGCTGCTCGGCGCCATGCAAGTCGCCGAGAACGGCGACCTCGCCAACTGGATGATCCCCGGCAAAATGGTGAAGGGCATGGGCGGCGCCATGGATTTGGTCGCCGGCGTAAAGAAGGTCGTGGTGATTATGGAGCACTCGGCCAAAAACGAGGCGAAGCTGCTCAAGAAGTGCACGCTGCCGCTGACCGGCGCAGGCGTGGTCGACATGGTGATTACCGACCTCGGTGTCTTCAACATCGACCGCAAGGGCGGCGGCGGAATGACGCTGGTCGAGGTCGCCTCCGGCTCCAGTCTGGACGAAATCAAAGCCAAGACCGAGGCAGGCTATCGAGTCGCGTTGAAGAACGCCTGACCGGTGTGGATTTCGCCTTCGCGGTGGCCACGAAAGGGTCACAGAAGGCGTCCAGGGAAAAGGCGTCGCATTGCGCGGACGGCGCCGGCGGCTATAGTCCCTCCCGGCTTTCGGCCGACTTGATGGAAACCTCGTGACCGCGGCCACCGGCTTCAGACGTTTGGGTATCGCGATCACGGCGGTCGTACTGACCGTCATCGCAGCGCTCGGCGCATTGGCGCTCCTGATCCCCGCCGACAGCGTGCGCGAAGCGGTCAAAGCCGAACTGCGCACCATCACCGGACTCGATGTTTCGCTGCGCGGCCCCGCCGACGTTTCCCTGTTTCCCAAAGGCTCGATCAGCTTCGCCAATGTCGCGCTCGGCGACGGCAACGAACCGGCGCTGACCGCTGATCGCCTGACCGCACAGCTTCGTTTCTTCCCGCTGTTCGCCGGCCGAATCGAAATCGCCGACGTCGCGTTGATACGACCGCGCATCAATGTGGTGGTCGGCCCGGATGGCCGCTCGAACTGGTCGGGGCTGATCGAGTCGCTGACGCGCACGCTCGACCCAAAGACCACGAAGCGGCCGGACCAAGTCGCATCGTTTTCAGAAATCCGGGTCGGCAGCGGCACCATCGTCGTGAAGGACGCCGCGCGTGGCGTCAACGAAACGCTGACCAGCGTGGAGATGGCGCTGGCCTGGCCCTCAATCTCCAGGAGCTTTGCGGCAACCGGTCGCTTCGCCTGGAACGGCGAGGCGATCGACACGTCGATCAGCCTCACCGATTTCGCGGCTGCGCTGGCTGGCGACCGCACCGGCATCAAGGTCCGCCTCAGCGGCGCACCCGTCAAAGCCGCCTTCGAAGGCTCGCTGAGCCTGCGTCCCACACTGAAGGTCGAGGGCACGCTGGCCGCGGACACGCCTTCGCTGCGCGACACGTTGCGCTGGGCGGGCTTGAAGCCACTGACCGGCGGCGGCTTCGGCCGCTTCGCACTAAAGGCCAAAACCAGCGTGTCGGGCGGAACAATTGCGCTCTCGACCGTCAATGTCGAGCTCGACGGCAACACCGCCGAGGGCGTTATCACCTTCGCCACCGACGGACGGCAAACGCTGCAAGGTACGCTCGCGGCCAACGAGCTCAATCTCACGCCGTACGTTTCCACTGTCCGCCTGCTCACCAGCAACGAGCGCGACTGGAATCGGGTGCCGATCTCGCTTGACGGCCTCAACGGCTTCGATCTCGACCTAAGGCTGTCGGCGGCGCGTATGGTGATCGCCCGCGCCAAGATCGGTCGCACCGCTATCGCGGCCAATCTGCGCGGCGGCAAGTTCACTGTGACGATCGGCGAAGCCCAGGCGTTCGGCGGTATCCTCAGGGGTTCGTTCGGCCTCGCCGCTTCGGATCGTGGCGCCGATTTCAAATCGCAGTTGAATTTCACCGACGTCGATCTGGAAAACTGCCTGACCGAGCTGTTCAACTTCAAGCGGATCGAGGGCCGCGGCAACCTGGCGCTCAACATCGATGCGTCGGGCGCCAGTGTGCTCGCCCTGACCCGCGGCATGAACGGCACCGCCAGCCTGATCGGCCGGCAGGGTGCCCTCACCGGCATCAACGTCGAGCAGTTGCTGCGGCGCCTGGAGCGGCGGCCATTGTCCGGCGCGGGCGATTTCCGCGCCGGCCGCACGCCGTACGAGAAGCTCACCGCCATCTTCAAGGTCACCCAGGGCGAAGCCGTGGTCGAGGAGATGCGCATTGAGGGACCCAAGGTCCGGCTCGGCGTGGTCGGCACGGCCTCGATCCCGAGCCGGGAGTTCGATCTGCGGGGTGTCGCGGCCCTCGTCTCGGCCGGCGAAGCGCCGCCCACGTTCGAGCTGCCGTTCGTCGTTCAGGGCCCTTGGGACGATCCGATCATGCTGCCGGACACCCAGATGCTGATCCTGCGCTCCCCGGTCGCGTCGCCGCTGCTCGAGGCGGTCAAAAACCGCAACACCCGCGACACAGTGCGCTCCGCGATCGAACGCCTGACCGGCGCGACCCCCTCGGCCCCCGCTGCCGCTCCTGCGGCTCCCGTCAAGCCAGCGCAGTAGCTGCCGGTCCCCAGCCCAGCGGGCAGCCGGCGTCCGATTCAACTACTATCCCCGCGACGAATCACCTCGCCCGAACGCGCCGGCGACGAGACCGCGATGCTTCATCCCCTGATCCGCACGCTCGTCAAAGTCGCGGTCGCCTCGCTGATCGTCGGATCGGTACTCGCGCATTTCGGCATCACGGCAGACGTGCTGCTGAAGGAATCCGGCATGTCGCTGGAGCGCGTCGAGGAGCTGGCACGCCGGGGTATTGCATGGGCCGCCCCGAACCTGCTGCTGGGCGCGATGATCATCCTGCCGGTTTGGTTCGTGATCTATCTGTTCCGGCCGCCCGGCCGCAGCGGCAGCCGGGACTAGCCGTCACCGCCCAGACCTATACGCCGACTGGCGTCGGGAAGAGGTGAACCGTCCGCGCGGTCAGACCAAGTTTCCGTAGTTACGGTCGTGATCGCGCGACCTCGTTTCGCTTCACAAGCCACGCCGCCACGATGACGCCCACGGCAACCAGCAGGATCATGATCGTGCTGATGGCGTTGATTTCAGGCTTCACGCCCATGCGCACCTCGGAGTAGATGCGAATCGGCAGCGTGGTCGACCCCGGTCCGGTGGTGAAGCTTGCGATCACCAGATCGTCCAACGACAGCGTGAAGGCCAGCATCCAGCCAGCCGCGACCGCGGGAAAAATCAGCGGCAGCGTGACCGTCAGAAACGCCTTGAGCGGCGTGCAGCCGAGATCCCTCGCCGCCTCCTCAAGACTCATGTCGAAGCTCAGGAGCCGCGACTGCACCACCACCGTGACGAAGCACATCGTCACGGTGCCGTGTGCCGCCGTCACGGTCCAAAATCCGCGATCGACGTCGATCGCGACAAACAGCAGCAGCAAGGCAAGGCCGGTGATGATCTCCGGCATCACCAGCGGCGCGTAGACCAAGCCGGAAAAAGCAATGCGGGCGGGAAAGCGACCGCCCCGCACCAGTGCCAGTGCCGCCAGTGTCCCAAGCATCGTCGCCGCCGTCGCCGACAGGAACGCGATCCGCAGGCTGGTCCAGGCGGCATCCAGCATCGCGCCGTCGTTGAGCAGCGCCACATACCAGCGCGTCGACCAGCCGCCCCACACCGTGACCAGCCGCGAGGCGTTGAAGGAGTAGATCACCAGGATGACGATCGGCAGGTAGAGAAAAGCGAGGCCCAGCGTGACCGCGGTGACGTTGAAAGCGGACAGGCCTCTGCGCATCAGCGCCGCTCCAATTCACGCATTTGCAAGTGCTGGTAGATCATGATCGGCGCCAGCAGCAGGAACAGCAGCACCACTGCCATGGCGGATGCCACCGGCCAGTCCTTGTTGGAGAAGAATTCCGTCCACAGTGTTTGCCCGATCATGGTGGCCCCCGAGCCGCCCAGCAGATCGGGAATGACGAATTCGCCGGCGATCGGGATGAAGCAGAGCAGCGCGCCGGCGATCACGCCTTGCAGCGACAGCGGCACCGTGACGACCCAGAACGCCTTCCACCACGGACAACCGAGATCGATGGCGGCTTCGAGCAAAGTCTCGTCCGCCCTCTCGAGGCTGGCATAAAGCGGCAGCACCATGAACGGCAGATAGGAATAGACGATGCCGATGTAGATCGCCGTGTCGGTCGAGAGCCAGACCAGGGGCTCGCGGATCAGCCCAAGTGCGAGCAACAAGTCGTTCAGCAAACCCTCGCGCTGGAGGATATTCACCCAGGCGTAGATGCGGATCAGGAACGCGGTCAGGAATGGCAGCACGATCGCAGCCACGAGCATCGGCTGAGCCCGGCGTGGCGCTCGCGCGATGCCGTAGGCGATTGGATAACCGATCAGCAGCAAGATCAGCGTCGATGTCGCGGCGATCAGCAGGCTGCGCAAATATGACGTAACGTAGAGCGAGTCAGATGCGAGCAGCACATAATTGCCGAATGACAGGCCGGAGAAAAAATCGCGCATGCCCTGCCAGCCGGCAGCGAGGTCGAGCACGGGCGTGTATGGCGGTTGCGCGATCGCGGTCTGCGACAGGCTGATCTTCAAGACAATCAGAAACGGCACCAGAAAGAGCGCAATGAGCCACAATGCCGGAATCAAGATCACCAGCCGCGATCCCCAAGACCGTCGCGGCCGCGCGCCATGTTGGCGCACTTCGTCGACCGCGCTCATTGGGTCAGCACCACGGCGGCGTCGTCCGGCCAGGACAGCCGGACACGATCGCCGCGCTGGATCGGCTGCCCGGCCGCGCGTGTGCGGTTCGCTGCCGTGGCCCTGAGCACGAGACTATTGTCTAGCTTAACCTTGAACACCGAAGTGTCACCGAGATAGGCGATTTCTGTGACGGCGCCGGCAAAGGCATTTTCGCTCGATGGCGCCGCCTCATTTGTGAGCTTGATTTGCTCCGGCCTCACGGCGAGCCAAAGCGTGGCCCCGGACGGGGCATCTACTTTCTGCGCCAGGCACAGCCGTTCGCCGCCCGCACATTCGACCACGGCTCCCGACGCATCGGCTTCCACGAGCCGCCCCTCGATCAAGTTGACGTCGCCAACGAAGCCTGCGACCCAGCGCGAATTCGGCCGCTCGTAGACTTCTGACGGCGTTGCGACCTGCGCGAGATGCCCCTCGTTCATTACGCCGATGCGGTCCGACAACGCCATGGCTTCATCCTGGTCGTGGGTGACCATGATGAAGGTCAGGCCCAGGCGGCGCTGCAGTTCGATCAATTCGAAGCGGGTTTCCTCTCGTAGTTTGCGATCAAGCGCGGAAAGCGGCTCGTCAAGCAGCAGCACACGCGGGCGCTTGACCAGTGCGCGCGCGAGCGCCACTCGCTGCCGCTGGCCGCCGGACAATTGATGAGGCCTGCGTTCATCGAGGCCTTCAAGCTGGACAAGCTTGAGAACGTCTCGCACACGTTCGTCAATGTCGGTCTTGGACAGATTCTCCTGCTTGAGACCGAAGGCGATGTTACCGGCAACGCTGAGGTGCGGAAACAGCGCGTAGCTCTGGAACATCATGTTGACCGGCCGGCGGTGCGGCGGCACATCGGATATGTCCCGGTCATCAAGCAGGATATGACCCTCGCTCGGCTGCTCGAAGCCGGCGAGCATGCGCAGCAGTGTCGACTTGCCGGAACCTGACGGCCCGAGCAGCCCGAAAAATTCGCCTTCGTAGATATCGAGACTAAGCCGCTCGACAGCCGGCACGCTGCCGAATCGCTTGCTGATGCCATCGAAACGCACCAGCCGCTTCGCCGATGGATCGTCCCACGGCGCGAATGCCACAGACCTTTGGCGATGATCGTGCCGCGAATCCGTCATAGCCCCACGCTAGTGCCGCCGATTTGAAGTTCCTACAGCAGTTGCAGCAAAATCGGTTAGGAACTTCAAATCGAAAAGCGGCACTAAGCAGAGATTCTCAGGCGACCCAACGGATCGAGGTTACGGATGATGCTGGCGCTAGCCGTTTTCATTACCCATCCGTTGGGGAGCCAGCAAAAACCTGCTTAGGTCTCCATCGCTTGTTCGTTACCGCCGAATGTGAGCCGTCGCCATTTCTCGTCCAGCTGGCGGCGGTTTTGGCCGGCAAGACAGGCGCGGCGCGTGCCCGAACCCGACAATTTCATGCCGTTCTATGGAACGCGATTCTGGCAAGCGCCGTTCATACAGCGGGAGAGACGAAGGAGAATGACGTATGAGAGCTATGATGAAAACCGTGGTCGCCGCGGCAAGTATCGCAGGCGCCACAGTTCCGGCTGCCGCCCAGCCCGCCGCCGCAGGCTTCTATTTCGGCGCCCCCAGCGCTGCAGTGACCGTCGGACCGCGACCCTATTACCGCGCGGCGCGCTATGTTTGGGGCCATTATCACTACGGCTATTTTCAGGCTGATCCGCACTGGGTGGCTTACGAAGGCAGTTACGCCTATGGCCGGTGCCGCACGATCACCGTCCCCCGCGATGATGGTTTGGTGCGTCGAGTTCGCCGTTGCTATTGAGGCCGAGACTGCTTTCCCAATAGAGAAGCGGACATCAAGCGGCTGGGCCGCTAGCGCCGCAAAATTGTCCGCTATTAACGGACGTCTGAGCCCAAAGGATGGGACGGAACCGCCCGCTCAGGTCCACCCTGCACACTGACGATTCCGGCTCTCGCGCGCGTTATCGCGTTCGGGCAGTAGCAAGGAGCAAGCATGGACCTATCCTACATCGAGGTTGGCCTTCGTCTCGGCGCAGCGGCGCTTGCGGGTGGCATAATCGGCATCAACCGCGACCTTGCCGACAGGCCCATCGGCACGCGGACGCTCGGGCTTGTCGCGCTGGGCGCTGCCGTCGTCGCGGTAGCGACAATCCAGGTCTCCGCCATGGCCGAGAACCCGGACGCGATGAGCCGCGTGGTCCAGGGCATCATTCAGGGAGTCATGGCCGGAATCAGCTTCATCGGCGCGGGTGTGATCCTGCGGGATGCGCAGGCGCGCACCGTCGAAGGTCTCACCACGGCCGCCACGGTCTGGGTCACCGCTGCGCTCGGCATCGCCTGCGGGCTCGGCCGCTGGGATGTCGTGCTGATCGGGACGGCAATCGCGCTATTGCTGTTAGTGGCCGCTCCCTGGACCGAGAAATGGCTAGGCTCGCAGTCTGGCGGTAACAAGAGACGCGAAGACGTTGAGCAGTAGATCAGGTCAATTGCCACTTCGCGTCGTTTCGCGGCGACTAAGCAATTAAGTCGCTTCGGAGGAGCGAAGCGGACGTTCAGCGAGCCGCGCTTTCCAAACCGGATTTATGAGTACGCGCCGTAGCTGGTCGCGGGCACGCGCTGCCTGACACGTATCCGCCAGAGTTCCAACAGAAACACGGTGACGGTAACGGTCAAAGGACCGAGAAGAAGGCCCGGTGCCCCGAATAGAATAACCCCGCCCAAGATGGAAAAAAAAGCTGCGACAGTGTGAAGCTTGAGACGATTACCGACAAGGATCGGATAGAGCAGGTTGTCGATACAGCCGATAGCAACAGCCCCCCAAGCGATCAGAATGAATGCTTGGCCCCAACTGCCGTCGAGCGCGAGAAAGATTGCAGTCGGCATCCAAACCACGAAGGCGCCGAATACAGGGATTACGGCTAGAAGACCCATCACAAAACCCCACAGCAACGGCATCGGTAATCCAAGCCACCAAAATATCAATCCACCGAGGGTTCCCTGCAAGGCAGCGACGGCGACGGTCCCGTAGAGTGTTGCCCGTACCGTATCGACAATCCGGCTCATCAACCGGTTCATTTCGTCTTCTGACAAGGGTGATATATCGCGAAGCCAATCTACAATCGCGTCACGATCACGCAGGAAATAGAAAAGGAGATAGAATGTCAGAAGAAGAGTGACCACCTGCAGAATGCCACCACGCACCAAAGAAGCGCTCGCTGTTGCCAACCAAGAGGTTACGTTGTTAAGCGCGCCTGGAAGATCCGCTTGATCGATCCATTCTGCGAGCATCGCCAGTGTGCTTTGACCTTCCATCATCCGGCGCCACTCTCCGGACGCCGCCTTTTCTTTTAGGGTAACGGCGCCCTTTGCTGCCTCGGAAATCAGTCGGCTGCCTAAAACAACAAAAGGCAAAACGACTATTAACCCGATCCAAAGAACAGAGATCGCAGACGCGAGGTTTGGTTTCTTCAGCTTAGCCTCTACCCAGCAGTGAGCGGGCGCAAACAGAATTGCCAAAGCGACTGCCCAGGTGAGCGCAGGCAAGAAGGGGGCGGTCAAAAGTATGCAAACGAACAGTCCTGCTAGGGTAATCGCAACCAAAACATATGCGCGCAGGCGGCTTCGTGACCCCAATTTTGAAACAGAAGTTTGCTCCTTCTCGTGTGCCGGTTCAGTCATCAAAACCATCTGCGTCCGAGAAAAGTGGATGAATCAACACCGTGAGAAATATAATGCTTGTTTCCTTCTGTGGATGATCGGAGATGGTACCAATTCGCTATTGAAAATCTTTGCATCAGGCGCTTGGCCGTGTCGATCTATCCACGCAATTGGCGTCCCTGCGCGTGTTGGGCAGCCGTTCAATTATGCGATTATCGTCGCAACTCATCCTTTGCGAGCCTGCCCTTACGTGAGCTCTACTAACGTCTTACTTCTTCCGCCTCTTCTTCCCGAATTTCCTGGCCGGCTTGACCGTTCGCTTCGCGCCTCGCTTTGCCTTGGGAACAGCCTCATCGCCCTTTTGCTTGCCTTTTCCTAGCGCCTTTGAAGTAGCATCGAGAACAACACCAGCGGCCGCCTTTGCCGCAGCGCCAAGCGCTTCGCTCCCCACCTTCTTCGCTCCTGCCTTGGCTCGAGTTACGATGCTTTTAGCCATCGGTGCGCCCCGTATTCCGGATTTGAGGTTTCATATCTGCAAGGCGCCCGGCTGCTTAAGCAAACAGCCGGGCGTCTCGATATCTTACTTGTATAGCGAACGCTCGCGCTGAATTTGCTCCGACGTGTATGGGGACGCCGCTGGATCAAATTTTGTCCAGCCCGACTTCCGATAAGCTGTAGCTCGATCGGCTACTCTCACGGATGATCGGTCCATCACCGCCTGAAGCCGCGCGGCGTCTTGGTCGGCAACGCGAGCACTCACGACTGCCCCACCACGCCGTAGTCCTTCCGCATACACATGAGCATCGTTGTCACTGATGCCTGCTTGTGTCAGAGCGCCCAGCACGCCACCGGTTGCTGCACCGGCCGCTGCTCCGGCAAGGGTCGACACCAACCAACCGGCCGCAACAACGGGGCCTACACCCGGTATGGCCATAAGACCTAAGCCCGTCAAAGCGCCGATAGTGCCGCCTGCCGCCGCACCAAGACCCGCCCCGGTACCGGCAGCTTCAGCACGGTCATCTTTGCCGTCCAAGTCGCGGTCTGGATAAGTATCGCCCTTATCCTTGTCGTACCAGTTGTCGGCATTGCTCGCGATGATGCTGATGTCACCGTGCTTCACACCGGCCGCTTCTAAGTCACGAACGGCACGTCGAGCGTCACCATAATTGTTGTAGAGACGAGAAATTGTAGTCGTCATTTTTTGACCCTCTGTTTTACTTCAGGACTTACTTCGGCGTTACGTTGCCCTGGAAGTCCACGCTGACATCCACGGCCTTGCCGCCTTTGTTCGCCTTGCCTCGCCAGACGCCATTGGCGTCCTTCTGCAGCCCAGAGACGTTGGAGAAGCCGTTCGTCTCAAGACGGGACTTCGCCTGTCCTTCGGTGAAGCTGTTAGCGCCAGCTACCGGAGCAGCCGGATTCGGCGGGGTGTTGGGGGTATTAACCGCAGGGGTATTGGCATCCTTCGCCGCGGGCTTTTGTTGGGCAGCGGCCGGGAAACCAATGGCGGCGATTGCTGCCACCAATATAATTTTACGCATAGTTGTTCCTCCTTCTGGTTCCCTTCCCGGCGCTTAAATTCACAATGATCAGAATGGTTCCCACGGCGGCCAACAGACCCCGCACCGCTGAATTGTTGGCCGTACCAATCTTTGAAAGGAACATGCGGTCCGGGTTGCCGGCGGAACTTTTATCGCGTGCGGCTTGTTCAACCCGGAACCAGGAGCGTTCGATGAGCCGCGGATTTCCCTCCATGACTGCCCTGCTCGGATTGCTGGCAATCGCTGGCTACCAGAACCGTGACAAGATTGCGGAGATGCTGGGCGGTCTGAACAAGCCCGGCTCGTCCGGTCAAGGCGGAATTGGTGGCTTGCTCGGTCAGCTCAGCAGCAGTCTCGGCGGCGCTAGCGCCGGTGGCATCCTTAGTACCGGCCTTGGGGAACTTCTCGACCGTTTCAAGCAGAGCGGTCAGGGCGACACTGCGGACTCTTGGGTGAAAACGGGCCCAAACAAACCATGCACCGCTGCTCAGCTCGAAAAAGCAATTGGCCCAGAAGTGCTGGAAACTTTGACTAAACAGACAGGGTTGTCGCGGGAAGAGCTGGTGTCGCGGCTCTGTCGCGAACTCCCCGAGGCCGTGGATAAATACACGCCTGAAGGTCGAATTCCTTCGGAACCCGAGTTCGCGCGTTCTTGAACCAGGAGCGATGGCTATGGCTGCAAAGACGGAATTCCGGCAGTAGAGCGGGGCAAAAGTGGTCGCGGCCCCCCGGCGCGAGTAAGTTGGTGAACCTTTTTCCATCCCTTTGGTTGTAGCTCCGGCATAACAGGAGCCATCCATGGGCATTCTTTGGACTATCATTATTGGATTTGTGGCCGGCATCATTGCCAAATTCCTTTACCCCGGGCCGAACGAGCCCCAAGGCTTCATCCTCACAACGATCCTCGGCATCGTGGGTGCATTTGCCGCCACCTTCATCGGTCAGGCCTTGGGCTGGTATCAGGCCCACCAGGGCGCTGGGCTAGTCGGTGCAGTCGTGGGCGCTGTTTTGGTTCTTTTCCTCTACGGCTTGGTGGCGAACCGACGAGCTTAAAAATGCCGCGCCGGCTATGCCGCCGCGCCGCGCTCGCACGCAGCGCACACTGTAGCGTTGTATTTCCGTAGGACGATTAATCAATGACAGATCGAGAGGCGCGCTCAAAGAAGAGTGCCCTCCCCATAGACGCTCGCGCTCGGAACGCCTCGCGCGCTATTCTCGCGGTTGTTCTGGTGATGCTTTCGCTGTGGGTAGCGCGAGACTTTCTCGCTGCGGTCGGCTGGGCTGCTGTGATTGCTGTGACGGCATGGCCGCTCTATGAGCAATTTGCCAAGCGCCTTGGACCGTCCTCGCGGTCCGCCGTGGCACCGCTCGTGTTTACTCTTTATGGTAGGAGTGGTTTTGTTTCTTCCCGTTGGACTCGCAGCGCATCGGGCCAGTCAAGACATCCAGGCTGTCTCTTTGTCAGTTGCCCAATACCGGCAACATGGAATTCCTGTGCCCGAATGGCTTCCGAACACTCCTGTAATAGGCACTCCGGTTGCGCAATGGTGGAAAAGTAATTTGAGCGACTCGAGGGTGATCACCGAATGGATCGGAGCACCGGACGTAAAGAACGATGCCGCGATTACCAGAGCTTAGAGCCGGTCCCGGAAATCTGCACAGGACGATAAGTGGAGTTTCTGCCTGACGGCGGGCACGCTGTGGCCTGCGAATCAGGAGAGACCATGAGCAGACGACCGCGCCGGAACCACACACCGGCCTTCAAGGCGAAGGTGGCGCTTGCCGCTATCAAGGGCGACCGAACGATGGCCCAGCTTGCGGAGCAGTTCGACGTCCACCCCAATCAGGTCACATCGTGGAAGGCTCAGCTTGAGGGTGCGGCTGCCGATGTCTTCGGTCCCGGCGGCAATGCAGCGGCGCAGCTCCCGGCCATCGACGTGAAGTCGCTGCATGCCAAGATCGGAGCGCTGACGCTGGAGAACGATTTTTTGGAAGGAGCGCTCACCAAAGCCGGTTTGCTGAGCGCAAAGCGATGATCGACCGCGAACACGATCTGCCGATCACCAAGCAAGCCAAGGCGCTGAACATCAGCCGTGGCAGCGTCTACTACCTGCCGCGGCCGGTGTCCGCCGCGGACCTTGCGATCATGCGGCGGATCGACGAACTGCATCTGGAGTTCCCCTTCGCCGGCTCGCGGATGTTGCGAGGCCTGCTGGCTGCCGAGGGGTGCCGGATCGGCCGTCGGCATGTGAAGACGCTGATGCGGCGGATGGGGATAGAAGCGCTCTATCGCCGTCCGCGCACGACCAAGCCCGAGCCCGGCCACAAGATTTATCCGTATCTGCTGCGCGGGATGGCGATCACGCGGCCGAACCAGGTGTGGGCGATGGACATCACTTACATTCCGATGGCGCGCGGCTTTGTCTATCTGGCTGTCGTGCTCGACTGGTTCAGCCGCCGCGTGCTGTCGTGGCGGCTGTCGATCACCATGGAGGCGGCGTTCTGCGTCGAAACGCTGGAGGATGCTTTGGCTCGTCACGGCAAACCGGACATCTTCAATACCGATCAGGGTTCGCAGTTCACGAGCCAGGCCTTCACCGGTGTGCTCGCCAACAACGACGTTGCGATCAGCATGGACGGCAAGGGCGCCTGGCGCGACAACGTGTTCGTCGAGCGGCTGTGGCGCAGCGTCAAATACGAGGAGGTGTATCTGCGGGCCTACGACAGCGTCAGCGAGGCCCGCACTTCGATCGGCCGCTACTTCGACTTCTACAATCGCCGACGGCCGCATTCGAGCCTTGACGATGCCACGCCCGATCAAGCCTACTTCAACCCGCTGCCAATCCGCTTGGCAGCCTAACCCCGGCAGAGGCTCCACTTATCGAGGCGGAAAATCTGTTCAGACAACCGGGACCACCTCTCTTTAGGAGTAGAGTTTCTCTCTAGTCGCCCGCTTCAACTCATTTGAAAGGATTGGATGATTCGCTTTGGTCGCGATTCGAGCGACGGAGGCGACCATGGCTGGAACGGACATTGCGGTAAAGAAGTATGTGGTGCGGCTGAGCGCGGAGGAACGCGAGCAACTGCAAGCGCTGATCCGCAAGGGAAAAAGTCCGGCGAAGCGGCTCTTGAAAGCGCGCATTTTGTTGAAGGCCGATGTTTCGGACGCCGGCGAGGGGTGGAGCGATAGCAAGATCATCGCGGCGCTCGATACCAGCGCCTCGATGGCCTACCGGGTGCGCAAGCAACTGGTGGAAGAGGGCTTTGCGGCGGTATTGAGCCGTAAGCCGCGGGCGCATCCGCCGGTGCCGGCGATCTTCGACGGCGAGAAGCAAGCCAAGCTGATCGCCCTGGCGTGCTCCAAGCCGCCGAAGGGACGCGTGCGCTGGACCTTGCGGCTGCTGGAGAACAAGGTCGTGGAACTCGGCATCGTCGAGCGTGCGAGCGACTCAACGATCGGCCGCGCGCTCAAAAAAACAGTCTCAAGCCGCATCGCCGGCAGTGCTGGGTCATCCCGCCGAAGGCTAACAGCGGCTTCGTAGCGGCGATGGAAGACGTGCTGGCCGTCTACACGCGGCCCCATGATCCCGACCGCCCGCTGGTCTGCCTGGATGAGAGCTCAAAGCAGCTCATTGCCGAGACGCGCGTGCCGATCCCGATGAAGCCGGGACGGCCGGCCCGTGTCGATTACGAGTACGAGCGCAACGGCACCGCCAACCTGTTCATGATGTTCGCGCCGCTCGAAGGCTGGCGCCACATCGAGGTGACGGACCGCCACACCGCCATCGACTATGCGCATGTCTTGAAGGATTTGGCCGATCGCCACTTCGCGCAGGCCAAGACCATCGTGCTCGTCCAGGACAACCTCAACATCCACAGCAAGGCGTCGCTCTACGAGGCCTTCCCGGCCGCCGAAGCCAGACGGCTCGTCGAGCGCTTCGAATGGCACTACACCCCAAAGCATGGCTCTTGGCTCAACCTCGCCGAGTCCGAACTCGGCGTCCTCGCCTCCCAGTGTCTCGACCGCCGCATCCCCGACAAACAAATCCTCAAGGACGAAATCGTCGCCTGGGAACACGACCGCAATGCCTATCACACCAAGTCAGACTGGCAATTCACAACCAAAGACGCCCGTGTCAAACTCAAACACCTATACCCTGCAATCTAGCTGAATCGAGCGACTAGGTTCTTTCATTTCATAATAGTTCTTATTGCTCTGTTTGGTTTTCTGAAAAACGGTGCGTGGATAGCGAACCGCATTCTTGATACCGCCGATCGTCTGCTTGGTGATCCAGGAGAGCGACTCGCCAGCCGCATGGTCGACACCATCCGTGGGACAGTCAACGGGACGATTCTCATTGCCGTTGTCGAAGGCGCGTTGATCGGCGTTGCCTACTTTGCCGCAGGCGTACCTCACGCGTTGCTGTTCACGCTTCTCACAATGGCATTTGCCATGATTCCTTTCGGGGCCTGGGCAGTGTTCACCTCGGCCAGCGTCCTTTTGCTCTTGCATGGTGGAAGTGCCGTGGCTGCGGCAAGCGTGTTCGCTGTAGGCGCCGCGGTTATGATCATCGGAGATTTGTTTGTTTGGGCTGCACTTGTGGGAGGTGCCGCTCGCTTGCCGTTCCTGCTGGCACTGATCGGCATTTTCGGAGGTCTACAAACCTTCGGGCTCATAGGACTATTCCTTGGCCCTGTGATCCTGGCTGCACTTCTGACTGTCTGGAAAGAATGGCTGATGCCGCGACCCAGCTAAACGATGCAGTAAAAAATTGGCATGCCCCTATAGGGACGAACCTCCGAACCACTTTGGCGGACGGGTCAACCCCCAACCTATCGGATGGCCAGAATCTCGACTTCGGTCGTTCCGAGCCCGGCCACGTCACCGAGACCCTTTCCCATCAGCGCACGAGCCAGTGGCGAGGCATGAGATATGGTTCCCCGGGAAGGATTCGCCTCGTCCTCTCCGACTATGCGAAAAGTTTGCTCCCTACCATCAGATCGTCGAATGCTCACTGAACTGCCGAAGCGCACCTCTGTCGTATCGGTAGGGCTCGGAATGATTCGAGCGCTCACGCGCCGGGCGCTCCAATAGCGCAGATCCCGCGAGGCGACGGCCAGGGCCGAACGGTCCTGCGCTCGGAGTGCCGCGGCATGAGCCTCACGCGCCGCCTCTAACATCAACTCCAACTGTTTCATGCCCTCATCTGTGACATCATTCGGATACGGAGAAATGAGCCGGTCGGGCAATTCCTCCAGCGCCTCGATGTCCTGTTCTCTCGCGTGGGACGTCCGAAGGTGATTTCACGAGTAAGCGCCGCATCGTCCCCGCGTTCCTCGGCGCATGAGCTTCATTGTCGTTATTGAAGTAGACCCATGCTCTCTTAGCGCCGCTGGCTTTGATCCTGGCCGTCCATTTCGCCAGTTCAGCTTTAGAGTAATAATGGCGATACCAACGCTCCGGTCCGTGCAGCCTCAAGTAGACTTCGTCGGCGGTACGGACAAGTTCGTCCGGCAGGCGAGGCCCGCTGCAAGAGCAGAAGATTGTGCAGGTCCGACGAACGCCGCGTACACGGTCTCGTTCCACCAACTGGCGTGACGGAACTCTACGACGTTCCTCCGTCGTGGGTCGAGCTGACCAAGAATCGCAGTCAGACGCGCCTTAGTATAGCGATGACTAAGCAGAGATTCTCAGGCGACCCAACGGATCGAGGTTACGGATGATGCTGGCGCTAGCCGTTTTCATTATCCATCCGTTGGGGAGCCAGCAAAAACCTGCTTAGAACATTAAGTTGCTAGTGCCCCTTTGTTTCCGAAGTTCGTGTCAGAGTGTGCTGCAACGTATCACACGAACTTCGGAAACGGGGCACTAGGGCATGATCCGGAAAAGTGGAATGCAACATCGGGGATTATCTCAGCAGCAGGAGGCCGTCTTGCTTCTTCGGCTCGGGCGCATCGTCGAGCACCACCAGCTTGCGCGACGTCAGACCGTAGGTGTCGTCGAGTTGGACCATCTTGCGTGGCCTGACCAGCACGGCCACGATGTGGTCCATCAGCGCCTTGGTTGAGACGGGCTTGAGCAGATATTCATGAACACCGAGTCGAGCCGCTTCGATGACGCGCCAGCGGTCGCCATGGCCGGTTAGCAGGATGATCGGCACATCCGGAATCGGGAACGTGGCCGGCGAGCGCACCGTCTTGATGAACTGCAGGCCGTCGACAATCGGCATTTCCCAATCGACGAAGACGATGTCGGGACTGATGTCTTTGATGGCCTGAAGTCCGGCGGCGCCGTCGTTGGCTTCATGGATGTACTTCACGCCGATCGCCATGAGCATGGCGCGCACGACCTTACGCATGTAGTGATCGTCATCGACGATCAAGACCTTGATTGTCGGAAGGCGCGCTTCGAGGTGCTTTGGGACATTGATTTGCATGACGCCTTCGCAATCAAAACGCCTTCGCAATCAAACAACCAAACAACCAAACAAAGCATTGCCGGATTGCGGACGGCTGAATCTGACGGCTCAAATGCCGGACTTTCTGAACATCCTTGATCAATGATTTACGCCGGCGTTCGGGTGCGCCGAACAGCGTCTTGCCAGCCCATCCATTTCTGCTGGCGAATGGCTTCGGAAAGGTGCGGTTCGAAGCGCCGCTCGCGCGCCCAAGTCTTTGCAAAACCTTGCGGATCCGGGCAGACCCCGGCCTTGTAACCGGCCAGATAAGCCGCCCCCAGCGCGGTCGTCTCCAGAAATGCCGGGCGATCGACTGGGGCGCCCAGAATATCGGCGAGGAACTGCATGGTCATATCGCTTCCGGTCATGCCGCCATCGACGCGGAGCACAGTCTCCCTAGAAGCGGGCCAATCCGCGCGCATCGCCTCCAGCAATTCGCGGGTCTGGTAACCCACTGATTCCAAAGCCGCATTCGCGATCTCGGCGGTGCCGGAATTGCGCGTGAGGCCGTAAATCGCGCCCTTCGCCTGGGCGTCCCAGTGTGGCGCGCCCAAGCCCACGAACGCCGGCACCAGGTACACGGACTCCGCCGGATTGGCCTTTGCCGCCAAGGCGTTAACGTCGGCCGCCTGCTTGATGATGCCCAAGCCGTCGCGCAGCCATTGCACCGCAGCTCCAGCCACGAAGATCGCCCCTTCCAGAGCGAAAACCCGTTTCCCATCAATCTGATAGGCGATGGTGGTGAGCAGCCTATGGCGCGAGAACACGGCCTCCTCGCCCGTGTTCAGCAGCGCAAAGCAGCCGGTGCCGTAGGTCGCCTTCATCATTCCCGGAAAAAAGCAGCCCTGCCCGATGGTTGCGGCCTGCTGGTCGCCGGCCATGCCGAGAATCCGGATCGGTCCGCCGAACAGCTCCGGGCTCGTGAGGCCGTAATCCTCCGCGTTCTCACCGACGCGAGGCAGCAGCTCTTCCGGAACATGCAGCCGATCTTCCAACTCCTCCGACCAGCTTCCCCGGCGGATGTCGAACAGTAGGGTGCGCGACGCATTGGTGACGTCGGTCGCGTGCACCTTGCCGCCGGTGAGCCGCCACAACAGGAACGTGTCGACCGTGCCGAACGCGAGCCGCCTCGCGCGCGCGGCGGCGCGCGCACCCTCCACGTTGTCGAGCAGCCACGCGATCTTGGTGCCGGAGAAATACGGGTCGCAGAGGAGGCCGGTCTTCGCCGCGATCGCCGCCTCGTGGCCGTCCGCTTTCAGCCGCGCGCAGAGCTCCGCGGTGCGCCGGTCCTGCCAGACGATGGCGTTGTGAATCGGCTTAGCCGTAGCGCGCTCCCACACGATCGTGGTCTCGCGCTGATTGGCGATGCCGATGCCGGCGACGTCCTTCGCCGTGACGTTCGCCTTCTCCATGGCCGCGCGCACGACCTTGACCACCGCCGCCCAGATCTCCTCCGGATCGTGCTCGACCTCACCCGGCGCCGGATAGATCTGGCGCAGCTCCTCGCTGGCGCTGGCGACGCGCGCCAGCCGCGCGTCGAACACGATGGCCCGCGTCGATGTGGTGCCCTGATCGATGGCGATGAGGTGGGTCATGGGGCCGCAATGCTGGCGCGTTTTGACGGCCGCTGAAAGAGGAAAACAACCAGTCCATTCCCCTTGCGGCATTCCCTCAAAGGGAATAGCATGCGACACGTATGATCCGCTCGTTCCATGATCCGCTCTTTCAGTGACGCGGCGACGGCTCGGCTGTTCAACGACGAGGACGTGCCGAGATTTCGTGCCATCGAACGTCAGGCGCGAAAAAAGTTGTTGTTGCTCAACGCGGCGGGCTCGATCAACGACTTACGTTCGCCGCCCGGCAACCGGCTTGAAGCCCTTAAGGGTGACCGACAGGGGCAGCATTCGATCCGCATCAACGACCAGTGGCGGATTTGTTTCGAATGGCGCGACCACGGCGCGCAAAACGTCGAGATCGTGGACTACCACTAGGTGACACTATGACCCGAACCGCAAAGCGTCTTGATCCGATCCCTCCCGGCGAAATCCTGCTGGAGGAATTTATGCAGCCCCATGCTGTGAGCCAGAACCGGCTGGCGCGCGACATTGACGTCAATCCCGCGCGGGTTAACGACATCGTTCATGGCCGCTCGGCCATCACAGCCGCGATTGCGCTGCGGCTTGGCAAATATTTTGGCACCACGCCCGAACTTTGGATGAACCTTCAATCGGACTACGACCTGCGCTGCGCGCGCGCCAAGGACTGGCCGAAGGTTGAGCGCCGGGTGCGGATTCTTGCGGCTGAGTGAGCGCGCCGTCGAACACGATGGCCCGCGTCGAGGTGGTGCCCTGGTCTATGGCGATGAGGTGGGGGGCATGAAACCCCGTCATGCCCGGCTTTATGCCACGGCTGTCCGGTCGGCGCGGCGCATGGCAATATCCTAGCAAGATCGGGCCTCGTGTTCCAGTTTCGGCCCGATCCGGCGTTTTGCCCCGTCATGGCGCCGGAATTTCTCTGCCTCTGAGAGGGGTGGCGACGTTCGCCTTGGCCATCGCGGCGCGCACCGCCTTGACCACCGCCGCCCAGATCTCCTCCGGATCGTGCTCGACCTCGCCCGGCGCCGGATCAATCTGGCGCAGCTCCTCGCTGGCGCTGGCGACGGGCTTGAGCGCGGCATCGAACACGATGGCCCGCGTCGACGTGGTGCCCTGGTCGATGGCGATGAGGTGGGTCATGGGATGTGGGGCGCTCGTCTCGCTCACTTGCTGGCAGCCGAGCGTCGTCCGCCTTTCACAAGATCATCCAAAAACTCGGAAACCGGTACCACTCCTGTGACCAACAAATGATCTCGCGCACGCGTGCAGGCGACATAAAGGAGGTGACGTTCGGTATCGTAGACTTCCTGCAAATCGGCATCATCGCCAACCGACTCTATACGCTCCTGCAATGGAATGATCTCATCTCGCAGGCCATCACAGCGACAGCTCGGAACTCAAGGCCTTTGGCGAGATGCATGGTGCCGATTGAAACGTGACCGCTGCTCGCCGGTCAGCCGGGCGAGACTGTCGGTGAAGGTATCGGCGATGCGAAATTCCATGCGTTCGGATTCCATGCGTTCGCTTGGGCTCAGCGTTTGAAGGTCGGCATCGCTCGAACCATGAACTCGTCAAACAATGGAACCGTAAACGCCATGTCTCCGTGCGCCGGGCTGTAGATCATCCCTTTCCTGATCAGCTTCGCGCGCACCGGGCCAAGGCTGGTGACCTTCACGCCCAGGGTGTCTGCTATGTCGCCGGTGCGTTGGGCGCCCGGTCCCAGTTCAGCCATGGCGCGCAGGAAATTCTTTTCGCTCGGCGTGAGCCGGTCGAAGCGGACACGGAAGAAGTTCTTGTCCAGTCGAGGGACAACTGTTGCGATGGCACTCTTGATGATATCCAGCGTGATGGGGCTGGCCTCGGCGAGATTCCAGGCCTGGTATCCCCATTCCTGAAGGAAATATGGATATCCTTTCGTAAGCCGAAAGACTTCCTTCAATGCATTCGGCCTGAACTCAACGCCTGCGGCTTGCGCCGGCTCTTGAAGCGCTTTCGCCGTGTCTTTCTCCGAAAGTGCACCGATGTCGGGGAAGCTGAAAAGTCGCTCCGCATACGATTTCGATTCACCGGCCAGCCCGGGGAGGATCGGGAGGCCGGCACCCAGCAGCAGCAGAGGGAGCTGCCGTTGCTGCACCTTGTGCATCGCCATGATCAGCGCACCCAGTTCCTTGTGGCTGAAGTACTGGATTTCATCGATGAGCAGGGCCACGGCGCTCTTTCTTTCCTCGGCGGCTTCGGCGACGGCGACAAAGAGATTAGGCAGGTCAATCTCGAGGTCGCCGCTGTCGGCGGCTCCCTTCACGGGTTCGATGTCCAGGCCGAAACTCACGTCACCGACGGTGACCTTGAGTGTACCGATAAAGCTTCGGAGCACGGCCAGCCCGCGTTTGACCTTGTCACCTGCGCCTGCCACCCGGTCCAGATCGTAGAGCAACGTTCGCAGGTGGGGCGCGATGAGCGGTCCGAGCTGCTTGTCCTCATGTGCTTCGATGGAGATTGTCCGGTAGCCGTCGGCTTTTGCCAGCCGCTCGATTTCATTGAGCAGAACGGTCTTGCCGACTCCGCGCAATCCGGTGAGCAGCATGCTCTTTTCAGGCCGCTTCGTTTTGATCCGGCCCAGGAGAATCCGTGCCTGTTCGAGGATCGGGTCGCGTCCCACCAGCTCAGGCGGCGGCGACCCGGCGCCGGGCGAAAACGGGTTCTTGATCGGGTCCATGTATATACGTTTATAGCTATTTATATCTCATTCCAAGTATAATCGGATAAACCAGCTATAAAAGCTGCGCTTCGCGCCTTCGCTATCGCGGCGCGCACCGCCTTGCCCACCGCCGCCCAGATCTCCTCCGGATCGTGCTCGACCTCGCCCGGCGCCGGATAGATCTCGGTGAGCTCCTCGCTGGCGCTGGCGACCGGCTTGAGCGCGGCATCGAACACGATGGCCCGCGTCGACGTGGTGCTCTGGTCGATGGCGATGAGGTGGGTGTTCGATACGCCGAAGCCGGAAGCGCTTATCAAGCGAATCCTTTGCATCGCCAGCGACCCGAATGACCTTGTGCTTGATGCCTATCTCGGCTCGGGTACCACGGCCGCCGTGGCTCACAAAATGGGCCGACGGTACATCGGGATTGAAAGCGGCGACCATGCCGCTACGCACTGCGTAGACCGCGTGCGGAAGGTTATCGCTGGCGAACAAGGCGGCATTTCCGGAAGCGTGGGCTGGAACGGCGGCGGAGCCTTCCACTTCTACAAGCTGGACACAGGACCGAAAATTAATTGGCAAGCGGTCCAAAACATCGAAGCGCCGGGCCGCCTAAGCAGAGATTCTCAGGCTACCCAACGGATCGAGGTTACGGATGATGCTGGCGCTAGCCGTTTTCATTATCCATCCGTTGGGGAGCCAGCAAAAACCGGCTTAGTCTCTTTCTCATTCAACGCCGAAACTGTCGCCGCCTTCGGACATTGGGAGAAGCACGCAGCCAAGCTTCGAATGCCTGCGTCCTCACACCTCACCCCACCATGAACTGCGCCAGCGCGTCCTTCTCGCTTGCGTTCAGCCGCAGCCCCAGCTTGCTGCGCCGCCACAGCACGTCGTCGGCGGTCTGCGCCCACTCGTTGGCCTTGAGATGGCGCACCTCGGCGGCGGAAAGCTCCCCGAACCAGGGCCCGAGGTCGTCGCGCGCCTTGGCCGCGCCGAGCACGCGATCGAGCCGCGTGCCATAGGCGCCCACCAGCCGGCGCGCTTCGCCTTCGTCGAGGAACGGCCAGGTCCGCAGCGCGCGCGCGACGTGGGCCTCGACGCCGTCCCACAGCATGTCGCCGCCGGGCAGCGGCGCCCTGGCGGTCCACGGCGGCCGGCCCTGGAAGTAGTGCGCCATGCGCGCCATCGCCGCCTCGGCGAGCCTGCGGTACGTCGTGATCTTGCCGCCGTACACGGTGAGCAGCGGCGCGGCCCGGAAGCGTTCGTCGAAGGTCAGGTGATAGTCGCGGGTGACGTCCTCCGGCTTGCCAGCGCCGTCGTCGTGGAGCGAGCGCACGCCGGCAAATCCCCACACCACGTCCTGCGGCCCGACCGGCTGGCGGAAGTATTCGCTGACGCTTCTGCAGAGATAGGTCACCTCCTCCGCGCTCGGCGCCACCGCGCCGAGATCGCCGGCAAAGTTCTCGTCCGTGGTGCCGATCAGCGTGAAGCCACGCTCCCTGTCATGTTGCGCGAACGGCAGCGCAAACACGATGCGGCGGTCGGGGTTCTGGAAGATGTAGCCGCGGCCGTGATCGAACATCTGAGGCACCACCACATGGCTGCCCTTGACGAGGCGGACCGGCGGCCTGCCCTGCATCCGCAACACGGTTTCGGCGACGATGCCGACCCACGGTCCGGCGGCGTTGACGAGAACCCGCGCAGTCGCCACCTCGCGGCGGCCGCCGGCGTTGAGGATCAGCCGCCACTCGTCCTCGCGCTCGGCGCGCGCCAGCCGCGTGCGGGTGCGGATCGTCGCGCCGCGCTCGGCGGCGTCGACCGCGTTGAGCACGACCAGGCGGGAGTCGTCGACCCAGCAATCGGAATATTCGAAGCCCGAGCGGTAGCGCCGCTTCAGCGGCTGGCCGGCGACGTGATGCGCGAGGTCGAGGGTCTCGGTCCCCGGCAGGATCTCGCGGCCGCCGATCCGGTCGTAGAGGAAGAGGCCGAGCCGCAACAGCAGCGGCGAGCGCAGCTCCCGCGTCACCGGCAGCACAAAGCGCATCGGCCGGATGATGTGCGGCGCGAGCTTCAAGAGCCGCTCGCGCTCCGCCAGCGCCTCGCGCACCAGCAGGAATGCGCCGTGCTCGAGATAACGCAGGCCGCCGTGGATCAGCTTGGTCGATGCCGACGACGTGCCGGACGCCAGATCGTTCTGCTCGACCAGCAGCACGCGCAGACCGCGCCCGGCGGCGTCGCGGGCGATGCCAACCCCGTTGATGCCGCCGCCGATGATGGCGAGGTCGTAGTCCGCCATTGCGCCCCGTCCCGCGCGCGCATGACCTCAACCGAAAACCGGTCCCCACTTTTCGGGGTCATGCGCTGATTCGAGTGCAGGGAGCATTGCGCCAGTTGGCGGAACGGCTCAAGTATGCCGGCCCGTAGCCCGGATGAGCGAAGCGACATCCGGGTTCTGCCCATGAAGCCCACCCGGATTTCGCTGCGCTCATCCGGGCTACGCACCGCGGCCTTCAGAGGATCATCTCCATGCGCGACATCCCCATCGGCGCGAAGGGCACCGCCACCATGACGGTCAAGCCCGAGCACACCGCCAACCAGTTCAAGGACGCCATGCTGCCGGAGGTGTTCGCGACGCCGATGATGGTGCGGCTGATGGAAGACGCCGCGCTCAACGCGATCCGGGCCTATCTCGAGCCGGGCGAGAGCGCGGTCGGCACCGCGATCGACATGGAGCACCTGGCGGCGACGCCGGTCGGTCACGAGGTGACGGCGCAAGCCGAGGTGACCAGGGTCGACGGCCGGCAGGTCGAATTCCGGGTGTCGGCGCGCGACGAAAAAGAAGAAATCGGCCGGGGCACCCATCGCCGCATGGCGATCGACCTCGGCCGATTCAATCAGCGTCTCGCCTTAAAGGCGAAGGCTTAGTTCTCTCCACCGTCATGCCCGGCTATAGCCGTTCGAAGAACGGCGTCGCTTCGCTCGCCTATGGTGCCGGGCATCCGCGTCTTAATTTCTTGGAGCCAAGGCGTGGATGGCCGGGACAAGCCCCGCCATAACGAAAACGTCAGGCCGCCTTGCGCTTGAGAGGAAACTGCTCGCTGCCGTAAAGACGGCGGATCGCGGCGCTGTCGAAGCGCGCGTCTTCAACCTGGATGTAGGCGCCGAGCAAGGCCGAGTCCGGCAGTTCTTCGATGGCGAAGCGGATCGCCTCCGCGGCGGTCGGGAAACGGCGATACGCCATCTGGCGGTTGGTCTTGCGGCCGCGGCTTGGAAACAGCTCGGCCGGGGCGCGGTAGTCGAAAGCGGAATTCATAGATCCTCCGAAACAGCAAGAAAGGCCGTCTCAACAACGACGGCCTCCATCGTAGACGTTTTTGAAAGTGATTTGAACAATGCGCATCCAAATCACGTCATATCATATAGGGTCGAAATGCGGCAAAACCAGCCCAAATCGGCCCAAAAATGCATGATAGTGAACGATTATCGCAGCCTAGAAGGTCGACTTTAGTTTGAGATGATCGAGCCGGTGGACCGACGGAATATCGATGCGCCGACTGTTCCCGCCCTGCAGGACATCGAGCGGCACGTTGATCCCGGCTGAGCCGAGCGACCAGAGCTTCCGGTAGAAGTCCGGCAGCGTGGCGGTGACCTCGCCGCCGATGCCGACCACGACATCGCCGCGCTTGATGCCCGCTTTCTCCGCCGGGCTCTCCGGCGTGACGCGGTTCACCGTCAGACGTCCCGCCATTTCGTCGGCGCCAACGCCAAGCCACGGCTTGCCGGGTCCGGACACGCGGCCATTGGCGAGCAGTTCGCCGAAGATCGGCATCAGCAGGTCGATCGGCACGAACATGTTGCCGGCGGCGTTGTCCTTGTTGCCGGTCGCGTCGCCGACGATCAGCGAGCCAACCCCGACCAGCCTGCCTTCGCGATTGATCAACGCGGCGCCGCTCCACGCCGGATGCGGCGGCGCGGTGAAGAT
Source organism: uncultured Alphaproteobacteria bacterium (assembly GCA_963814215.1). Taxonomy (GTDB): domain Bacteria; phylum Pseudomonadota; class Alphaproteobacteria; order Rhizobiales; family Xanthobacteraceae; genus Z2-YC6860. The sequence continues at coordinate 109,162 of CAWFCM010000005.1, read as the reverse complement.
TGCCCGGTCGATCAGGTATTCCCAACTGCCGGCGAACACCCGGCGGCTCACCACCCGAACCGGCGCGACCATGCCGACGCCGCCGAAGCTCGATACCAGAACGGGATCGCCCTCCTTGAGATCGGCGGCCTTGCCGATCGGCAGCGCTTTGAGCTTGAGCGGCTCGATGGTGCGCAACAAGCCAAAGCCGGTGTCGTGATCGTAGCCGACGACCGCCGCCGGCACCGTGCGGCCGGAGTTGGTGACGACCTCGGCGGCGTGCGCTTCGACCATCAGGTAGCCGATAGTCAGCACGAGCCCGTTCTCGTCGATCAGGATGCCGCTGCCTTCCCGCTCACGTCCGAGATTGGACACCGAACGGCCGTCCGGATTGATGAAGGTCTTGATGCGAACCACCGCGCCGACCAGGTCTTCGATCGACGTGGCCTGTGACGTAGCTTGGGCATTGGCCGGCGCAGCCGGCATTGCGGCCCAAGAAGCGGCCCACGAAGCGGCCAGAACGACAACCGCAATCAGGCGAAGGATGCGCACCAAGGCCTCCTTAACTCTAGCGCCCTATTATTGCGCCTGCACAGCGGAGAGGACCAGTACCGGGCCTTATCTTTGCCCACAAATCAGCCTATCTCCAGGAGCATAGAGAGTTCGATGCCTGCCCCTCGCCTCCTCGTCCTCGAAGGCAATCCGCCGCAAGCCCGTGCCGACCACGTCTCGTACGGCGGCACGGTACCGAGCGAAGGCTATGTGGAACTGCTGCAGGAGCTGCTGCCCAGCGCGATGGTGGACGTCTGCTTCCCGGCCGACGCCGGCGTCAACCTGCCGGACGGCCAGACGCTCGAAGGCTATGACGGCGTCGCCATCACCGGCTCGTCGCTGCACGTCTATGAGGGCGGCCCCGCCGTGACGCAGCAGATCGAGCTCGCCAAGGCGGTGCTCAAGGCCAACACGCCGATTTTCGGAAGCTGCTGGGGCTTGCAGGTGCTGACCGTCGCCGCAGGTGGCGCGGTGCGCAAGAATCCAAAGGGCCGCGAGGTCGGCTTCGGCCGCAGCATCAATCTCACCGAGGCCGGCCGCAGGCATCCGATGTACAACGGCAAGCACAACATCTTCAACGCGCCGACCGTGCATCTCGACGAGGTCGAGACGCTGGCGCCAGGCATGACGGTGCTGGCCACCAACGCGGTGTCCGACGTGCAGAGCGCGGAGATCCGCTGCAACGGCGCAACCGCCTGGGGCGTGCAATATCATCCCGAGTATCCGTTGCGCGAAGTCGCGACCATCGTGCGCCGCATCGGCAAGCGGCTGATCAATGAGGGCTTCTTCCTCGACGAGGCCGACATCAATATCTTTGCCGGCGATCTCGACGTGCTCGATGCGGACCCGGCGAACAAGCGGCTCGCCTGGCGCTACGGCATTCACAAGAACGTGCTCGACAAGAGGCTGCGCACCGGCGAGATCGCAAACTGGATCGAGAACCAGGTGCTGCCGACGCGAGCGAAACGCGGCCGCGGTTGAGCAAAAATATGGCGCGAAACCGCGCCGCCTAACACCGCAGCAGCCGAACGGTTCCATGCGCGCCGCCGCCTATTTTTTGCGCCCTCACCTCTTCGTGAGCGCAACTCATTTTCTTCAATGCCGTTCCTATTTCGAAGCCGCCGCGGCCAACGTGGGGCGACGCAAATGCAGGTCTTTGGGGACCTGGACCGAACGGAGACGACGATGAGACTGTTCACGCGCGCTGTGACGTGGGGCCTGCTGTTTTGCTTTCCTGCAGGAGCACATGCGATCGAACAAACCAGGCCGGCCGATCCGTCTGTCGAAGTTGGCGTCGGGCTGATCTGCAATTCCGAGCAACTGGTGCAGCGCTATCTGTCGCTGCACGTCAAGAATCGCTCGCCCGAAGACGCGATCCAGAGCGTCAACACCGAAGCGTCTGATCCGAATGCGTGCTCAATGGCCGCGATCGCCTTCACCCGCGGCAAGGTGGGCGCGGCGGTGCCGGCTCCGGGCGGCCGGATGAAGATCATGGAGATCAAGATCCTCGCCGCGCAGACGCCGTTCGGCTGGCAGCCGGTCACCGGGCTCGTCCAGTACACCGCGATCTTCGAAAAGCTCGACGAAGCGTAACCCTCGCAATAAGGGAGAAGAACAATGATGTCGCGCAGCGGCCTGGTTCTCGATGCCGAGGAACTCGAAGCCCTTCATGAATGCCTGCTGGCGAACGACGTCGTCGTGGTCGACCACGACATGCGCCTGCTGGTCGAGGAGCGCTGGCCGGAGCTCACCGACCGGCTGATGCCGCCGAAGGAGCGATTGCATTAGCGCGAGCACGTCTGGCGTTGCCGGCAAAACGGAACACTGCTCGCCGCAAAGCCTCGGCTTTTGACCCAACGGACCACTGCCGCGCAATTCAAGATACGATTGGGCTATCCGCATACGATGGCGCGGCTCGGCATACTCAGCGCGAATTCGCTTTTCGTGCTACCATCTGGAATGGCCATGTCGCGCGTTCCAAAGAAGCCGCTCGTTGAGAAAACGTCTGGCAACAAGCCCTCTGCCGACTTGACGGAGCGCTCGCTTCGGCTGCGCATCCGGCAACAGGAGATACTTGCTGAACTGGGAGTCCTGGCTCTTCAGGGCACCAAATTCATCGATCTGCTGAATCACACGGCGCGTCTGACGGCCGATGGGCTCGGAGCAGAGTATTGCAAAGTATTGGAATACCTTCCCGCCGAAAACCGGCTGCTTGTCCGTGCGGGAGTGGGATGGGACGAAGGCGTTGTCGGCTCCGCGAGCGTCGGCGCTGATCTGGCCTCACCCGCCGGCTTCGCCTTGAACACCGGCAAGCCAGTTATTTCCAACCACCTCGAAAACGAAGAACGATTTCGAACTCCGGAACTCCTTATTCAACACGGCATTCGCCGCGCGATGAATGTCATCTTGCAAGGTGACGGCACGCCATTCGGCGTGTTGGAGGTGGACAGCCGATCCGAAGGCGAGTTCAGCGAGCATGACGTCGCGTTCCTGCAAGGCGCCGCCAACATCCTCGGCATGGCGATCGAACAGCAACAGTACCAACAGAAACTGAAAACGGCGCTCGACCGCCATCAGGTCCTGCTTAAGGAGGTCAATCATCGAGTGAAGAATAGCCTCCAGGTCGTTGCCAGCATGCTTCACTTGCAAGCCAGCGCGGTCGGCGATCCCGAACTCAGTGATCGGCTTAACGAAGCGTCAAGTCGTATTTCAACCGTCGGACGCGCTTATGAACGCCTCGCGTATAACGCCGATTATGAGAAGATTGGTCTTGTCGCCTATATCCAAGAGGTCTTGAAGGACTTGGAAGTCGCGGTTGCGCCCTGTCAACTTCATCTCGACGCGCCCGAAGAAATTCAATTTGCGGCGGATCGGGCCATCCTGGTCGCCCTCATCATAAATGAACTCGTGTTGAACGCCGCCAAGCACGCGTACCCGGATCGCTCGGGCGAATCGATCTCGATACGGGTCGTTCAGGTGGACAAGGGCAACTGTTTGGTATCGGTCCGCGACGAAGGCGTTGGCATGCCCGCGGGCTTTGATCCTGCGACAAGCAAGCGGCTCGGAACACGCCTCGTCAACGCCCTATCGCGGCAACTGGACGCGACATTGGCGCCACCGGTCTCCGCTAACGGCACCCAATTCACCCTGCTCGTCCCGTTGGAGCGGCCCACGGCCGATTGATGCGGCCCAGCCCTACAGCACCTTACACACTTCATCGAACGCAAAGCGGTACAGCCGCGGCTCCAGATTGGAGCCGTCGCCGTGTCCGAGGCAGCACAGGAAGTTCGACTTGAAGCGGCCGTCGGGGAAAAACTCCGCGTCGGCCTTCTCGTTGTTGAAGCCCGACATCGGGCCGCAGTCGAGGGCCGAGCGCACGCGCCGCGATCATGAAGTAGGCGCCTTGCAGGGATGAGTTGCGCAGCGCCGTGGTACGGATCGCCTCCGGAGCTTGTCGACCGGCTCCTGCCGCCAAGAGTGCATTAGACCTCAATGACTGCGGCATTCATTCTATGACTTGATCCGCGCGCAACAGAATCGATGTCGACAGTTCAACACCGATTGCTTTGGCGACCTTCAGATTGACAATCGTCGTAAACTTCGTCGCGCGTTCGACCGGAAGGTCTCCCGGTTTCGTACCCTTGAGAATCTTGTCGACGAAGGAGGCTGCCCGCCGGTCCATGTCGGGAAAATGAATCCCATAGCCGATCAGACCGCCTGCCCTCGCGAACTCCGGGAATCCACAGGTCGGCAGCCTGTGCTTGGCCGCAAGCTCCGCGAGCGCCTGCGAATTGGCGTTCAATGCCGGATCTTCATGGAGGACGGCCGCACCGACCTTTTGGCTGGCTATCGCGGCGAAGGCACGCTCGAAATCGTCCGGTCCGCGTATCTCGATCGGCACCAACTCCACCTTCAACGTGGCCGCCATCGTTGCCACTTCATCAAGCGCCATCTTGCTTCCGACCGGGCTGTTGGCATTCAAGAACACCGCCGCCTTGGTCAAAGACGGCAAGACATCCTTGATCAGATCGAGACGCTTGGCGAGGAGTTCAGGAGTAAAGATGCTCAGCCCCGTCACGTTCCCACCGGGCCGTGACAGGCTCGATACCACACCCAGCACAATCAGGTCGGAGACCGCCGTGATGACGATCGGGATCGTTGTCGTCGCTCGTGTCGCCGCAAGCGTGCCTGGTACTGCGTGCGTCAGGATGACATCGACGTTGAGGCCGACCAGTTCGGCCGCCAGAGCGGGCAGCCGATCATAATTTTGCTCGGCCCAGCGCGTTTCGATGATGATGTCCTTGCCCTCGACATAGCCGAGATCGCGCAGCCCCGTGCGCAATGCTTCGAGCCTCGGAGCATGGCTTGTTGGGGAGGTCAGCCCCAAAAACCCAATGCGAGGTCTCTTGGAAGTCCGCTGCGCTTGCGCAGCTAACGGCCAAACTGCCGCGGCACTGACGAGGGTGACGAATTCGCGCCGTTTCACGAGTGCCCCTAAACGTGGCTCTCATGTTAGCACATTCGGGACTGGCTCCATACCCGCGTGATTGGTGCCGATCTAAAGGACCCGGCAAACTTCGTCGAAAGCGAATCGATAAAGCCGCGGCTCCAGCTTACTGGCGTCGCCATATCCGAGGCAGCACAGGAAGTTCGACTTGAAGCGGCCGGCGGGGAAAAATTCCGCATCGGCCTTGTCGTTGTTGAAGCCCGACATCGGGCCGCAGTCGAGGCCGAGCGCGCGCGCCGCGATCATGAAGTAGGCGCCTTGCAGCGATGAGTTGCGTAGCGCCGTGGTACGGATCGCCTCCGGCGTGGTCTCGTACCAGCTCCGCGCCTGCGGATTGGAATAGAGCCGCGGCAGGTGCTCGTAGAAGCGGATGTCGTAGGCGAGCAGCGCGACAACCGGCGCGCTCAGGGTCTTCTTCACGTTGCTCGACGACAGCGCCGGCTTGAGCCGCTCCTTCGCCGCGTCGCTGCGCAGGAACAGGATGCGCAGCGGCTGCGAATTTGCAGTGGTCGGCCCCCACTTCATCAGGTCGTAGAGCGCCCGCAGCGTGTCGTCGCTGACCGGCTGCGGCTTGTAATCGCTGTAGCTGCGCGCATCGCGCAGCAGAACGCCGAGCGCTTCGTCGGAAACTTTGCCGGTCATCGCAAATCCCTCTCTCGCCGTATCCTCCCCTCTCCGCTCATTCCCGCGCAAGCGAGAATCCAGGCAACCGACGAAATTGGCACGTGCGACTCTGGGTCCCCGCTTGCGCGGGGACGAGCGGTGATGTTTGTCCGGTATCAGCCCGCGACCGGAACAAGCTCGATCTGGCGCTGCAACCGCTTCACCGAATTCGATGCCACCACCGTGCGGCTCTCGGCAAACGCCTCGTGGTTCTTCTCGATGTGGTCGACGTCGTAGAGATAGTTGACCATCACGCCATAGGACTGCGCGATTCCCTTCTCGGTCGCGTCGCCGAGCCAGTTGATCCGCTCCAGCCGCGCGCCGTTGCCGAGATGGAAGCGCGCCACCGAATCCAGCGGCATGCCGCGGCGGTTCTTGGCGCGCAGGAAATACCAGGCGGCGGCGCGCATCAGCGGCTCGTGCAGCGGCTCGCGCGCCTCCGCGAGCTGCCACCAGCCTGGGCGGTCGAGGCCGGCGAGCGCGGCGCGGTCCTCCGGCGACAGCGCGATCGAATTCTCCGACTTGCGCTCGCGATCAAGCCACTGCGCGAAGTCCGGCACCGGCGACAGCGTGACAAAAGTCTGCATCTTCGGATTGTCGCGGCTGATTTCCTGCACCACCTGCTTGATCAGGAAGTTGCCGAACGATACGCCGGCAAGCCCGCGCTGGCAGTTCGAGATGGAATAGAACACCGCCGTGGTCGCCTTCTGCGGCTCGGGGGCATCGCGCTGCACCGACAGGATCGGAGCCACCGCATCCGGAATCTCGCGGGTCAGCGCGACCTCGACGAAAATCAGCGGATCGTCGATCAGCGCGGGATGAAAGAAGGCGTAGCAGCGGCGGTCCGGCGGATCGATACGGCGGCGCAGATCGTCCCAGCTCCGGATGCGGTGCACCGCTTCATACTTGATGATCTTTTCGAGGATCATCGCCGGCGTCGACCAGTCGATCCGTCGCAGCACCAGGAAGCCGCGGTTGAACCACGACGAGAACAGATGAACGAAGTCGGCGTCGACCGCGGTGAGGTCGTCGCGATGCCCCATCGCATCGATCAACTGCTCGCGCATGCGCACCAGCGCGCCGGTGCCGCCGGGCGCGAGATTGAGGCGGCGGAACAGCTCCTGCCGGCGCGGCTCGGCGGCCTTGTGCACCGCCGCCGCCGTGGCGTCCGAAGGCTTGGCCTGCCAGTCGGCGATGGCGGCGTCGAGCTTGGCCTTGTCGGGGCCAAAGCGGTGCGCCAGCGCCTCGAAGAAGGCGATGCGCGGCCCGGTGGTCAGCTCGTCGTATTTGGCAAAGAGCTCGCTGGCGAGCGCCACGCCGGACGCCTCGCCGCGGCCGGTCAGAAGTTCCTCACATAATTCGACGAAGCTCTCCGAGCGCACCGCCGGCGCAGCGCGGCGGTCGCGCGCCAGGTCGAGCAGCGCACGGCCGCGATCCGTGATGCTCGACAGCATCTCGCCGAAAAAGGAGGTGTTCATGGCCATTGCTGGGTGGTCCCGTAGCTCACGTCTTCAAATGGTGATTCTACCGGAAATGTTGAAGGGAAAACGACAGGACATGTGGACACGGGCGGGGCGGGGTGGAGGTCTGGACAAAAGTGCGCCAGCACGCCAGAGGTTCCAGGCAAATTGCGGTTTCTTGCTGCCTAAGGAGTGATCATGCCGGGTCCGTTAACCGGTCTGCGCGTTCTCGAACTCGCCCGTATCCTCGCCGGCCCGTGGGCAGGCCAGGTGCTGGCCGACCTCGGCGCCGACGTCATCAAGGTGGAGCGCTCCAAGACCGGCGACGACACCCGGGCCTGGGGCCCGCCCTTCATCGAAGGCAAGGACGGCAACCACCTCGGCGCCGCCTATTTCCACTCCACCAACCGCGGCAAGCGCTCGATCGAATGCGACTTCGAGACCGACGAGGGCAAGCGCATCGTCAGGAAGCTCGCCGCGCGCTCCGACGTCCTGATCGAGAACTTCAAGGTCGGCGGGCTCGCCAAGTTCGGGCTCGACTACAAGAGCCTGGCGCCGGACTGCCCGCGGCTGATCTATTGCTCAGTGACCGGCTTCGGCCAGGACGGACCCTACGCGACGCGCGCCGGCTACGACCTCATGGCCCAAGGCATGGGCGGCTTCATGTCGCTCACCGGTACCGCCGACGGCGAGCCCACGCGCGCGGGCGTGCCGGTGTCCGACATCATGACCGGCATGTATTCGGTGATCGGCATCCTCGCGGCGCTCGCGCAACGCGAACGCACCGGCAAGGGCGGCTATGTCGACGCCGCGCTGGTCGACACCACCGTCGGCGTGCTGGCCAACCAGGGATTGAACTTCCTCGCTTCAGGCAAAGTGCCGGCGCGCATCGGCAACGCGCATCCCAACATCGTGCCGTATCAGGTGTTCCCGGTCGCCGACGGCTTCATCATCATCGCGACCGGCAACGACAGCCAATACCAAAAGCTGTGTGGCGTGCTCGGCGCGCCGGAGCTGGCGAAGCATCCGAACTATGCCGACAACAAGTCGCGGCTCACCAACCGCGCCGACATCGTCGACAAGCTGTCGGCGCTGACCAAGAAGTTCAAGATGCAGGATCTCGCCGACAAGCTGGAAGCCGTCGGCGTCCCGGCCGGGCCGATCAATAATCTCGATCACGTGTTCGACGATCCGCACGTCAAGCATCGCGGCATGAAGCTCGACATCAAGAGCGACCACGCCAAGGGCGGCACCATCCCCGGCATCCGAACGCCGATCATAATGGACGGGAAGCCGATGGACTCCGGCAACCCCTCGCCGCGGCTCGGCCAGCACACGGCTGAGATCTTGAAGGAGATCGGGGAGGGGTGAGCGATCCGCTCGGCGTCCTCCATTCGTGCATCACCCTGCCTGGCCGGCGGCACGCAATCCTATACCCGCAAAGCCTCGCCTTCGAGGGAGAGGCAACTCCGCTCCGTGAAATATGTTCCTTTGTTATCATGGAACCAATGCATCGCTCCGCAGGTTCACCCAGCATCACACTTCCAACGGAGAATACAGATGCATTCAAAACTTGCTTTCGCCGGACTGCTCGCGTCCGTCGCAGTGTTCCCGGCCCTCGCGCAACAGGCGCCGGCTCCGGCTCCCTCGACGCCGTCTCAGCGCATGGAGACGACGACCACAAAGTCGACGACCGGCCAATGGCGCGCGTCCAAGCTCGTGGGCGTTGACGTCTACAACTCGGCCAATGAGAAAATCGGCGACATCAGCGAAATCCTGCTCGACCGGTCGGGCAAGACCACTGGCGTCATCATCAGCGTGGGCGGCTTCCTGGGCATGGGTCAGCACGACGTGATGGTTCAGATGGACCAGCTCAAGTTCGTCAATGAACCGGCCCGCGCCACGACAGCCAAGACCACCACGACCACCACCACGACCGGCGCGGCGACGACGACCCGCCCGACGCGCGCCGCCAATGAGATGTGGTATCCCGACCACGCGGTCATGAATGCGACGAAAGACCAGCTCAAGGCGATGCCGGCATTTAAGTACAACTAACGCCGAGCGATCGAGGAACATCAAAGCCCCGGTTTCGGCCGGGGCTCTTTTTTTAGGATTGCCCGGACAGCACTGACAGCCGCCTTATACCAGCGGTGATGAATTCTGACTCATAGGGGATACCGGTTGGGTCGGCGGCATGATTCGCTGGCCTTCTTGATTCGAGGAGGAGGCCAGAATGCCGGCAGCGGTTTCGATCACGCACCTGGACTACAGCGCGTCCGAGCTTCGACGTGAGGCGAAGCGTACGGATGATGCGGACGTGGCACGGCGAATGCTGGCCTTGGCGCTGGTGCTGGAGGGCAAGTCGCGCGGCGAGGCTGCGATATCGTGCGGCATGGACCGGCAAATCCTGTGCGACTGGGTGCACCGCTACAATGCGGAAGGCCTTGTGGGTCTTCGGAATCGAACTGCGCCGGGAGCGAAGCCGAGGCTCTCTCCCGAGCAGGAACGGGAGGTGGCCGAGCTGGTTCGTAACGGGCCGGATTTGGCCGAGCATGGCGTTATCCGTTGGCGGCGGATCGACCTCGCGCACGTGATCGAGCAACGCTATGGGGTCAAGCTGGCCGAACGATCGGTTGGCGATTTGCTTCGTCGTCTCGGCTTTCGGCGTATCTCGGTGCGGCCACGATGTCCCGAACAGGACGCCGCGATCCAGGAGGCGCATAAAAAAACTTTCCCGATCTGGTCGCTGCCGCCATCCCCGCGCATGCGCGCGACAAGCCGATCGAGCTTTGGTGGCAAGACGAGGCCCGCGTCGGCCAGCAGGGCACGTTGACGAGGATTTGGGCCGAGCGCGGCAGCCGGCCGCGGGCCCCGCGCGACCAGCGCTACGATTGGGCCTATCTGTTCGGTGCAGTCTGTCCCGCGCGCGATGCCGGCGCCGCGCTTGTGCTGCCGGTCGCCGACGGCGAGACGATGAACCTGCATCTCGCCGAGATCAGCCGCAACGTCACGCCCGGCAGCCATGCCGTCGTGCTGCTCGACGGTGCCGGCTGGCATCAGACCGGCGGCAAACTCAAGGTGCCGGACAACATCAGCTTGCTCAAACTGCCGGCCTATTCGCCCGAACTCAATCCGGTCGAGAACGTCTGGCAATACTTGCGCCAGAACCAGCTCAGCAACCGCGTCTTCGACGGCTACGATGCCATCGTCGACGCCTGCTGCGATGCTTGGAATGCACTCACCGCTGAACCGGGCCGCATCCAATCAATTACGACCCGCCCCTGGGCATCGGTTACTATCTAATGCCGTTGGTATTATTGCGCTGCTAGCCTCAAGTCGATGGGAATCGATTATCTGATCCCGGGACATTGCAGTGGCGACCGCTTCTACGACCTCGCCCGCGACGCGATGGGCGACAAGGTGATCCATTCTGCGGTCGGGGCGCGGTTTGTGTTCAATTCGGAACCTGTGTGGGCGGCACCGCATTGCCCAACGACGTGTTCGAGTAGCTACCTCAACCCCGCTGCCGCCTCCTGCACCCGCTTTGTTTGCGCGGCGTTGATCGCGATGTCGTCGATGTTCGCCATCTTCGGCCGGTCGCGAACCAGCGCGCGGTAAAACTCGCCCTTGGAGACCGGCGGCACGTCGGCGATCACCGTCCAGGTCTCGCCTTCGTTCAGGCTTTCAAACACCTGGCCGTCGGTGTCGGCGGCGTAGAGCGCGGTGCCGGCGCCGGAGACCTCGATGGTCAGCGCGGAGAACACCGCGCGCTGGCCGTCCGGCAGACCGCCGAGCAGCCGCGTCCAGGTCGCGCCGCCGTCATGGCTCCTCAGGATTTTTCCGCGCCCGCGCCCCGCCACGTACCAGTTCGACGGCCAGCCGGTGCCCGCTGTCATGAACACCAGGTCCGGGTTGTCCGGCGACAGCACAATGGCGTCGGGATAGTTCGCCTTGTCCGGCATCTTGTTGCGGCGCCAGGTCTTGCCGCGGTCGTCGCTGGTCATCAGACCGACGATTCCGTTCGCGACGATGATGCGATCGGGCCGTTCCGGATGCACCAGGATGCGATGGATGTCGCGCTCTCGCGGGTCAGGATCGACCTCCAGCTCCATGAATGTCTCGCCGAAATCCGTCGACACCGACAGCGCGCCGATCTCGACGCCGACGAACAACCGATCGCCGTCGAGCACGATGTCCTTGACGTGGCCGATGCGCGGCGGCGGCGGAAAGAACCACTTGTCGACGCTTGCCGCCTTGCGAAACGCGGTGAGATCGCGCCAGGATTTGCTCTTGTTCTCGCTGATGTACACGTGCGCCGGCAGCGAGCCGACCAGCACCACATCACGGCCGTGCAATTTGCCGCCGCGCGCGGACCACAGATCGAAGTGCGCGAGGCCTTCGTTGCACCAATTCCAGGTCATACCGCCGTCTTCGCTCCGCGCGACGCCGACGCCGTGGGTGGCGGCGAACAGCGTGCCGTCGTCGAGCGCTGTCACCGCGCTGACGAAGCAGCCACTGAGCGCGCGGTGCTTGATGGCCCAGCCGTCGGCGGCCTTCGCCAGCACGGCGACGCCATCGACAGTGCCGACCACGATGGTGTCGGAGCGCGTCTGCGCGCGGTGGATGTTGCTGCCGCCGTTGGAGATCAGGATCATCGTGCCGCTCTCATATTGCACCGCGAAACCCGGTTCCGCTGCCGCATCATACCGGAGAATTTGCAGGGCCGGCTATGCGCGGCGCGGTGCCGCGCTGGCGCTTGCTTTCCCCTGCCCGCCTACTGCTATACGTTCGCGGGAAAGCACGCGGGGGCGGCGCGTTCATGAATCCAGGGAGGATCCCGAAGTGAGAACCAATTCGATATTCAAGCCGCTGGCCGGGCTGGCCGGCCTGCTGCTGATTGCCACCGCCGCCCAGGCGCAATCCTGGCCGCAGAAGCCGATCATGTTTGTCGTGCCGTTCGCTCCGGGCGGCGGCACCGACGCCTTCGCCCGCCCTCTCGCGGCGCAGCTCGACACCCAGCTCGGTCAGCGCGTGCTGATCGAGAACAAGGCCGGCGCCGGCGGAACGCTCGGCGCGTCTTACGCCAGCAAGCAGGCTGCCGACGGCTACACCTTCCTGATCGGCGCCGCGCACCACACCATCGCGCCGTCGATCTATCCCAAGCTCGACTACGACATCGAGAAGGACTTCGTGCCGGTGATCATGCTGGCGCAGCCGCCGCACGTCGTGTCGGTCAATCCGGAGAAGATACAGGCCAAGACACTGAAGGAGTTCATCGAGTACACGCAAAAGAACCAGGTGAACTACGGCTCGGCCGGCGCCGGCACCACGCATCACCTTGCCGGCGAGTTCTTCAATTCGATGGCCAAGACCAAGCTGAACCACGTGCCCTACCGTGGCGCGGGCCCGCTGATGCAGGACCTGCTCGCCGGTCACGTACCGATGGCGTTCGACGGCCTCGGCACCTCGGGTCCGCAGATCGCCGGCGGCAAGCTGCGCGGTCTCGCGGTTACCGCGCAGAAGCGCGTGCCCGCGCTGCCGGACGTGCCGACGTCCGCCGAAGCCGGCCTGCCGGGCTTTGAGTTCTCGACCTGGTACGGCATCCTGGCGAAGAAGGGCACGCCGCAGGAAGCGATCGACCGGATGATCAAGGAGGTCAAGGCGGCGATGGCGCTGCCCGCGATCAAGGCCGCCTGGGAACGCAACGGTTCGGTGGTGCCGGACATCAACGGCGCGGAGTACGCCAAGGTCGTGAGCGCCGACGTGGCGCGCTGGCGCAAGGTCGTGACCGAGGCCGGCATCAAGCTCGATCAGTAAGATTGTCGTTTCGAATCGCATGCTCGAAAAGACCCGCCATACTGCAACAGGAGCCGCGTCGCGACGTGACGCGGCTCCGCTTATCATCCGCCGCGTCGACGCCATTCCGGTGGCGCTGCCGCTCAAGGCGCCGATGAAGATGGCGGCAGAGACCGTCACCGCGGCGCAGAACCTGATCGTCCGTATCGAGGCGGCTGACGGCACGGTCGGCTGGGGCGAAGCCGCCTCGGCGCCGACCATGACCGGCGATACCCAGGGCGGGCTGGTCGCCGCGGTGCGCGACTATCTCGCGCCACTGATCACCGGGAAGGATGCGCGGACCTGGCCTGAACTGCGCAAGGCCATGCACCGCGCGCTTACCGCCAACGGCGGCGCGCATTCCGCCGTCGAGATGGCGCTGCTCGACCTGATCGGCCGTACCGACGGCAAGCGTCTGATCGATCTCGTCGCTAAGCCGCGGCGCAACGCAGTCAAACCGATGTGGCTCCTTGGCAATCCGACCATTGAAGCCGACGTCGCGGAAGCTGAACTCCGGCAGAAGGAAGGCTTCAGCCTCCTGAAGCTCAAGGTCGGCGTGAAGCCGCTGGCGAAGGAAATCGCTATCGCGCACGCGGTCCGTGAGGCATTGCCCAAGATGCCGCTTTGCGCGGACGCCAATTGCGGATTCACGTTCGCCGACGCCAAAACCTACGTTGAGAAAACCCGGAAAGCGCGCCTGTCGTTCATCGAGCAGCCGCTCGCCCATGACGACCTGGCCGGGCTGAAGAAGCTTGCCAAGGCGAGCAAGCTCCCGATCGGCATCGACGAAGGCATCCATTCGCTCGCGGACATCGAGACCAACGCGCGCGCCGGCGCCGGCGGCGTCTCGCTCAAGCTGATCAAGCTCGGAGGCATCGTCGGCGCGGTGGAAGCAGGCAAGCTGTGTCAGAAGCTCGGCCTTTCGGTGAACATCGCGGTGAAGATCGCCGAGTCGAGCATCGGCAGCTCCGCCGCGCTGCACCTCGCCTGCGCCGTGCCCAAGGCCGACTGGGGCGTCAGCCTTTCGCACCTCTATCTCGCCGAGGACATCGTGAAGCGGCCGCTGCCGCTCGCCGATGGCGTGGTCGCGCTGCCCGACGGGCCGGGCCTTGGCGTCGATGTCGATGAGGCGGCTGTCGCGCGCTTCACCGTCCGCTGACGCGCTCGGGGCGACCTAGCTGAGTTCGGTAGCTTCCGTCGCCGCGGTTGCGCGACGCGCCAGCGGGTAGGTTGCACGCTCGTAAAGGTACTGAATTTCGTACAGTCCGAACCGCGCCTCGTCGACCTCAAGGTAGGCGCCGAGCAGCGCGGGCGGCGGCACTTCCTCGACGGCGAAGCGGATCGCCTCCGCAGCCGTGTCAAAGCGCTTGTAGGTGATTTGGCCACGCCCCTTCTTGCTGCGACTCGGAAACAGCTCGGCGGGAGCCTCATAGTCGAACCCCTCCAGCCCCTCGACGCGCTGGCGGGCCATATCTCGAACGCGATTGATCGCTTGGACTTCAACGGCCATGGAATTCTCCTTCTGCGGAAAGCCCACGAGGCCGCCCGCTGGCGGCCTCGATGATCCCAATAAACACAAATCAAAACTTTTCGTTGCAGGCCTCTATATAGGGACGAATGACGTAAAAATGCAGTGCCTTCAATAAAAGCGACCAACCTATACTGAGATTTACCGAGAAAAACCCTTGGTAGAACGGCACATCGTGCCCATATGTCATAAATGACTATGAATTACCCTTCGGAAATTGCGCGCTGGGAAGATGACGGAGGCGCACCGATCGGACGTTTCGAGTTGATGGCCTTCGAGCTGATGGCGTTCGTGGCCCGTGGCAAGGCGAAATCCCTGCCGAAGCCCGCAAAGCCGGCCCCGGTGCGCGCGGCATGACGACCCGTACAACCGAACAGACCGTGAGCTTCCAGCAGCCATTTGCGCTCAAGGGCTCCGAACGAATGTATCCGGCTGGCGCCTATCGGATCGTGACCGACGAGGAGCCGATCGAAGGATTGTCGTTCCTGGCCTATCGCCGGGTGTCGACGATGATGTTCGTTCCGGCGGCGCGCGGGAATGGATCGATCGAGATGATTGTCGTGGATCCCATCGAACTCGAGGCGGCGCGTCTGCGTGAGATGGCCGGAAGCGTCTGGAACATTTCAACCAAACCCCTCGGGGTAAGGAACCACGCCATGCACAAATTCAGCATCGGTCAGGCCGTCGACCTCACTCCGACGGTGCTTCGGCCTGCCGCGGCCGGCGATTACGAAATTCGGCGCCTGATGCCTTTGTCCGACGGCGATCCGAAAAATCCGTCCTACCGCATCAAAAATATTGTCGAGAACCATGAGCGCGTCGTTCGCGAAAGCGAGATCACCTTGTCGACGCGATCGAAATCCATCTTCGCCTGACGATCGAAGATCGCGCCATGGCGTTGACCTTCC
The DNA here is from genome assembly GCA_963814215.1 of uncultured Alphaproteobacteria bacterium. Taxonomy (GTDB): domain Bacteria; phylum Pseudomonadota; class Alphaproteobacteria; order Rhizobiales; family Xanthobacteraceae; genus Z2-YC6860. The sequence goes on along the minus strand of CAWFCM010000005.1, from coordinate 93,727 downwards.
CAAATCCAAGCCGTTCCTACGACGCGACGCGGCGCGCCGTCCGGTTCTGGGGCTATGACAGCTCGATGGAGGCATCGTTCTTCGTTTCAGCCGATGCGCTGAAAAACCTTCAGCCAGGGATGCTGGCCGATGAAGCTCATTGTTTGAACGCGTTCGATACAAACCGCAACTTGATTTGCGCCGCGGCTGCAAAAGTCTATGCACGCGGCAACAAAGGCTCCTACGATTTGACCGCGTCCGATTTTTGATTCGGCGTTCAACTGTTTTGAGACGAGCGCAGAGCGGCATGATCACCAAGGTGGCCCGGATCGCGGCATGGCTGCACTGCTGGATGTGCTCAGACGGCGCGCATGACGGCGGCTAGTGCCGCCGCGCTTGCACCAGAAAGCCAAAAATCGTCGCTTCCCCTAGCTTCCTGCAGGCCTCCAGCCTGTGCAGGCCTTCAATCAGAACGAATCGCTCGCCGTCGCGCCGCACCAGAATGGGATCCTTCTGACCGTTCTGCAGAATATTCTCGGCCAGTTCGTCGACGGTTTTCGGGTTGAGCGTCGCCCGGCGCGCCACCGGCACGTAGATGTTTGCGATCGGGAATGACTCGCGCCGCATCATGATCGCGCACGCTAGCACGGCCGCCGTTGTGGCATAAGGCAAGTTGACCCGGTCGCGCGCAAATAAGATTGATGTAGGATGCTGCGCATATGGGAGTGAACTTATGCCGGGGCCGCTGAGCGGCGTTCGCGTGCTGGAACTGGCGCGCATTCTCGCGGGACCGTGGGCCGGCCAGACGCTGGCCGATCTCGGCGCCGAGGTGATCAAGGTCGAGCGGCCGGGCGAAGGCGACGACACCCGCGGCTGGGGCCCGCCGTTCATGGAGGACAAGGACGGCGGACGGCTGTCCTCCGCCTACAACCTCGCCTGCAACCGCGGCAAGCGCTCCATCGCGATCGATTTCGAAAGCGAGAAAGGGCAGCGCATCGTCAAGAAGCTCGCGGCGCGCTCCGACGTGCTGATCGAGAACTTCAAGTTCGGGGGGCTCGCCAAATACGGCCTCGACTATAAGAGCCTCGCACCGGACAACCCGCGGCTGATCTATTGCTCGATCACGGGCTTCGGCCAAGACGGACCCTACGCGCACCGTGGCGGCTACGACCTCCTCGTGCAAGGCATGAGCGGCATCATGGACATCACCGGTCCGGCCGACGGCGAGCCGATGCGGCTCGGCGTCGCGTTCGCCGACGTGTTCACCGGCGTCTATTCCGCGCTCGCGATCACAGCGGCGCTGAAGGAGCGCGAGCACACCGGCAGGGGCAGCTTCATCGACATGGCATTGCTCGACAGCCTGACCGGCGTGCTCGCCAACCAGGCGCTGTTCTATCTCGTCTCCGGCACGCCGCCGAAGCGGATGGGCAACGCGCATCCAGCTGTGGTGCCGTACCAGACATTCCCCTGCTCCGACGGCCACGTGCTGATCGCCTGCGGCAACGACAGCCAGTTCGTGAAGATGATGACGATTCTCGGCGATCCCGGCATGCCGAAGGACGATCGCTACACCACCAACGCCGGACGCGTGACGAACCGCGCCACGCTGATCCCGCGCATCTCCGAGCTGACGCAGAAGTTCACCAAGGCGCAGCTCGCCGCCGAGTTCGAAAAGGCCGGCGTGCCGGCCGGCCCGATCAACACCATCGCCGACGCTTTCGCCGATCCGCAGGTGATCGCACGCGGCATGCGGATCGACCTGCCGCATCCGAACGCCAAGGGCGGCTCGATCCCAGGGGTGCGCTCGCCGATGACGATCAACGGCCGCCGCGCCGCCGCCGACCGGGCGCAGCCGATGCTGGGCGAGCATACCGAGGAAGTCTTGCGCGAGATTGGAGAAGCCTGATGGCCCGCATTTCATACATCGAGGAAAAGGATCACCCGGAGCTCGCCGCCGAGATCGCCAAGATCAAGGGCGGGCGTGGCGCGCTGATCAACATCTACAAGCTGCTGCTGCACTCGCCCAAGGTTTGCATGACCTGGTTGGAGTACATCGGCGCGATCCGCTGGGGCACCAAGCTGACGCCGCGGCTGCGCGAGCTTGCCATCGTGCGGATCGCGCAGGCGGCGAAATACGCCTACGCGCTGCAGCAGCACGTCCCAACCATCGCGGTGCCCGACGGCGTGTCACTGGAGGAATGCGAGGCGCTGAAAGACTGGCGTGCCTACGGCAAGTTCACCGAGGCCGAACAGGCGGCGCTCGCCTATGTCGACGCCATGCGCGACGGCTCCGGTGTGCCCGACGATGTGTTCAACGCGGTGCGCAAGCACTACAGCGAGCGCGAGGTTGTCGAGCTCACCGTGTTGTGCGGCGTCTACATCATGCACAACCGCATCTTCACGGCGCTCAGGGTAGATCTCGAGCCGAAGAAAAGCTAGCGCGGTGGCCGGACCTCCCGTCATCGTGGTCGAGGACGATCCGTTCACGCGGCTGATCCCGATCGTGCTCGATCCGAAGTCGCCGGACGCGCATCGTGCGGCGTTCGCGGACTTCATGGCGCACGACGAACCGGATTTCGACGGCTGGATCGAACGCGTACGCGATGGATCGCCGGGTCTTTATCCCGCCGAAGTGCGGACGGTGACGTCGCAGGACGAAATGCGCGCCGCACTCAAGGATGCGCGTGCGCTGGTGATCGAATCGCTCAACGTCGGCGTCGACGATCTCGCGGCGGCGCCGCAGCTCAAGATCGTACAGAAATTCGGCACCGGGTTGCGCAACATCGACACCGCGGCTTGCGCCGCGAAGAGCGTGAAGGTCCTGACCATCCGCCGCCGCGCCAACGTCTCCTGCGCCGAGCACGCCTTCGCGCTGATGCTGATGCTGGCGCGCAAGCTCGAAACGGTGAGCGGCCTCGTCACGCCCGCGCGAGCGAAAGCGGCAGGACGCGGCCTGCGTCCGTTCGGGCGGCCCTATACGCCGGGCGGCAACTATCCGCGCGTCGGCGGCACCCGCGCGCTGAACGGTGCGACCATCGGCATTATTGGCCTCGGCGAGATCGGGCGGGAGATTGCGCTGCGCGCGTCGGCGTTCGGCATGCGCGTGCTCTATCACCAGCGCACCCGCGCGCCCGAGAGCGAGGAGCGCGAACTGAAGGCGACCCACGTGCCGCTCGTCACGCTGCTCGCCGAAAGCGACTGGATCATGCCGCAACTGCCGACCCTGCCCAGCACGCGCGATCTGATCGGCCGCGACGAATTTGCCCGGATCAAGCCCGGCGCCTGCATCGTCAACGTCGCCAACGCGCCGATTATCAACCGCGATGCGCTGCTGGAGGCGCTGCGCGGCGGCCGGCTCGGCGGTGTCGCGCTCGACGTGCACTATCAGGAGCCGGCCGCGGACGACGACGAACTGCTGTCGTTCGACAACGTGATCCTGACGCCGCGCATGGCCGGTTCGCCGCGCCACAACGGCCTCAACGATTTCGAAGAGCTCATCACGGGGCTCGCCCGGGAGTTGGCAAAATGATCCGTGTCGTACCGACCTTGCTGACGCTCGCTGTGCTTTGCGCCCCCGCCGCCGCGCAGTCGTCCTGGCCGGACCGCCCGGTGCGGCTGATCGTTCCGTTTCCGGCGGGCTCGGCGACCGACGTGGTCAGCCGCCTGATGGCGCAGAAGCTGACGGCGAAGCTTGGCCAGCAGTTCGTGGTGGAGAACCGCGCCGGGGCCAGCGGCGCGATCGGCGTCGACATCATCGCCAAGGCTGCGCCCGACGGCACCACGATGGGCCTGGTCACCGCGAGCACGCACGCACTGGCGCCCGCGCTCGGCGCCAAGCTGCCCTATGACACCGCCAAGGATTTCAAGCCGGTGTCGATGATCGTTGCTGCGCCTTATGCGCTGGTGCTCTATCCCGGCATTCCGGCAAAGACGGTTGCGGAACTGGTCGCACTCGCCAAGGCGAGCCCCGGCAAGTTCAACTACGGCTCGGCCGGCCTCGCGAGCCTCGCGCATCTCGCCGGCGCGCTGTTCGGCACCCAGACGGGCATCGAGCTCACCCACGTGCCCTATCGCAGCTCGGCGCAATCCTCGATCGACATGATCACCGGCCGGCTCGACATGCAGTTTGCGACCGTGGCGCCGACGATCGCCAATATCCGCGAGGGCAAGCTGCGCGCGCTCGCCACCACGGGCACGAAGCGCCTGCCCGTGCTGCCGGACGTGCCGACCATGATCGAAGCAGGCGTCCCCGGTTACGACGTTTCGCTTTGGATGGCGTACGCCATGCCGGCCGGCACGCCGGACGAAATCGTCGCCAAGCTCAACGCCGAGATGCGCGCGATCCTTACCGACCCGGAGACGGTGGAGAATTTGACCAGGCAGGGCTTCGACCCCGATCCTGGCCCGCCCGACGCGGTCACCAGGCGCATCCAGAGCGAGACCGAGAAGTGGCGATCGCTGGTGGCGAAGACGGGGATCAAGGCGGAGTAGGGAAACGGGTATCATCGTCCGCGCAAGCGGACGATCCAGTAGCCACCGTGGGTACTGGATGCCCCGCCATAGGCAAGCGAAGCGACGCCGTCCTTCGGACGGCTATGCGCGGGGCATGACAGCGATGCTTGGTGCGGCTATGAAAACGCCGTCCACTTGTGAAAGGCCAACCATGCCCACCGGCACCATCGACTCCGCCATCTTCCGCGACATTTTCGGCACCGAGGCCATGCGGCAGGTATGGTCGGACGGCAACCGCATCCAGAAGTATCTCGATTTCGAAGCCGGGCTCGCACGCGCACAAGCCAAGTTGGGCATCATCCCGAAAGAGGCTTGCGACGAAATCCTCAAGCACTGCAAGTTCGACCAGTTCGATATTGAGAAGCTGAAGAAAGAGACCGACCGGATCGGTTATCCGGTGCTGCCCGTGGTCGCGCAGCTCGTCGATCTCTGCGAGGGCGATCTCGGCGAATGGTGCCACTGGGGCGCCACCACCCAGGACATCACCGACACCGCAACCATCATGCAGATCCGCGAGAGCTTCGCGATCATCGAGAAAGACATCAACGATATTTCCGACGCACTGGCGGCGCTGGCGAAGAAATATCGCGACGCGCCGATGGCCGGCCGCAGCAACCTGCAGCAGGCGGTGCCGATCACCTTCGGCTACAAGTGCGCGACCTATCTTGCCGCATTCGAACGCCACAAGGAGCGGCTCAAGCAATTGCGAGAGCGCGTGCTGGTGTTCGAGTTCGGTGGTGCGGCCGGCACGCTCTCCTCGCTCGGCAAGGACGGGCTGCGCACCCAGGTCGAGCTCGCCAAGGAGCTCGACCTCAAGCAGCCGGAAATTGCCTGGCACACCGTGCACGACCGCATCGCCGAGGTCGGCTGCTTCCTCGGCCTCGTCACCGGCACCTGCGGCAAGATCGCCTTCGACGTGAAGCTGATGATGCAGACCGAGGTCGAAGAGGTGTTCGAGCCGTTCCACGACGGCCGCGGCTCGTCGTCCACCATGCCGCAGAAGCGCAACCCGATTTCCTGCGTCTACATCACCGCGCAGACCGGCGTGGTGCGCAGCCAGGTGGTCGCGCTGCTCAACGCCATGGAGCAGGACCACGAGCGCGCCACCGGCCAGTGGGAGATCGAGTGGATCGTGCTGCCGGAAATCTTCGTGCTCACCGCCGGGTGTCTGGCGCAGACCAAGTACCTGGTGTCCGGCCTCCAGGTCGACGAGAAGCGCATGCGCGCCAACCTCGACATCACCAAGGGCCTGATCGTCTCGGAGGCGGTGATGATGGGGCTCGGGCCTCACCTCGGCCGGCAGTACGCGCATGACCTCGTCTACGACATCTGCCGCAAGGTGGTGGAGACCGGCCGCCCGCTGGCCGAGCTGCTTGCCGAGAACGCGGAGATCGCCAAGCACATGAGCAAGGCGGAACTCGCCAAGCTGTGCGACCCGGCAAACTACTTGGGCCAGGCCGGCGAGATGGTGGACCGGGTGCTGGAGATGCGCGGCAAGGGCTGAGTCCTTCCGCGGTCATTCCGGGGCGCGAGCGAAGCTCGCGAGCCCGGAATCCAGAGGCGAATTCCACATATGTGTCTGGATTCCGGGCCCGCGCTTCGCGCGTCCCGGAATGACGCCAGAGTGTGAGGCAACTTGTCGCTCACCGCCCAAGAGGTGTTAGGCTGAACGCATGAGACGGCGCGAGTTCATCACGCTGCTCGGCGGCGCGGCGGCGGCGTGGCCGCTCGCGGCGCGCGCGCAGCAGCCGGCGAAGCTGCCGACCATCGGGTTCCTGGGCGCGGCCACGCCTTCGGCCTGGAGCCAATGGATCGCCGCTTTTGTGCAGCGGCTGCGCGAACTCGGCTGGATCGAGGGTCGCACCGTCGCGATCGAGTATCGCTGGGCGGAGGGACGCAGCGAGCGCTTCGCCGAGATCGCGGCCGAGTTCGTCCGGCTCAAGGTCGATGTCATTGTCACGCAGGCAACCCCAGCCAGTCCTCGCGGCAAAGCAGGCGACATCGGTCATCCCGATCGTCTTCGCGGTGGCGGCGGACCCGGTTGGCAGCGGCCTGGTCGCGAGCCTGGCGCGACCGGGCGGCAACGTCACCGGCCTGTCGATCCAGGCGACCGATCTTGCCGGCAAGCGACTCGAACTCTTGCGCGAGGTTGTCCCCGGTCTCCGCCGGTTGGCGATCATGGCCAATGTCGGCAATCCCGGCGCCGTGCTGGAGATGGGCGAGGTTCAGGCAGCGGCCCGCACGCTCGGCCTCGAGGTCGCCACATTCGAAATCCGGCGAGCGGAGGATATCGCGCCCGCCTTCGAGGCGCTCAAGGGCCGCGCGGAGGCACTTTATGTCGTGTGCCGACCCGCTCGTAATCACCAACCGGATTCGCATCAACACCTTGGCGCTGGGCGCGCGACTGCCGACGATGTACGGTTTTCGGGAGTACGTCGAAGCGGGAGGTCTGATGTCCTATGGACCAAACTTCCCGGACCTGTTCCGGCGCGCCGCCGACTATGTCGACAAGATTCTGCGCGGGGCGAAGCCGGCCGACATTCCGGTCGAGCAGCCGACCAAGTTCGATCTCGTCATCAACCTGACCACCGCCAAGGCGCTCGGCCTCACCGTGCCGCCGACGCTGCTCGCGCGCGCCGACGAGGTGATTGAGTGAGGCGACGCGAGTTCATCACGCTGCTCGGCGGCGCGGCGGCGACGTGGCCGCTCGCGGCGCGCGCGCAGCAGAAGGTGCCGACCATCGGATATATGGGCCAAGCCACGCCAGCGGCCGAGAGCCAAAGGTTGGCCGCTTTTGTGCAACGGCTACGCGAGCTCGGCCGGGTCGAGGGTCGGAACGTCGCGATCGAGGTGCGCTGGACGGAGGGGCGCGCGGAGCGCGCCACCGAGATTGCGGCCGAGTTTGTCCGGCTCAAGGTTGATATCATCGTGACGTCGGGAACCCCCCTTATCGCCGCCGCAATGCAGGCGACATCGGTTATCCCAATCGTGTTCGCGGTGGCGGGGGACCCGGTTGGCACCGGTCTTGTCGCAAGCCTGGCACGACCTGGTGGCAACGTCACCGGCCTGTCGGTTCTCGCGATTGACCTTCCCGGCAAGAGGATCGAACTGTTACGCGAGGTTGTCCCGGGCCTCCGCCGTTTGGCGATCATGGGCAACCCTGGCAATTCCATCATCGTGCAGGAGATGGCCGAGTTTCGAGCGGCAGCCGGTACGCTCGGTCTGCAGGCCGTCATGCTCGAAATCCGGAAGGTGGACGATATCGCGCCCGCTTTCGAGGCCACCAAGGGCAGCGCGCAGGCCCTTTACGTGTGCCAAGACCTGCTAACGCTCACCAATCGGGTTCGCATCAACACCTTGGCGTTTGGCGCGCGTCTGCCGGCGATGTTTGCTTCGCGCGAGCACGTCGAAACGGGAAGCCTAATGTCCTATGGCCCAGACTTTCTGGACCTGTTCCGGCGTACCGCCGACTACGTGGACAAAATTTTAAAAGGGGCAAAGCCCGCTGACCTGCCGGTCGAGCAGCCGACCAAATTCGATCTGGTCATAAACCTGACCACCGCCAAAGCGCTCGGCCTTACCATCTCACCGACCCTGCTCGCGCGCGCCAATGAGGTGATTGAATGAGGCGGCGCGAGTTCATCACCTTGCTCGGCGGCGCGGCGGCGGCTTGGCCGCTTGCAGCGCGCGCGCAGCAGAAAATGCCCATAATCGGATTCCTCGGCCAGAGCACGCTTGCGGCCGAGAGCCAGAGAGTTGCGGCGTTTGTTCAACGGCTGCGTGAGCTTGGCTGGATCGAGGGCCGCACGGTCGCGATTGAATATCGGTGGGGAGAGGGTAAAAGCGAGCGCTTTGCCGAGATCGCAGCAGAGTTCGTCCGGCTCAAGGTCGATGTCATCGTCACTTCAGGCACAGCGAATGTCCTCGCTGCAAAACAGGCGACGTCGACTATACCGATAGTATTCGCGGTGGCAGGCGATCCGGTCGGAAGCAACCTCGTCAAAAGTCTGGCGCGACCCGGCGGCAACGTTACCGGTCTATCAACTTTGGCGACCGACCTCGCTGGAAAGCGAGTGGAATTCTTGCGCGCGCTCGTTCCCGGTCTTCGCCGCGTGTTGGTCATCGGCAACATTGGAAACCCGCTCTCAGTGTTGGAAATGGACGAGGTTCAGGCTGCAACTGCCAAGTTTGGCCTCGAAGCTATCAGGCTTGAAGTCCGACGCGCTGGCGATATCGCGCCCTCTTTCGACGCGGCCAAAGGGCCTACCGACGCCCTCTACGTCGTTGCGGATCCTCTCTTGAATACCAACCGCGCTAGGATCCACACCCTGGCCGTGGGCGCGCGGCTACCTGCCATTTACAACGCCAGTGAGCACGTCGAAGCGGGCGGCCTGATTTCTTATGGGCCAAACTTCCTCAGCCTTTACCGGCGCACCGCCGAATTTGTCGACAAGATTTTGCGCGGCGCGAAGCCATCTGACCTGCCGGTCGAGCAGCCGACTAAGTTCGATCTCGCCATCAATCTGACCACAGCCAAGGCACTCGGCCTTACCGTGCCGCCCACGCTGCTCGCCCGCGCCGACGAGGTGATTGAATAGGTGCTGCGGCAAAAAGGCTGACCTTCGGGCGCATCGCAACCATGGGGCTTACGGCACTCGAAAGCCTTTGACGCCAAGCCTTTGATACGCTTTGGTTCGGTTCCAATATGCCGGCGTAACTCATGAACATATCAGGCGAATTCACGATCAAAGCGCCGCGTGCGGCCGTGTTCGACACGATCCGCGACCCGAAATCCTTCATTTCATTGGTCGACGGCATCCGCGATCTCAAGGAGATCGATCCGACGCATTATCAAGCGGTGTTCGAGACCAAGATCGCGTACCTGAACTTCAAGTTCAATGTCTCGGTCGAGGTCATCAACCTCGACATCGATGAGATTGCCGCCAAGATCGAGGGCACGCCACTCGGCGTCGTTGGCCGCCTGACCGCCACCACGCGGACGACGCTCACCGACGCCGGCGACGAAACCAAGATCGCCTATTCGGTCGACGCAGCGCTCGCCGGCAAGCTCGGCAGCATGGGCCAGCCGGTGATGCGTTCCAAAGCCAAGGACCTGGAAAAGCAATTTGTCAGCCGGCTGCGCGAGCGGTTCGCGCAGGCCGCCGCGGAGTGAAGCATGACGCCGTTTGAACTGGCCGAGCCGAAATCACTGAGCGACGCGGTGAAGCTGCTCGATCCGGACGACCCGACCGTTCGGCCGATCGCCGGCGGCACCGCGCTGATGCTAATGATGAAGGCCGGCGTATTCCGTCCGGCGAAGCTGATCAGCCTGCGCGGCATCGAGGCGAAGTATTCCGGAATTGCCGCGAGCGGGGAAGGATTGCGGGTCGGCGCCATGACCACGCTGAACGCGCTAGAGCGCTCGGCCGAAGTGAAGAAAGTTGCGCCGCTGATCACCCGCACCATGCTGACGCTCTCGAACGTGCGCGTGCGCAACGTCGCGACCGTCGGCGGCGCGCTGGCGCACGGCGATCCGCACATGGACCTGCCGCCGGTGCTGATGGCGCTTGGCGCCAGGCTGACGGTAATCTCGCCGAAGGGCGAGCGCAGCGTCGCGCTGGAGGATTTCTTCACCGGCTACTACGAGACGGTGCTGGAAAAGAACGAGTTGATCGCCGAGGCACACATCCCGGCGCAGGGCAACAAGCGCGCCGCTTACATGAAGGTCACCACCGGCTCGGCCGATGACTGGCCGGCCCTCGGCGTCGCGGTTGCGCTCGATACCGACGGTAAGGCCATCAAATCGGCGCGCGTCGTGGTCAGCGCCGCGACGACCAAGGCAACACGCCTGAAGTCGGCAGAGGCGGTACTCGCCGGCAAGTCAGTTGACGACAAGCTGCTGGCGCAAGCCGGCGATGCCGCGATCGAGGAGGCGGAATTCATCGCGGACGTGCGCGGTTCGGTGCCGTACAAGCGCGAACTGCTCCGTGTTTATATCAAGCGCGCCGTGCAGCAAGCCCTCGGCGGAGGCATCCAATGACCATGACCCACGACGCGCCGAAAGTCGGCGCACAGGTCGGCCGTTCGGTGGTGCGCCTGGAGGCGCGCGACAAGGTCACCGGCCGCGCCGAGTATACCCACACCATGCGGCTGCCGGGCATGCTTCATTGCAAGCTGTTCCGCAGCACCGTGGCGCACGGCCGCATCAAGTCGGTCGACGTGAGCGAAGCCAAGAAGGTGCCGGGCGTGTTCGCCGTCGTCACCATCGACGACGTGATGAAGGTGATCCCCGATCCCTATTACGGCCCGGCGTTCCACGACCAGCCGATCCTGGCCCACGAGAAGGTGCGCTTCGTCGGCGAACCGGTCGCCGCGGTGCTCGCGATGGATCCGCATGTCGCAGAAGAAGCCGCGCAGCTTATCGTCGCGGAATACGAAGAGCTGCCTGCAGTCTACGACGAGGTCGATGCGCTCACCTCCAAGACTTACGTGCACGACGTGCTCAAGCCGGCCGGCACATTTGCCGACCTCAAGCACCTGAAGGACGCGAAGAACACCAACACCGCGCTCGATTACCGGCTGCGCAAGGGCGACGTTGACAAGGCGTTCGCGCAGGCCGCGCATGTGTTCGAGCACGAATTCAAGACGCAGAAGGTGCTGCACCTTCCCTTTGAGCCCCACGCCTCGATCGCCGACTACAAGGACACCGGCGTCACCGTCTATACGGCCTCGCAAGGTCCATCGTTCGTGCGCACCGAGATCGCGCGGCTGCTCGGCTGGCCGGAGAACAAGGTCCGCATCAAGGTGCCGTATCTCGGCTCGGGTTACGGCGCCAAGCTCTACATCAAGCTCGAGGCGCTGGTCGTCGCGCTGTCGATGATCGCGCGGCGGCCGGTGAAGCTGGCGCTGACCTTCGAGGAGCTGTTTTATCAGATCACCAAGCATCCCTCGACGTTCCGCATCAAGAGCGGTGTCGATAAGGATGGCCGCATCATCGCTCGCAAGTGCGAGGTGTTCTGGAACGGCGGCGCCTACGCCGACATCGGCCCGCGCGTGACGCAGAAGTCCGGCCTCACCGCGTCGGGCCCCTACGAAATCGACAACGTCTGGATCGATTCCTACGCGCTCTACACCAACGTGACGCCGGCCGGCGCGCTGCGCGGCTTCGGCGTGCCGCAGCTCGTGTGGGCCTACGAGAGCCACACCGACATGATCGCGCGGGCGCTCAAGCTCGATCCGGTCGAGTTCCGCCGCAAGAACCTGCTGCGCGAGGGCCGCCCGCACGCCACCAACACCATCATCAAGGATGCCGCTGTCGAGAAAGTGATGGACCGCGTGCTGGAGCGGATGAATTGGTCCAAGCCGTTCGACAAGGGCACCGGTGTGGTGAAGCGCGGCCGCGGCTTCGGCATCTCCATCAAGGCGGTGATCACGCCGACCACGTCGGTCGCGATCGTCAACGTCAGCGCCGACGGCTCGACCACGCTGTACTGCGGCACCGTCGACATGGGCCAGGGCTCCGACACCGCGATGGCACAGATGGTCGCCGAGACGCTCAACATTCCGGCGGAGACTGTCCGCGTGGTGCCGCGCGACACTGACGTCACGCCCTACGACATGGGCACGCTCGGCTCGCGCTCATTGTTCCACATGGGCCACGCCGTGCAGCGCGCCTCCGCCGACGCGCGCGACAAGCTGAAGGCTCTGGCAAAAGAAGCCGGCGAGCCGGAAGGCTCGAACATCCCGGTGCGCGACCTGTTCGTCAAAAAGTACGGCATGCAGGCCGGCAACGTGATCGGCACCGGCATCTTCAAGCCGGACTACATTCCGCCGGCGCCGGGCACCGGCCTGTCGGAGAACGTCACCGCGTTCTGGATGGTGTCGGGCGCCGGCGCCGAGGTCGCGGTCGACACCGAAACGGGACATGTGACGATCGAGAAGCTAGTCAACGTGGTGGACGTCGGCAAGGCGATCAATCCGCGCATCGTCGAAACGCAGATTTCCGGCGCGGCGCTGATGCAGGTCGGCTTCACCATGTTCGAGAAGATGCACATCGACGGCGGCCAGATCACCAACGCATCGCTCGCCGACTACAAGATCCCCGGCTTCCACGACGTCCCGATCGTCATGGACAACTCGCATGTCGACGCCAACCAGTCGAACGGCCCGTTCGGCGCCAAGGGCGTCGGCGAGGTCGCGACCTTCTGCGTGTCGCCGGCGATCGCCAACGCGATCGACGACGCGGTCGGCGTGCGGCTCACCGAATTGCCGCTCAATCCGGAGGCCGTGTACCGAGCGCTGCGCGCCAAGGCCGGCAGGCCGCTGGAGGACGAGTGATGTTGTACGCTGCTCTCTCCGCCTCACCTCCCCCCTTGAGGGGGAGGTCGGCGGCCGCAGGCCGCCGGGAGGGGGGTAGGCAACAGACACCGAATTCTCGACACACCCCCCTCCCCAACCCTCCCCCGACAAAAGGGCGTTCACGCCCGCCTTCGACGGGCTATTGGGGGAGGGAGCGCACCGAATGCGTGGCGAGGTCGCAGCCCTATTCCGACATCAGCGAAGCACGCCCATGACCGCCGCACGCACCATTTCTTTCACCCTCAACGGCCAGTCGGTCACGGCCGACGTGAAGCCGCATCACAACGTGGTCGAGGTGCTGCAATCGCAGTTTGCGCTGACCGGTGCGCGCGAGACCTGCGGCCAGGGCCTGTGCGGCTGCTGCACCGTGGTGGTCAACGGTCGCGCGGTGTCGGGCTGCCTTTATCTCGCGACGTTCCTGGACGGCACGGACGTGACCACCGTCGAAGGGCTCGACACGCCGCAGAAGCTGCATCCGGTGCAGGAAGCGTTCGTCGAGACCGCGGCGTTCCAGTGCGGCTATTGCACGCCCGGCTTCGTCCTGATGACGACGCAACTGCTCGACGAGCATCCCGATCCGGATGACGAGCAGATCAAGCACTACCTCACAGGCAACCTGTGCCGCTGCGCCACCTACCCGCAGGTGATCGAGGCGGTGAAACTCGCGGCAAAGAAGCGGAAGGGTGGCTAGGCTGCCACAACGGTGGTGTCATCGCCCGCAAAAAGCGGGCGATCCAGTAACCACCGGAGTTTACTGGATGCCCGCTTTCGCGGGCATGACAGTTGGGATTGCTGCATGACCGAACCCATGCGAGTCGAGACCGACGTGCTGGTGATCGGCTCCGGCGCGGCCGGCATGTATGCTGCGATCGAGGCCGCGCGAGCCGGCTGCAAGGTGCTCCTGCTCGACCGCAGCCTGATCGGGCGCGGCGGCGCCACCGTGATGGCGCAGATGACGGTCGCGGTGGCTCTTGGCGACGAAGCGCCGGACCATTGGTCGCATCACTACCAGGACACGCTGACGGCGGGGCGCGGACTGTGCAACGAGGCGCTTTCGCGGCTGCTCACCGAGCAAGGCCCGGAATGCATCCGAGAGATGGACGGCTGGGGCGTCGGCTGGGCGCGCAAGGACGGCAAGATCACTTCGGCGTTCGCGCCGGGCCATGATCGCCCGCGTTGCGTCTACGTAGATTTTCTTGACACCGGACCGGCGGTGTCGAGCACGCTGCGCAAGGTCGTCAACAAGATCAAAGATATCAGGCGCGCCGGCGATCTGTGCGTGGTCGATCTGATCAAGGCGGACGGCGAGATCGCAGGTGCGGTCGCCTGGCACGTGGCCTCGGGTGCGCCAGTGACCATCTTCGCCAAGGCGACCATCGTCGCGACCGGCGGACTGACGCGGCTCTACCGGCGCAACAGCGCCTCGCTGAACATGGGTGGCGATGGTTACGCGCTGTGTCTCCGCGCGGGTGCGCCGCTGATCGACATGGAGTTCGTGCAGTTCTTCCCGATCGGGCATCTCGCCCCTCGCCTGATCGGCATGGACCCGATCATGTGGGACCCGTTCCGCTACAAGCTCGGCGGCAAGCTCTTGAACAACCGTGGGGAGGAGTTCACCCAAAACTACGGCGTTGCAGAAGACGGAAAATACATTATCACCCGCGACGTCGGCACCTACGCAATTCTGAAGGAGGTCGAGGCCGGCCGCGGCTCGCCGCACGGCGGCGTTTATCTCAGCTTCCAGCATGTGCCGGAGCCGAAGTTACGCGAGGCGTTCGGCCCGGTGATCGACCGCCTGGCAGCGAACGGCATCGACCTCACCAAGCAGTCCGTCGAAGTTGCGCCGATTGCGCACTACCACATGGGCGGCGTGCAGACCGACGCGCCGATGACCACCGAAGTCCCCGGACTGCTGGTCGCCGGCGAAGCGGTCGGCGGCGCAAACGGCGCCAACCGGCTTTCGGGCAACGCGATCACCGAGGCGCTGGTGTTCGGACGGCAGGCCGGGCGCACCGCCGCGCAACGGGTAAAGGACATCGGCGCTGTCCCGGCGCGGCCGGAGGCGGCAAAGAACACGCTCGACCTGCTCGCGATGAACGGCCCAAGCAACACGCCGAACACCGCAGAGATGCTCCAGTTGCTCCAGCAAACCATGGCCGAGGAGGTCGGACCGCTGCGCAGCGAGCAATCACTCAAGCGGGCGCTGGCGCGGCTCGACGAGCTTTCGGAGGCAACCGGCCAGCGGCCGTTCGGCACCGGTGAGGCCTTCGACATGGTGCGGCTCGACTGGCTCGATCTGCGCAACATGCTCACCGTGGCCCGTGCCGTGACGCAGGCCGCGCTTAACCGCACAGAGAGCCGTGGCGCGCACCAGCGCGAGGATTTCCCCGGCATGCTGCCGGAGTGGAACGTCAACCAGGTGATCCGGCTCGACAGCGGGCGGCTCGATATCAGCCGCATACCGGCCTCGGTCGCAAAGGCGGCGGCGCAATGATTGCTGAACGATCGCGCCGTTCTTGTCCCTCCCCTGCAAGGGGACGGTGGCGCGGCGTCAGCCGCGCCGGATGGGGTCGATGGCAAACGCACGCCCCCCACCCGGCCTCGCTTCGCTCGGCCTCCCTACCCCGCAAGCGGGGGAGGGAGAAGAGAGAGCGCGCATGACCGAAACAGCAACGTTGAACATCTGGCGTGGCTTGGAAAAAGAAACCGGACGCTGGGAAAGCCACCAGGTGCCATTCGAGCGCGGCCAGTCGGTGCTCGACGGGCTGCGCTGGATCAGGGTGCACAAGGACCCGACGCTGGCGATCCGTTTCTCCTGCATCAACGCCAACGCCTGCAAGGAATGCATGATGGAGTTGGACGGCGAAACCGTTTATGCCTGCACCGCGCGGCTTGAGCCGCGCGAGATGCGGCTCGAGCCGCTCTCCAACAAGAAGCTGGTGCGCGACCTCGTCACCGAGATTGCGCCGCCCGCGGAGCGTTTCGCTGCAAAGGACAAGTGATGAAGGTCGAACGGAAGCCGGTTGCCTACGATGGCCTGCGCGGCTGGCTGACGGCGCTCGAAGCCGCCGGCGAGGTGAAGCACATCGACGGCGAGGTCGACTGGAACATCGAGCTGGGGACTATTGCGCGGCTGCTGCAGGGCCCGGCCACCGGGCCGTCGGTGCTGTTCAACAACATCAAGGACTACAACAAGCAGAACAGCCGCTGCAAAAAGGTGTTCACCGGCGCGCTCGCCAACTATCGCCGCATCGCCATGATGATGGGCCTGCCGCCGGACACCCATCCACGCGAGCTGGTGAAGCTCGGCCGCAACATTCTTAGCGGCGCCATTCCGCCGAAAATCGTGCCGACCGGGCCATGCAAGGAGAACATCGTCAAGGGCGACGCGGTCGACCTGTTCGAGTTTCCCGCGCCTTATTGGAATCGTCTCGACGGCGGCCGCTACATGCAGACTTACGGCGGCTGCGTCACCAAGGATCCAGAAACCGGTATCATGAACGTCGGCGTCTATCGCGGCATGATCGCCGACAAGACGCATATGCCGATCCTGATGTGGCGCGCGCAACACATCGGCCACCACGTCACCGCCTGGCAGAACGGCGGCGCCAGCGAAGTGCCGATTGCGATCGCGATGGGCGTCGAGCCCGCTGTCGAGTTCGTCGCCGGCGCGCCGGTGCCGAAGGGAATCTGCGAGTACGACGTCGCCGGCTCGATCCGCGGCGCGCCGGTCGAACTGGTCAAATGCGAGACGGTCGATCTCTACGTCCCGGCCAACGCCGAGATCGTGGTCGAGGGCTTCCTGCAGATCGATCCGAAGGACTACATGATGGAGGGGCCGTACGCGGAGTTCACCGGCTACTTCGCCGGCGACAAGATGCCGAAGCCGACGATCCGCGTCACAGCCATCACCCATCGCAACAATCCGATCCTGCGCGGCACCATCGAAGGCGCGCTGCCGGGCAGCTATTCGGAGAACACCGTCACCTCGTCGATCATGCGCGCGGCGACGGCGTGGAACGTGCTCGACCGCGCGGGCGTGCCCGGCATCACCGACGTGTGGTGCCCGCCGGTGCAGGCCGGCATCAACCTGTTGATCTCGTTGAAGCAAAGCTACCGCAATCAGGCCAAGCAGGCGGCCAACGCGATCTGGGGCTCATCCGCCGCGCACGTGCGCTACAAGCACATCACCGTAGTCGACGACGACATCGACATTCACGACTACGGCGCGGTCGACTGGGCGATCGCTTACCGCGTCAACGCAGGCGAGGACGACATCGTCATCATGCCGTCGACCTTCGGGCTCGGCCTCGATCCCTCGACCCGCAAGCGCGACCGCAATCCGACGCTGTTCGGAACCGGCAAGTGGAACCGCGTGCTGATCGACGCCACCATGAACCTCGACTACGATCCCGACCCGGATTTCGACGGCGCGCGCTTCCCGCCCAAGGCCTGGCCCCACCAAGCCGACATCGACACCGTGAAGAAACGGTGGAAGGAGCTGGGGCTGGAGGAGAAGTAGCGGAGCGGCATACTCCATAACCCTCTCCCCTTGTGGGAGAGGGTGGCGAGCGAACGCAGTGAGCGAGCCGGGTGAGGGGTTGGCGAACGCGGTGGCCCACCCCTCACCCGGTTCCTCGCCATAGCGCGTCGCAGACGCGCGTAAACGCGCTTGAGGCTCGGAACCACCCTCTCCCACAAGGGGAGAGGATTACAGTGCCCGACGCAAGGCTGCCTACGCTTTTACCGCCGGCAACGCCAGCGCCCGATCCACCAGATCGGTGGCACGCTTGAAATCGTAGTTGCGGTAGACGTTCTGCTTCACGATCGACGGCGAGCCGCCATAGAACTTCTCGTACTGCTGGTGACGGCTGCCGAATTCGGTGCCGAGGAAATCCCACAGCATGCGCACCAGCGCGGTGCGTGAACGCGCATCCATCGTGCCCGAACGCATGTAGCGCTCGATCATCGGTGCGATCTCTGGATTGTCGAAATCGGCAACCGACGACGGCTGTGAGATCACCGACGAGCTGACCAATTCGCGGATCGTCTCCAGCATCCGGCCGTTGAACTCCGACTGCATCGCCATTGCGGCATAGAGCGTGATCACCGACGGCCACAGCACGCCGTCCCTGATCGGCGCGCTGGTTTCATGCGCCAGCAGCATGCCCTCGTAGATCGTCGTCAGCGATGCGAGCTCTCCCATCGCGATCTGCACCGGAGGCAGCCCGGCGCTGCCGATCATCTCCAGCGTGCGCTGCGCCAAACCCATCATGAAGCGCAGCTTGGTCACGTAGCGCACTTGCGCCTGATGGTTGCCGTAGGAATGCGACGGCGTCTTGAACCACTGGTCGCGGGTGAGTTCCAGGTTGCGATAGATGAAGACGTGCTCCCACGGCACGAACACATTGTCGAACACGACGTAGCTGTCCGACTCGTCGAACCGGCTGGACAGTGGATAGTCGAACGAATTGTCGGTCGGGCGCGCGAACGGGCGGCGTGGGATCAGCTTCACGCCGGGCGCGTTGACCGGGACGGCGACGCAGTTGGCGTAATTCTCGTCGCCCGGCTGCAGCGGGTGGATGCAGCTCAGATGGATCCAGTCCGACAGCACGCCGCCGGTTGCGACCTGCTGCGCGCCCGCGATCACGATGCCGTCGTCGCGCTCCTTCACCACGCCGGCATAGAGTGTGGGATCGCTCTGCTTGTGCGCCGGCTTGCTGCGGTCGATCTGTGGCGGCACGATGGCGTAGCTGAGATAGAGATGCTCGTCGCGCATGCGTTCATAGAACGCGACGACGTTGTCGGCGAACTTCTGACCGCCGGTGGCGAACACCTGCGGCACCGCGGCGTAGCCGGCGAAGAAGCCCGCCACATGGTCGGGCGAGCGGCCCATCAGGCCGAACGTCGCCTCGGCCCACTTCTCGGAAAACAGCCGGCGTGCCCGCAGGTCGGCGTGCGTGCGCGGGATCTGGTAGGCGCGCCACACCGGCTTCCCGGTCTTCGGCGACGCGAACGTCATCAGCTCGCGGTTCGCCGGATCGGCGGCGATGTCGTAGAGCCGCGCCACCGAGCGCGCGGCCTCGCGAAACGCCAGATGGGTGGTGACGTCCTTGACCCGCTCGCCTTCGACGAACACCTGCCGGCCGTCGTTCAGCGATTTGAGGTAGTCCGCACCGGACCTCATGACGCGCTCTTACCAACTTATTGGCTACTTGATTTAGCTACGCTATGTAGCTTAATCTTGAAAGTCAAGCGAAGCGCCCCGTGGCAAGCTTCAAGCAAATGGCTTTCGCGAATGGCCGTGAGGAAAACGTCATCACAACGCGCGGCGCCTCCGCGGCGCGGCAAGGACTTCGTGCCGCCCGCGACGGTCACGCTGCCGCCCATGCTGGCGTCCGGCAGCGACCTGGCGTTTCGCGAAACCATCTATCTGATGTTTTCCGCGTTCGGCCGCCTGCAGGCGTTCCGCGAAGCGTTCGGCCGGGCGATCGCGCTTACCGCACCGCAGTTCATCGTGCTGATAGGGACGGCCTACCGGGCAGGCAGCGAAGGCGTGTCGATCCGCACCCTCGCGGACCACACCTTGATGGCCGCGACCCATGTGACGACCGAGGTCGGCCGCCTGATCGGCAAGGGTCTGCTGACCAAATCGGCCAACCCGCGTGACGGGCGCAGCGTGCTGATCCGGCTGTCGCCCGCGGGCGAAGCCGCCATCCGCGCCGTTACTCCCCTGCTCCGCCAGGTCAACGACCTGCTGTTCCAGGACATATCGCGGCAGGACTTCGCGGTTGTTGCCAGATTTCTGCGCACCTTCGAGCTGAACAGCGAATACGCCATGGCGGCGGTGCGCCGGGCGCGGCGGGAGCGCACCGGCGGCACGCAGATTCGAACAATGCGCGATTGAATTGGCAATCTCAGGCGGTCTAGCATTCAGGCAGCAGGGGGAAACCTATGACAAACACCAGACTTTTCGTGCGTTCGCTTGCCGGCGCCATCGCAGTGGCCGCTGTGAGCGTAGCTGCCGCCGCGCCGTCGCAGGCCCAGCAGTTCACGATGAAGTTCTCGACGCTGACGCTCAACGACGTCCAGCACGAGAACCTCAAGCTGTACAAGGAAGAGCTGGAGAAGGTGACCGGCGGCCGCATCAAGGTCGAGGTCTATCCGGCGGGGCAGCTTGGCGGCGCGCCGCGGCAGACCGAAGGGCTGCGGCTTGGCACCATCGAAGCGGCGATGGGACCGCCGGAGTTGTTCTTCGGCACCGACCGGCGCTTCCAGGTGCTGGCAATGGCCGGCCTGTTCAAGGACAACGCGCACGCCCGCAAAGTGCTCGACAACCAGGCGTTTCGGAAAATCTTCTCCGACTTTTCGGTGACCCGCGGCATGGTTCCGATGGGGTACCACGTCTACGATCACCAGATGTTCGTGTTCAGAACGCCCGTGACCAACCTCGCGGGCTTCGCCGGCAAGCGCACCCGCGTGCTGGCGTCCGAGGCCGAGCAAGCCGCGGTTGCTTCACTCGGCGCCGCGCCGGTGCCGATGTCGCTTCCCGAAGTGGTGCCGGCGCTGCAACAGGGCACGATCGATGCTGTCAGCTCGGTGATGGGCGTGTTCGTGCCATTCCGCTACAACGACGCAGCGGCGAACATCGTCGACACCGGCCTGTGGGCGCTCACCTCGACGGCGATGGTCAGCAAGATCTGGTACGACGCGCTGCCCGCGGACCTGCAAAAGGCCGTCATCGAAACCGGCGTCAAGCTCGAAGCACCGCTTCATCAATGGCAGACCAAGCGCATCGCGGACGACACCAAGACCTGGACCGATCGCGGCGGTAAGATCGTCAAGCTATCTGCCGCCGAACAGGCGGACGCGCAAAAGCGGGTGACGGCATCACTGCAGACCGTGCTCGACAAGAATCCGCCGTCCAAGGACTTGTTCACCAAGCTCAAGGCCATCGCCGACACGGTGAAGTAATCGCGCCGGAAAGGACGCCACGGCCGCCGCCACAACTGCGCGGAGGCCGCGGCGGAACGTGCAATGAGCGCAAATCCACGACAAGGCGGCCCTCAGCCGGCGCTCATCGACCGCTGTGGCGACTTCCTCACGCAACTCTGCCTCGCGATCGCGGCCGGCGCGCTGATCTGCATCGTGGCGATCAACGGCGCCAACGTCGTCGCGCGCTACCTGTTCGGCTCACCTTTTTCCTGGGCCGAAGAACTGATGCTGTTCCTGATGATCCTGTCGGTGTTCGCGGGCGCGGTCGCGGTGACCTGGCGCAACCTGCACATCCGCATCGACACGTTCATCGATCTTGTTTCACCGCCGGTCCGGAAGGCGGCACTGGCGATCGGCGCGATCGTCTCCATCGCGGTGATCCTCACCATCGTCTACGCCAGCGCCCGCATCGTCGGCATATTGCACAAGCTCGACCAACGCAGCGATGCGCTGGACCTGCCGTCCTGGATTCCGCAGTCCTTTCTGACGATAGGCCTTGCGGTGATCGCGCTGTTGATCGGCGTGCGCACCGTGCTGGAGTTTACCCGGTCCAAGCCGTCCGCTCCTCCGCAGGGAGGAGAGCTGCGATGACGCTGCTGGCGCTCTTTATCCTGCCGGCGGCGCTGCTCGTGATGGGGGTACCGATCTTCATCGTGCTGATGACCGCGACGCTTGGCGGCATCCTGCTCAGCATCAATCCGGTGCAGGCCATCCATTCCGCCATGTTCGGCAGCCTGGACATCTTCCCGCTGCTCGCCGTGCCGCTGTTCATCTATGCCGGCGACATCATGGCGCGCGGCGGCATCGCCCGTCGGCTGATCGAGCTGATCCTCGCGCTGGTCGGCGGCGTGCGCGGCTCGCTGGGCTTGTCCACCATCGCCGCCTGCGAGGTGTTCGGCGTGATGTCGGGGTCGAGCGTCGCCTGCGTCGCGGCGATCGGCAAGCTCACCATCCCCTCGCTGAAGAAGAACGGCTATGGCGACCGCTTTTCGGTCAGCCTGGTGACCGCAACCGGCGTGATCGACGTAATCATCCCGCCGTCGATTCCGATGATCATCTACGGCATTGCCGCCCAGCAATCGGTGCCGCTGTTGTTCCTGGCCGGCTTCGTGCCTGGCATCCTGATCGGCATCGCGCTCGGGATTTACGTCTATTTCTATGCGCGCCGAAAAGGCATCCCGATTGGGCAGCGCCCCGACCCGGGAACAGTCCGGCACATGCTGAAAGGCTCGATCTGGGCGCTGCTCGCACCGGCCGTCATCCTCGGCGGCATCTACGGCGGCCTGTTCACACCGACCGAAGCCGCCGGCGTCGCCTGCATCTACGCCATCGTCATCTCGATGTTCGTGTATCGGGAGATCACGTGGCTGGACCTGTGGACGATCACCATCGAGTCCGCGGCGCTCAGCGCCCAGATCCTCATCATCGTATCGGCCGCCGGCGCGTTCGGCTGGCTGATCACGACCAGCGGCTATCCGGCGCAGCTCATTGCATTCGTCTCCAGCCTCAAGCTGGAGCTCTGGATGCTGCTGCTCGTCATCAACGTCATCCTGCTGTTCGTCGGCAGCGTGCTGGAGCCGCCGGCAGCGATCCTGCTGCTGACGCCGCTGCTTACGCCGGTCGCCTATGCGGCGGGAATCGATCCGATCCACTTCGGCATCATCGTCACTGTCAACCTCGCGATCGGGCTGTTCATGCCGCCGTTCGGGCTCAACCTGTTCGCCGCCAACGCGCTGTTCAAGACACCGCTGCCGGAGCTCTATCGCGGCGTCATGCCGTTCTTCTTTATCTATCTGTTCATGCTGATGCTGATCACCTACATCCCGGCGATCACGCTGGCGCCGCTGAAGCTGTTCCGGTAACCACGGCGTTGTCAGCGGCGGCGAAACACCACGCTGAGATTGTTGGCCGGCATCGCTACGCGCTCGACGAAGTCCACCCCTTCGCGCTCTGCAAGAGCCTTTACATCATCCAAATCCCGCACGCCCCATTCCGGATTGCGGGCGCGCAGGCTCGCGTCGAACGCTTCGTTGGACGGCGCGGTATGCGCACCGCCTTCCTTGTAGGGGCCGTAGAGAAACAGCGCGCTTCCCGGCGCCAGCAGCCTCGCCGCGCCAGCCATCAGCGCCTCAGCGGCGCGCCACGGAGAAATGTGGATCATGTTGATGCAGACCATCGCATCGGCCCGTTGAACCGGCCAGACCGCCGAGGTCACGTCGAGTACGAGCGGCGCGAGCAGGTTCGGCAACCGCGCCGTCTCGCGCCACGCCGCGATGCTGCGCACCGCCACCATATCAGGATCGGTCGGCTGCCACGTCATGCCAGGCAACGCGCCCGCGAAGTGCACGGCGTGCTCGCCGGTGCCGCTGGCGATTTCGAGCACCGTACCCTGCGCCGGAAACACCCGGCGCAGCACCGCCAGGATCGGATCGCGGTTGCGCGCGACCGCGGGCGCGGTCTGCGCGCCGCTCACACCTTCGCTTGTCACAGCTTCTCTTGCAGGAACCGCAGCAGCCGCGGCGCGAGGAAGCCCGAGAAGCTCCCCGATTCGTCGATCGGGTCGCTGCCCCAATAGTGCGGCGCGCCCTGTAGGATGGTGGTGCGCACGAAGAAGCCAGCCTGATAGAGCGCCAGCGCGAAGGTGTCGGTGTTGGCCTTGCGGTCGACCAGATCGTCCTCGGTGCCGACCGAGAGATGCACCGCAACGTTGTTGTTGGCGCGGACAGCGTGGCTGATCGGCGAGGCGTCGAAATAAAGCTGACGGTTGTCGAGCGGCGAGGCGCCGAGGAATTTCTCGATGTTGTTCTCGCCGGGATGACGCATGTTGTACATGTTCCACATGTTCAGCACATCATAGCAGCCGTAGATGCCGGCGAAGAGCTTGACCTCGGTCGGCACCTTGGCGTGCGGATCGTTCGGGTAGCCGTTGGCGAACACCGCACCGCGGCCGCCGAGCGCCGCCAGCGCGCCGATGTTGCCGCCCGCCGAATGGCCGAACAGGCCGATGCGGTCATCGGCGATGCGCATGTCCTTGGCGTTGACGCGCACATACTGGATGGCGGCCAGCACGTCCTGCACGGCGTGCGGGAATGTCTTATAGCCGGTCTTGGCCAGCCGGTAGCTGATCGAGAACACCGCGACGCCGCGTGAGGCCAGCCACGGCCCCCAGTACTGAAACACGCCACGCGCGCCCTGCACCCAGCCGCCGCCATGAATGCCGATCAGGACGGGAAACGGACCGGACCCTTTCGGCAGGTAAAGGTCGCCGGCAAGTGCAACGCTGTCATGCGTGGCGTAGGTGAGCCCCATGCGCGTTTCGATTTCGCTCTGATTTCCGGCGTAATTCATGACACCCCTGCTCCGACGCTGGCACTGTGCGGCGGCGATCTTGAAACACCGCCTGAGGTCGTGCAATGGGATGAGAGGGAAGGAAAAAGGGGCTTCGTTCATGTCAGGGACCACCGACGCGCATTCGTCGCTTGTGGTCACCGGCGTGAAGATCGAGACGATCGACCGCGGGCACGGCCAGCCCATCCTGTTCCTGCATCCCCACATCGGCATCGAGCCGTCGGCGCCCGTGCTCGACGCGCTGGCCAAGGGTGGACGCGTGATCGCGCCGACCCATCCTGGCTTCGGCGCGTCGCAACTGCCGCCGGGGATGAACAGCATCGACGACCTGTCCTATTTCTATCTCGACCTGATGCAGCAGTTCGACCTGCGCGACGTCCTTCTGGTCGGGGTCGGCATCGGCGGCTGGCTCGCCTGCGAGATCGCGGTAAAGACCACCGAGCGGATCGACCGCATCGTGCTTGGCAACCCGCTCGGCATCAAGGTGGGCGACCGCGAGGCCCGCGACATCTTCGACATCTGGTCGATCACCCAGCCGGAGCTCGACGCACTGGCGTACTTCGATCCGAACATCGCAAAACGAGACTATAACGCGCTGCCCGAGGCCGTCGTGCTCGCCGCCGCGCGCAACCGCGAAGCGACGGCGCGCGTGGCCTGGTCGCCCTACATGCACAATCCCAAGCTCAAGGCGCGGCTGCGCCGCATTGATGTGCCGACGCTGATCCTGTGGGGCACGGCCGACCGCGTCGTCCTCAATCCCGATTACGGCCGCGCCTATGCCGCCGCTATTCCCGGCGCGCGGCTCGAAACGATCGAGCGCGCCGGCCATTATCCTCACATCGAACAGCCGGACGAGTTCGCGCGGCGTACGCTTGCGTTCGCCGAGCAGAAGCAACCGGCCAAGGTGCGGGCTTAGGAGAAAGGTCTATGCGGGTCTATCAGTTCACCGAGCAGGCGTATTACCCGGCCTGGAAGGACCACGCGGGCTCGCTGCGCATCAACCTGCCGAACACCAAGCTCGATCCCAAGACCGCGGGCGACCTCATCAACCGCTACTACGACGAATGGCAGGTCGCCGACGAGGTCGGCCTCGACATCATGCTCAACGAGCATCACCAGACTGCGACCTGCTTGTCGTCGACGGTCGTGGTCGGCCTGTCGATCATGGCGCGCATCACCAAGAAGGCGCGGCTGCTTGTGCTCGGCTATCCGCTCGGCCACCGGCCCGATCCGCTGCGCTGCGCCGAGGAACTCTCGACGATCGACGTGGTTTCGGGCGGCCGCCTCGACATGGGATTCGTCAAGGGCGTGCCCTACGAATTCCCGGCGTCAAACCAGAACCCGGTCGGGGTGATGGACCGGCTGTGGGAGGCGCACGACTTTATCCTCAAGGCGATGAGCCACCGCGGCGAGCCGTTCAACTGGGAGGGCGAGCACTTCCACTACCGCCAGGTCAACATCTGGCCGCGCCCGATCCAGCAGCCGCACCCGCCGCTGTGGAGCACGACCAATAGCAAGAACAACGCGTACGTGCTCGGCGAGAAAGGTTACGTCATCGCGACGCTCGGCTCGGGCTACGGCACGCGTCCGCTCTACGACGCCTACCGGCAGGGCTACTACAAGACGCACCGCAAGGCGCCGGGCGCCGACCGCTTTGCCTATCTCGGACTGGTTGGCGGTCGCTCACAACGAAGCCGAAGCGCGCCGCCGCGGCGACCAGATCGCCGATTACCTGCGCACCTCGGCAATCGTCCACATTCCGTATCGCAACCCGCCGGGCTATCTTTCGGTCGAGGACAACGCGAAGATCCTGAAGGGCTTCAAGCAGCCGCGCGGCACCGCCAAGGACGGACGCCCGGTCGACATCTACACATGCAGCGTGCAGGACCTGATCGACGCCGGCATTTTGTTCTGCGGCACGCCCGACCAGGTCTACAAGCAGATCGTCGAGTTCTGCGAATACTGCGGCGGCATGGGCAACCTGCTGATGATGGGCCAGGCCGGCTATCTCAACCACGCCGACACGGTCGACAACCTGACGCTGTTCGCCAAGGAAGTGCTGCCGCGGCTACAGGCCTGGAAACAGCCGGTGGCCGAGGTGCAGGCGGCTTAACGGGCATGACCGGTTCAGAGGACAGGCCGCCGCCAGCGGTCGGTGTTTATTGGATCAAAGAGGAAGATTACCCGGCGCTGCAGCAAATTTTTGAAGACGGCCACAAGATGCCACCCACCTGGAAGGAGTGGCTAAAGATGGCCGAGGAAATGGAACACGGGCTCAAGGCCTACGGGCACCCGGTTTTGCGCGTTCACATCGACCCGAACACGTTTCCGGCTTGGTGCGCCGCAAACGATACGAAGCCAAACAACCAGGGCCGCAAGAAATTCGTCGCCGCAGCCGTCACCGAACGATATGGCGACCAACGCTGACCATTGCGACGCGGTAGCTAGGACTGCTTGAAGCCAGTCCCGCCGCAGCGCTGACATTTCATTTTTTTATCTCCCACCTTGAGCAGGCCTTTGCCCTCGCAATTCTTGCATTTCGGTTTCTGTTTGCCAGAGTTCTTCTGCATGTTTTTTCCAATCCCCTCCTGAAAGATATTGTTGCGCCATCAGTCGCCCTTCCGAAGCAAAGTTCGATTCTCCGCCAGTCCCCTTGCCCTGACGAGCGCGAACCATCGCGCGATCTCCTCGTGATAGACGCGTTCAGTCGCGGCAGCATCGAGGCCGAGCGGCTCGAAGCCGGTCGAGCGAAACTTCGTCTGATACGCCGGATCCCGCGCAATCGCGACCAACTCCCGCGCGATGCGCTCGCGCAGCACCTCCGGCACACCCGGCGGGCCGAACACTGCAAGCCACGACGTCTGCTCGACGCCCGTGACGCCCGCCTCCGCCATGGTCGGCACCTTCGGCAGGAGTTGGAGCCGCTGCTTGCTCGCGACCGCCAGCATCTTCAGGTTGGGGTTCTCCGCCTGCCCGGCGGCGACCGCCGAGCTCATCATGTGCGCGTCGATCGAGCCCGCCAGCAGATCCGTGGTTGCCTGCGACCCGCCCTTGTACTGCACGTGCTGCATCTTCACGCCGGTCTGCTGCATGAACACCTCAGCGATCAGGTGCGCGAAGCTGCCGTATCCTGTGGTGCCGAAGTTGAGCGCACCCGGCCGTGCTTTTGCGTAGGCGACGAATTCGGCGAGCTTCGCGACGGGTAAGTCCTTCTTCACCACCAGGATCGCGGACCATTCCGCCACCATCGAGATCGGAACATAATCGCGCAGCGGATCGAACGGATAGTTGGCCTGCACCGCGGCGGGCGTCACGTTGGCGCCGACCGATCCCATCAGCAGCGTGTGGCCGTCGGGTTTCGACTTCACCACCTCCCGAATGCCGATGACGCCATTGCCGCCCGGCTTGTTCTCGACGATCACGCTCTGCTTGAGCCGCGCGCTCAGCCCCTCGGCGAGAATGCGCGCGATCAGATCGATCGAGCCGCCTGCCGCATACGGCGCGACCAGCGAGATTTGGCGTGAGGGGTAGTTATCCTGTGCCAGCGCCGTGAACGGCACCCCGGCCAAAAGCAACGGCGCGAGCAGTGTCCGAAGCAGAACCGCCCGCGCCGCCGTTATCATCGCATTTACGCCCTTGCGTACTTGCCGCGATTGAAGAAGCGATCCTTGTTGTCGTCGGTCGCCGTTTCACGGCTCGATTTGATGTCGCCCTGCTTGGCGATCATGGCCTTCACCGCGGCGCGCGCGCTGAGCTCATCGAACCAGCGCTTGAGGTTCGGCTTCTCGTTCACCTTGGCGCCGTGCTGCTCGTGCGCCCGCGTCCACGGGAACGTCGCCATGTCGGCGATCGAGTACTCGTCGCCGCCGAGATACTTCGCCTGGCCAAGCCGGGTGTTGAGCAACTCATAGAGACGCAGCATCTCGCTCTTGTAGCGGCCAAACGAATATTCGTTGCCGGGCTTGGGCGCGAACAGGTTGAAGTGGGTGAAGTTGCCGAACGCCGGGCCAACGCTGGCGACCTGGATCATCAGCCACTGAATCTCGTCGTACTTCTTGCGCATATCCTTCGACATGAACTTGCCGGTCTTCTCGGCGAGATACATCAGGATCGCGCCGGACTCGAACACGGTGTACGGCTTGCCGCCCGGCCCTTCGTGGTCGACGATCACCGGGATTTTCTTGTTCGGATTGAGCTTCTCGAATTCGGGCGAGTGATTTGCGGCGGCCCAGACGTCAACGGGCTTGAAATTGTATTTGAGCCCGCACTCCTCGAGCATGATGAAGATTTTCTGCACGTTCGGGCTGGTCAATCCATAGAAGTCGATCATGAGCGTTCCTCAACACGTTTGAACTCGACGCCGGCGCATTGCGCCGCGTCGGCTGCGTCCGGGTGTCGCAGCGGCGGGAGCCTAGCCCGTCCCTCACGCCGAGACCACTGCTCGAGTGTGGGCAGCACAGTTGACTCTGTGTGGGACGCCTGAAAACCTTGCCGCAGCAGGCCGGTAGCAGGGGGACAGCCGGAGGCGAGCGCGGGACGGTGACAATGTCGATCGGGTCTTGCTTGCGACGCGCCATCGTCGCCGGCGCCTGCGTGCTGACTGCCGTGAGCCTCGCGGCGGCACAGGAATCCGTCGAGCAATTCTACAAAGGCAAGCAGGTCCAGATCGTGGTCGGCTCGTCGTCCGGCGGCGGCTACGACACCTATGCGCGACTGCTGGCGCGCCATCTCGGCGATCACATTCCCGGCAATCCGGCAGTCGTGGTGCAGAACATGAGCGGCGCCGGATCGAACCGCGCGGCCGGGTATGTCTATTCCGTCGCGCCGAAGGACGGCACCGTGGCCGGCGCGATCTTTCCCGGCGCGATCCTGCAACCGCTGCTTGGCGGTCCGCCGGCACAACACGAGCCGGCGAAGTTCCTCTATCTCGGCAACGCCAACAGCGACGTCTACGTCTGCTTCGTGCGCGCCGACGCGCCGGTGAAGGAATTCAAGGACGCGTTGTCGACCGAACTGATCGTCGGCGCGAGCGGCGACGGCGCCACGACGCGTGACTTCCCCGTCATGCTGAACAACCTGCTCGGCGCCAAGTTCAAGCTGGTGATGGGCTATCCCGGCAGCCGCGAGATCACGCTCGCGATGGAGCGCGGCGAGGTGCAGGGCGTCTGCGGCATCGGCTGGACCGGCATCGAAATCCTCTACCCGGAATGGTTCGCCAAGGGGACCATCAAGCCGCTAGTCCAATTGAGCGTTAAAGGCCACCGTGACCTGCACGCGCGCAAGGTCCCGACCACGCTCGAATTTGCCCGCAACGACGACGAGCGCGGCGTGATGGAGCTGATTTACAGCCAGGGCGTGTTTGGCCGGCCGTTCGTGCTGCCGCCCGGCGTGCCGATGGATCGCGTCACGGCCTTGCGCAAGGCGTTCATGGCCACATTCGCCGACCCCCGGCTGCTCGCCGAGGCCAAGAAGATGAACTTCGACATCGAGCCGATGTCAGGCGAGGACATGCAAACGCTGGTCACCCGGCTCTACGCCACGCCCGCGAATGTGGTCGAGAAGGCCAAGCAGGCGTTGACCGCCAAGCCATTGCGGTGATTGTCTCCATGCCAAGGCTCCGGGGGGAAGGCTGAGCGATGGAAGCGTTTACCGCAGAAGCGGCATTCATGGCGACGGCGGCCGGCAAGGCCTTCTTCGCCCTGATGGAGCCGCACCGGCTGATGTTCCTCGGGCTCGGCTGCATGATGGGCTTGGTGCTCGGCATCGTGCCTGGCATCGGCGGATTGACCGGCACGGCAATGCTGCTGCCGTTCACCTTCGCGATGGACCCCTATTCGGCGTTCGCGCTGCTGCTTGGCCTCGGCTCCACCACATCGACCGGCGATCCGATCCCGGCGATACTGTTCGGCGTGCCCGGAGGCGCCGCCTCCGCGGCCACCGTGCTCGACGGCTTCCCGATGGCGAAGCGTGGCGAAGCCGGCCGCGCGCTCAGCGCAGCCTACATGTCGTCGCTGATGGGCGGCATTTTCGGTGCGGCACTGCTTGCCGTGTCGATTCCGATCCTGCGTCCGGTGATGCTCTATCTCGGCTCGCCGGAGCTGCTCGCGTTTTCCATATTGGGAATATCCATGGTCGCCGTGCTGTCCGGCAGCGCGCCGCTCCGCGGCGTCGCCGCGGCGTGTCTCGGCGTGATGATCGCCATGATCGGCTCGGACCCGCAGACCGGCACGCTACGCTGGACCATGGATAGTCTCTATCTTTGGGACGGTCTGCGGCTGACTCCGCTGTTGCTCGGCATCTTCGCGCTCCCCGAGCTGTGCGACCTGCTGATCGGCCGCACCACGATCTCGAAGACGATCGACAAGGCCAGCATCTACAAAGGCCAGTGGCAGGGCGTGAAGGACTGCATGCAAAACTGGTGGCTGATCGTGCGCTGCTCGTGGATCGGCGGTGGCATCGGCTCGATCCCGGGCATCAGCGCATCGGTGATCGACTGGCTGGCGTACGGCCACGCACTCAAGACGGAGAAAGGCGCGCGCGAAACCTTCGGCAAGGGCGACGTGCGCGGCGTGATCGCGTCGGAGAGCTCGAACAACGCCAAGGAGGGCGGCGCACTGGTGCCGACCATCGCGTTCGGCGTGCCCGGCAGCGCGACCATGGCGATCCTGCTCGGCGCGTTCCTGATCCACGGCCTGGTGCCCGGCCCGGACATGCTGCACAAGAATCTCGACATCACCTACACCATGGTGTGGTCGGTCGCGCTCGCCAACATCCTCGGCGCCGGCCTGTGCTACGCATTCAGCCCGCAGTTCGCGCGGCTCGCCACGCTGCGCTACACCCTCATTCTTCCCGCGGTGATGGGTGTCGTCTACATCGGCGCGTTCGAAGCCAACCGGAGTTGGGGCGACCTGATCGCGCTGCTCGCGTTCGGCCTGCTCGGCTGGTTCATGAAGCAGAACAAGTGGCCACGGCCGCCGCTGGTGCTGGGCCTGGTGCTGGGTGACTCGATCGAGCGCTACATGTTCATCTCGGTCGAACGCTACGGCTTCTCATGGCTGTGGCGGCCGGTCGTGGCGGCACTTTTGATCCTGGCGCTGATCGGCCTGGTCCGGCCACTCATTCAGGATATCCGCCGGCAAGGCGGCGTCGCCAGGATGGCGGCGGCCTTCCAGGCGCCGACCTTCCGGCTCTCGCAGCTGTTCACGCTGTTCTTCATATCGGTGATCGGCACGATGGTGATTGCGGCGCTGCCCTGGCACTTCTCCGCCAAACTGGTCCCGCTGGTGGTCGGTACCGTGGCGCTGATTTGCGCCGGACTGAGCCTATTGAACGAGGTGTTCCGCAAGCCGGAAACGTCCGCTGCCGGACTCAGCGAACAGGCGCAGCAGGAGGTCAGCCAGACGATCCACATGGATCTCACTTCCGACACCGATCACCTGCCGATGCGCGTTGTCGCGGAGCGGGCGCTGCGATTCTTCGGCTATCTGATCGCCTTCATGGGATTGATGGCGGTGATCGGGCTGATTCCAACCGCGGCGCTGTTCGTCGTCATCTTCATGCGGCTCGAAGGGCCGGAGCGCTGGAAGCTGACGCTAATCTACGCGGCGGTGTTGGCGGGCTCGATCTACCTGGTGTTCGACCGCTTCATGGCGATCCCCTGGCCGCCGACGCTGCTCGGCCAGCTGTTTCCCGCGCTGAAGTTCATCCCATCCGTTTAAGCAACGTTAACACTTTGCTTTTCGGCACCAGACAGGAACGAAATCGTAGCTTTCCGCGTTGATGATGGCGCGCCGATTCCCGGTGAATTGGGCGTCACGGAGAGCTTTACATGCGCGGAATGTTCCATCGCCACCTTGCGGCCACAGCCGTGACTTTGGCCGTAATCGGTGGAGCGTCCGCGCAGTCGTCCGTGATCCTGACGTCGCAGCATTCCGACGCTCCGCCCTCTGCAATCAGCACGATCTCGCCCGCCACAGAACCCGCCGCCGCACCAGCGGCTGCACCCGAGACGAAGCCGGCCACCGGAGCGGACTTGCTGCAATCGCCGATTGCAGAAAACCTTCAGGGCAACGACGCCGCAATTGCCGAGAAATTGCGCGAGCTGCTCGCGACCAAGCTCAACCGCGTCATCGAGCGCAAGCAGGATCGCGGCGGGGTCGAAGCCTTCTATCGCGACCGTGGCTTCGCCCCACTATGGATCGCCGACGGAAAGCCCTCAGATCGCGCCAAGACGGCGAGCGCCTTCCTGCGCGGCGTCGGCGCCGACGGGCTCGATCCTGCCGACTATCCGGTGCCAGGCTTCTCGAGCGATGCCGATAAGCTGGCGCAGGACGAAATTGCCCTGACGCAATCGGTGCTGGCTTTCGCGCGCCATGCGCGCACCGGCCGGATCAGCTTTTCCAGAGTGAGCGGCGCGATCCTCTACGAGCTCGAATTTCCGCAGGCGGCGGACGTTCTGGCCAACATGGCGAACGCGAGCGACACAACAGAGGCGCTCGGCGCCTATCACCCGCAGCACGCCGCTTACAAAGCGTTGAAGGCCAAGCTCGCCGAGGCGCGCGGCCAGAAAAAGGAAAAGGGCGCCGCGCTCACGGATACGCTGGTCGCCAACATGGAGCGCTGGCGCTGGATGCCGCGCGATCTCGGCAAGTCGTATGTCACCGTGAACATCCCGGACTACACGCTGGCCGTCACCGATCAGGGCAAGACCGCGTGGTCGACACGCATTGTCGTCGGCAAAGTCGGCGAGCAGGCGACACCGCTGCTCAGCGAGACGATGAAGTTCATCACGGTCAATCCGACCTGGAACGTGCCGCCGTCGATCATCCGCAACGAATACCTGCCGGCATTGCAGCGCGATCCCAACGCGCTCGCGCGCATCGGCCTCAAACTTACGCGCAACAAGGACGGTTCGATCCGCATCTATCAGCCGCCCGGGGAGAGGAACGCGCTTGGCCGCATCCGTTTCAATTTCCCCAACAAGTTCCTGGTCTATCAGCACGACACGCCGCAGAAGCATCTGTTCGACAAGCAGGAACGCGCCTACAGCCACGGTTGCATGCGGGTTCAGTATCCCGAGCAATATGCCGAAGTGCTGCTCTCGATCGCGCAGCCAAGAGAACGCTACACCGCCGAACGCATCAAGAAGATGTACGGCGACAAGGAGCGCACCATCAATTTTGGGACGCACATCCCGGTGCACCTGACCTATCAGACGGCGTTCGTCGATAGCGCCGGCCAGTTACAGACCCGGCCGGACATCTACGGCCACGACCGAAAAATCACGGAGTTGATGCGCGACGGACGGAGCGCGGCCGACACGCCGGTCGCCCGGAATTACAATTCGAGCAGCAAGCCGGCCGTCGCACGGTCGCCGAGCCGCTCCGACGACCAGCGCCAATCCCAGACCCGCCGGCCGGACAGCTATTTCGGCCGCGGCAACGACCGCATCGCCCGCCGCTATGATCCATTTGCATTCACGCCACCGGGCTATATCGCCCCGATGCCGCATTTCTTCGGCCCTCCGGCAGCGCGCCGGGGCTATGGTATCCCTTACTGATCGGACACCCAACCTGGATTGAGATACCGGAAGGTGATCCCCATCTGGGCCACCCTTCTTGACGCGCTGCAAAAACTGATGAAATCGGGCCAAAATTGCCGATGGCCGTGGCCGAAATGCACACCCCAGCGACATAAAGCGGCGTTTTCGGCCGGATGTACCGGTTTCAGTAAACTCTCCAGCGGAAATTTGTTAAAGCAGATGCCGTCCACTTATTGGGGTGCGGCCTAGGCATTCCTGCGGAGATTTTTCCATGCACAAGAGGCGCCTCAACCATCTGCTAGCCGGCGCGGCCGTGATAGCGGCCCTGGCGCTAACGGCCTCAGGCAACGGTGGTTTTGCGCAGGCGAGCCAGCCGGTCCCGGCCTCCGAAGCGGCCTCGCAGGCGTCGCCCGTCGCCCCTCAAGCCGCACCGCAGCCCGAGGCAGAAAACCCGACCCCTGCCGCAACCGCCCCGGCTGTGCCGGCACCGGCCAAGGAGACGACCGGGAACGTCCAGTACAAGGTCGCCTCGGCCGAGGTGGATGCGCAGATCGCCGACAGGCTGCGTGAGATCAGCAATGGCAGGTTCGACCGTCTGCTTGGCGGCCGCAAGGATCGAGCGAGCATCGAAGCCTTCTACAGCGAGCGGAATTTCGCGCCGCTCTGGATCACCAACGGCGCCGTCAATCCGCGCGGCAACGCTGCCACCGATTATCTTGCCCATGTCGACGAGCATGGTCTCGAACCCAGCGACTATCCGACGCCTGGGTTCAAGGCGGGCGCTGAGACTGACGTACTCGCGGAAGCTGAGCTCAAGTTGACCCAGGCGATCGTCACATTCGCCCGTCATGCCCAGACCGGCCGTGTCCACTATTCGCGCATCGCCTCCGACATCCTGTACGAGCAGGACCGCCCGGAGCCGGTGGACGTTTTGAAGAAGATCGCCACATCGGCCAGCACGGCGGACGCGCTCGACAGCTTCCACCCTCAGCACGCCGGCTACAAGGCGTTGCGCGCCAAGCTTGCGGAAGCCCGCAAGACCCCCGACGGCGCTCCGCAGCAGCGCATCCCCGGCGGCCCCGCACTGAAATACAGCAAGGACAAGAAGGGTAACGAGGTCCTGATGGAGGACCCGCGAGTGCCCGCGCTGCGCGCCAAGCTCGGCGCCGAAGGCGATGCCGCGAGCAACGTCTACGACAAGGCGCTGGCCGACGCGGTGACCAAGTTCCAGAAGTCGAACAAGCTGCCAGCTAACGGCCAGCTCAACGCCGTGACGCTCGACGCGATCAACGGCCCGCGCCGCGACCGCGATACCGACGTGATCATCGCCAACCTGGAGCGCTGGCGCTGGATGCCGCGCGACCTGGGCAAGACCTACGTGATGGTCAATATCCCGGACTACACGCTCAAGATCGTCCACAATGGCGCGCTGTACTGGCAGACCAAGATCGTCGTCGGCAAGCCGAGCCAGGCAACCCCGATCATCAGCGCCGAGATGAAGTTCATCACGGTCAATCCGACCTGGAACGTGCCGCCGTCGATCATCCAGAACGAATACCTGCCCGCGTACGCCCAGGACCCGACCGTGCTGGAGCGCATGGGCCTCAAGATCCAGCAGAACCCGGACGGCACCGTTCGCATCTGGCAGCCGCCGGGCGACCGCAACGCGCTCGGCCGCATCCGCTTCAACTTCCCCAACAAGTTCCTGGTCTACCAGCATGACACGCCGGACAAGCACCTGTTCGCGCACGACAAGCGCGCCTACAGCCATGGCTGCATGCGGGTGAACGATCCGCTGATGTACGGCGAGAAGATCTTGTCGATTGTGCTGCCGCAGGAGAATTACACGGCCGAGCGGCTGCGCAAGATGTTCGGCGGCTCGGAGATCAACATCAACTTCCCCTTCATCATCCCGGTCCACCTGACCTACCAGAGCGCCTATGTCGATGACGCCGGCAAGCTGGTGATCCGCGAGGATGTCTACGGCCGTGACGCCCGCGTTATCGCCGCGCTAAAGGGCTCCGAGCGCAAGGTCGCCGACATTCCGATGGACCGGCCGAAGCCGAACTTCGCGGCGCCGGTGCGGGCGGCCCCGGGCACCTATGGCGGGGCAACAAGCGCGAGCGGCGGCTTCTCATTCTTCGACCGGCTGTTCGGCGCGCCGCCGCCTGCGGCTGTACCGCCGAAGCCGGTGCCGCGGCAGCGCTCGGCCGCGCAGAACGGCAATAACAACAACGCGCGTAGCTGGCGCTAAGGCGGATTCATCCGAAACTGCTGTCACGGCCGGGCTTGCCCGGCCGTGATGCTTTTTCAAGCCCGAAGACCTTTGACGTTGTAGGCGAAGACCGGGCGGTGGAATCCCTTGAGGGTCAACTCACCGATCTCCTCCGCATCCGCCATGCCTTCGATCGCGGTGAAGGCCTTGGGCTCGACCAGAATCTGCCCGGCCTGCGCCTCACCGCACAGTCGCGACGCCAGATTCACCACCGAGCCGATGGCTGAATAATCGTAACGCCCCTCGAACCCGATCTGTCCGATCGTGGCATAGCCGTGAGCGATGCCCAGGCCGAAACCGAGCTGGTGCCCGAACTTGCGCCACTTGACCGCAAGCTGCGCGACGGCGTCACGCATTTCGACCGCCATCTTGGCCGCCTGCAGCGCCGGCTGCTCGCATTTGACCGGGTCGTTGAACAGAACCATCAGCCCATCGCCGGCAAACTTGTCCAACGTGCCTTCGTGCTTGTGGATCAGCGCGCCGAGGCAGGCGTGATACTCGCTGAGCACGCCCATCACCTCCTCCGGCTCCGCCGTCTCCGCGAAAGCGGTGAAGCCGCGCAGGTCGCAGAACACGACGCTGATGTCGCGGCGATGGCTCTTGATGACGTCGTCACCTGACGTAACGAGGAGCTCAGCGACCTGCGGCGCGAGGAACCGCTTGAGCCGGCCGACGCGCTCCAGTTCGCCGACCTGCTCCGTGACGCGCTGTTCCAGCGACTTGTTCCAGTCGCTGACCTGGTCGTGAAGTTCCTTGATGCGCAGCACCGACTTCACCCGCGCAACCAGCGAGGTCTGATCCACCGGCTTGGTCAGATATTCATCGGCGCCGGCGTCGAGGCCGGCGACAATGTCCTTGCTGTCCGCCTTCGCCGTCACCAGGATGATCGGCGTGAACGGCATCGCCTTGTCCGCCTTGATTCGCTTGGTGACTTCGATGCCGTCGAGCTTCGGCATCATTACGTCGAGCAGTATCAGGTCCGGCAAGTGCTGCTTGGCGGCGACCAGCGCCTCCTCGCCGTCGGCGGCTTGCAGCAGCTCGTAGCCGTGGACGCCGAGCCTCGTGACCAGGATGTCACGATTGGTCTCGTTGTCGTCGACGATCAAAATACGCGGTGGACTGTGCATGACGGCGCAATTCCAATGCTACTTCAGATATTCCCTGATTTTCGACAACAACTGCCGTGGGCTGTATGGCTTGGTCACGTAATCGTCGCATCCCGCGGCGCGGGCCTTCTCGGCGTCCCCGCTCAACGCATATGACGTCACCACGATAATCGGGATCGCCTTCCAATCGGGATTGGCCTTGATGCGGCGCGTTGCCTCATAGCCGTCCATGACCGGGAGTTGGATGTCCATGAGGATCAGGTCCGGTTTTTTCTTTGCGACCGCGTCGAGCGCCTGCTGGCCGTTTTCGGCTTCCACAATTTCGTAGTCCGTGACGCCGAGCAGGTCGCGCAAAATCTGCCGGTTGTCCTCCTGATCCTCGACCACCAGTATGCTTTTGGTCATGCCTGCCTCGCCTGTTTTTCAATTTCGACCGGAAGCGTGAAGGTAAACGTCGAGCCGCTGCCGAGCTTTGATTCAACCCACAGCCGGCCGCCGTGCAATTCCATGATGCGCCGTGCGATCGCCAGGCCCAGCCCGGTGCCGCCCTTGGCCTTGGTGAGCGAATTATCGGCCTGTTGAAACTCCTCGAAAATTTTTCCCTGGTCCGATTGTGAGATACCGGGACCAGTGTCGCTTACGGCAACGGTGAACGATCCGTTGGTCGCCGACGCCGCGATCACGACCTCGCCCTGGTCGGTGAACTTGATGGCATTGCCGACCAGATTGAGCAGCACCTGACGCAACCGGAGCTCATCGCCGCGCCCGCGCGGCAGTTCGCCCGCCATTTCGACCTTGAGGTCGATGTGCTTGTTCGCGGCCAGCGACTCCACGGCGCCGTAGACGTCATGCACCATCTGTTTGAGCGAATAATTATCGATCGACAGAGTGAGCTGGCCAGCCTCGATCTTGGACAAGTCGAGTACATCGTTGATCAGGCCGAGCAGATGGCGGCCGTTGCGCTGCACCCGATCGAGCGTGGCGCGCATCTTGTCCGGCGTGTCGCCGTAGACACCGTCCAGGATCAACTCGGTGTAGCCCAGGATGGCGTTAAGCGGCGTGCGCAGCTCGTGGCTCATGTTGGCGAGGAATTGCGATTTGTGCCTGCTCGCCTCAGCGAGCTGACGGCTTTTGTCCTGGATTTCGTCGAACAGGCGGACGTTCTCGATGGCGATCGCAGCCTGGTCGGCGAAGATCGCCACCAGTTCGATCTGCTTGTCGGTGAAGGGGCGTACGTCGCCGCGCGTGAGCGTCAGCACGCCGACCGAAACGCCCTCGCGGAGCATTGGCACACCAAGCATGGTGCGGAAACCGCCAAGCTTCTGTGCCTCAGGCCAGTCGAATTCCGGATCATTGTGAACGTCGGGGATATGGACGACCCTGCCCTCGGCGAGCGCGCGGCCGGTGCCGGTCTTGCGGTTGGCTTCGACGGGCTTGTCCTTGACATATTCGAGGAAGGCATCGGGGAAGCCGTAGGCCACCGAGCGGTAGAAAACCTCACCTTTGCGTTGGGTAATCGTCCCTTGATCGGCGTCGCAGAGGTGGGCTGCCGACTTCAAAAGCGTGTCGAGCACCGTCTTCAGGTCAAACGTCGAGCGGCTGATCACCTTGAGCACGTCGGCGGTGGCGGTCTGCTGCTGCAGCGATTCGCTCAACTCCTCCGTGCGCTTCTGCACCTCGTCGAACAGCCGCACGTTCTCGATCGCGATCACCGCCTGGTCGGCAAACGTCGACACCAGCTCGATTTGCTTGTCGGTGAACGGGGCGACCGTCTTGCGGCCCATAGTGAGGACGCCCATGGGGTGTCCCTCGCGCATCAGCGGGACGGCGACGAACGTCCGATACCCGGCTTTTTTTGCCGGTTCGATGAACGTGTACTCGGGATCGGCGAGCACGTCGGCGACCTGCACGGTCCTGGACTCCGCCAAGGCGCGACCGACGACGCTGCCGCGTCCGGGCTGCATCCGGATCGTCTTGTTGGAATCAACCCAATCGGACGGGAACCCGAAGTTGGACACGTGCCGGAATCCTGCGCCGTCGTCGCGCGTAATCCCTGCCATGTCGGCTTCGCACAGCCGCGCTGCCAATTCCGTCAGCGTGTCAAGAACGGTCTGCAAATCAAACGTCGAGCGGCTGATGACCTTGAGCACGTCGGCGGTGGCGGTCTGTTGCTGCAGCGACTCCGTGAGATCGTCGGTGCGATGGCGCAGCTCGCTGAGC
Organism: uncultured Alphaproteobacteria bacterium; assembly: GCA_963814215.1. GTDB lineage: Bacteria > Pseudomonadota > Alphaproteobacteria > Rhizobiales > Xanthobacteraceae > Z2-YC6860. Next base: position 54,393 of record CAWFCM010000005.1, on the reverse strand, counting down.
AGCCGGGTGTTCTCGATGGCGATCGCGGCCTGGTCGGCGAAAGTCTTGAGCAGCGTGATGTGCTTGTCCTCGAACGGCCGCACCTCGATGCGGCGGACCAGGATCGTGCCGAGCGCATGACCTTCGCGGATCAGCGGGACGCCGAGGATGGTGCGGTGCCCGTACTTGCGCGCAAACTCCCGGCCGCGTGGATATTCGTCCCCGGCATTCAGTTGGTCGAGCACCTGCACCGGCCGCATGTCGCTGATAGAGCGCCCCATCACCGTGGAGCGGTCCAGCGGCACAGCCTCGCCCAATGGCCGGCCGAGATCGCCGAAGGTGGCCGCGACGCGCATCGTGTCGTTTTCCGCAACCACGATGTCCACGAATTGCGCCTCGCAAATGCGGGCAGCGTGTCTTGCGACCGCGTCGAACACCGGCTTCACGTCGCCCGGCGAGTTTGATATCGCGCTCAGAATGTCGCTGATCGCGGTCTGCTGCTCCAGCGATTCGGAGAGATCGCCAGTGCGCTGGCGCAATTCGTTGAGTAGCCGCGTGTTCTCGATTGCGATAACGGCTTGGGCGGCGAAGTTTTTGACGAGATCGATCTGCTTGTCGGTGAACGGCCTCACCTCTTGACGGTAGATGGCGATGGCGCCGGCGACCGTCTCATCCTTGAGCATCGGCACGACCAACAGGGTCCGCGCTCCGGCAAGATCGGCCAGCGCTACGAACGGCGGATCGCGTTCGATGTAGGATGGTTCCGTCCGGATGTCGGCCACATGCTCGACCTGCCGCGTTCGGATCGCGCGAGCGAGCGGGATTTTCGCGCCGGGCCGGAACGACGATTGTCCCGGTCCGCCCCCCAGGTACTCAGGCGAGACGCCACGAAACGCCGCGCGGCGCAAGCCGTCACCCTCCAGCAGCCACAGAAAGCCAAGCTTGGCCTCGCAAATGCGCGTGGCGTTGTCCAGCATGGCATCGAATACGGGCTGCAGTTCTCCCGGAGACGTTCCGATAACTTGCAGCACCTCACTGGTCGCGGTCTGCTGCTCCAGCGACTCGGAAAGATCGTCGGTGCGCTGGCGCAGTTCGCTGAGCAGCCGCGCGTTCTCGATGGCGATGACGGCCTGGGCGGCGAAGTTCCGCAGAAGATCAATTTGCTTGTCAGTAAACGGGCGAACCTCCTGGCGAGGAAAAACGATTACGCCGACAAGCTCATTGTCCTTGAGCATCGGAACCGCAAGGACGGTTCGATAGCCGCCAAGCTTGACGCTCGCGGCAACGAATGGGTGGCCGTTAATGTATGACGGTATTTCCATAATGTCGGCGATATGAACCACTTGCCGCGCCGCAGCGGCCCGAGCAAGCGGCGAATCGGGCGGCGGTCGCAGCAGCGGGTCGCGTGTGCGCGCCTCGATATAGGCGGGCGGAGCGTTGTGGGTTGCGACCATGCGGAACGCGTCACCGTCGCAAAGGAACAGATCGCCGAACTTGGCTTCGCAAATTCGCACTGCGTTCCCCAGCATGGATTGGAATACCGGCTCAAGATTGCCCGGCGAACTTGAGATGACTTTCAGCACCTCCGACGTCGCGGTCTGCTGCTCCAGCGACTCGGTCAGATCGCCGGTGCGCTGGCGCAATTCGTTGAGCAATCTGGCGTTCTCGATGGCAATCACGGCTTGGGCTGCGAAGTTCTGCAGCACGGCGAGCTGCTTGTCCGACAACGGCCCGGGTGCGAGCCGCACCACGCTGAGCGCGCCGATCGCTGTGTCGTCGCGAATCATCGGCACGATGGTGACGGCGCGATAGCCGGTCGCAAGGAAGTTCTTGGCGCCCTTGGCAAGCTCGGGCGGCGCTTTGCGAACATCGGGAATGTCCACGATCGCCCGGTCGAGAATAGCGACGCCGTGCATGTAATCGCGCGTGAGCGGAAATGGGAATCGCCGCCCCCACGCCGCGGCACGGGCCTTGTTCTTTTCCGCCATCGCCGCGGGTTTGAGCATGCCGTTGTCCGGCAGCGCGATGAACACCGCGTCGTCGGGGAACAGCCGCATGCCGCTTTGCACGATGGCGTCGAACACCGGCTGGGCATTGCTCAGCGAGCTTGAGATGACGTTGAGCACTTCGGAAGTTGCGGTTTGCCGCTCCAGCGATTCCCGCAATTCGTTGAGCAGCCGTGCGTTCTCGATCGCAATGACTGCCTGGTTGGCGAAGTTCGACACCAGCGCGATCTGCTTGTCGGTGAAGGGCCGCACCTCCGTTCGGTAGATGATGATGGCGCCGACCAGCTCGTTGTCCTTGAGCATCGGCACCGCGACAATGGAACGCGCGCCGCCATATGTGGCGGGTGGGCTTGGGTTCGGCTCTGTCAACTCGTCAACGACGTGGTCCACCGCTTTGGTCCGCAAGATGCGACTCAGGCGATCGCTCACCTCCGGCCTGAACGGGCCGCGCGACGTCTGCAATTCAACCAATGCCGCAGGCGTGCCGGTTCCTGCGACGCGGTGGAACAATTCGCCGTCGAAGCGAAACAACGTGCCGAACTTGGCGTCGCAGATCCGGGTGGCGTTCTCCAGCATCGCCTGAAACACCGGGGCAAGATCGCCGGGCGAGCTTGAGATAACCTTCAGCACCTCCGAGGTCGCGGTCTGCTGCTCCAGCGACTCGGTGAGATCGCCGGTGCGCTGGCGCAATTCGGCGAGCAGCCGAGCATTCTCGATGGCGATGACCGCCTGCGCGGCGAAAGTCTTGAGTAAAGCGATCTGCCTGTCCGTAAACGGACGCACCTCCAAACGCCGGATCAAAATGACGCCCAACGCGACCTTGCCGTGCAGCAGCGGAACGGCGAGCGCGGTTCTGACGCCTTCGCGCTTGATCGCCGCGAGGGCATCCGGGAACTCCTTGGCGGCGATGGCAAGGGCATCGGTGACGTGCACGATCTTGCGGGTGAGGATGGCGCGCCCGGCCAGATATCCGGACTTGATCGGCCGCGTTTCGCCGCGCTCGAGCACCGACGGCCCGTGCCGCGACACCTGCCGCATCACATCGCCCTCGACACGATGCAACGAGACGTGTCCTGCCTCGCAAAGGCGCAATGCGTTACGAACGATAGTGTCGAAGATCAGCTGCAAATCGCCACGCGAGCGCGCAATGACGCGCAGCACCTCCGCCGTCGCCTTCTCCCGCGCCTGCGCCTCGTCGCGCTCGCGGCGAAGCTGCGCCGCGTCGCTCTTCGCAGCAGCGGGCGGGCGCTGCACGCGAGTCGCGGCCGTCGCCGCTTTGCGGCGCGTTTTCGCCACCTTGCGACGCCTGGACCTCATTGCGCGGCCTGGCGTTCGACATTGATCGGCAGCGAGAACTGGAACGTCGAACCCTTGCCCAGCTCGGACTCAACCCACAGTCGTCCGCCGTGCATTTCCACGATCTGCTTGGCGATCGCGAGGCCCAGGCCCGTCCCGCCCTTCTGCTTGGTGGTAGAGGAATCCGCCTGCTGGAACTCCTCGAAGATCTTGGCCTGGTCGGCCGGCGCGATACCGGGGCCGGTGTCCACCACTGCCACCGTGAACGAGTCATGAGCCGCAACCGTCTTGATGGTCACGCCGCCCTCATCGGTGAACTTGAGGGCATTGCCGACCAGGTTAAGCAGCACCTGGGTGAGCCGGCGCTCGTCGCCGTGGGCGTTCGGCAACTGCGCGGGCATGTCGACGTTCAACGCAAGGCTCTTGTTCTTGGCCAGCGACTCGACCACGCCGAATACGTTGTAGACCATGTCCTTGATCGAATAGTCGGTGAGCGAAAGTGTGAGCTGACCGGCCTCGATCTTGGACAGGTCGAGCACATCGTTGATCAGGCCGAGCAGGTGCTTGCCGTTGGTCTGCACCCTGGCCAGCACGCCAACCATCTTTTCCGATGGCTCCCCGTAGATGCCGTCGAGGATCAGCTCGGTGTAGCCGAGGATGGCGTTCATCGGCGTCCGCAGCTCGTGGCTCATGTTGGCGAGGAATTGGGACTTGTGCTTGCTGGCATCGGCGAGCTGACGGCTCTTTTCCTCGATCTCCAGGAACAGCCTCGCATTCTGGATGGCGAGCACCGACTGGGCAGCGAAGGTGCGCAGCAGATCGACCGTGTTCTTTGGAAACTCGCCCGGCTCCTTGCGGCGCACCACCAGCGCGCCGAAGATTTCATCGGAGCGCAGCAGCGGGACCAAGAGCCGCGCGCGATAGCCGCCACGCAGCATAATTTCATTGATCGGTGACGGCCGCTCGTTGCTCAGATCCGCAATCTGGACCGGTTCGCCCCGTTCGGTGGCCTCCCCGACCGCTTCTGAAATGCTGATGTGCTGATCGCGCACCGCCGCGATCATCTCGTCGCTCATGCCGTAGGTGGCGCGGAGCCGAAACTCCTGCTGCACCTCGTCGAAAACGTAGATGGCGCCGGCTTCGGTGTTGGAGAGCTGCGTTGCCTTGGCCACGATCGTCGAGAGCACCTGTTCGAGATCGAGCGTGGAGTTGACGGCTTGGGACACTTCGCCGAGCGCGCGCAGCTCCCCGACCGACTGCGCCAGTTCGCTGGTCCGCTGTTCCACCTTTTTTTCCAAGTCCGCATAGGAGTCCTGGAGCCGGGCGCCCATGTCGTTGAACTGATTGGCCAAGCCCTCGAGCTCGTCGCCGGTCTTGATCGAGATGCGTTGCGTGAAATCGCCGCCGCCGATGCGCGCCGCGCCGGCCCGCAGCGCCTGGATCGGGCCGACCATGCGGCGCGCCAGGAACACGCCCGCCAGTCCGGCGAAAATCAGCGCGGCGAGCAGCACATAGACAAGCCGATAAAGCGCCTCATAGAGCGAGGCATAGGCTTCCTCGACCGGTAGCTCGACGAACATCCGCCAGCCGAGCGGCTCGATCGGCGCCGACGCGGTCAGCACTTCGCGTCCCTGGATGTTCTGCGCGACCTGCAAGTCGTCATCGGGATCGTTCGGGTTGTTCTGCCGCGCGGCACGGACCTGCGGCAGCCGCGACATATCGGTGTTGCGCAGGACCAGGCTGATGTCGGGGTGCGCAATCAGCCGACCTTGCCGGTCGATCACGTAGGCGCTGCCCTTTTCGCCGACCTTGATCTGCGAGACCACGTCCCAGATCAGCTTGAGATTGACCTCGGCGATGCTCACGCCCGCATCACGCCGCGTGCCGGCCAGCGAGAGCGTCATGTAAGGCTCGGACTCGCGGCGGAAATAGACCGGCCCGTAGTAGATCTTGTTCGCGGCGGCCTCGGTGAACTTCGGCTCCTTGGAGAAATCGATGCCGCTGCCGACCACATCCATCGCAAGCCGCGAGACGCGCAGCCGCTCCTTGCCGGTGGAATCCACCTGGGCAAGCTCGGTGATCGCGGGGACTTGGCGCAGCAGGCGCAGTGCGTCGAAGCGGCGCTGCTCGATTGAACTTGCCGACCACGGAAGCTGCGTGGTCCAGCCGAGCTGGCTTTCGATTTCCTTGATGAACTGGCTGATCTTCGCGGAGGCGGCCTCGGCTTGCTCGCGCTGGATGCGGATCAGCGCCGCCTTGTGCTCCTGATAGTAGAAATAGACCTCGAACATCCCGTTCGAGAGGAGCGCCACGCTCACCACGATAACAAACAAACCGACATACTTGGTGAACAGGCGGCTGCGGATCGTGGGCATCATGCCGGCCGCGTCTTGGCCCGTCGCAATCGCTGTATGGTGCTCCTCGGCGCCAGGCCGCCGGCGCCGAACCCTGTCCAGAAGGCTACGATTCCCCATACACGAAAGGTAGCGGCACCGGACCAAATTGTCTCGTACAGCCGATGGGTTAATCCCGGCCAAAACGCGCCGGCGCGGCCGCTTTCGGCTTGAAACAGCGGGGTTCCAGGCCAGCCCGTGGCCGCGCAGCGCGGGCCGGTATGCTATGGTCCCGCCCTTCCCGCCGGCGTCTGGAGGACGAGTGGTTCAGCGCGATCTCATTTTCGACCTTGGTATGTACGAAGGTCAGGACTCCAAATTCTACCTGTCCAAGGGATTTCGCGTCGTCGCGCTGGAAGCCAATCCCGAGCTGTGCAGACGCAATTCGGAAATATTCGCGAAAGAGATTTCGGCAGGCTGTCTCACGATCGTGCCCAAGGCGCTGTGGCACGAGGCCGGCAAGCACATCCCGTTCTACATCTACTCGGCCTGGAGCAGCGTCTATCCGGACATCGCCAGCCGTGACAACAGCCCGACCACCGAGGTGCAGGTGGCGACCACGACGATCGCGGAAATATTCGCGCAGTTCGGCATCCCGCACTATCTCAAGTGCGATATCGAGGGCGCCGACAAGATCGTCTGCGACCAGGTGGCCGCGCAGCCGATCAAACCAGATTTCGTGTCGTTCGAAGACGAGTACGGCGAGCTTGCAAAAATTCTGGCGGCGGCCGGCTACGATCGTTTCCAGTTCATCAACCAGGGGCGGCTGCACAAGACGCGCCCGCCCAATCCGCCGCGCGAGGGCCAATTCGTGGACGCGCGATTCGATGGCGCCAGCAGCGGCCTGTTCGGCCGCGAGCTCAATCCACGGCACTGGGTCGGTCTTCAAGAATACGAGCGGCGCCTGCAATTCTGGATCGCGATGCGCGAGCGCCGCGTCAATCCGCTCTTCGAATACACCTGCCGGCGGATCGGCAAGACATTTCGCCTGGACTGGCTGGTCAAGACCGGCTGGGCTGACGTCCACGCCACGCGCGCGGACGCGCTCCGCTAACCGCCGGCTTGACGTTTGCACCAGTACGAAGCTGGTGATTTCAGATCGTGGTCGCCTCGCGCCTATCGCTCAGAGCCGACCTTCGAAAGCGCCGCGAACACCAGAAGCTCCTCGTCGCGCTCCCCCTGGTCGATGGCTTCGACAATGCCGCTGACGAGAGACAAGCTTCGATTTGCCAGGCCTTCCAATGGAACGCTGCTCCAGTCTGAAAGGCTGTCGTGCGCGCGCTCGTAAGCCTTGGCCATCAGATCGAGTTCCGCGGAACTATACTCGCGCATGGTTCGGTCTCCAGGTTGTTCCAAGAGCTCCGAGCGCGCCGCCTCCCTTGGCAAAATTTTATTGTCCGTATTGCGCTACCGTTCTTGCAAACGCGCCATACAATTCTGCGTCAAACGTTTTTTGCTGAAATTTCGAAACAAGAACCATTTTGGCCGGCCGACGGTTGCGGCGAGTGCGGGCACATCCGCACCGAAACATTTTGTCTGGACCTACGACGACGGCGTATCCGATCTCCGGCGGCTTGGTGGCGCGTTCGTCATACCGGTGCCCGGGTCGCGCGTTGTGGGCTCATCATGAGGCGTGGGAGCGGAACGGCGCCGTTCGCGGACTACGGTCGCCATGACGCCAAGCGCCAAAGGCCGCCGACAGGGCGCCGAGGAATCCCCGGAAGGACAATTCGCCTCTCAGGGTTAGCCAACCGCCCACCGCGATTTTGCGCGCAAGCTCGATGACAATGCCGCCCTGCCGCTGCGCGTGCCTGGCGATGGCAACGAGGCCGCCCCGATAGTACTTGGCGCGCAGTTGCGGATTCTTGTCCCGATGGCCGATCAGCGCGGTGTCGAAATGCATCGTCCGGGAGCCCAGAATATGGGCACGCAGGGCGAACTCCGTATCTTCCGCGCCGCCGATCGGCGTCCCCACACCGAGGTTCTCGTCAAACATTGCGCCCGATTGGATGAGCTTGCCGCGGACGAACATCGTGTTCGACGAGGCGTGGCGGATCACGTCGCGCGCGCATGCTGGCCGCCGAATTGCTCTATGAGGATCTGGTGCCGTATTATTTCCAGCGGCATAGCGTTCGGCCAGGCATCACCGGCCTCGCGTAAGTCAACGGCTGCCGCGGCAGCACCGCTCAGGCGAACGATGCGATCACGCGCATCGACTACGACCTCGAGTACATCGAGAAGTGGTCGCTCTGGCTCGACATCAAGATCATCGTCAAGACGGCGCGCCGCGAGTTCCTGTCAGGCTCCGGCGCGTGACGAGGCATGAACCGGAAAGGCATCGCCCCGACTTCAGCGCCGTAGTGATGGTGCCCAGGGGCGGGGCGCCAAGCGCGAGCAATTCCAGCAGGGTTGACAGCTTTGGTGGCCTTAAAGCGCACATAGAGCCACAAAGGGTAATTCCCGCGCCGTCAACCCAGTCCACAAGCCCGCCGTCGCGGAAACTCCCCTACATCAACAGCTACACGCCTCGGAAGGCTCTGCATAGCGCCGCACGTCGCCGAGCTTGCGATCAATCACGTCAAGGGCGGCGTCGAAGCGATCTACGATCGGTATCGCTATCAGAGAGAAAAAGCGCTGGCACTGGGGGCAGAGCACGTGGGCGCCGTAGTCGAAGGGCGAGAGAGCAGCGTCGCCGCGCTGAAGCGCGTACGCGAAGCCCAGTGGCCCAGGCAGTGCCCTCAGCGTGGCTGTCTCGATCCCAACGGCGACTGAGAAATCATTCTCCGTATGATGGGGGGCCGGCATGACCTCTCGATCTCGGCCCCGCATCAACCGCGATACGGTAGCGGCTTTCCGCCCTGCCCGTGGTCACCCTCGCAGCGGCAGTGGTCTCCCGAAGTACTACACCATCAAAGTTGTGGCCGAAGCTCTCGATGTTGCATCCCGTACGGTCCGGCGCTGGATCGCAAACGGCGATCTGGTCGTGCACCGGGTCGGTGGCGTTGTCCGCGTCGCTGAGGGCGATCTAAAGGCGTTTTTAGCTCTTCATCGTGAAACCTAAAGGAGTTTATGCATGTCACAAATTGTCACGTTGTGTCAATGGTGTACGAAATTTCGGGAGTAGTCTCTTTCAATACACCACCATTGTATTGTGAGCTGGTATGCCCGAATATCCCCCTCTGGCGCCCCCTGTCCACCCGAGACCGGGACTGACCGTGATATGCGCCCCCGAAAGGACGTCGCCATGAAGCCCAAAGGCAAAACCGAGCCCCTCTCCGGCACTGCTGCTGCACCCCCCCAGCACCACCCTGCGGGACGTCCTTCAGGCTTTGGAAGGTTTTGAGGGACTTTCCGTCACGCGTCGCCGTGACCTGCGCTCGGCAGTCAACCGGATCGCGGCTCTGCTCGATGATGACCCTGGCCGGATCGCGCTCGATATACCCGCGATCGGCGCCAAGCTAGCGGTGATTAGTCCGGTGGCTGCCGGTCTCAGCATTAAGAGTTTCAGCAACGTCAAATCGGATTTTATGGCCGCCGTGAAAGCCAGCAAATTGAAACCACTCCAAGGCTCAGGCAAAACCCCAATGAGCCCGGCTTGGATAAACTTGGTTGCTCAGTTTCCGCATAAACGGGATCGCATCGGTCTTTCGCGTTTGGCGCGTTACGCCAGCAGCCAGAACATCGCGCCTGAGCAAGTCAACGACGGCGTGATCAACAATTTCATGGCCGCCGTTCGGGGCGGATCGCTTCATCGCAAGCCGAATGCTTTGTACCGGATGGTCACGCGGCTTTGGAACACGACAGCGCAACAGCCTGGGCGCAAACTGCAGGCGGTAGCCGTTCCATCCTTTCGACCCCCGGTCAATCGCATCAAATGGCTCCTTCTCACTAGAGAATTCCGCAACGACGTTGACCAATACCTGGCCTGGTGCAGCGGATCCGATGCATTCGCCGCGGACGCTCGTTCACGTGCGCTGAAACCGCAGACCCTCAAGTTGCGGCGCGATCAGATTCATGCCGGCGTCAGCGCACTCATCCACAGCGGCGTTAAACCATCTGCGATAAAGTCTCTCGCCGATCTTTTGTCGCCCGATCACTTCACGCGGATTCTGCGCCGGCGCCAAAATATGGTTGGTGACCGCGAAAACCGCTTCAACGGCGATCTCGCCCGCGCTCTCATCCATATTGCTCTCGAATGGGTGCACATCAATGACGATGTGCTTACCGAACTGCGACGACTCGCAGGCAAAGTTCCGACGCCGGCACCGGGACTCACAGCCAAGAACAAGCGCTTTCTCCGCCAATTCGATGATCCTGCTGTACTACAGCGCTTGCACGGTCTGCCGGCGCGGCTTTGGGCCGAGATTAAACGGGAGAGCAAACACAATCAGCGAACCCTGGCCAAGGCGCAGGTGGCCATTGCGGTGGCGATCCTCTGCTACATGCCCGTTCGGCTCCAAAACCTGTCGGACCTTACGTTCGACCTGCATTTGTTCTTGCGCGAAGGCGCGCGCGCGACCTCGACTTTGGAGCTGTCTGCAGACGAGGTGAAAAATCGTTCGGAGCTTGCCTTCGACATCCCGCTCCACGTAGCGAAGATGCTGCTCGAATACCGCAACAACATCGCGCCGAGAATCATCGGTCATCGACCGGAACGACTGTTCGTGACGGTCCACGGTACTCCAAAAAGTCGCGAGACGCTCGCAGTGCTGCTCAGGACATATTTAAACCGACGAGCGGGCATCGTGATCAGTGCCCATCAGTTTCGGCATCTCAGCGCGAAGATACTGCTTGATGCCGAGCCCGGAAGCTTCGAAACAGTCAGGCAATTGTTGGGCCACACAAATATGAGGACGACCGTCGGGGCCTACGCCGGCATTGATAGCCGGCGGGCAGCTCGCCACCATCAACATCTCGTCGAAGAGGCCCTCGCGACTCGAAAAACGATACAGCCGTCGCGGAACCGAGTGTCTTAAAGTCCGCTTCCGGTCACGAAAAGGTGCTTCTCATGGGGCGTGCTTCGCGGTTGTATCTCCCCTACGCGGCCTGGCCTCAGGATGATCGAACTCGCTGGGAGGCAGCGTTCAAGACCGGGACCGATCGGTTCGACGACTGTGGACCGGCAGCCCATCTCGCAGAGCCGACACGGCTCGGCTTACTGGATGGTTACGCGAAATTTCTCGCCTTCCTCTCGGCTCGTCATTCTCACCTGCTCGGCCGCGCGCCTGCTGCCCGGCTTAACCGAGAGATCATCGAAGACTACGTCAGATGGCAACCAGCCTCCTGCGGAAGCGTAACGATCGTTACCTATCTCCACAGACTGCGGGACACGCTCCGATTCATTTGTCCAGGTGAAGACTGGTCTTGGTTGTTGACTATTATCAAGCGGCTCGCAGCTAAGGCAAGACCAAGGCCGGAACGGCATCATATGGTCACGAGCGAAGCTCTATACGCGCTTGGAATTAAACTGATGGATGATGCCGTCAGCAACTGCAACGAAGCGCGGAACATCTCTAAGGCACATGCCTTTGCATATCGAGACGGCCTGATCATCGCCCTTCTCGCGTTAATTCCGTTGCGTCTGCGCACGCTGACGGCGTTGCGCATCGGAAAACATCTGGTGAGGTCCGGTCAGCTTTGGGCGCTCGAAATTCCTACCGAAGACCTCAAGACAAAGCGACCATTGGAATTTCCCATTTCGACAGAACTGTCGGGATGTATCGATCAATACTTGAACAAATTTCGCACAAGAATTCCGAATGCAGCAACTCATGATTGCCTCTGGGCATCTGACCAAAGCCGAGGGTTGACCGATGCTGCTATCTATCAAAAGATCACGGCGCGCACCCGCGACGCCTTAGGATTTCCGGTCAATCCGCATCGCTTTCGTCGTGCCGCTGCGACATTTTGGTCTACCTGGGATCCAGCAAACGTGCGAGGCGTCAAAGATCTACTCGGGCATACATCATTTAGTACGACGGAGAAACATTATATCATGGCACAGTCGCGGATCGCAGGTCGTGCTCTTGCTCGTGCCATCGGAAATAACCGACAAGGAATATCCAGATCGAGCAGATAAACAGACCTTGATGGTCGAGGCATTGTCAACACCGTCGCGTCGCCGAGGCGTTGACGCCCTCTAGTCCCGATGTCCGCTTTACCCCCATTAGATGGGGTAATCGGCCGATAGCTGAAGATTTTGGGTGCTGCGCTTCAGGCTGATGGTGAAACGAGGTCCGTGTGTACGGCCTCAAGCATCAGAAGGAGAAGCGCAGCATGGACCATTTTGCGGGACTGGACGTTTCGGTCAAGGAGACCAGCGTTTGCATTGTGGATGACGCGGGCAGGATCGTTCGTGAAGTAAGGGTGGCAAGCGAACCCGAAGCGCTGCTGGCGGTGCTGAAGAACCCCGCCTACCACTTCAAGCGGATCGGATTGGAAGCTGGACCGCTGTCACAATGGCTGTTCAGTGCGCTGGCCGAAGCGGGCTTGCCGGTGATCTGTGTCGAAACGCGGCACATGCGAGCGGTGTTGAAGGCGCAGATCAACAAGACCGACCGCAACGATGCGCGCGGCATGGCGCAGATGATGCGGGTGGGGCTTTACCGCCCGGTGCATGTGAAGACGCTACGCAGTCAGAAACTGCGGATGCTGCTGACCCATCGCAAGCTGCTGCAGTCCAAGGCGATCGCCATCGATAACGACCTGCGCGGTACTCTGCGCAACTTCGGCCTCAAGGTCGGCATGGTTGGGACGGTGAGGTTCGAGGCTCGCATCAGGAAGCTTGTCGAGAACTTGCCCGACCTGGCGGCGTTGGTCGAACCGCTGCTCATTGTCCGACGGACACTTCGCGAGCAGTTCTGCATCCTGCATCGCCGCTTGTTAGCGATCGTCCGGGACGATGAGGTGTGCCGGCGCCTGATGACGACCCCTGGTGTCGGCCCCGTGGTGTCGCTGACCTATCGAGCCACGGTCGATATTCCGGCTCGCTTCCGCAAATCCAAGTCTGTCGGGGCGGTGTTTGGACTGACGTGCGCCAAGTATCAATCGGGCGAGGTCGATTGGGACGGCAGAATATCGCGCTGTGGAGACGAGATGATGCGGACGATGCTCTACGAAGCAGCTCAGAGCATGATGCGTTCCAAGAAATGGTCCTGGCTGAAGGCCTGGGCGATGCAGATCGCCAGGCGCCGCGGCATGAAGAAGGCAATCGTGGCGCTGGCCCGCCGGCTGGCCGTGATCCTGCATCGTATGTGGGTTGATGGCACCGAGTTCCGGTGGACCCGAGAACAAGCCGCCGCAGCAGCATGAAAACCGTGAAAGATCAGATCCGATAGGAGGAAACTCGAGCTCCACCCTGCGGTGGAAAGATGTCCCTCGCGGGACGATGGATGAGGTGAGTTCGCATGTCCGCTTGGACCTGCCGCTCAACTGACGGCAAGGCCGCCACTTAGATTGTTCCGACCTCGTCCTCGGATCCCATGCTGGAAGGGCCTTGGTGCCGATTCCGAAGAGAAGCGCGAGCCCGTGAGAGACATCGACACTGCGGTGGTGGATAGTCTGAAAGTGCTTGACCCCAGACGGCCGATTAGAGAAGCGGACATCAGACGACTGGGCTGCGATGTCCGCTTTGTGCCAATAGGCGACATCGGCCCTGCTATTCGATCACCTCGTCGGCGGCCACTTGCAGGCTCTGCGGCACCGTAAGGCCGAGCGCCTTCGCGGTCTTGAGGTTGATCACCAGCTCGAATTTGGTCGGCTGCACGACCGGCAGTTCAGAGGGTCTGGCACCCTTGAGAATCTGTCCGGTGTAAACTCCCATTTGACGAAACGAGTCGTCGCGGCTGGTGCTGTAGCTGGCGAGGCCGCCCGCTTCGACAAACTCGCGCCACTCGTACATAGCCGGTAGCCGGTGCCGTGAGGCAAGCGCCACGAGCTGATCGCGGATTATTTGGTAGAACTGGTTCGCGCTGTACAATACGGCCCCAACCTTTTCCTGAGCGATGGTTGCGAAGGCTTGTTCGACCTCTTCCAGTGACGAGGCATTCACCACCAAGATTTTCTGTCCAAACGCCGCTGCCGCCGTTTGGACGTCCTTGACCTGCGCGGCCGTTGTCGAACTGTGCAAGTTGGCGACAAAGGCGATCAGGCCGGCCTTGGGCGCTAGCTCACGCAGCAGCTCCAGCCGCTTCGCACCGAGTTCGTTGGCGAAGACGGCGACGCCGGTCGCGTTGCCGCCCGGCCGGCTGAGGCCGGCGACGAGACCTTGCCCCACCGGATCGGTGCCGGTGCTGAACACGATCGGGATGGTCGAGGTCGCGCCCTTTACCGCGATTGCGGGAAGCCCCCCGCTGGCGACGATCACGGCCACTTGGCGGCGGACGAAATCGGCCGCAATCGCCGGTAGCCTGCTGTCGTCGCCGTCGGAAAACCGGTACTGGACCGCGACGTTCCGACCGGCGGCATAACCTTCTTCTTCGAGGCCTTTGCGAAACGACGACAACAATCGCTCTTCGTATTCCAACGATCGGCCGCTCACATATCCGATGACCGGCATGGCCTGTTGCGCGCGCGCCAGCGGCCAAACCGCCGCGCCGCCGAGTGCTGCGATGAACTCGCGCCGCCTCATTCGATCACCTCGTCGGCGCGGGCGAGCAGCGACGATGGTATGGCGAGGTGGAGCATCCTGGCTGTTTGAGCGTTGATGACCAACTCGAACTTGGTTGGCTGTAGAATTGGCATGTCCGCGGGCTTCGAGCCCTTCAGAATGCGGCCGGCGTACACGCCCTTCCGACGATATGCATCCGTGATGTCGCTTCCGTAGCTGATCAGCCCACCCGCCTCGGCAAATTCACGTCCCGAATAGATCGCAGGAATTCTGTAGTACCCTGCCAGGAGGGCCAGTTGGACACGCCGAGCGTTCAGGAAAGGGTCGCCGTTGACGAAAAGAGCGTCGGGTCGATTGCGTTCAAAGGCCTCAAACGCCACATCGATCTCGCGGCTGGCACTGGCGTGAGCAATCTGGATTTGTAGGCCCAATGCGCGGACAGCCGGTTCTAAGTCCCGCGACACAAACTCGGTACTCAGGGTGCTGACTGGGTTGCCGAGCACGGCTACACGCATGGCTGCCGGCACCAACTCACGCAGTAGTCCCAGCGCCTTGCCTGCCAACTCAAGATTTAGGAAATTGATACCTGTCAGGTTGCCACCCGGCCGAGCGAGGCTCGCTACAAACCCGCGCCTCACTGGGTCTTCGGCAGTTGTGAATACGATGGGGATCGTGGTGGTCGCCGACTTGGCTGCAAACGTAGGACCGAAGCCCCCGCTTGAGACGATGACATCGACCCGGTGGCGAACTAAATCAGCGGCCAGTGCCTGCAGCTGATCGACTTGATTTTCGGCCCAGCGGTAGATGATCGTCACGTTCTCGCCGTCTACATAGCCGACTTCTTTGAGGCCCTGACGAAATCCGCGCAGACGTTCCGTTAACGCTTCAGGCGTTCTGCCATCGAGGAATCCAATTACTGGTATCGTCGGCTGCTGTGCGTGCGCCGCAACTGGCCACGCTGCCGCACCACCCAACGCACCGAGAAATTCCCGCCGCTTCATTCGATCACCTCGTCGGCGCGGGCGAGCAGCGTGGGCGGCACGATGAGGCCGAGCGTCTTGGCGGTCTTGAGGTTGATGACCAGCTCGAATTTGGTCGGCGCTTGCACCGGCAGGTCGGCCGGCTTCTCGCCCTTGAGGATGCGGTCGACGTAGCGAGCCGCCTGTCGGTACTGTTCAATTGAGTCAGGTCCGTAGGAGATCAAGCCGCCGCCAGCGACGAAGAAGCGCAAAGGATAAACTGCGGGCAGCTTGTGCCGGGCTGCCTGCGAGATAATCAGGTCGCGATGAATGAACGCGATCGGACTGGCCGTCACAATCAGGCCGCCATTCGGCAAGCGCGCAAAAGCCGTGATGGCACGATCGATATCGCCAGCATCACGCGCGTCGATCGGGCTAACCTCCACTCCGAGCGAGGGCGCCACGGATTGTATGGCGCCCAATTGGCCAATCCCGACGGCTACCGTGGGGTCCCGAAGCACGACCGCGCGCGTCACGTGAGAGCCAAGTTCTTTGAGCAGTTCCAGCCATTTTCCGCTCATGCCGTATTCGATGAAAGTGAATCCGGTGGTGTTGCCGGCGGGTCGCGCCAGGCTTGCGACGTAGCCGGCGCCAACTGGGTCGGTGACATTGACGAACACGATCGGCACGGTACGGGTTGCCTGTTGCAACGCCGCCACCGCCGGACTGGCGGCGGCCAGCACGACATCCGGCGCGAGCGCGACCAATTCCGCTGCGTATTTACGACTGGCTTCGGCATTGCTCGCGCCCCAACGGGTATCGATCTGCACGTTGCGGCCGTCGGTCCAGCCCAACTGTTGCAGTTGCTGCACGAATGCCGCGCGGCGGGCCGGCGATTCTGGATCATCGGCTGCGAAGGACAAAAGAATGCCGACGCGCCGTGCCCGCTCGGGCTGTTGCGCGCGCGCCGCGAGCGGCAAACCAACCGCCGCGCCACCAATCAGTGCGATGAAATCCCGCCGCAGCATATCGGCAAAAGCCTATCACTCTGCGACGGACAAAAATGCGAAAATCGCGCGTTGCGACCTCGTAAACTGATCACGCCCGATGGGCTCGCCCCGTTGGCGAGAATGGGCTAAGGCTGGCTTGCTGATGTTCTTTCAGCGCCCACGCGGAATTTCGCCACCTCCATTCGCTTGTCTTCATTACGGAAGTGCTGAAGAACAAACAGGCGGAGCGCCGAGGATAGATTGCCCTGTTCGCGCGTACCGTCGATCATGGTGACCAATTCCGACAGCGTCGCTTGCTGGGTATGCGCGATCATTTTCAGGTCAGTCCAGAAGGGATCTTCAAGACTGACACTGGTCTTGTGTCCATCAATTACGACGGAACGTTTAACGATCGAGGATTTCATTAGGGCCCCCGTAGCCCCCCTTCCCCGTTACCGTCATAAAGCAGATTCGGAATTGGCTGAAGTAGTCCATTACCGCCGGCGCGCTAAATGCGTCGTTTCGTGATGCCCGTCACAGCGACATCCCTAATAAGGTGTTACCTCCCCGCCCATTACGAGGGGGTTGTCATGAACACCGACAAACACGAAGTCGCTACGCTCATCGAACTCTTGAAAATGGCAGCGGAGCGATGGCCACGTTCTGAAGCTAACCAGGTTTCCCAAAGCGAACTATTCCTCGAGGATCATTTCTTGCTTGAGATGTGGCCGGAAGCCTGCCGACGCACCGGAGTCGGAAGGCGTGAATTTCCGCCTGAAGTAATCAAACTCTGGAAGCAAAGTTTGGGCAGGCCGAATTGAAGGGCTTGCGCGGCGCCGCTCTCCGCAAGCTCGATAGATAATGTCCGGGTCAAAAGCGGACTTCGACACCCAAGTTTCGATGTCTACTTTACCCCCGATAGCGGACGTCTAGTTGGCTACGCTCGCACGATTGCTTGGTTGAATTGATCAGCCAATCACACGCTTTCAAATTTGCCTTGCTGGCCTAGAACTTATGAAATTCTTCTATCGCTTAGGGATGTACCTTTTGAGGCTTTCCAGTTCGTCAGGTGTTTGGCTGTCCCCATTTTTGCTCGTAGACAAGAAAGTGTTTTGGATCTCCAGCGCAATCCGGTGAAGCCATTTTTCTGCCCGATCCACCCGAACCCGATAATGTTTCACTTCGGCCTCGAGGCTGGCTACTCGATCTTCCGCCGCTCGCAGCTGCAGCGAAGTTTTGTGGGCTACGGCTAGAACATGTTGCATCTTTTGTTCGGCCGCAGTGGCTGCTTGGTGAACCAAATCGCAGACGGCTTGCCCAGCCTTGTCCAACTCATCTTCTTTGTTCGGAAAGGCGACTACGCTTGGTGAATGCAACGCCTGCTCGCTCATGTCACACGCCCTTCAGTTGAAGATCAACTTTTCAGTCTGTGCAATCAGGCTCACTCGAGCGAAGCGGTTCTGCAATATTAAATCGCGCGTTTGCGCAGAGATTTCAGGGGCGCGGCCGTTCTGCAACATTCATCGAGCGTAAAGTTCCGTTGTCGCGCCGCGGCGTCGTGACCGCCTGCTTCGTCGGCTGTCGCTGGCTTGCACGTCAGTTGCTGGGGGCGCGGCGATCGTCGGCTTCATTTGAGGACTAACGGGGACGCTGATCCTGGGCCGCCGGACGTACCCAATTACCGTTTTCAAAACTGGATGCCCTACCTAAACCGACAGGCGCGAGCATCCGCGATAGAGAATGCCTCCGCCAACACCTGCACCGGAAGTGTTACGAAAAGCGTCGATCCCTGTCCCTGCTGTGACTCAATCCAAAAGGCTATAGTGTCGACAGGTTGCTCCCCGATGAGGCGCTCTCATGTCGCTCCAAGACCTTAGCGAGCCCGCCGCCGTCCGTGCAGCAATTGCCGAACGCAGAGCGCGCGGGCGCGACAGATCAATGAAGAGTTATGCGGTTCTGCTCGTCGTGGAGAGGGGTACATGAACATTGCCTATGCACTCGGCCGCATCTTCGTTCCGATTGTTTTCATCTGGGAAGCAATTCTGAAGCTGATCAACATTGGCCGGTTCGCGAAGCTCTTGGCCGACAGCAAGGTGCCGGTGCCCGACGAGATCGCGCCCTATCTCGGCGGGATGCCGAAATACGAGGTGCTGGCTTGGACACTGGCGGTGCTCGAATTGGTTTGCGGTCTGATGATCCTGACCGGTCTTATGGCGCGCTGGGGCGCGCTGCTGCTGGTCGTGTTCACCGCCGGCACGATCTTCTTCGTGCATAACTTCTGGGTCATGACCGGGGACGCCTATGAGCAGAACCTGATCCAGGCGCTGAAAAATCTATCGATCATAGGCGGATTGCTGCTGATCGTGGCGGTCGGTCGGCGCGCGCCTGACCAAGCCAGCGCCTCGTATTTCGGCAAGCCGCCGAGATAGGACCCGATCGCTGAAAAATCTATCGATCATGGGCGGATTGCTCAAAAGCGGACTTCGACACCGCAAATTCTGATGATCGCGGTAGGGACGCGAGTTACCTCGCGCCCTCCGCATAGATCCGTACGTGCCCAATTCGGGCATACGGCTCCCACCTCGGGTATGGAACGGCACGTCGCTATATTCACTCGACGTGCCGTATGCGTTCCAGCGCCTGTGACACGCGAGCCCGGTACTGTGCCCGGTGCGTGCTTTGCTGGCTCGCATTCCCCTCGGCCTCCACCCTTGGCTCCACCGGCTCCGCAGCGGATCGCTCCGCCTTGTTCGTCGGCTTCCCAGCTACTATGGCGGAGTTCTGACTCCCCATGTCCGTGCATCATCGGCTACGGCTCCTCGCCTTCCCGATGCGGGCCAGACCGGCAACGCGCCGCTGGTCGGACGTGGGATCTCCCGGTTCCCGCGCAAGGAGCGTCCGCACATGCCAGTGTCTACGACCACGCCGGGCCGTCTGGGCGCTCGCGATATCGCGCCCATCCGTGTTGCCTTCCGTCAGCAGAACGACGTCGGCGCCCGGGAAGAGGGTACTTTCGCGGCTCAATGGCTGGCCTGTGCGCTCCCCTGTCAACGCTTCGCCGATGCCCTCGCGGGCAACTGCGCATGCCTCGGGGTCGATGCGGTTCGCTACTCCTCCATCGTGACGGACTTGCACCATCTACTCCTTGCCGGTCTCCCGGCGCACTCTGCTTTTCCCCCAATAGCCGACATCAGGCGGTTAGGTTCCGATGTCCGCTTTGTGCCACGAGCCGACATCAGCCTCGGTTATTCGAAAGCCTCGAACCTTTTTCTGTGCCCGAGATTTCGACTGACTTTATTCAGCCGATCCTAGGAAAATCCGACTACGAAATAAGTTTGCAATGTCGGGAACGTTACATAAGGCCAACCATTGCCCCAGTGGGAGGGTCGAAAGGCGGTGCCTCATGGCACGATCAGCCAACCCCGACCAAGATTTCTCGGCGGGATATCGAAATGTGCCTAATTTGGAAAATTGGCGAGCCGACCCACCGGCATCGTTAGACGATCTTTTCAGGAGCGAAGCCATACGCGAGCGGATCGGGCGATTGATCGCTATCGCAATGGCCCGCGACGCCGCACGCGAAGGCCGCTAACCTGGCGCAAGGACACGACACCCAGGTCGCTCCTTGAAGATGCGGCGACGCCTGACCGAATGCGACGCGAGGGCTTCGCATCAAGTAGCTTACGTCGCAACGACGTTTGATGTACATCAAATTGGCCAGCAGCCCTTCGTTCAGAATGGTCCATCAAAAGAGGAGTGTGGTGATGCTCGATAAAAAGATCGAAGTTGAAGTGTCGCGGCGAAGGGCTTTTTCCATCGTAGGGCTGGCAGTTGCGGCGGGCTTTGCCGTACCGGCAACAGTGCTGACCGCAACAGACGCTTATGCTCAGACGCAGGGCATGGATCGACGCGATGATAGGCAAGACAACCGCACCGACCGCCGTGATGACCGGCGCAGTAAGAAAAAAAAGAAAAAGTAGTTCGGAGTCCTACGACGATCAGGGCTGTGAGGACGTGTGGCGCTAGCCCACGCCGCTACGGCGTAGAGACCGCCCGACGCATCGCGCCGGGCGGCTTTGTTACGACGGGCAGCAATCAAAGGGGAACGACGGGGATGTCGTTTGCTGCCCGTCAGGGACGGCTCGGCTCAGGAGAAACAAACCGAGCGGCCCCTATTTCGGTGCGGTGCCGCCGCTGCCCGCCGGTCTAGCGGCACATTCAAGCTGATCACCAGACGGCGATCAACATCAGCACTGCGAGGCGGACCACGACGTCGAGCATCCTGAGCATCTTTAGATCGTGCTCGATGTCGTATTCATATCGGGCGGCGTATGTTTCCATCGCTCAACCTCACGCGCGCTGACAGGCGACCCCCATCTTCGAGGTCACAGCGCAGAGAAAAAAAACCGAGCGGCCCCTATTTCGGTGCCGTGCCGCCGCTGCCCGTCGTAGTCGTGGTGGTGGTTGTGGCGGGGGTGTTGCCGCGCCGCACGTCGCGGCGATCCTGACGTCCTGTCCGTCGCGCGTCACGACGGTCGCGGCGTCCGGTCCGCCGATCCTGACGACGGTCCATCCCGACGGTTTGCGCTTCGGCGTCTGTCGCCGTTAGCAACGTTGCGGGTAATGCGAGGCCCAGAGCGGCTACGCCCATGAGCGACAATGCTGTCCGACGCGAGATTTTGTCTTTCATGTTGTCCTACCTAGTTGTGTCCCCGCGAACACTTCAGACAATAGAGCCGACCCGCACGTTCGTTTTGACCTGCATCAAGCGATGGGCAGTGAAAGTTGGGGGTAGGTGGCTACCAGAGGATTTTATCCGGCTATAGTCCGCGCGGTTTGTATATGACCGCGCCTCGCTATCAGGCCAATGCGCGATCACGCCGATCACTGTTGCGCAACAGTGATTTCCCGACCATCTACCGACCGTCATCCATGAACGACAGGCGCGGCAGCTTCACCGGTCGCGGCGTCGTGCTTGGTCGCGCGACAGTCACCGGCTTCGGTGTCGGTGCGGGCTTCACCGGCTTCGGCGGCTTCGGTACAGCCGCTCGCGCGGCTTCGGCAGCTTTGCCAACTGCACTCGCCGCGCAGCCTCGACGGCATCAATCGTGCGCCAGCTATCGCTGAGCCAGAGCAGGTTGGTGCCGCGCACGCCGGTTCCAACGCTGATGAAACCGAGCCGCTCGCACTGCTTGGTGCCGAAGCTGGTCGAAGCCTTGCTCAGGCCGCGCACCATAAAGAAACTGCGCGGGAGCATGGCAGCACCGTCGCCGCGCTCAATCTCGTCCTCGATCAGATGCAGACACTGCTTGCCGCATGGCGTTAGCGCCGCATAGGCCGCTGACTGCAACACCTCCGAACGATCATCCGCCATCGTCGCCTCCTGCGATCATCAGGAGCCGCAACTCTAACACCGCTGCCGGTCGTCATCACAGATCGCATTGGCCGCTCGTAACAAAGATTTGGCATGAATGCGCAAGCGGTCCGAACGCCCTTCGTGATACGTCTGCCGCGAAAACGATAGTGAGAGTTTACCCAACGAGACACTTTTTCCGGCGGAGAAACCTGAGTTTCAGAACATGAAAACGTCACGGGTAACCCACGACATGTTCGCCCGCATTCCAGCGTTGCTGCGTAAGGGTGCGACCAAGGCTGAGATCGCCGCGATGTATGGCGTTACTCTCGGCACCTTGAAGGTGCTGTGCTGTCGGCGCAGCATATCGCTGCGCAAAGGCGGGGCACTGCTCAAGCGTACCAAACTGCCTAAGCGTACCTACCTGACGCTGCCACTCAGCACCGACGTGTTGAAGTCGCTGCGTGAGGCAGCGCCAGCGATGGGCAAGGACAGCACGGCACGGCTGGTCAGCGATCTCTTAGAGAAGATCGCCAGCGACGGCCTCTACAAGGCAGTGCTGGACGAGGAGGCTGCATGATGATCTGGCGTCTGTTTGTCGGCTGATGTTCCTGCTGCTTGCTGCGACACCACCCGGTTTGGTTGTCGGCGCGCTTTTTGGCGCAAACGGCAAAGCCGCCACCGAACGCGACTATCCGCGATATTCACGGTCCGCACAGTGAATGCCGCCTAATAAGGGTAGGCAGTCTCACCCTCACCATCGCCAGCGTCACCGGCACACGGCGGTATCGGGCAACCGTTACGCCGCAACGATCTGTCAATCATCGCGCCCTATCGTTGCTGCTTCACCGAAACAACGGAGCGCAAGATGGGGGACATGGTGAGAACTGTGCTGCGCAAAATCTCCACCGCGTGGGCGAAGCGGCGACACGACGCACAACGCGACAAGATCGAAGACAAAATGGTCGCCGACCTCGAAGCCATCCTCGCGAACATGAAGCGGGCGCGCGAACCCGTCGAACGCGACCGGAACGAGATACGACGCACGGCTTAATCAGTGTTCTGCGACGGACGGACGCGCGACACGTCATCGCGTGCGGCGCCAGCGCACGCCCATCGCTGGTGATGCAGGTCTACTTTCAGACCATGACCGATTGGTCCATCATACTCGCAGGCTCATTGGTGGGGCTTGGCGTCGTGGTCTTTTTGACCGTGCTGTTGCTTGGTGCGCCGTCTTTATTGGGTTAGGCCGCATCACGACAGGCACTGTTGTCGCATCGCGCATCGAGGACGCTACCACGACCGACACGCCAGCCCCGCGCGGCGCGTCATCAGCGCAACAGCCAGACCGCCTTCCTGCACGCACAGCGCGGCGGCGGCATAAAAATCCCGCGCGGCACACAAAGGAAACCGCGCGGGAAGGATCAAGGGGCGAACATCGACGTTGTAGCGCCAGCCACGGCGCGCAGGCGGTACATCGTTACGGGCGCGGAGCGTTAGGCCCGAAAATCGGAAACAGGGTTCATCGTCCGTTATTTTTATGACCGCGTGTGTCTGCACGCGCAGCACCGCAGCGGCCTTCGGGTTTTCAAACGGCGGGCTAGCGCGGCGGCGGCACAAAAAATCCCGCGCGGCAAAGAAGAAAACCGCGCGGGATAGAGACTGGCACCAACATTGTGGCACCACCCACCGCCCGCAGGTTGGTAGGTGAATACGGTGGCCAGATCACAAATTGTTGCTCAGCGGTAGATAGGTGTGGGACAGAATTGCACGGACGTAAAAAACATCGACGAAAGGTATTCTGCTCTTGCGTTGCCGCATGCGCGTAATTTTTCATGAAGGCGCGGAGCATTGCCGCAGGCTCAGCATCGGAGCTTAGGGCCTCCGAACCAACCTCCGAACGGCGAGGAGGCCCGCCTAAATTTAAGGTGTCCCGCCGCATATGGGGCACAGGAATATTGAGGGCACGTGTTCAAAAAACCCATTCCGGCGGACTTTGAGATTTCCGACAAAAAGGTTTGGCACCGTCCGAGCGACGTGAGTTTTATTCCGCATCCCGGCAAACCGGCAGATGGCGTTTGGAAGGACGGTTACAGTATAGCCGCTGCCGACTACGATATGGATGACGTGCGTCACATGGGGCGCAAGCTGTGGGCTCAGCACGTCATCGAGCGAAAGCGCAAACTAGTCACCTAGCCTCGCTTTCCTCGGGTGCGAGCGGCGGGCTGGAAATCCATCCAAGATCGCGAGCCATCCCTTCCACTTCGGCGGGATCCTCGCCGTTCGTCTTCACCAGCGAGCGCGGCTCGCCCTTCACCACCGCTGGCTTCGCGCGCATGATCGAGCGAGCTGGCGAAACCGCCAAGCTGGGCTTCAAGGCCCATCCCCACATGTTGAGGCACGCCACGGGCTACGCCCTGGCCAATGCGGGGCACGATACGAGATCGTTACAGGCATATTTGGGCCACAAAAACATACAGCACACGGTGAAATACACTGAGTTGGCACCAACCCGCTTTCGTGACTTCTTCCGGTAACCGCCATTGGCAAACAGCCTGCCTGATCCGCGCAGTCGCGCGACCAAGTGAAGTAGGCATTCACGGACGGCTCTGGGACTTGGGCGGCCTGTCTTGTCGATGTCCGCTTTACCCCCAAAAGCAGACATCGATCAGACCATCGCAGATGTCCGCTTTGTGCCATGTGTGGACGGCTCCGAGTTGGCAAGAGCTTTCTTCACGTTTTACAGCATTGGTCGGTGCAGCCATGTGTTCGGCCTTTAGATGCGGTTCACATGACCGCTGGCCATAATGCCCTCCGCGGATCAGGTCCCGGTCAAAAGCACGCATTCGATAACAATGCGATGGCACATGTGGGTTGTCCTGACCGCCGGATCGACCGGCTCTGCATTACGTGCTGTTCGCCCCTCCCAACCTTCACATCACGCCGGGTGTCCGGCGCGATCTCGTTACGCCGCCAACGCGACGGGATTCCTGTAGCGCTCACCCCTCGCCATCATGGCCCAGGCCATCCGCGCGAGCTTGTTGGCAAGCGCGATGGCCGCAACCTTGGTTGGCTTTCGAGCCAGCAGTGCCGTGAGCCAGGGCCGATGCTTGGTGCCGTGGATCTTGGCATAGCGGATGACCGCGAGCGCGCCGGCCACGAACAGGCCGCGCAGATAGCGGTCACCCTTTTTGCTGATACTGCCGAGCCTGTCCTTGCCCCCACTCGAATGCTGTTTCGGCACGAGCCCGATCCAGGCCGAGAAATTGCGACCGGATCGGAAGGTCTT
This sequence comes from uncultured Alphaproteobacteria bacterium, assembly GCA_963814215.1. Classification (GTDB taxonomy): domain Bacteria; phylum Pseudomonadota; class Alphaproteobacteria; order Rhizobiales; family Xanthobacteraceae; genus Z2-YC6860. The sequence goes on along the minus strand of CAWFCM010000005.1, from coordinate 29,521 downwards.
GGGGTCGGCAACACTCGCAACCAGGGCGGTTGCCAGCATTGGACCAACCCCAGGAATGTAACGAAGCCGTTTGCTCGTCTCGTCGGACCGATGCCAAGCCATGATCATCCGGTCGAACTCCCCAATCTGCTCCTTGAGGCTGAGCAGTTGAGTGCCGAGCGCGGCAAGGCACGCGCGGGCAACCTCCGGCACCCGTTTGTCGCTCGGGTCGGCAACAACATGCAGAAGCTCCGTGACCCCTTTGCGCCCGACTGGAGCAACAATGCCCAACTCGGCAAGGTGAGCCCGGATCGAATTAATCACGGCAGTCTGCTGGCGGATGAATAGATGGCGTGTGCGGTGAAGCATCAGGCAACTCTGCTGCTCAGGCGTCTTGGTTGGTACGAACCGCATGTTGGCTCTGGTGACGGCTTCGCAAATCGCCTCAGCGTCAGCCATGTCGTTCTTCTGCCGTTTGACGTAGGGCTTCACGTAAGCCGGCGGCATCAGCCGCACGGTATGGCCGAGTGCCTGGAGCTCGCGCGACCAGTAGTGCGACGAGGCGCAGGCCTCGATGCCAACCAGACATGGTGACAGCTTCTGGAAGAACGCCAGGACGGCGCGACGCTTCAACTGGCGGCGGATAACCACCTGGTCGGCGGCATCAACGCCGTGGACCTGGAAGACTGACTTGGCGATGTCGAGACCGATTGTCGTGACTGTCTGCATGGGGAGCTCCTCTGAATCGTGGGAGCCTTAACAGCGCCCACATCCATGGCACTCACGTGCCGGGTGGAGGAGCCGTCCACAGCATCAATAGCAGACATCGCGCCGTCTCATTCGATCACCTCGTCTGCGCGGGCGAGCAGTGTCGGTGGCACCGTGAGGCCGAGCACCCGAGACATGGCACCCTCAGTCGCAGATGCGCCTCGCCGAAGACGACAAAATGGTCCACGCATTCGCGCCGGATCGATCCGATCAGCCGTTCGGCGAAGCCATTCTGCCAAGGCGAGGCCGGCGCTATAGGCTTGTCCCGGATGCCCATGGCGCGAATTCGGCGCATGACGACGGCGCTATAGATTCGATCCCGATCGCGGACGAGGTAACGCGGCGCCTCATTCCAAGGGAATGCTTCGGTTAGCTGGCGTGCGATCCATTCAGCCGACGGGTTTGTTGTGACGTTGATCCAGACCAGATTTCGACGGTTCAGACGGACGATGACGAAGGCATAGAGAAGGTCGAAGCCAATGGTCGGAACAACGAACAGATCCACGGCAGCAATGTCCGGCGCGTGGTTCCGAAGGAAGGTTCGCCATCCCTGACTCGGCGGTTCGCGCCGCCTGACCATGTACTTGGCGACGCTTGACTGAGCGACTTCAAACCCGAGCTTGAGATGCGTGGCGCTCCCCAAAGCTGGTTCTCAATGCTCATTCGCCGGATCAGTGCGCGGAGGTCCGTCTCGACCTGCGGCCGCCCTCCCCGCGGGCGCGACTTCCAACGCCAGTAGCAGCGAAAACCAGCCCGATGCCATCGCACGATGGTTTCAGGCTGGACGTTCGTGACGACCTGCACAATCGACGGAAACCATCGATAGAGCTGGACCAAGAACCAGCGATCGCTGTTCGTCAGCCTGACCCGGCCCTGCGCCTTGCGCCGCAATACGATCAACTGATGTCGGAGCACCGCATTCTCTGCCTCAAGCCGGCTCTTTGACGTGAATGGCGAGGCCAAGATGGCCAGGACGAAGCAGAACAGTGCGAACATTGTGCGCTAGCGTTAGGCGATTCCGTCAGCTAATCAATGTGGATGAGGTTTTCGGTACACACAGGAGGTGAGCCTCGGGTCCCTCCAGATCGTGAAGACAGCAAGCTGACCGACAAGGCTTTCAAAGAGTTTTCAACCAATCCCAATCAGAACGCTTTACTCGCCTAGGGTCGATGAATAACCGCAGGCGCTCGAGTAAAACTTGGACGGCCGCGCTTAAAGCCGATCAACGGCTGCGCGAGTTCTGCCACGGCGGACAGGCAGTCACGGCAATCCAGCACAACCACGTCGGCAGGGTTGCCAACTTCAATGCCATAGTCGGTGAGGTTCATCAGCTTCGCCGGTAAGGTAGTAATCAGATCCATGCATTGAGCGATGTCGTTCGAACGACCAAGCCGGGCGACGTTGGCGTAGAGATTCGCCATCCGGATTAGCGAACAATCACCGAACGGCGTGAAGGGATTGAGCACGTTGTTGGTGGCAAGCGAGCATGTCACGCCGTGCGTTACCAATCGATGCGCGGGCGCCACTCCGCGCGGGACCAAGCGCTCGTGGCCACGACCCATCAGGAACAAGTCAGTCGACGGCAATACCGTTACCGCGACGCCGGCATCGGCGAGGCGGCATGAAATGACGCCGAGCTTTTCGCCATCCACCGCCGACAGCTTGGTGACGTGACCGATCGCAACCCGCCCTCCCCATTTCAGGCTTTCGGTCTGCCGGCAAACCTCATCGAGATGCATCCAGTTCGGGTCGAGATCGAAATCGAGGTGAAAATCGATGTCGAGGTTGAAACGCTTCGCGATCGCAAAGATGCGCGCGATCTGCTCGTTGGGGTTCGTGTCCGTATAGGGGCACCCGCCGATCACGTCGGCGCCGGCTTCGCAGGCTTCGACCAGAAGCTGTTCGGTGCCGGGGTCGTTGGTCAGCCCTTCCTGCGGAAAAACGCAAAGCTCAAGATCGATCGCCCACGCATAATCCTTCATCAACCGGCGCAGCGCGTTGAAGCTGCGGAGCCCGATCCGCGGATCAACCTCGACATGGGTCCGCATCCGGGTCGTGCCCTGCACGATCGCCTTTTCGAGCGTGCGCCGGCCGCGCGTATAGACATCGTCCTCGGTGAAATCGCGCTTGGCGGCAGCGACTTCGGCAATCGCTTCCTCGAGAGAGCCCTGCTCCAGCCGGCAGCGATCCAGAATGCACGACTTGTCCAGATGAATATGGGTCTCGACGAAGCCGCCGACGACAAGACGGCCGTCGAGATGCTCCTGCTGCGCGTCGGTGCCGATCCGCGGCTCGATTGCCACAATGCGGCCCCCCGAGATTCCGATGTCGCAGACGGCATCGTCGTTTCCGGCAATGCGCGCTTGGCGCAGCACAAGATCGAGTGGCGGCTGCATCTTATTGGGCGGCCTCGGCCCGGCCCAGATACGCGGCTTCGAGTTCCGGATCCCGCGCCAGCGAGGACGCCGCACCGGAGCGCACGATACGTCCGGATTCCAGCACATAGCCGCGGTCGGCAAGCGCAAGAGCGAGCGAGGCCATCTGGTCCACCAGGAGGATCGTGGTGCCTTCGTCGCGCAGTTCGGCAAGGATTGCAAACAGCTCGTTGATCATCGCCGGAGCCAGACCCAGCGACGGCTCATCGAGCAGCAGGATATGCGGTTTGGCCATCAGACCTCGCGCAATGGAAAGCATCTGCTGCTCGCCGCCCGACAGCAATCCCGCGCGTCCGTGGAGGCGATCGCGCAGCCGCGGAAATCGCTTGAGCAGCGCTTCGATTTCCGCCTCGTAGTCGGCATCGGCACGCGAATGGGCGCCCAGCACCAGATTGTCGTGAACGGTGAGCTCGGGAAACACCTGGCGGCCTTCCGGCACCAGCGCGAGGCCGCTTGCCGCGATGCGATGTGCTTCGAGCCGCGCCACGTTCTCGTTTTCGAGCAGTATCTCGCCGCTCACCGGCCGCAGCAGACCCGATATCGCCCGCATCGTGGTCGATTTTCCGGCGCCATTTGCGCCGATCATTGCGACGGTTTCGCCGGGCAGAACCTCTAGCACCACGTCTTCCAGAACGGGGGCCGCGCCGTAGCCCGCAGTCAGCTTGTGCGCCACCAGGACAGGATCGCGAGCGCCCGACCATGGCACGTCACGCGCACGCACGCCGACATCCCCGCCCAGGTAAGCCTTGATCACCTTCGGATCGCGGCGCACCGCAGCCGGCGGACCGCTAGCAATCGGGGCTCCCGCATCGAGCACCACGACGTGGTCGGAAATGCCCATCACGAGTTTCATGTCGTGCTCGACCAGGATGACGGCGACTCCGAGATCCGCGATCCGGCGCAGCAGCATGCTCAGCGCGTCCTTGTCGGCCCGCATCAGTCCTGCGGCCGGTTCGTCAAGCAGCAGCACGCGTGGCCGCATCGCGAGCGCCCGCGCGATCTCGATCAGACGGCAATCGACATGCGGCAAGTCGCCGGCCGGCGTCGCCAGCGCGCCGTGATAGCCGACGAACGCAAGCAACCCCTCCGCCGCGCGCCGCCCCTTCTCCGTGGCCGCGTCGGCCAGCATGCCACCAAGGCTGCCGCGCCGAAGCGCGATCTGCACGTTGTCGATCACGCTCATCGAGGGAAAAAGCTTTGTGGTCTGATAGGTGCGCGCAACGCCGGCGCGCGCCACATCGTAGGCGGGCGCACCGGCCAGCTCCGTTCCGCCAAGACGGACGCTGCCGGTATCCGGCCGGTAGAAGCCGCCGACCATGTTGAGAACCGTTGTTTTACCTGCGCCGTTCGGGCCGATGATGCTGGTGATCTTTCCGGGCATGGCAACGAAACTCACATCGGTTGCCGCCTTGATGCCACCGAATGCGATACCGATCCCGGAGACCTCCAGGTTGGTCTTCGGGTCGCTGGCTTGCAAAAACGCTGCGATGTCGAAGCCAGCACCGTCCGCGCATGCAGGGTCGGTGCGCCCCATGAATCGCGTCAGCGTGCCGAGCACGCCTTCGGGCGCCAGCCACAGCACGACCAGCAAAAGGCCGCCGAAGAACAGCAACCGATACTCGGCCAGGCTCGACAGCAACTCCGGTCCAATGACGCTGATCGCGGCGCCGACCACAGGTCCGAACACCCACCCTGCCCCTCCAACGATCACCGCCAGCAGGAAAAGGATTGATTGAGAGAACGGGAACGAATCCGGCGCAACGAACATGAACAGCGGAGCAAAGATTGCCCCGGCGAGGCCCGCAAACACGGCGGACAACGCGAATGCAACCGTTTTCATGATCACCGGATTGAGACCAATCGAGCGTGCCGCCACCTCGGAATCGCGTACGGCAACCATGCCACGGCCCCAGGCACTGTTTGCCAATCGATAGAAGAAAAGCAGGGAGCATCCGGCGAGCAGCACGGCCAGCACCGCCATTTCGCGTTCGGCGAATGTACGGCCGAACAATACCGGTGCCTTGAGGTTCATTAAGCCGTTGGCGCCGCCGGTGAGATCGCGCCATTCGGTCGCGCCGTGCTGGATGATGAAGGCGAACGCGATGGTCACCATCGCTAAATACGGCCCGCTGACCCGTAACGCGGGCAACGCGAGCGCAAACCCAATCACTCCCGCTGCGACACCCGCCAACGGAAACGCGATCCAGAAATCGATACTTTTCATCGTAAGGATCGCCGCGGTGTAGGCCCCGATGGCATAGAAGCCGACGTGTCCCAGCGAAATCTGACCAGCCAAGCCGACAAGAACGTTGAGGCCGACACCGACCACCGTGGTCAATGCGACCAGCGCGAGCACGAACGGCGCGTAGCCGTCCGTCGTCGCCGCATAGAGTGCAGCAACCGCGGTCAGCGCGAAGATCGCCACCGGCATCCCATGCCGGGAGAGAAACGCAGGCGCTGTCATACTTTGTTCACCGCGGCGCGGCCGAAGAACCCATTCGGCATGGCAGCGAGCGCCAGGATTACGATCGAGAATGTGACGATCTGCGTATAGACCGATCCGGCAAACGCGGTGACCAGAGACTCGACCAGGCCATAAATCAATCCGGCCAGCATCACGCCCCAGGCCGAGGTGATGCCGCCGAGGATGGCCACGGCGAACGCCTTGATGCCGAACAACGTCCCCATGTCAGAATTGACGTTGAACAGCGGCGCGATCAGCAATCCCGCGAGTCCGGCCAGCGCCGTCGAGATCATGAACGAGGCGGCAATGGCGAAGCGGACATTGATACCCATCAGCCGTGCTGCATCCGAATTCTGTACGACAGCAAGCAGCGCCTTGCCCAATCGGGTCCGGTGGAACACCAGATGAAGCGCCAGCGCGATACCGAGCCCGACGACAGGAATGACGAGTTGTAGCGGATAGACGCCGGCGCCGAATATCTCCACCGGTTTGGTGGCAAGCACCGACGGAAAGCTGCGCGGCTCCTTACCGAACGTGAAGAGCACGGCGTTGTCGAGCACGATGCCGCCGGCGACCGTCGCCATCAGCCAGGCGTTCGAGCCGCGTTCCGCGAACGGGCGCACCAATGTGCGCTCGATCACCAGCCCGAACAACGCGCAGATGGTCAAGGATAGCGCCACTGCCAGAAGCAGCGGCCAGCCCAGCGTAACGGCGAACGTGTAACCCAGCACCGCGCCCAGCATCATGGCGGAGCCCTGGGAGAAATTGACCGTGTTGGAGACCACGTAGGTGACGTGGAAGCCAAGCGCGATCAGGCCGTACATGCTGCCGAGGCCGAGACCGGAGATGATCGCCGATGTGATCAGCATGCGGGCTGCAACCCTGGCAATACGCGACGGGACGCAGCCGTGGCCGCGCCCCGCGCCGTTTCGGTCAATGCTAGTTCGTCAGCGGAAGGATTTCGCCTTCCTTGAAGAACGTAAAGATGTAGTCATTCGGCCCGAGCGCGTCGTGATTATCCGGCGTGAACGGCTTCGCGTAGGTCTTGATCAAGCCTTCGTACTTATCGATGCCATAAAACGCCTGGCGGATCGCCGGCCCCTCGGTCGAATTAGCTTTGGCGATCGCAAGCGCCGTCAGGTGCATCGCGTCGTAGGCATTGGCGATGCCGACCGCCGGCGTGACGTCGGCCAGCGACTTGATCTCCGGAAACTTCTTCTTCAGGCCGTCGAGCACGGACTGGCCCTTCGGCGAGAGCTTGCCCGAGAAGCTGTAGGTCTGGATGAAGTGGACCTTTGCGCCGCTCGGGCCAGCAAGTTCCGAGAAGCGGCCACCGGCCGGGCCCCAGTGCGACACGATCGGCACGTCCCAGCTCATGCGGTCGAGCGACTTCACCACCTGGGCAGACGGCGCGACGTTGGCGACCATGAACAGAACATCAGAGCCGGCCTGCTTGAGCCTCGTCAGTTGCGGCACGACGTCGACGTCATTGGTCTCAAATTTCTCGATCCCCGCGTAGGGAATCTTCTTGGCTTCGAGCGCGGCCTTGAGACCCTTCTCGTTCGACTCGCCCCACGGATTGTTGATCAGGATCATGCCAGGCTTCTTGGCCCCGTATTTCTTCACCGCGTAGTCCACCAGCGCGATGTCGACGATCTCGTCAACCGCTGATACGCGGAACACGTAGTTCTCCGCGGCGCCGTTGCGCGTGATCGGCGTACCCGCCGCCCACACACCCATGAACGGCACCTTGGCGCCGTTGACGAACGGCACGATCGCGATCGACACCGGCGTGTCGAGACCGCCGAACAGCGCAGCGACCTTCTCGCGCTGCACCAGCTCGCGGGCGGCGACGACGCCTTTGGCGGGGTTGCTTTCGTCGTCGCGGACCAAAAGCTCGACCTTCTTGCCGAGCACGCCGCCCTTGGCGTTGATCTCGTCGACGGCGAGCGACAACCCGCGCACGATGGCCTCACCCGACTTTGCGGACTGGCCGGACATCGCCGCGACCAGCCCCAGCTTGATGGTCTGCTGGGCATGGCTTGGGGCAACCGCAAGCAGCGCGATGGCGCCGGCAAGCAGCAGGGATTTGAGCAATCTGGGCAGAAGCAGTCGCATGGCGGCACCTCTCGCTACGGATGAACTAGCGTTCCAAGACGCAAAGGACGTGCCAGAACGTATCCAGAGGAATCCGCGAAAATCGGCGTATTTCCTGCGGTTGGCACGCCTACAAGCTAGGCAAATCGGCTGCGACCGCCTAATTTGTATTCAAAAGTGTATACAATACTGAGGGCTCATGCATGCTTTTTATGGCCCGCGATGTGCATGGGTTGTAGAGAACGTTTCCCAGGAGGACCCCATGGCCCAACTCAAAGCCTTCCCCGTCGCCACCGACGAAACCGCCGCCGCCGCCGACATCGTCGAGCGCTTTCTGGTCGCCTCCATGGTGCCAGATCCACAGACCGCGGCGCTCTACGTTTCGGACGACCTGAAAATCACCTTCACTGGCGGCCGCAAATACAGCCATCCGCGCGAGACTGCAGCTTTCAACGGCAAGCGCTACAAGCTGGTGAAGAAGAAGATGGAACGCACCGACGTTGTTCCCGGTAACGGCGAAACCATCGTCTACAACCTCGGAACGCTCTACGGCGAGTGGCCGGACGGCACCTCGTTCGAAGGCAATCGCTACGTCGACCGCTTCGTGGTTCGCGGCGGCAAGATCGTGCAGATGGACGTCTGGAACGACAGCGCCGAGCGGCTCCTGACCCGGAACGGCATCGAAGCTTGATTCGACTATTTCTTAGCCCGCTTCGGGCGGGCACCATTGGCTTCGTCGCTGGCATAACGGCCGAGGATGTTCTTGATGTCACGGTCCTTGGGTGGCCGCGACACGATCAGCGCGCGCCCTGCGACCGCGTCCAGATGATCGTGCATCAAGCCCTTTGCGCGGGTTGCATCGCCCTTAGCCAGCGCCGTAATGATGGCGCGGTGTTCGCTCACCGCGCATTCCGAGGAATGCGGGCGACTGTAGAGCGCGAGCGTCAGCCCGCAACGCGAGGCATTCTCGCTGACGTAGCGCGTCAGAACCGGACTTCCGGTCATCTCCGCCAGCAGGATATGAAACTCGGTGGCTAGACGGATTGACAGCGGCTCGTCGTTGCCGCGCGCCCGCTCCTCTTCATCGATATGGGCGTTAAGCCGTTTGATCTGGTCCGCCGTAAGCTGGCCGGCCAGCCGCGACACCACCAATGCTTCAAGACCGAGCCTGACATCAAAGATGTCCCGTGCCTCGTCCCAGCTTGGCGTCGCAACGGTCGCACCGCGGTTGCGGCGCAGCTCAACCAGGCCTTCGGCCGCAAGCTGGCCGAGCGCATGCCGCACGATGGTGCGGCTGGCGCCGAAGCGGTCACCGATGGCGTCCTCCGGGAGCTTGGCGCCCGGCTCCAGCGCCTGTTCGATGATGGCGTGACGCAACGCGCGATAGATCGCGCCGGCGCGATCGGTGCCCTCTTTCGGATTGCGTTTTGCTGCTTTGGCCAAGGCCGCCCGACTGTTCCGCTGTTCGTTTGGTGACCGTTGTAGCATCAGACGCCCATCGATTTGCAAGTCAGTGCGACGTCGCGCATTGCTCGCACCAGCGCTGCACACGATAAGGCTCGCGCGCCAGGCCGACGCAATAGTCGAGCACCACCGGCTCGAACATCTGGACGAAGTCGTGCGCCCCAGCATTGACCTTGTTGAGGTGCTCGACCGCGGCATTGGCCTCCAGCGCGAGCTTTGACATATCGGTGCCCAGTACCTTGCCGCCCTCGACCAGCATCTTCCCACCGATCATCACACGGTCGACGCCGGTGCCGTCCTCGACAAATACGACGTGATACAGCGGCTCGTTCAGCGGCACGTAGTTGATGTGAGTGAGATCAAGGAACGCCATGTCGGCCTTGAAGCCCGGCGCGAGTTGCCCGATCGAACCCTGCATGCCGAGCGCACGGGCGCCACCCTTGGTGGCTGCCTCGAAGGCTTCGGCGGCCGTCAGCCATTGCCGCGGATCGGGCCCCTGCACGCGGGAGATATAGGCGGCAAGCCGCATCGCCTCGAACATGTTCTGGTTGTCGGATGACAGGCAACCGTCGGTGCCGAGACCAAACGTGATACCCTTCTCCTTCATCTGCCGCGCGGCGCCGAGTCCCGAGCCGAGCTTGAGATTGGAGCCCGGGTTGTGCGCGATGGTCGCGCCGGCATCCGCCACCCGAGCCATATCGTCGTCGTCGAGCCATATAGCGTGCGCCGCAGTGAAGTTCGATGCCAGAAGGCCAAGCTTGTGCAGATGCCCGACCAGCGTGGTGCCATATTTTCGCGGGCCGACCACGGCCTGCACCTTGGATTCCGCCACGTGCATCTGCACACCGATCCCGTGCGCCTTGGCGAGATCGCGGCATCCGGTGATGAACGCGTCGCTGCAATGATGAGGTATCGTAGGCCCGAGCGCCGGGCGAAGCTGGTCGCGGCCCCACGACCAATTCTCGATCAACTCGCGGCAGGTGGCGAGGCTGATGTCATGAGGCGTGGCACGCAGGGCCTCGGCCTTTTCGCGCAAGCCTGCGGGCATTGCGTCGATCATGCCGGGGATGGCCCGGAAGAATGTCGTGTCAGCCATCATCGGCGCGATGACGGCTCTCATTCCGACGTCGGAATAGGCCCGCGCCACCGCGTTCATGCCTTCGACCGACGGCGCGGGAATTTCGGCGGCGAGGTCGTAGCAGGCGGTGCAGCCCTTCTGCAGCATCTCCAGCGCGCCGATCCTGGCGGACAGATATTTGGTCTCCGTCGTGCGTCCGCCCGCTGTCCAGGGATAGGCATTGAGCAAAAGCTCCAGCGACCAGCGGTCAGCCATCGCCTTGCCGAGCGCGACCGTGGCGTGGGTGTGGGAATTGATCAGCCCCGGGATCAGCAGGCGATTGGTTGCGTCGACCCGCTTGGCATCGCTGCCGACACTTTCGCCGGGCGGCAGTACGGCCGCGATTGTGTCGCCGTCGATCAGCAGATCGGCATGGCTGCCGTCGAGCCGACCCGCCGTCAGCACGCGGCCACCATGAATAAGTTGCTTCACGCTGGCGTCTCCACACGTTCGACCGCGGCCTGTTCGATCCGCAGGAATGAGGCTACGCCGGCGTCGATACGGAAGCCATAATCGAGCCGCCCCATGACGCGCACCGGGTGCTCGCTACCTTCGCTCAGCAGCGGTGCAATACCGCAAAGCGTGATCACCGCCGGAGGCACCGCCGCGCAATCGGGACACACGCCGGGCTGATCGGCCAGCAGCATGGACGGGCGTGGGCCGTGTGCGTGTGACAGAAAGCCTTCGATCGCGACATCGCGGCCCGACAAATCCTTCACCGCCGCGCTGTAACACACCTCGTCGGTGCCCAGATGATCGAACAGATCGGCAAAACCGAGCGCCAGTGGCATGACGTCAGGCTGCGCTTGGGATTGCAAGGCCCTCGTCCTCGGCGTGGGCGCGCATCACCTCGCGCTCCAGGGTTTCCGTAAGACGCGCACGGTAGTCATTGAAGCCGGGATCGGTCATGCGCCGGGGCCGCGGCAGGTCGATGCGAACCTCGTCGATGATGCGGCCGGGTCCGGCGCTCATCACGACGACGCGGTCGGCCAGCAGCACGGCTTCGTCGATATGGTGGGTGACGAAGATGATGGTCGGCCGGAACTCCAGCCATACCTCGAGCAGGAATTTCTGCATCAGCACGCGGGTCTGGAAATCGAGCGCGGCGAACGGCTCATCCATCATGATGAAATCCGGGCTCTCGACGAGCGCTCGAGCGATCGCGACGCGCTGCTTCATGCCGCCGGAAAGCTGATGCGGCCGGTGATTGGCGAACTTGGTAAGCCGCACGCGCTCCAGCAGTTCATTGACGCGAGCCTCGCGCTGCGGCTTCGGCACCTTCTTCATGGCAAGCCCAAAACCGACGTTGTCCCGGACCGTGAGCCAGGGAAACAGCGAGTGATCCTGAAACACCATCACCACGCCCGGCGCCGGTCCGGCGACAGGCTTGCCATCGAGCGTGATCCGGCCGCTCGACAACGGCTCCAGGCCCGCGATCAGTTCCAGTAGCGTGCTCTTGCCGCAGCCGCTCGGGCCCAGGATCGCGACGAACTCGCCGTTCTCGACGGTCATGTCGATGTCGCGCAATGCAGCGACCGAGGTGCCGCCCGCTCCGGGCCAGACCTTCCCAACATGCTGACAGGTCAAGGTGGTCATGATTGCTGCCACCACAGGATTTTGCGCTGGATCTGCACCAGCAGCACGTCAACCGCGTAGCCGGTCGCCCCAACGATGCACATGCCGAGCAGGATCAGTTTGGTGTTGAACATCTCGCGCCCGAGAATGATCATCATGCCGAGGCCGTTCTTCACGCCGACCATCTCGGCAGCCAGCACCGCCATCCAAGCGGCGAAGAAGTTGATCCGCAGCATGGTGAAGACCTGCGGCAACACGGCTGGGAAGATCACGCGTGTCCACACCTGTGCCTTGGAAGCGCCGAAGCTACGCGCGGTCTTGATCAGCCGCTGATCCACTGCCTTGACCGCCGCGACCGTCGAAATCGTGAGAATAAAATAGACGCCCATGAACACGACGAACACGGCCGTGGGATTGCCGATGCCGAACAGCACGATACCGAGCGGAATCCACGCAATCGGCGCGATCGGCGCAAGACCGCGCACGAGCGGCAAGATCATGTCGGAAAACGAGCCCGACGCCGAAATCAGGATGCCGGTGGCGAGAGCTGCGGCAAAGCCGATGGCAAGCCCGGCGAGCACACGCAACGCGCTCACTAGAATGGCGATCGGGATCGGCATGGCGTCGCCGCCGAAGCCGACGCGGAAATCGCTCTCGATGGCATAACTGAGGAACGCCGAGGGCGGCGGGAACAGAACTGAGCCGCTCCAACCGCTGGCCGCCGCAAGTTCCCAGATCGTGATGACCACCGCCCAAGGCACAAGTCCCTTGAAAAGGACCCATGCCCAGGACGGCACCATGCGCTGCGCCGGCGCTTCTGCAACGGGAACGCTCGCGCTATCCAGCGCTCCAGTACGATCGCTCACCCAAGCACTTCCTTCAGCAGCTTGGTGTCGATGATCGGCGGCGGCGACTTGAGGTAGCCGAGTTGCACCATGTCGGCGACCGCGATCTCCATGCCCTTGTCCCCGCCCTTGGTGATGTCGACTTGCGGCATCTGCCGCGGCAGCGCGGATGTCAGGACCTGCTTGTTGACACGGTAGAACTTCGCAGCGTCGAGGACGTCGATCGCCTTTGGGATATCGGCCTTGATCGCCGCGTCGGCGCGCAGGAGAGCCTTGAGATACTTCTTAATCGTGGCCGGCTTCGCTTCGAGATACTTCGCCGTGGTGTTGGTGACGCAATCCGGGCCATGCGGCCCCCAGGCGTCGAGGCTGCTGTAGATTGGAACGCCGCCGAGTTGATCGATCAGCCGGGTCGCGAACGGCTCGACATGGGTGGCAAGATCGAGGTTCTTGGACTCGAACGCTGCCGCCAGCGCGAGCGTGTCGTTAAACCAGACAATGTTGTAATCGCTGTAGGCGACGCCAGACTTCGCCAACGCGCGATAGAGCGTCAGCTCGAAGGTGTTGAAACGAACCGTGCCGATCTTCAGGCCCTTGCCTTTGGCCTTAGCGAGATCGTTCATGCTCTTGATACCGGTCTCTTTCTGCGCAACCAGAAACAGCCCACCCGCGCCGCTGCCGGCGATGATACGCACCGGAGCGCCCTGCCCCGCCGCAACAAACGCGTTGGTGAACGGGTTATGGATGATCTCCATGGCACCGCTGTTGAGCGCGGTCAGCGCGTCGCCCGGGTTGGGCATGAACTTCATCTGGACGTCCAGACCTTCTTCTTTGAAGATTTCCGTCGCCTTGGCGTAGAACAGCGGCGACATGCAGATGCCGACCAGGTGGCCGACGTTGATGGTTTCCAACGCCTGACCGCGCGCCACATAGGGCATCCCGAAGGTTGCGACGCCAGCCGCCGCGGTGCTCTTGAGGAACTCTCGACGCTTCATTGCAGCCTCCCGAAAACGACCGAATGCCGGTCTTCTATAGGTTTTCGATGCATCAAGTGTGCCAAGTCCAGGACCCTGAAATTGCATACACTTTCCGATACAAATCGTAGCCTCGGGTAACCCTGACCGTTCCGTAAGCAGCTCTGCCAAATCATTTGGCAGCGCTCCTGATCTCGTGTCCTCGAAGGGATGCGCAGCAACAGCCGCAGCGAAGGGCGGGTTTGGCGCGTCCCTTGCTTGATGATCCTCGAAACTAAGAACGTTTGGAGGACCAAACCGTCCTGGTCGATGGACGGATCGTGCTCGAAGATGAACGCCTCTTAACGGTGGACGAAAGCGTCTTTCGCGAGGAACTTCTGGAGATCATGAAGAGCGTTGAGCGCGACTACGAACAGCTTGCGGCCCAACAAAAACCGGCCCTCCGTTACCTTCTCGAAGCCAATCGCAATCTGAAGAATGCCGATCTAGGAATGAATCGGCTGGTGGGCGATACATCCAAGGACAGCGCACGCACAGTTCCATAACCTGTCATTCTGCGAATGACCCGCGATACGTTGCTCACCGCAATCGGCAAGGCACGGGTCTGGATCGATGATCTTGTGAAAGGCCGCGCCTCGTCCTTTGCCGAGATTGCCCAGAGGGAAGGCAAGGTCGAGCGTCATATCCGCTTCCTTGCGCCGTTGGCATTTGTATCACCCCGGCTCATCGCGGCTATCATCGACGGCGCTGCGCCGGCTGATATCACCGTGAGCGATCTTGCTAGGTCCCTGCCCTATTCCTGGGCCGAACAGAAGCGGCGGCTCGGTTTGCCGAACGAGTGACGATCGAGTCACGCGCCTTTCTTGCTGTCTCAATCGCGCCAATCATCAGCAGATCGATACGTGTTGTCGGTGACCCCGATCTCAGTCGGCATCGAACCTGAGTCTCTGCATTCCGCCACGGAGATTGGAAATTGCCCACCAGAGACTTCGGGCCGGAGTCGGGTGGCGGGACCGCAGCTTCAGCCACTTCGCGCCTGAGAGACCGGCCGATATCCTGCTAACCTGCGGAAAGGTCGGGCGTTTCTTTCTCGAAGCCGAGACAGCGCGCAGAGACGCGACTGGTTGGCTGGGCTCTTCTGAAGCTCGCCGGGATCGCGCTCTGGCCAATCGGCAAAATAATTGTACCAATCGGGTAGGTTTCGCTTCCAACAGTCCATGGATCGCCATGTACGCTTTGGGTCATTCGCGTCGATTTTGGCCTGTCCGAGGAATGTCTGCTTATCCGCCGTTAGCGACCGTGGAGCGGACGTGCCCTTAGGTCCGCTTAGTGCCAACAGCCGACATGGACCGCGCTACTCGATCACCGCGTCGGCGCTGGCCTGCAACGTTAGCGGGACCGTAATCCCGAACGTCTTGGCACTCTTGAGATTGATGACAAACTCAAATTTTGTCGACTGCTGAATTGGCAAGTCGGCGGGTTTAACCCCACTCAAAATCCGGCCGACGTACACACCTACCTGGCGATACACGTCCGTGAGTACGTTGCCGTAACTCATTAAACCACCTGCCTCTGCGAATTCGCGGAGGTAATACATCGCTGGTATCTGGTGGCGCGCTGCCAACGCCACAAGAAAATCTCGCCGCGCTAGAAAGAACAAGTCAGAGGCGACAAGTAGCGCGCCGGTCAGTGTTTGGGCCATCGTTGTGAACGCGGTATCGAGCTCGCGTTCGTTTCCGGCTCTAACGACAATCATTTCCTGCCCAAGAGAACGGGCAGCCGTTTGTGCTGCGCTCATCTCAGTATCGCCGTTCGGGTTGTTCGGGTTCATAAGATAAGCGATAGTGGAATGGGGCACGAGTTCACAGAGCAACTGTAGCCGCTTGGTGACCGCGGCCGCCCCAAATACGGTCACACCCGTAGCGTTGCCGCCCGGCAGGTTAAGGCTCGCAGCGAGGCCCTCTCTGACAGGATCCCCGTTCATTGCGAAAACAATAGGAAGCGTTTGGGTAGCTGCCTTTGCCATTTGCGGCGAAGGATCCCCGATGGCGGCGATCACATTTACTTGGCGACGAACTAGATCGGCCGCCATCACCGGCAGTTGATCATATTTACCTTCCGCCCAACGGTATTCGATCGCCACGTTCCGGTCCTCAACGTAGCCGGCCTCGCCAAGTCCCTTGTGGAACGCCGCTACGACACTTGCAGATTCGCTAGGTGACCTAGCACTCATGAACCCAACCGTAAGGACTGCACGTTGCTGCGTCCGCGCTACCACCGGCCACGCTGCCACTGCGCTACCGATCAAACTAAGAAATTTCCGCCGCCTCATTCGATCACCTCGGTAAGCCGGTGCATCAAGCTCAGCATTGTGCGCAAAAAAACGAATCTCGGGCGGTGTGCTGCGCGCACTCCGCCTGCCTCACTTCCCAATTGTCGAAATCCCACGCCGACGGGGACACACTGCCCCGTTCAGTAGCAGCGGGCGAGCCTGGCGGCGATTTTTGACCACGTCCGGTCTACCCCCAAAAGCAGACATCAGGCTGACGGGCCGGAATGTCCGCTTCGTGCCAATAGCCGACATGCTGGCGGCGATCATCGTGTGACATAATCATTTCAGAGGCAATCCGACACGGCGATCTCAACTGGGTTGCAACATCAACTTACCGCCATTCGACTAACGTCTTCTTGAACCATGCGCAAATGGGCCCTGAGCCGTTGCAGATCCACTTCGAATGCACGCGCAACCCTGAGCAACCGCACGTCAGATTCAATTTCGGCAATTCGCTCCTGATACTCGGCCGATCGGGACATGTCCGCGCTCTGAGCAAGCTCGCGTTCAAGATTTCCCAGAGCCCGGTGCAACTGATCAATGCGGCGAACGTAAAGCCATCGGTAAATGCGAGGCGCGAAGCCGATCAGAGGAATCAGCGTCACGAGGACCGGAATAACAAAGAACGCTATACGGTTGAGGAGCGAGGAGAGCCAGAAAGACGTGTAACGTTGCCAGAAGGTCGGCCCCGAGCGGTAAAACGCCTCTGCCGTCGGAGAGAGCGGCAAATCATTGGGTTGCTCGGCTGGAAACTCACCGAGGCGATTGAAAGGGCCTGCGGGCCAGTGGACTTCGCGCATCGCTTCCAGCAGCAGATATTGCAAGGCTGGGTGAAGATCCTTCCGCACCAGCAATCTGTTGCGGGAGGCAAGCATATCGACGTCCGAATTGGGGATGTCGCGGCTTAGGTCAAGGAGACCTCGCCATAACACCACATGCTTCAGCCCGGGGACCGTTTTCGCGATGGCTTCAGCCTGCGCGACGCTCATGAGCCGGATGCCGGGGGCGCCAAGCGTATACTGCACGCGGTCGAGATCCTGCTGTGGAACGATCACCACGTCGATTTCGCCTGCAATCAATTCGTCGATTGCCTGTGTGTAGTCGGGATCCAGGAGTTGGGTGGAAGCATCCAATGCATCAGTGGCTTTCAGAACTTCCAGCATAAGCAATCGCAGGGCGGTTCCCGGCATGCCGATAGAGAGGCGCTTGCCGCGGAATTGCGTAAAAAGCGTAATGGGCTCGGCGTTTCGGTAAAAAATGAATATCGCGGCATCGAATATTCCACCCAGTGAATAGAAGGTATCCGCATCGGCCGGTTGCGTGACGCCGAAGGTCGTGAGGGCAGCCTGCACCCCGGAGGCGGGATCGCGCAGCCGATCAAGATTCTCCACGGCGCCGGCGAAGTTGCGGATCTCCAGCTCGACACCATGGCGCGCGAGGATGCGAGCGTATTGCCTCGCAAAGTTGTCGTACCCGGATCCTGCTGCCCCGGCCGCGATTACGAAGCGACGCGGCGGCAGCGGATCGACCAAGCGATACGCGACGTATAAGGCAGTAACGACAACCGCTGCCAACGCAATCGTAATGACTAAAGGCAACCTGGATCGCATCAAGCTCACTTGCGGTATTGTTCGTCGCTGACCTTTTCCAGCCAGTCGACGGTTTTGCCGTCGAGCGATTCCTGAATGGCGATGTGCGTCATCGCCGTCGTGGGGGTTGCCCCATGCCAGTGCTTTAGGCCGGGCGGGAACCAGACCACGTCGCCGGACCGGACTTCCTCGATCGGTCCGCCTTCGCGCTGAACCCAGCCGAGGCCCGATGTAATGATCAAAGTCTGGCCGAGCGGGTGCGTGTGCCATGCGGATCGGGCGCCCGGCTCGAACGTAACATGGCCCCCGGTCGCGCGGGCTGGATCGGGCGCCTGGAACAGCGGGTCGACGCGGACCGCCCCGGTGAAATACTCCGCCGGACCTTTGCTGGACGGTTGCGAACCGCTTCGTTTGATCTCCATCGTACCGATACTCTTTGTCGCCTGTGCCGTCTGCGCGGCGGCTCCGCTCGTTGCCGCCACGAGGCCGCCGGTGGCGGCAATCACGTGTCTGCGCGTCATCATGAGCTTCTCCTTTGGGCGGTTGCAGCTCGGCGTGGCGTCACTTCGGGCGCTTCTCGAAGACATCCTTCGCGACCGGCATGGCCGAGAACACGTTGGGCCAGCCGACGTAGAACGCGAGATGCGTGATCGCCTCCGCGATCTCGGGCTGCGTCAGGCCATTGTTTATCCCGATGTTCAGATGACCGGTCAGCTGCGCGAACTGACCGGACGCGATGAGGGCGCTGACGGTGACGAGGCTGCGGTCGCGCGGTGCAAGGCCGGGACGCAGCCACAGATCGCGGAAGAGCAAATCCGTCGTGTACTGCACGACGCCCGGAAAGACCGCGCCGAACTGCTCGCCCACGCGCTTTTCGCGCTGCGTCTCGGCGGCTTCGTTGAGCGGAAGCAGCACCGGGGAAGCCGGCGGGAGTTGATCGGCCCCGATCTTGCGCCCGGCAAAGACACCCCTAGTAACCGCGACCGCCGACATGGCGTTCCCCCAGCCGGAATAGAACCCGAGATGCGTGATGATCTCGGACACCTCCTGTGGCTTGACGCCATTGTCGAGCGCCAGGTTCAGGTAGAACGGCATCTCGATCGTCTGGTTGCGCGCGATCAGCGCGGCGAGCGTGACGATGCTGCGATCTCGGGGCGAGAGGCCGGGGCGCTTCCACACGTCGCCAAACAGGCGGTCTTGTCCATACTTCTCGAGGGCCGGGGCGACCATACGTACATCGGCGCCGGTCAGGTTTGAGCCTGGTATTTTCTTGTTCTCGGCATGAGCCGCGGGCATGGCGAACAGAGAGAATGATGCGATCGCTGCGGCGAGACGTTTCACTTCGACCTCCTGTTGCCCCCTTTGTAGAAATAGTGCGCGAATGCGCCGGTCCTATAGACACACGGCTCATTTTCGGTTGGAACATGGCACTGATAGCCGAGCTTTTGCCGCTTTGCTTCCTGCGTAACCGAAACGGTATTAGGCGCATACGGCATAGCGTCGATGACAGATGCTCATCAATCCGCACGGCTGGGGCAGAAGCAAACCAAAGCCCGATAATTTCTCAACGGATCAAATCCAGGAGCGACCGGTCCAGCCCGAATTGCGCCAGCGGACACCGAGTTAAGAAGTGAAAAATGTCCGCTTTGGGTCCAGGCTGTGTAAAAACGCGATCGGGTTGGTGGTGACGTAAGCTTCGATCCCGGCGGGATTGTGCGACTTGGCGCGGCCAATTTGGCAGAATCGGTCCGCGAAGAGGCCTGATGGCTTCTTGAGGCGAAGCACGCGGGTTTATTGGGGCTTATGAGGCCCGTCTTAGGCGTGGATCGCCGCCATCAATCCGCTGACTCCCAGCATGCTCATCACGCGTTTCATGTTGTAGGCCAGGACGTGCAGCGCCATCTCGGTGCCGACGTGCTTGAGCGTTTTCATTTGGAAGTGTGTCGATCCCATCCACGACTTTATCGTCCCGAAGGGATGCTCAACCGTCTCGCGCCGCTGGCGCATCTTCTCCGGATGCTCGTCGAGCCGACGCTGTACCGCATCGAGAACGGCCTCATGCTCCCATCGGGTGATCCGTCGCTCCTTGCCGGTGGTGCAGCTGTGTTTGATGGCACAGCTCTGGCAGACGTTGGTCCAGTAGCGGCGCAGGACCAATCCATTTTCCTCGTTCGTGTAGCGGTAGGCGAGCCTTTCACCGGCAGGGCAAATGTAAACGTCATCCTCAGCCACGTAGCGGAAGTCTTGCTTGCCGAAGCGCCCTTCCGCCTTTGAGTTCGAGGTCATCGGCTTGGGCAGCGTGACCGTGATGCCCGCGTTCTCGCAGGCCAGGATTTCCTCGCTACTGAAGTAACCGCGATCGGCGACAGCATCGAGGTTCTCCACGTCCAGCGTTGTCTTCGCCGCCTTGGCCACGGTTGAGAGTTGCGACCGGTCGGTTCCGACATTGGTCACCTCATGCGTGATAATCAGATGATGTGCGATATCGACTGCGATCTGCACGTTGTAGCCCACCACACCGGAGCCGCGGCCGCTGGTCGCCATTGAGCGGGCATCCGGATCGGTCAACGATATCTGCTGGTCCGGTGCCGCGAGCATTTCCACCTTGAGAACATTGAGCCGTCGCATCTGCTCCTTCAGCTTCTCGATCTTCTCTCTCAGGCGGCTCGTCTTGGTTTTGAGGGCCTCGGACGGCTCCTGCCGGTCGGCGGTGTCGAGTTGTTGCAGATAGCGCGTGACGCTTTCCTCGATCTGCGCCATGCGCCGCTCCATCTTGGCGCGCGTGAAGTTCTTGTCGCGGTTGTTCACCGCCTTGAACTTGCTGCCGTCAATCGCCACGCTGGCTTGCGTGAGCAGGCCCATCGTGCGGCAGAGTGCGACAAATCGGGCGCAGACCTGCCGGATCGCGCGACCGTTGTCCTTGCGGAAGTCGGCAATCGTCTTGTGATCGGGAGCGAGCCGGCCCACCAGCCACATAACCTCAACGTTACGCCCGGCCTCCCGCTCAAGCCGACGGCTCGACTGCACCCGGTTGAGATAGCCGTAGATGTAGAGCTTCAGCAGTACCGACGGATGATACGAAGGACGGCCGGTGACCTCGGGGGCGACCCCGCTAAATCCAAGCTCAGCCAGTTCGAGTTCGTCAACAAAAACGTCGATGACGCGAACCGGGTTGTCCTCAATGATCCAGTCTTCCAGTGATTCAGGAAACAGCGTCCTCTGACCGCGATCCGCTCCCTCAACGAAACGCCTCATCCGATCCTCCCGAAAATCGCGTGAGAATCATACCGCCAGAATCATTCGAAGCAGGACGTTTTTACACAGCCTGGGTCATTCGCGTCGATTTTGACCCGCCCAGGCGACGTCCGCTTTCCATAGCGACCGAATGCAGCGCAGCAAAAGCGAGGCTTTATTTCGTCGCCGCATAAAAACTTATTGAACTCTCTGTCCCGTAAAGCGATCTCGTCCGTGCCAGAACTCGCAAACCGGACACCATTCGCCTTGGTAGTCGATACCTTCCTGATGAGGACAGCCGATTATTGCGTCAGTCATCGCAACCGAGAGCACTCCGTGCTCCTCGATAAATTCCAATATCTCCCGGGCGACATCGACGTCGGCACGGATGTCGCCGCTGGCCACCTTCCAGTCGCGTACCTCCTGCGGTTCCGCATTCTCGGATGGCACAATGCCAACAGCGACCTTCGTTGCCTGGGTTAGGTTTGGGCCGTAGAACGCAATCGTCGCAATTGGCCAGCCCCGAAGTCCCTTCCGGGCTTTCTTGCGCAGGCGCTTGAGGAAACGATCCTCCAGCATCAAATTGCTCCCATTCCGGTCATGGAGTGGTCCTCACTCGATCACCTCGTCGGCGCGGGCGAGCAGCGTCGGCGGCACGGTGAGGCCGAGCGCCTTGGCGGTCTTGAGGTTGATCACCGTCTCGTACTTGGTCGGCGCCTGCACCGGCAGGTCGGCGGGCTTCTCGCCCTTGAGGATGCGATCGACGTAGCCGGCCGCGCGCCGGTACTGGTCGACCTCATCAGCCCCATAGGAGATCAGGCCGCCGGCGGCGACGAAGTAGCGATCGGAGTAGACCGCGGGCAGCTTGTGCCGGGCCGCCAGCGTGATGATCAGATCGCGATGAAGCGCGCGCCGGCGCGCTCGCCGTCACGATCAGGCCGCCATTCGGAGAGCGCGCGAAGGCCGCGACGGCGCGCTCGATCTCGCCGGCGTCGCGCATGTTGACCGGGTTGACCTCCACCCTGAGCGACGGCGCCACGGCCTGGATGGCGGCAAACTGGCTGGTTCCGGCGCCTTGGGTGGCATCCCGAAGGACCGCCGCTCGCGTCACGCCCGGCGCGATCTGCTTGAGCAGCTCCAGCCATTTCCCGGCCAGGCTGTATTCGAAAATCATGAAACCGGTGGCGTTGCCGCCCGGCCGCGCCAGGCTGTCGACCAAGCCGGCGCCGACCGGATCGCCGACGACCGGGAACACGATCGGCACGGTGCGGGTCGCCTGCAGCAACGGCCCCACGGTCGAGGCGCCATGGGCCAGGATGACGTCCGGCGCGAGCGCGACCAATTCCGCCGCGTGTCTGCGAATGTCGGCGGCATTGGTCGTGGCCCAGCGGGTGTCGATCCGCACGTTGCGGCCGATGGTCCAGCCCAATAGCGCCAGCGCCTGCTGGAACGCCCCGACGCGGGCCTGAAATTCCGCATCGTCCGCGGCGGCGGGCAGGAGCACGCCGATGCGCCGCATCCGCTCGCCCTGCTGCGCGTGTGCGGCGAGCGGCCATGACGCCGCCGCACCGCCGAGAGCCGCGATGAAGTCGCGCCGCCTCAAGTCCGTCTCCATGCTCAGGACAAGACATCGTAGCGATTTAACCGAGCGGTTTGGAAGAAGGCCGCTGTCCGCTTCGGGTCATTCACGTCGATTTTGGCCTGCCCAGGCGATGTCTGCTTTTCCCCCGATAGCGACCGTTTAGCGGACATGCCGGGATGTCCGCTTCGTGCCAATAGCGACTCATTGCACCGCAGCAAATTTCGCCGTTATTCGATCACCTCGTCGGCGACTGGCGAGCAGTGACGGCGGCACGGTGAGGCCGAGCATCCTGGCAGTCTTGAGCGTTGATGACCAACTCGAACTTGCTCGACTGCACGACCGGCAGGTCCGCGGGCTTGGCGCCCTTGAGGATGCGGCCGGCATAGACGCCAAGCTGACGAGCCGCATCCGTAATGTTGACTCCGTAGCTCATCAGCCCTCCGACTTCGGCAAAATCACGCAACGCATATGCGGCGGGAAGCGCATGGCGCGTCGCGAGGTGCACCAATTGGACACGCCGGCTGGTCAGAAAGGTGTCGTTGCCAACGAACAGGACATCGGGCCGCTCGCGCACGAAAGTTGCGAAGGTCGCTTCGATATCCTGGTTGGTGCTGGCTTTGAGAATCTGGATTTGCAGTCCCATGGCGCGGGCAGCCGGTTCCACGTCTCTCAACGTGGCCTCGGTATTCGCAATATTGGCCGGATTGACAAGCACGGCAACGCGAGCGGCTCCGGGCGCAAGCTCGCGCAGAAGTCCCAGCCGCTTTGCGGTCAACTCGCCAATGACCAAATTGACACCTGTCAGGTTGCCGCCCGGCCGCGCGAGGCTGGCGACAAGACCAAGCCTGGCCGGGTCTTCGGCGACGCTGAAGACGATGGGGATCGTCGCGGTTGCAGCCTTGGCCGCCAACGCCGCAACGGCACCTCCGCTCGTTACGATCACGGCGACCCGTCGGCGAACCAGTTCGGCCGCCAGCGCCGGCAGCCGGTCAAATTGACCCTCCGCCCAGCGGTGTTCGATCGCCACGTTCTCGCCCTCGACATAGCCGGTGTCTTTCAGGCCTTGGCGAAATGCGCGCAGTTGGTCCGCCGTTGTGTGGGGCGATCTGGGGTCGAGAAACCCGATCACCGGCATCGCCGGCTGTTGCGCGCGCGCCGCGAGGGGCCACGTTGCCGCCGCGCCGCCAAGAAGCGTGATGAACTCGCGCCGCCTCATGTCAGTCCCTAGCCTCTGGACGAAGCATCGTACCGGCTCAAACGAGTGCTTTGATAGGCTGAAACCGGCTTCGCTACTGCAACATGAAACGCTGGCTGATGTCGGTCATTCGCTACCGAGCCGGTGCCGACCAATGTCCGCTTCCCCCAATAACGGACATCAGGCGGCGGTGCTGGAATGTCCGCTTCGTGCCAGAAACGGAAGTCGCCGGTCTTATTCGATGATCTGATTGGCGCGCGCGGACATGGTCGGAGACACGTCGAAACCGATAGCTTTCGCAGATTGCAGATTGATGGCGAACTCGAATTGGGTGGTCTGCTCGATCGGTAGATCCGCCGGCTTCGCGCCCTTCAGAATTTTGTCAACAAATGTCCCAGCGCTGCGCCAGATGTCAGGGAAATCAACTCCATAGGCCGCCAACCCACCAGCTTCACAAAATTCCCAAAAGCCCACACCCGGCAGCCGGCTCTTAATCGCGAGTTCCGCAATACGTCGCCGATGGGCCATGAACAGCCCATCGTCTACCACAATGAATGCTTCGACATGCAATCTGGCGCGATCGAAAGCTTCGTCCAGTTCGTCAGCACGCCGCACGTCGATCGTTTGTAGCGTAATGTTGATCGCCTTCGCCATTTGCATCATCGAATGCACGATCGACGGCATGGCGGGATTGTCCGGGTTGAGAAGGACTGCCGCGCGGGTCAACGATGGCATCAGCTCTTTGAGGAACTCCAGCCGCTTGGCGTTGATTTCAGCGAAGAGAAACGACGAGCCCGTAATGTTTCCGCCGGGACGTGCTAGGCTCTCGACAATTCCGGTCTCGATCGGATTGCCAACAATCGCCATAACGATGGGAATCGTGGTCGTCGCTTGCTTGGCCGCCAATGCGGCTGGCGTACCCTGAGTGATGATGATGGAGACCTTGCGACGAACCAGATCGGCGGCAAGGGCGGGAAGACGATCGTATTGGTCCTCGGCCCAACGATACTCGATTGCGATGGTCCGCCCTTCAACATAGCCGCGGTCGCTTAGCCCGAGCCGCAAGGCGTCCATTTGAGGCTTGTACCCGACGGGATCTGCACTGCCGAGAAAGCCAACCACCGGCATAGCTGCTCGCTGCGCTTGCGCGGCAAGCACCCAGCAGAATGCCACAACGCAGAACACACCGAAAAATTTGGGTCGCCTCATGCCGCCTCCGGGATCAGGCCCCGCATCGTAACTCCGCAATTCAGGTTACTGGAAGGGCCTTGGGCGCCGATTTTTTAGGTGCGCACTGATGTCCGAGATGGGTCATTGCGGACACTGATTGGCAGCCCCGCCTCAGACCGCTTCCGTCCAGCTTTCCGAAAATGCCAGCGCCGACGTCGAGAAGGGCCGCCCCTCACGCTCCCGCGGCCAGGATCGCCCGTTGGCCTCGACGCCGTTGCGGACGAGGCGCGTGCCGAGCGCTGGGATCAACACAGTGCATACGCCGTAGCGCCGGTTGGGAATTCTGGTTCGGCTGCGAGTGGATGAGCAGCGGCTCGCCGATATCGAACCAGGTGAGTGAGATGTCTTCGCCGTGCGACCTGATGTGCTCAGTCCAGAAGTAGCGGGGATCCCCAGCTTTGGAGAATTGCGCGTCCGCACAGGGGATTGTTGTGTCGGAAAGTTCGGCATTGAGCATACCTTGAACGGTTGACTGCAGCCACCGCGCCATCGCGATGTTGTCGGAGTAAATGCGCCAGCGCCCTTCCGTCAGCTCGCTTTTCAGGTAGAGGACGTGGCCGGGACCAGCTGGCGAGAAGATGATCCGCCAATAGCTCGCGTCTGTTGAGTTCGGCTCGCCGTCCTTCGTGCTCAAGCGTATAAATGGGTTCTCGCCCGTTAGGATCGTTTTGTTGGGATCGGCAATGCTCATGTAACTGGTCTCCGCTCAACTTCTCGGGCATGTCCGCTTCTCTAATCGGCCGTCTGGGGTCAAGCGCTTTCAGACTATCCACCACTGCAGTGTCGATGTCGCTCACGGGCTCGCGCTTCTCTTCGGAATCGGCACCAAGGCCCTTCCAGCATGGGATCCGAGGACGAGGCGGAACAATCTAAGTGGCGGCCTTGCCGTCAGTTGAACGGCAGGTCCAAGCGGACATGCGAACTCACCTCATCCATCGTCCCGCGAGGGACATCTTTCCACCGCAGGGTGGAGCTCGAGTTTCCTCCTATCGGATCTGATCTTTCACGGTTTTCATGCTGCTGCGGCGGCTTGTTCTCGGGTCCAGCGGAACTCGGTGCCGTCCACCCACATGCGGTGCATGATCACGGCCAGCCGGCGGGCCAGCGCCACGATTGCCTTCTTCATGCCGCGGCGCCTGGCGATCTGCATCGCCCAGGCCTTCAGCCAGGACCATTTCTTGGAACGCATCATGGCCTGAGCTGCTTCGTAGAGCATCGTCCGCATCATCTCGTCTCCACAGCGCGATATTCTGCCGTCCCAATCGACCTCGCCCGATTGATACTTGGCGCACGTCAGTCCAAACACCGCCCCGACGGACTTGGATTTGCGGAAGCGAGCCGGAATATCGACCGTGGCTCGATAGGTCAGCGACACCACGGGGCCGACACCAGGGGTCGTCATCAGGCGCCGGCACACCTCGTCATCCCGGACGATGGCCAGCAGGCGGCGGTGCAGGATGCAGAACTGCTCGCGAAGTGTCCGTCGGACAATGAGCAGCGGTTCGACCAGCGCAGCCAGGTCGGGCAAGTTCTCGACAAGCTTCCTGATGCGAGCCTCGAACCTCACCGTCCCAACCATGCCGACCTTGAGGCCGAAGTTGCGCAGAGTACCGCGCAGGTCGTTATCGATGGCGATCGCCTTCGACTGCAGCAGCTTGCGATGGGTCAGCAGCATCCGCAGTTTCTGACTGCGTAGCGTCTTCACATGCACCGGGCGGTAAAGCCCCACCCGCATCATCTGCGCCATGCCGCGCGCATCGTTGCGGTCGGTCTTGTTGATCTGCGCCTTCAATACCGCCCGCATGTGTCGCGTCTCGACACAGATCACCGGCAAGCCCGCTTCGGCCAGCCCACTGAACAGCCATTGCGACAGCGGTCCTGCTTCCAATCCGATCCGCTTGAAGTGGTAGGCGGGGTTCTTTAGCACCGCCAGCAGCGCTTCGGGTTCGCTTGCCACCCTTACTTCACGAACGATCCTGCCCGTGTCATCCACAATGCAGACGCTGGTCTCCTTGACCGAAACGTCCATTCCCGCAAAATGGTCCATGCTGCGCTTCTCCTTCTGATGTTTGAGGCCGTAACCACGGACCTCGTTTCACCATCAGCCTGAAGCGCAGCACCCAAAATTTTCAGCTATCCACAAGCCGCCGGCCGATTACCCCATCTAAGTGCCAGAAGGCGACATCGCGTCAGGTTATTCGATCACCTCGTCGGCGCGGGCGAGCAGCGTCGGTGGCACGGGGAGGCCAAGCATACGGGCGGTCTGGGCATTGATGACCAATTCAAACTTCGTAGACTGCACGACCGGCAACTCCGCGGGCTTCGCGCCCTTGAGGATGCGCCCGGTATAGACGCCGACTTGACGATAGGCATCGGTCAAGCTCGTGCCGTAGGTGACCAACCCGCCGATCTCCACAAACTGGCGCAGCGCATAGATCGCCGGGATCTTGTGGTAGGCCGCCGACTGCACCAATTGCACGCGTCGCGCGGCAAAGGGAGGGCCGGAAGCGACGAGCAGCGCGTCGGGCCGCTCGTGCGCAAGCGTCGCGAAAGCCGCATCGATTTCCTTGCCGCTGCCGGCATTGAGCACTCGGATTTGCAGTCCCATAGTGCGTCCCGCGATCTGCGGATCCTCTCCGACATTGAAGCGACGATGTTAAACGCTGGGTGACTCGCGGCGTGCGCAGCGCCGCGGGCCTTTCCTATGCCTGCGCGTGGCGGCGCGGCAAGGGGAGACGCGCGTGATACCGCTACGGCAGCTGCACACCGAGTGTCTTCATCGTGCGGTCGTAAAGCCTCTTCGGATCACGCTCGCCGGTTTTTGCGATAGCAATAATTTTTGTGGCGATGACCTCGCGCACGACGCGCGACTGGCCCTTGCCATCGCCATCCAGAGCCTCGGTTACGTTGTCGAAGGCTTGGCCCATTGCTTCGACCTGCGGAGGATCGAAAACGGCGCCGTTCAAGAACGGAATGATGGTGGCGGACATTTGTCACGCAGCTCCCTTCTCAGGCGGGAGCGCGGTCGCGTCTCTCAGCCACCGACGCCTGGCGCAGAGGCCGCTGTCGGTGATGTGCCAGCTTGTGCTTCGGTTGCCCCGGAGTCGAGTCGGGCCGCGGGAGTTTCTCTGCCTGCGCGGCGATGGGGCGCAGCACGCTTGTATCGGAATACCTCAAGGCTCGCTGAGGCCCGCGCGGCGCACCCCGCGCGTGCGCTGCAGCGGCGCGCAAGGGCACCTTCAGTTCTTGCCGCGCTCGGTTTTGGCTTGAGCAAACCCGCGCAGTTGACGGGAGTATCCCTCAAACGCTCGAGCAACCTGTTCAATGCTCTCAGGGTCCGACAACTTCGCGGCCATGTTCACCGCTACCTGTGAGAACGCGGCAATAATAGCGATCGGCGCGTAGCTGTCGTCCTGAAAACGCAGCCAGAGCTCCTGGATCGCGTCTTGCAGCGGCGGGCCGCGCTCGCCGAGCAGCTCGAAAACATCACCGTTGTCGTTCATGGAAGGGCCTCGCAAGTTGCGGCCTGTATTAAAGCCTGCAAACCTTGGGACGTGCACGCGGTCCGTTGCCGCCAGGGCGGGGAAAGCTCGCCACGAAATTGCTGCTGATCGGATCTGCAACGGTTGCGAACACGATCGGGACGGTGCGTGTTTGTTGCAGCAGTGCGGATGTCGTGGAAGTGGTCGCCGACAGGATCACATCGGGCCGCAGCGCGACGAGCTCCTGTGCGAGTCGCTGTCTCGACGGCGCGTCCCCGCCAGGTGTCGCCCAGCGGGTGTCGATGCGGATGTTGTGGCCGTCGGCCCAGCCGACCTGCTGAAGTCCCCCACGAAATGCGGCGGCAAAGCCCTGGCCTTCCCGGTCGTTTTCGGCAAAGCCCATCAGCACGCCGATCCGGCGCATCGTCTGCGCACGCGCGGTGAGCGGCCACGTCGCTATTGTGCCGCCGAGAAGCGTGATGAAATCGCGTCGCCTCATGTCCGCCCCTAGCTTCAGGACAAGGCAAGTAACGGCTCAAACTAGCACGCTGGAAGGAGCGGGTCCGACTTCAGGTACAGCTAGTTGAGGCGTTGGCCGATGTCCGAAATGGGTCCAGGCTGTGTAAAAACGCGATCGGGTTGGTGGTGACGTAAGCTTCGATCCCGGCGGGATTGTGCGACTTGGCGCGGCCAATTTGGCAGAATCGGTCCGCGAAGAGGCCTGATGGCTTCTTGAGGCGAAGCACGCGGGTTTATTGGGGCTTATGAGGCCCGTCTTAGGCGTGGATCGCCGCCATCAATCCGCTGACTCCCAGCATGCTCATCACGCGTTTCATGTTGTAGGCCAGGACGTGCAGCGCCATCTCGGTGCCGACGTGCTTGAGCGTTTTCATTTGGAAGTGTGTCGATCCCATCCACGACTTTATCGTCCCGAAGGGATGCTCAACCGTCTCGCGCCGCTGGCGCATCTTCTCCGGATGCTCGTCGAGCCGACGCTGTACCGCATCGAGAACGGCCTCATGCTCCCATCGGGTGATCCGTCGCTCCTTGCCGGTGGTGCAGCTGTGTTTGATGGCACAGCTCTGGCAGACGTTGGTCCAGTAGCGGCGCAGGACCAATCCATTTTCCTCGTTCGTGTAGCGGTAGGCGAGCCTCCAGC
>CAWFCM010000004.1:0-240724 GCA_963814215.1 uncultured Alphaproteobacteria bacterium | reverse complement strand
GATCAGTTCGCGCCGGAGCTCCTCTACTTCTCGGACTGCATCCTCGAGCGCCGCGATCCGAGGAACGATCCCGGTGAGCAGGGGCTGCAGGACGTTCGCATCATCCAGGCGCTGTACAGAATCAGCGGATTCCGGAAAAGTGGTGCAGATTCCGCCGTTCACGGCCCGTCAACGTCCCACCGGCCGCCAGCGCATCACCAGGCCGGGGATCCGCAAGCCGATATTCGTCAAGGTCCAGAGCGCCGGCGAGGACTGACCTCGCCTCACTCGCCGAGTGTGGCGGGACAACCAAGTGTCGTGTTGTCGATCGACGTGAGGCCGCGCGGTTCTTCGTACCGTGTCGGACTCAACGGGGAAAAGGCAGCTGAGCTCACGGCCGAGCTCGATGAGCTCGATGTGGTACGGAAGGTGCTCTGCCATTTCGCAGGCCGGCACAGTCGGCCATTGGAGGTCATGGCAATGCTCGAGACACTCATCGTTGTGCTCGTCATCCTCTGGCTGCTGGGAATGGTCAGCTCCTACACGCTGGGCGGATTCATTCACATCCTGCTCGTGGTGGCGGTCGTGGTTCTGCTTCTGAGAGTCATCCAGGGACGACGCGTGGTGTGACGGGGCATACCCGTTGCACCACTGACAGGCAGGAGGCATGAACTCATGAAGAGATCGCTCACGTGTGCGGCAGCGATGCTCCCCGTCCTGTTTGCCAGCGGATATGCCTGCGCGACGCGCGACCTGAACTCCGCGACGCCGCCGCCACGCACATCGGACGTCACATCGACGGCGCCGAGCGCGCCGGAGACCATTCCAAGCTCCGATCGCGGCGTGATCCCGGTCGGGCAGGAGATGGATGTGCGACTGAGCACCAGCCTCAGTTCCGGGACCGCGAAAGTCGAGCAGCGGTTCGAAGCCACTACCGTGGTGGACCTGATTCAGGATGGCCGCGTGGTCATCCCGGCTGGCTCCATTGTGCAGGGTGTGGTGGTGGACGTGGACAAGGCGGGCCGCGTCGATCGCGATGGCGCGTTGACGCTGGCCTTCGATCGCATTCGCGTGCGAGGCCGTGAGTATCAGATTCGCGCGACGGCGACCCAGGTGTTCGAGAGCCGCGGCATTCGCGATGAAGCCGGTACGGCCGGCGTCGGCGCGGGTGTTGGCGGCGTGGTCGGCGGCATCATCGGCGGAGTGAAGGGCGCGATCCTGGGAGCGGTGATCGGCGCCGGCGGCGCCATCGCGGCCACCGACGGCAAGGACATCGCCCTTCCGGCAGGTTCGATCGTGCGCATCCGGATGGATTCGCCGGTCAGTGTCAGATGAGTCTGAAGGCGGGCCCGTGTAACGCGGGCTGCCGGTAGTGTGACGGGATCTTACCCACCGCTCCGATGGGCTGCGACGCCCATCGGAGCGGTGGTCTGTATCTGACGTCAGCGAGACGGGGTGGGCTCAATGCGCGTGTTGCGCATCCACGAGTCGACCTGCTTCTGAGCCTCGTCGCGGGCGATGCCGTAGCGATTCTGGAGCTTGCCAATCAGCTGTTCGGCGCGGCCCTGAATCTGGTCCACGTCGTCGTCAGTCAGCTTGCCCCACTGCTCCCGGATCTTTCCCTTCATCTGCGTCCACTGTCCCTTGAGAATGTCTTCGTTCATGGTTCCTCCTGACGTTTCTGTTGCTGAGGGAGCACGCCGCATGCCATGCACACGGCTGAGACGCGTGCGGCGTCGCGATTGCACGCATAGGGGGCATGGCTCGAGGACTGTGGACAGGCGCATTGTCGTTTGGACTGGTGAACATTCCGGTGGGGTGCATACCGCCGTGCGCGACCACCGGCCGCACTTCCGGCTGCTGCACGCGAAGGATCGCTCGCCAATCAACTACGAGCGTGTCTGTCGGAAGGAAGGGGAGGCTGTGGCGTGGGACGACCTGGTGAAGGGCTACCAATACGAGAAGGGCCACTACGTCGTGCTCACCAAGGAGGACATCACGGCCGCCGCGCTCGAAAAAACCCGCCGGCATCGACATTCTCGACTTCGTGCGAGGCGTCCGCCATCGACGATCGGTTCTTCGACAAGCCGTACTACCTGACGCCCGGCAAGGGTGGCGAGGTGGCCTACGGACTGCTGCGGGAAGCGATTCGCGAATCGGGCCGCATCGGGCATCGCGAAGTTCGTCCTGCGCGAGGTCCAGCACCTCGCCGCGGTCGAAGTCGATGGAGAGGCGCTGGTGCTGTCGACACTCCGCTTTGCCGACGAGCTCGTCGTTCTCGACGCTGAACCTCCCCAAGCGAGCGCCGGTGAACAAGAGCGAGCTCGCTGGCGACGACGCGGTAGAGAACCTGGCGGCGAGTGGAAACCGGGAATACACCGACCACTACCGCGAGAACCTCATGCGGGTCATCAAGGCCAAGCTCAAAGGCAAGAAGGCGGATCTCGTGTCGGACGAGACCACGCACGACGCCAAGGTCGTCGACCTGATGGAGCGCCTTCGTCAGAGCCTGGACGCGTCGAGCGGACGCCGGAGCAGCGGTCGCCGCGCGATCAGCGCGATCAGTAAGGCACGTGGTAGGACGGGACGGGCAGCATCCAGGCGTTCTTCGCGCCCAGCTCGTCCTCGAGCACGCGCAAGGCAACGACGTTCTCGCGCATGAACGTCGTATTGGCGATCTGCACCTCGGTCAGCACCGGCTGCTTCGCCGCATGCGCGCGGATGTTGGCGCGCTGAATGGTCAGCACGAGGTCGATGAAGCCTGCGACCGTGAACCCATTGAACTCGATCGCCTTCTTCAGCGCCGGCTCGAAGGCGTAGATCTCCGCGGCGTGCTTCGCGCGCTTCACTTTCCGGATACGTTCAGCCACCCTTTTGTGCAGCGCAACATCCCGCGCGAACGCGCGGCCGACCGAGAGCCGCGTCTGCGCATACTGATCGACGATCGCATCGGTGAGCGGGACTTCCTGGAGATCCGCATCGGCGGCCGAGATCGACAACGTCGTCGCCGGCCTACCGGCTGCCTCGCTCTGAGCCTTGGCCTTCTTTGCCGCCTCCGCGAGATCTTGTGCGGCCACCACCTCGGTGAGCGTCAGCGCGACAAGGCAGGCCAGAACTTGTACACGGAGGCACCGAGAAGCGGAGGCGCGGCGGGCCGCGCTTTGCGCCGACAGGATCGAGACGAGCCCGCGATCACAAACGTCTGACCCGCATCACGAGACTGATGTTTGTGATCGCGAACCTGTTCGCACGGATCATCGCCAGATCGTGAGCCCGCCTTCGGCGCGATGGATGCGTCCGCGCATCAGGCTGAGCCACACCTTGTTGCGGCCGGCGAAATGGTAGTTCTCGCGCTGGACGGGCGTCAGCGAGTTCATGTCGAAGCCGCCATCGGTGAGACGCTCCGCCTGCTCGATCGAGGTCGACATCGCGAGCAGCCCCTCGCAGGAGTAGCTGTATCGCTTCAGGGTCTTCACGATCTCGGGCTCGGCATCGAGCACGCGGCACCACTCGCTGAGCGACCGCGCCATGAGCGAGCCGGCGCGCACGCGCTCGAACAGCGCATGATCGAGGTGCCACAGCCGCGCCAGCGCGGTCCGCAGGTTCACATAGTGCTCGACTTCGGGCTTGTCGATCGGCAGCGTGCGCAGCTCGTGCGACGGCACCATTTCGATGCGGATGCTCTTGCCGTCGGCGGCCTTGCGCTGCTCTTCGGCGCGCTTGGCCATGTCCGCCAGGCTCTGTCCGGCCGCGGACGAGGCCCACAGCGTGAGCAGCGCGGCGAACCCGGCACGCGACTCTCACTGTCTTCATCGCACGCACCTCAGTGGAAGTTGGGGATCACGGTCCACCACATCAGGCCCTTCTCGGCGGCCTTCGCTCCGGGGAGCCCCAAGCCGGCGGGACTTAGCAATTCGACGCCGCACTGTCCAGCAATCATGCCGGTTGCGAGCAGCAAGTGAAAAAGCCGCCGGGCGGACCCGGCGGCTACCTGCGGCGGCGCACCGTTCGGGGAGAAACGGGGCCGCCGCAATCGGGAAAGCGGACCTTAGCCGCGGCGGCGCCAGGGCGGCGGACCGCCCGGCCCTTGACGGTCCAGGCGCAGCAGCATCGAGAAACGGCGCTTCTGGCCCTCGTCGAGGGTCTTGTAGAGCGGCTCGGCGGCATCTGCGAGTTGCTTGAGCGCGGCGCCCGATGCGGACATCGCGTCGGCGCTGCGGCGCATCCGCTCCAGAGCGTCCGGACGCGACGGCGGGCTGTTGTCGCGCCGGGCATCGGCCCTAGCCATCATGCGGTCGGCGCGCTGCTTGGCGAGCGCGCGGATCGCGGTTTCGATCGGCGGCCAGAGCTTTTCCTGCTCGGCGGAAAGCCTGAGGCCGGTGCGCAGCGCGGCGATGCGTGCGTCCGTCATCGCAGCGGCATCTTCCGCGGACGGCCGCCAGCGTGGCGTGTCGGCCGGCGGCGTCGCTTGAGCGTAGGCAAGGCTTACGCCGGAGAGACTCAACGCAACGATGCCTGCAAGAACTGTCTTCAACATCCGACCACTCCTGATGGTGTTGTCGATGCGGGACAGTAGAGGACCGCGGTGACTCCGGCGCAAGTTAAAGATTGGACAGCTAGAGCATGATCCCGAAAAAGCCTGTCCCGGACTTGATCCGGGATAGGAACCGGTTTCCTGCCTGCGCGAAGCCTTGGCACGGGCTGCCATTTTGGCTTCATGCTTCGGCGGGCGAAGGCAGGTCGGAAAAGATCATGCTCAAACAAGAAGGTAAGCGACGAGCCTGATTCAGCGTAGCCGAACCAGACTCAAGATGACCAAGCGTTCAGAACGCCTGCGCCAGATGGCCGAAGCCCGCGCTCTGCACAAACGAGACGGCGCTGCGCTTCTGGTTCTCGTCCAGCGCCTTGATCAGCGGCGCTGCGGCCGAGGCGAGCCGCTTGAGATGCACCGCGGTGCCGGCCATGCGTGTCGCCTTGTCGCTCATGCGAGCCACCAGACCTGCGCTGGCCTCTTCCCGCGCCTGCGAACGCGCCAGTGCGCGCAAGGCGGACTCAACCGGCCCCCAGTACTTCTGCTGTTCAGCCGTCAGATTGAGAGTGGCGCGAAGCCGTGCAATGTGCCCCTCCTTGATGACAGGTCCGCCATGACTAGCGCTGCCCCGCTCGTACTGCGCGCCCGCTTCGCTCAGCGTTTCCGCGGCAGCAAACGATATCCCCATCGTGAGCGTCAATGCGCCCACGATCGCTGCTTTCAGCATCACAACGCCTCGCCTGTTTGTTGATTATGCACTGCGGCGGATACAGCAAGAGTTGCAATGTCACAACCCAAAAAAATCAAGGCAGCAAAAATACCTTGCTGGTTAAGCAATTTGGGCACGCCTCGACCGCGCCCCGGTCATGCATGTGGCGGAAATGTGTTCTTCGCCGCCGACCCGGCCAAGAAAATTGCCGCGCTCGGTGCGAGCGCGGCATTTTCTTTCGCATCATCGAAGCCGGATTAAACGACGTCCGTCGAATGGATACGCCGCTCCGTTTCAACGCCGCGGTGATGACGGCTCAACAGCTTGTTCAGCGCACTGAGATAAGCCTTTGCTGATGCGACCAGCGTATCGGGATCGGCGCCCTTGGCGGTGACCGCGCGTCCATCGCTGGCGAGCCGCACGGAGACTTCGGCCTGCGCGTCGGTGCCCTCGGTGACGGCGTGGACCTGGTAGAGCTCGAGCTTGGCCTCGTGCGGCACCAGCGCGTGGATCGCGTTGAAGATCGCGTCCACCGGGCCATTGCCGGTCGACTGCGTGGTGACGTGCTTGCCCGCGATGTCGAGCGACAGCGTCGCCGATTGCGGGCCCATCGTGCCGGCGATCACGGTGAGCGAGATGATCTTGATGCGGTCGTGGGCGTGCGCGATCTCCTCGTCGACCAGCGCCTCGATGTCCTCGTCGTAGACCTGCTTCTTCTTGTCGGCGAGCGCCTTGAAACGCACGAAGGCATCTTCGAGCTGGTTGCCGGCGAGCTTGTAGCCCAGCTCTTCGAGCTTGTGCACGAAGGCGTGGCGGCCGGAGTGCTTGCCCATCACCAGCGAGGTCTGCTTCACGCCGACGGTCTCCGGCGTCATGATCTCGTAGGTCTGGGTGTGCTTGAGCATGCCGTCCTGGTGGATGCCGCTCTCGTGCGCGAACGCGTTCCGCCCGACGATCGCCTTGTTGTACTGCACCGGGAACGACGTCACCGCCGAGACGAGCTTCGAGGCGCGCGTGAGCATTGTCGTGTCGATGTTGGTCCAGTACGGCATCACGTCGTTGCGCACCCGCATCGCCATCACGACCTCTTCGAGCGAGGCGTTGCCGGCCCGCTCGCCGATGCCGTTGACGGTGCATTCGATCTGCCGCACGCCCGCGCGCACGCCGGCGAGCGAGTTCGCCACCGCCATGCCGAGATCGTCGTGGCAGTGCACCGAGAACACCGCCTTGTCGGCGTTTGGCACCCGCTCGCGGAGCATCTTGAACAATGCGAAGTACTCCTCCGGCACAGTGTAGCCGACCGTGTCGGGAATGTTGATCGTGGTCGCGCCGGCGTTGATCGCCGCTTCGACGCAGCGGCAGAGGAAATCGAACTCGGTGCGCGTTGCGTCCTCCGCCGACCATTCCACGTCGTCGGTGTGGCTGCGCGCACGCGTGACCTGCGCGATCACCATCTCGTAGACCTCATGCGGCTCCTTCTGAAGCTTCCACTTCATGTGGACCGGCGAGGTCGAGAGGAAGGTGTGGATGCGCTTGCGCTTGGCCGGCTTGATCGCTTCGGCGCAGCGGTCGATGTCCTTCGGCGCGGCGCGGGAGAGCCCGCAGACCACGGCGTTCTTGGTGCGCTTGGCGATCTCGTGGACCGCCGCCCAGTCGCCCTCCGAGGCGATCGGGAAGCCTGCTTCGATGATGTCGACGCCCATCGTGTCGAGCAGCTCCGCGACCTCGAGCTTCTCCTCGTGGGTCATGGTGGCGCCGGGGCACTGCTCGCCGTCGCGCAATGTGGTGTCAAAGATGACGACGCGGTCCTTTTCGGACTTCGCTGGCGTGGTCATGGAATTTTCCTTTCGCTTGCGCCCGTCGCGAGCGCTCTGGGGTTGCTTTGCTTTTGCAGTCCCCTGAGTGCCCAGGCACAAATGCCCAGCCGGCCCTCAGGGGCTGATAAGCAGCAGCGCGCCCAGAATGAGAGCGGCATCCGGCCGGGACCGGTCGGTCCCCCGGGCGATCGCGCAGATGGAAAGGCGCGTCGACATGCCAAAAACCCTCAGCACACGGGCGCCCAAGGGTCGCGGAACTTGGTTAATCGTCCGTTAACCCGGGCGCCCGATGCGCCACTTCTAGCGGATCGCAGGCCGCACCTGCAATAGCTCCCCTAGCGCCACATATGGCGAAGAAAGACGGAAACGAAGGGCGGCATCAGCGGGTCGAGGTCGGCCGGCCCTCGCACGATGCGGATGTCGGCCAGTTCCGGCTGCGGCTGCGACGCGAGATGGCCGAGGATGCGACGGCGCAGCGCGTCGGCGGGCTCGCGCGCGTTGAGCACCTTGGCGACCATGGCCCAGGTGTGTAGCCGGACCGAAATCCAGCCGGGCGCAGCATCAAGGTCCTCGAATTCCAGCCCGGTCTCGTCCTTCAACTCCTGCCGGGCGCTGTGCTCAAGATCCACACGCCCATCTTTCACATCGATCGGGTCGGGCGTTCCGCATGGAAAGTAAATCTGTCCGGCGTTGGCGGTGTGCGCACCCATGACGCCGAGCAGGAACGCGCCGTCGCTGCCGCGCAATGCCGGCGCTGCGAAGCAATTGACGATATCGGCGGACGGACGGCCCCAATCACGCCAGGCATTGAAGCTGGCGAAATCCGTTTCCAGGAACGTACCGCGGCATGCGCCATCCGCCACACCGTACTCGTGGGCGAGCAGCACGCGGCCGTTCCAGAGCGCCGGGTTGGCCTTCTGCTTGGCGGCGAAGTGCGCGTCGATCGCCGCGCGGTTGTCGTCGGCAAAGGCCCATGCGCGCGGCTCGAAGCGCAGCTCCAGGCGTTCGACAGCCAGAATTTCGGAAGCGTGTCACGCCTCGATGGTTCCTTCGCTCACGAGCACCGCATCGCCGCCGACCGCCGCGGCGGCGAGCTTGCCGCCGCGCATGTTCAACGTAAGCCGGATCAGGCTCGGCCGTCCCATCTCGACGCCTTGCTCCAGCGTCACCGCATGCTCGCCATCGCCATACTGGCCCGAAGCCGCCAGCACGCCGGCGAAGGTCGCAGCGGCGGAGCCGGTCGCGGGATCTTCGGTGACGCCCATCTTCGGCGCGAACATCCGCGTGTGATAGGACGCCGCGCGGTCGACGACATCGCGGCAAAAGAGATAGGCGCCGTTCGGACCGTCGTCCGGGAACACCTCCTGCCATTTCGACATGTCGGGCCGTGCCCGGGCCATCGCATCCGAACCGCGTACCGGGACGAATGCGAAAGCGTTGCCTGCCGACCAATGGTCCGGCGCGAACTTCTCAAAGCCCAGGTCGGCGGCGTCCAGGCTTAGCGCCGCGGCGAGCTTGACCGGGTCATAAACGCCGCCGCTCTTTTCAGGCAACCTGGGAATGCCGAACCTGGCGCTGCCGCCCTCCTTGCCAGGCTGCACGGTGCAGACCACCGGCCCGATCACCTCGCCCAGGACGATCTCCCGCTGCTGCGCACCACCGTCGAGGTGCGCCAGTAGCACTGCCGTGCCGACTGTCGGGTGCCCGGCAAACGGCAGTTCCCGCGCTGGCGTAAAAATGCGAAGCCGCGCCCGGTGCTTTGGATCGTCCGGCGGAAACACGAACACCGTTTCGGGCAGGTTGTACTCCCGTGCGACGGTCTGCATGGCCGCGGTATCAAGGCCGCCGGATTCCAGAACCACGGCGAGGGGATTGCCCGCGAAACGCTGGGTCGTAAAAACGTCAAGCGTGAAAAAGCGGCGGCGCATCGTTGTTTCCTTCAAATCGCTGCGGCACGGAATTCGCGACTTGGCTTGACCAACTCGTCCTGCGCCTCGATCAGCAGGATTTCCCGCGACCCCGCGTCCGCCGTGCGCTTGAGAATACCGAACACGGCGGAAGCAGCGCGCGACAGAGCCTCCGCGGCCGATCCGGACTTCAGGCAATGCGCGAAGAACAGCGCCGCGATGGCGTCGCCCGCGCCATTGATCGAGATCGGCAGCTTCGGCGTGCGCAGCCGGTAGCGGCCGCTGTCGTCGCAGGCCAGAAGATCGATCGCGTCGGCGGGCGTATCGTCCACCATCAGCGACGTCACCAGCACGACGCGCGGCCCCATCGCGCGCACCGCCTCGACCGCGGCCAGCGCCTCGGCGAGACTTCTGGTGGTGCGGCCGGTGAGATGATCGAGCTCGAAATGATTCGGCGTGACGATGTCGGCCGCCGGCACCGCGCGCTCCCGCATGAACTCGGCGACGCCCGGCTGCACGAACACGTTGCGTCCCACATCGCCGATCACCGGATCGCAGCAATAGCGCGCTTTCGGATTGGCGGCCTTCACCTGCGCCACCGCATCCAGCACCGCCGCCCCGATCTCGGCGGAGCCGAGATAGCCCGACAGCACGCCGTCGCACGTCCCGAGCACGCCACGCTCGTCAATCCCCTGCATCACATCACGGATCATGCCGGCGTCAAATGCACGGCCGCGCCACGAGCCGTAGCCCGTATGGTTTGAGAACTGCACGGTGAGGACCGGCCACACCTCGACGCCGATACGCTGCAGCGCGAACGCCGCGGACGCATTGCCGACGTGGCCATAGGCAACGTGGGACTGGATCGAGAGAATATTCATCGCGCCATTCTAGCGGCGTGCGCGCTGACCACGAAACGAAAGCGGCGGGGACCGCCTCCCCGCCGCATTCATTCTTGGAATGAATTCGATCAGCCGGCCTTCACATTCCCGTCCTGGCCGCCTCGACAAACCTGTTGGTGTAAGTCTTCGACAAATCGATCTTGGCCTTGGCCACGTCCGGCGACGACTGGCTGAACACATCGAGCACGGCCTGCGCGCCCTTCGGGTCCATCCGGCCGGTGGTCGAATACATCGGGAGCGTGTTCTTGAGCGCGGCGAGATAGAGCGCCTTGTCGGCGCCGACCAGTTCGTCCGGCATCTTGGCCATGATCGCTTCCGGCGTATTCGAGTGAATCCACTTCAAGGTGTTGAGCACGGCGTTGGTCAGCGCCTGCGCCACCTTCGGGTTCTTCTCGATCCAGTCCGCCCGGGTGTAGAGCGCGCCGCCCGGATACTCGCCGCCGAACACGTCGACCGTGTCCTTCTGCGTGCGGGTGTCGCTCAGGATGCGCAGGTCCTTGTACTTGCCCTGCAGCAGCGTCACCGCCGGATCGAGCATCACGGCGACATCGACCGAGCCCTGCTCCATCGCCGCGACGGCGGTGGCGCCAAGACCGATGCCGATGATGCCGACGCCGTTCGGATCGACGCCGTTCTTCTTGAGCAGATACTTGACGAAATAATCGGTGGAGGAGCCGGGCGCGCTAACGCCGATGCGCTTGCCGGCCAGGTCCTTCACCGACTTGATGGTCCCGGTGTTTTTCGGTCCGACCACCAACGTGAGGCCCGGATAGCGGTCATAGACCACGAACGCCTGCATGTGCTGGTTCTTCGCCGCAAGGTTCACGCAATGATCGAAATAGCCGGACACCACGTCGGCGCTGCCGCCGAGCACCGCGGTGAGCGCCTGCGAGCCGCCCTTGAAGTCGACCATCTCGGCGTTGACGCCGGCCTTCTCGTATTCGCCGAGGTGCTTGGCCAGCACGGTCGGCAGGTAGCACAGGCACGCCGCACCGCCGATCGCGATGGTGACCTTCATCTGCTGCGCCATTGCCACGCCGGACATCAGCGCGAGGGCAGCCAAGGATGTGAGTAGTTTTCGCATCAAGCGCGCGGTCATTCGCATTTCCTCCGTATTGCTGTTTCGCCGCCGACGATAGTGCAGCGGCCGTATCTCGGTAAAGGCCATCAAGTCCGGGTTTCGGCTGCGACCGGCCGCCACACCAGCAGCCGGCGCTCGACCAGCGTCACCATCCAATCGATGATGATGACGAACACGGCGAGGACGAACATTCCGGCGAACACGCCGGCGATGTCGAAGGTGCCTTCCGCCTGCAGGATGAGATAGCCGAGGCCAGCGGCGGAGCCGAGATATTCGCCCACCACTGCGCCCACCACCGCGAAGCCCACCGACGTGTGCAGCGACGAGAACATCCACGACAGCGCCGACGGCCAATAGACATGGCGCATCAACTGTCGATCGTTCATGCCCAGCATGCGGGCGTTAGCGAGCACGGTCGGCGAGACTTCTTTCACGCCCTGGTAGACGTTGAAGAACACGATGAAGAACACCAGCGTCACGCCGAGCGCCACCTTCGACAAGATGCCGAGACCGAACCACAGCGTGAAGATCGGCGCCAGCACGATGCGAGGCAGCGCGTTTGACATCTTCACGTAAGGGTCGAGCACCGCGGCGACCGTCGGCTGGCGCGCAAACCAGAATCCGACCAGCACGCCCGCGACCGAGCCGATGATGAAGGCCAGCGCGGCCTCCGTGAGCGTGATCCAGAGATGACGCCAGATGGTGCCCTCCGCGAACCATTTCACCACTCGCGCCGCGACGTCGAGCGGCGTCGAGAAGAAGAACGGCGGCACCAGCGGCTTGTCGCCGACCGGAATCGTGGTGAGGACGTGCCACAGCGCAATCGAGACGACCGCGACCAGCACCTGCAGTGCCGTCAATCGGAGGCGATCCATCATCCGCCTCCGGTCTGGGCATAGCCCTTGAGCACTTCGTCCTTGAGCATGTTCCAGATCTCGCGATGCAGCTCGTGGAACGAGCGCTCGAGCTTGACCTCGGCGATGTCGCGCGGACGCGAGATCGAAACGCGCCAGTCGCCGATGATGCGCGCCGCCGGCCCCGCCGACATGATGACCACGCGGTCGGACAGCGCGATCGCCTCCTCGAGATCGTGAGTGACGAACATCACCGCCTTGCGGTCGGCGCTCCAGAGGTCGAGCAGCAGGTTGCCCATGATCTGGCGGGTCTGCGCATCGAGCGGGCCGAACGGCTCGTCCATCAGCAGGATTTTCGGATCGCGGATCAGCACCTGGGCGAGACCGACGCGCTTCCGCTGTCCGCCGGACAGCATGTGCGGATAGCGGTCGCCGAACGCGCCAAGGCCGACGCGCGTCAGCCAGTCCTGTGAGCGTTGCAAGGCCTCTGTGCGCGCGACGCCCGCGGTTTCCAGCCCGATCGCGACGTTGTCGCGCGCGGTCTTCCAGGGAAACAGCGCCTCGGACTGAAACAGATAGCCGGACTGGCGGTTGAGGCCGTCGAGGCTCGCGCCGAAAATATCGACCCGGCCGGATCGTCGGCGGAAACAATCCGGCGGCGGCGTTGAGCAGCGTCGTCTTGCCGCAGCCGGTCGGCCCGACGATGGCGACGAATTCGCCGTCCGCGACATCGAGCGAAGCGCTTTCGACCGCTTTGTAGGTTCCGCCATCCGCGAGGCGGAATGCAATGGTGACGTCGGAGAGCGCAACGGCGGCGCTGCTGGCAGCGCGCGTTCCCCCATCGGCCGTTGCAGCCGCAATCCCAGCCATCATTTCCCCCGCCTGGTCGCGGCCCGGGCCGCACGCTTGTCTTAGCGGGACACCATTCCCTTGATCAACCCGGCGTCGATCAGGAGACGATTGAAGCGCCGGGCTTCCGCCCCGCCGGCACAGAGATAGAACGCGCCCTGGCAGCGCTGCAGGATTTTCTTTTGTTCCGTGAAGGACGGATCGAGCGGCAGGCCCGCCGCCTCCTGGATCACCAGCGGGAGATACGGTGCCTCCAGCCGAGTCAAGCGCGGAGGACAGGTCGTGCGGCGCGAAGTTGACGGGATCGATCGAATAATAGGTCGTGAAATAGCGCGGATCGTGCGCCGCCAGGCGCCGTCTCATTTCGGCATCGTCGAGCGACGGCTCGACGATTTGCCGGGAAAACGACGGCTGATGGTCGCCGAAGCGCACCACGAGGAACGACTCGTTCGGGAAATCGGTCTTGAGACGCGCGACGAATTCCTTGT
This sequence comes from uncultured Alphaproteobacteria bacterium, assembly GCA_963814215.1. Lineage (GTDB taxonomy): Bacteria > Pseudomonadota > Alphaproteobacteria > Rhizobiales > Xanthobacteraceae > Z2-YC6860. Next base: position 227,607 of record CAWFCM010000004.1, on the reverse strand, counting down.
AATCCCGCGCGCTCATGGTCTGCCGCCGGATGTATTCGTCGACCTCGGTTTCATTGCCGAGATCGCGCCACTCCGGCGTATCGCCGGGCCGGTACCGCTCATGCCAAGGAAAGTGGTTGGCGACGGTGTAGACGAAGATGAACTTCGGCTTGTCGTTCCCGTTGTCTTTGAGAACGCGCAACGCCTGATCGTAGTAGAAGCGATCCGGTTCGACGAACTCGGCGCGCATCTCTTCCAGATCGATGAATCGCTCGATCCCGGCCGTGGTCTGGAAGCGCTTCGCGTTCAGGAACGCGCCATAGGCCGGATAGAGGCTGTAGGTCTGGTAGCCGCAGCGGCGAAGCGCCTGCGGCAGGCCGCGCTCCACCCGATCGGCGGCGATGCGCGTGACGTAGAACTTCAGGCCGCCGTAAGACCGTGCCGACAGGCCGGTGAGCACGTTGTACTCGGTGTACCAGGTCGGGCCACCGGTGCCTTCGACCACGAACTTGCGCGCCTTGCCGTCGAACGATTGAAAATGGCTGGCATATCCGGGCGGCACCTTGATGCCCGGCACCGCGGTGATGTCGAAGCTCGCTTCGTCGAGCACCAGTACGATATGCGGCCGCTTGCCGGCCGTCCGGCACGGCTCGTCGCCGGCCAATGCCAATCGATCGGGTGTCGCGTCGAGCTCGATCCAGCCCTTGGTCATCAATTCCGCCACCGCGAGCACGCCGGAGCGCGAGAAGTTCGACACGTGATTGGTGCCCTGAAACGAGTCGGACGGTTGCTCCGGCCTCTCCAGCGAGAGCGCCACGGTTCCCGCCAAGCATCCCACCGTTAGAACGGCGGCATACGCACGCCGGATGCGAAATGGATCGATCCGCCAGATCAGAATCAGCAACGGTACCGCGATCGCCACGCCGGCGACGACGATAATGCGCAGCTCCGGATACATGCCCAGCAGGAACGCCGCCGTGTCGGTGTTGACGATCAGGAAGTCGAAGAAATTGAGGGTGGTCCAGATCGCCCATGACTTGAAGATCGAAAGCACGATCACGAAAGCAATCAAGCCAAGCGAGAGCGCGGCCGCGACCACCGGCCGGCGGATGATCGTCAGGAAAAGACCGTTCAGCAGGCCCCACGTCAGCACAAACAGCGCGGCCGCGAACCAGTCGAACTCGGTCATGAACATGACGGCGAGCGCGCCCAGATGCAGCGCCGCGATGAGCGCGCCGCCGATCCGGCGGGAAACGCGCGAGGCGTCCCACGGGCTGAAGCGGCGTATGCCGCGGATGGCATCGGTGAGTGTCATGGGTCAGAGCCGCTTGATCAGCCCGGCGTCGATCAGCAGCCGGTTGAAGCGCCGCGCCTCCGCGCCATTACCGCAGCGGTAGAACAGCCCGCGGCAGCGATTGAGGATGCGCTTCTGCTCCGCGAACGCGGGATCGAGCGGCAGGCCCGCGGCCTCCAGCACCATGAGCGGGAGATACGGCGCGTCGAGCGTGTCGAGCGCGGACGACAGGTCCACCGGGCGAAAGTTGACGCCATCGATGGCGTAGTAGGTGGTGACATAGCGGGGGTCGGCTTCGGCGATGCGCCGGGCGATGACAGTTTCGTCGAGCGCGGGATCCACGATCTGCTTGGCGAAGCTTGGCTGATGGTCGCCGAACCGCACGACCAGGACTGGCTCACCGGGAAGCTCGCGCTTGAGTCCTTCGAGGAACGCGGGGTAGTCGCGAATGCTCATCGCCTGGCGGCGCAGGTACTCGTCGACCTCGAAGGGATTGCCGGTCTCTTTCCAGTCGGGCGTCAAATGGGGGTGGTAGCGGAAATTCCACGGAAAGTGGTTGGCTGCCGTGTAGACGAACATGAACAGCGGCTGCTCGCCGCGTTCGCGCGCCATCAGCTTCAAGGTCTTGTCAAAATAAAAGCTGTCCGGCTCGAGAGACTGTGAGCCGAGGTCCCGGGCGTCGAGAAAGTGCTGGATGCCTGTCGTGGTCTGGAACTGCCGCGCGCCGCCGAACCAGCCCCACATCGGGTAGATGCTGAAGGTCTTGTAGCCGCAGCGCGCCACGGTGCGCGGCAGGCCGCGCTCGACCCGGTCGGCGGCGATGCGGGTCACGAAATCGGCGAAGCGCCCGAAGCTTTTCACCGACAGCCCGGTCAGCACGTTGTATTCGGTGTACCAGCTCGGCCCGCCGGCGCCTTCGACGAGCAGCGCCCGCGACTTGCCGTCGAACGAGCGGAAGTGATCCTGGTATCCCGGCCAGACCTTGACGCCGGGCACCCGGGTGATGTCGAAACTGCCCTCGTCAAAAATCATGACGATATGCGGCGGCCGCTTCGCCGTCGTGCAATTGTCCTGCGCCGCGGCCAACCGCTCTGTCACGACAGCGTCGGATTCAAGATAGCCACGGGTGTAAAGGTCGAACACGCTGGTAAAGCCTGTGCGTGCGAATTTCGACACGAAATTGTTGGGATCGAACTCTTCGTAAAGATCGTTGGGGATGGCGAGCGACAAGGCGCACAGCGCCGCAAAGCAGGCCAATGCGCCGAACAGCGCTGCGCGCAGCCGCACCCGGAACGGATCGAACCACCACAGCAGCGCGATCGCCGGCAACACGACGGCCGCGACCGCCGCCACCGTCCAGCCGAGCTTGGGATACACCGCCATCAGGAATGCGATGCTGTCGAAATCCGCGATCATGATGTCGAGGAAATTCACGGTCATCAGCAGGATGCCGTGCTTGAACTGCGACAGCACGATCAAGACTGCCATCAGAGCAAGCGTCAGCGCGGCGGCGGCCATCGGCCGGCGCAGCGGCACCAGCAGCGCAAAATTGAGAAGTCCCCAGGTCAGGACGAACGCGATCCGCGGCATCAAGCCGACCTCGAACCAGAGCAGAATACCGAGCGCCGCAAGATGGAGGGCCGCCAGGCATGCCCAAGCCCAACGGGCGGCGCCGCCGGAACCGGCGGCGGGCAAGGAACGGGCTAAAAATGCGAGCGCGGGCGGCATTCTCTTGGTGCCGCGCCGGGACTGGTTACACAACCGGTCGGGAACCGGCTGTCATCATTCTGCAATAAATGCGTCATGACAAGGGCGTGGCGGCCTTCTGGCCGCCATCCCAAGTGTCATCCGGGTTTGCGGGCGATCGTCCGGCGTGTCCCGGACGCGGTGCAGCGCGTAAGCGATGCACCGCTGATCCGGGACCGTTCCACATTCAGCGTTCGTAACGGTCCCGGGTCTGCAGCGCCCCACTAACGTGCTGCGCTGCGCACGGGACACAAGGTCAGTTCTTCGACCGGTCCACCAACGCTCTTTGCTTGATCCACGGCATCATTTCGCGGAGCTTGGCGCCGACCTGCTCAATCGGGTGCTCGGCCAGCTTGGCGCGGGTCGCCTTGAACGAGGTCTGGTTGACCTTGTTCTCCAGCATCCAATCGCGGGTGAACTTGCCGGACTGGATGTCAGCCAGCACCTTCTTCATCTCGGCCTTGGTCTCGGCGGTGACGATGCGCGGACCGGTGACATACTCGCCGTATTCCGCGGTGTTCGACACCGAATAGTTCATGTTGGCGATACCGCCCTCATAGATCAGGTCGACGATCAGCTTCACTTCGTGGACGCACTCGAAATACGCCATCTCCGGCGCATAGCCGGCCTCGACCAGCGTTTCGTAGCCGGCCTTCATCAATTCGACCAGACCGCCGCAAAGTACGCTCTGCTCGCCGAACAGGTCGGTCTCGCACTCTTCCTTGAACGTCGTCTCGATGATACCGGCGCGGCCGCCGCCGATCGCCGAGGCGTAAGAGAGGCCCAGGTCGTGCGCATTGCCCGAGGCGTCCTTGTGGATCGCGACCAGGCACGGCACGCCGGCGCCGCGCTGATACTCCGAACGCACCGTGTGGCCCGGGCCCTTCGGCGCGATCATCAGCACGTCGAGGTCGGAGCGCGGCTCGATCAGGTTGAAGTGGACGTTGAGGCCGTGCGCGAACATCAGCGCCGCGCCGTTCTTCATGTTGGCTTGCAGGTGATCGCGATAGATGTCGCCCTGCAATTCGTCGGGCGTCAGCATCATCATCACGTCGGCCCATTTGGCGGCTTCGGCGACCTCCATCACCTTGAACTTCTCACCCTCGGCCTTCTTCACGCCACCCGAAGACTTGCGCAGCGCCACTGCGACGTCCTTCACCCCGCTGTCGCGAAGATTGAGCGCATGGGCATGACCCTGGCTGCCGTAGCCGACAACGGCGACCTTCTTGCCCTTGATCAGGTTCAGATCGGCGTCGCGATCGTAGTAAACACGCATGTTCTTACCCCTACTCGGCCCTTGGCCGGGCCACCCGTTTCGTTGTCCGCAGTGTCGATAGCAAGACGTGGATGCCCGGGACAAGCCCGGGCATCGCGCAACTTCTACATCCCTTCCGGCCCGCGGCTGATCGCCACGATGCCGGTGCGCGACACCTCGACCAGCCCGAGCGGCAGCATCAGGCTGATGAAGCTCTCGATCTTGTCGCTGGCGCCGGTGATCTCGAACACGAAGCTTTCGGTGCCGGCGTCGATCACGCGGGCGCGGAACGCGTCAGCGAGGCGCAGCGCCTCGACCCGCGGCTCGCCGGTACCGCGCACCTTGACCATGGCGAGCTCGCGCTCGATCGCAGGGCCGGCGGTCGTCATGTCCACCACCCGGTGGATCGGGACAAGCCGCTCGAGCTGATTTTTGATCTGCTCGATCACCATCGGGGTGCCGCGCGTGACGATCGTGATACGCGACAGGTGCTTCTCGTGCTCGGTCTCCGACACGGTCAGCGAGTTGATATTGTAGCCGCGGCCGGAGAACAACCCGATGACGCGCGCCAACACGCCGGGCTCGTTGTCGACGATCACCGACAGCGTCCGCCGCTCGATGGCCTGCGATACGGTCGCGGCGGGATAGTGGGAGGTACTGCTCACAACGCGATCCTCATATTCGGTGTCATTGCCCGGCATAGCCGTCCGAAGGACGGCGTCGCTTCGCTCTCGCCTATGACCGGGCGATCCAGTAACCACCGAGGTTACTGGATGCCCGCTTTCGCGGCATGACAGCCTCTTGCTACACCAGCATCTTGCCTTCTTCGGTCACAGCCTCATCGAGCTTCTCCGCGGCGTCGCCGAGGATCATCTCGTTGTGCGCCTTGCCGGACGGGATCATCGGGAAGCAATTCTCGTTCTGGTCGACCACGCAGTCGAAGATGACCGGCTTCGGCGTATCGATCATCCGCTGGATCGCGGCGTCGAGGTCGGCTGGCTTGTCGCAGCGGATGCCGACACCATGATACGCCTCGGCGAGCTTCACGAAGTCCGGCAGCGAGTGCGTGTAGCTCTCGGCGTAACGGCCGCCATGCAGCAGTTCCTGCCACTGCCGCACCATGCCCATGTACTGGTTGTTCAGGATGAAGATCTTGATCGGCAGCCGGTACTGAGCGGCGGTCGACATTTCCTGCATGGTCATCAGCACCGAGGCTTCGCCGGCGACGTCGATCACCAGTGAATTCGGGTGCGCGAGTTGCACGCCGACCGCAGCCGGCAGGCCGTAGCCCATGGTGCCGAGGCCGCCGGAGGTCATCCAGCGGTTCGGCTCCTGGAAGCCGTAGAACTGGGCCGCCCACATCTGGTGCTGGCCAACTTCCGTGGTGATGTAGGTGTCGCGGTCCTTGGTCAGCTCGTAGAGCCGCTGCAACGCGTACTGCGGCTTGATGACGGTGTCCGAATTCTTGAAGGCGAGCGACTTGCGGCCGCGCCATTTCTGGATCTGCTTCCACCATTCGCCCAGCGCCTTTTGGTCCAGCTGCGCCTTGTTGGCGCGCCACACCGCCAGCATGTCTTTGAGCACATGCATGCAGTCGCCGATGATCGGCACGTCGACCTTGACGTTCTTGTTGATCGACGACGGATCGATGTCGACATGGATTTTGGTCGAGCCGGGCGAGAACGCGTCGAGCCGGCCGGTGATGCGGTCGTCGAAGCGCGCGCCAATGCAAATCATCAGGTCGCAATCGTGCATCGACCAGTTTGCCTCGTAGGTGCCGTGCATGCCGAGCATACCGAGCCATTGCGGATCGCTGGCCGGGACTGCACCGAGACCCATCAGAGTTGAAGTGACGGGGAAACCGGTCACCTTCACCAGCTCGCGCAGCAGCTTGCTGGCTTCCGGGCCGGAGTTGATGACGCCGCCGCCAGTGTAGAACAGCGGACGCTTCGCCCTGGCCATCAATTCGACGGCCTGCTTGATGCGGCCGGGATCGCCCTGAAGCTTCGGCCGGTAGCCCTGGTGATGGAAGGTGTTCGGCCGGAAGTAGTTGCCCTTGGCGAACTGGATGTCCTTCGGGATATCGACGACGACCGGACCCGGTCGGCCGCTCGATGCGATGTGGAACGCCTCGTGCAACACGCTCGGCAGGTCGGCAATGCTCTTCACGAGGTAGTTATGCTTGGTGCAGGGCCGGGTGATGCCGACGGTGTCGCACTCCTGGAACGCGTCGTTGCCGATCAGGTGCGTCGGCACCTGGCCGGTGATGCAGACGATCGGGATCGAGTCGCACAGTGCGTCGGTAAGCCCGGTGACGGCGTTGGTCGCGCCGGGACCCGACGTCACCAGCACGCAGCCGACCTTGCCGCTCGAGCGCGCATAGCCTTCCGCCGCATGGACCGCACCCTGCTCGTGGCGCACCAGGACATGCTTCACCTTGTCCTGCGCGAAGATAGCGTCATAGATCGGCAGCACCGCGCCGCCGGGATACCCGAAGAGATGCTCTACGCCCTGGTCGGCGAGAGCCTGGATCACCATTTCGGCGCCGGTCAGTTCTTTGGTCGTCATCGTCCGCTCCGCTGAAGTCTCGAACCCGTGGGAAATAAAAAAGGGGCCCGAAGCCCCTACGCGCACCGCCAGACGCTGGATGGGACTAGCCACCCCCGGCGGTGCGCCTTCCTACGACTACGGTAATTTTATTGCGCATTTCTATTATCTTTCGTCACAACGTTGCGCGCGTTATAGGGGCCGTTTGGGGGACCGTCAAGCGCAAAACAACGCCAGAACCGCAGCTTCCGCCTTTTCAGGCGTGACCCAGGTCCAGCCCGGCATCTGATTGCGAAACCAGGTCGCCTGTCGCTTGGTATAGCGCCGGGTGTCCATTTTACCGCCCTCGGCGGCCTCCTGGAGCGATATCTCGCCTGCAAGGTGCCGGCGCAGCCAGGGCACGCCGTGGGCCTTCATGGCCGGCAGCAGCGGGTCGAGCCGCCGGGCATCGAGCGCCCTCACCTCATCCAGCGCATCGGCCGCCAGCATGGCATCGAACCGCGCGTCGATCCGGCGATAGAGCTCGGCCCGCTCCGGCGTCAGGAACACGGCGACAGCGCACTTCGGATCGAGGACCGCCGGCATGCCGTCGCGGTGCCAGTCGGCGAGTGAGCGTCCCGTCGCTTCCAGCACCTCCAGCGCGCGGCCGACTCGCATCTTGTCGGCGGCGCGCAGCCGTACCGCGACTTCCGGGTCGCGCCGGGTGAGCTCGGCGTGGATCGCCGGCGCGCCTTGCGCTTCGATCCGCGCCCGCACCGCGGCGCGGATGTCGGGCGGTGTCGGCGGCACCGCGGAGAGCCCCTGCGTCAGCGCCTTGAAGTAGAGCCCAGTGCCGCCAATCAGGATCGGCACCCTCCCCTCGTCCCTGACTTGCGTCATCGCCGCTTCGGCATCGGAGCACCAGCGGCCGACCGAATAGTTCTCCGCCGCATCAACATGGCCATAGAGGCGGTGCGGTACGCGCGCCTCCTCGTCCGGCGTCGGCCGCGCCGTGATGATACGCAGGTCGCGGTAGACCTGCATCGAATCCGCATTGATGATCGTGCCACCGAGACGCTCGGCGAGCGCCAATGCCAGCGCCGACTTGCCGCTCGCGGTCGGCCCTGCAATAAGCACCGCGCGTCCGTTCTTATCGGTCATCGCAAATGACTCATGTCGCGACCTTGATTGCCAATCCCGCTTCGCGCGCACTCGACAACGTGACCGTCGAGCGTGCACGCGCTGCGCTGCCGGGAGCAGGAGAGACGCGATGGCTCGATCCCGGCATCGCCGCCGACATTCCCTTTACCCTGTCAAACGACTCCGTAAAACGGCAACGCGCGCAGGCCGGCGAACTGCGGAGATTGCTGGTTGGCCGGCCGATCGACGTTGTCGTGCAACGCGAAACGAGCCGCCGCAAGCGGCTGTTCCTCGCCGATATGGATTCCACCATGATCGGCCAGGAATGCATCGACGAACTGGCCGACCACGTCGGGCTCAAGGCCCATGTCGCGTCCATCACCGAGCGCGCGATGCGGGGCGAGATCGAGTTCGAGCCCGCGCTGCGCGAGCGCGTCGCCCTGCTGAAGGGGCTGGCGGCCTCGGTGGTCGACGAGGTGATCGCCAGCCGGATCAAGCTGACGCCGGGCGGGCGGACGCTGGTCGCGACGATGCGGGCGAACGGCGCCCACACCTGCCTGGTGTCAGGCGGCTTTACGCTGTTCACCAACCGGATTGCCGCGATGATCGGGTTCAATGAGGACCGCGCGAATGTGCTCGTCGTCAGCGGCGGCCAATTCGCCGGTTTGGTGACGGAGCCCATCCTCGGCAGCGGCGCTAAACTCTCTGCGCTTCAGGAATTGCGTAGCCGCTTCGGCTTGAAGCCGGAAGAAACGATGGCGGCAGGCGACGGCGCCAACGATCTGCCGATGATCCAGGACGCCGGCCTGGGCATCGCGTACCACGGCAAGCCGGTCGTTGCGCAGGCCGCCCATGCTCGGATCGACCACGGCGACCTGACCGCGCTCCTCTACGCGCAGGGCTACCGGCGCGAGGAGTTCGCCGAGCCGAAATGAAAAGGGCGGCCGTCAGGGCCGCCCTTCGAACTCCATCATGACCGAAGGTCAGTTGATCGGCAGCGCGACAAACAGCATGTCGCCGGCCGAAGTCGCCACCAGCAGAAGCGCGGTCTTCTTGCCCGCCTTCTTCAGCGCCTCGACGCGATTGCGCACCTCGGCCGCGTTGGTGATCTGCTCCTGCTCGATTGCGACCAAGACGCTGCCCGCCGTCAGCCGCTTGTCTGCTGCGACCGACGCCGCATCCACCTCGGTGATGACCACGCCCTTGACCGAGTCCTTGATCTTGTACTTTTCGCGCAGCGCGTCGGTCATGTCGGAGATCTGAAGGCCGAGTGTCTTCTGCACGACAGACTTTTCAGGCGTCGGCTCCGACTTGGCGGAGGCCGGAACCGGCTTCTCACCATCTTCGAGCCGGCCGAGCTTGACCGTCTTGGTCTGTTCTTTGCCCTTGCGGATGATCACAACCGGAACGTCCTTGCCGACCGGCGTGTCGGCGACGATGCGCGGCAGGTCGCGCATCTCCTTGATGTCCTTGCCATCAAACTTCACCACCACGTCGCCAGCCTCGATGCCGGCGGGCTTCGCGGGGCCCTTGTCGTCAACGCCGGCAATCAGTGCGCCACGCGCCGGCTTGATGTTGAGGCTCTCGGCGATCTCATCGGTGACCTGCTGGATCTTGACGCCGAGCCAGCCGCGCCGCGTTTCGCCGAAGTTGCGAAGCTGGTCGATCACCGGCATCGCGGTCTTGGAAGGCACCGCGAAGCCGATGCCGATCGAGCCGCCCGACGGGGAGATAATCGCGGTGTTCACGCCGACCACCTCGCCGTCCATGTTGAACAGCGGGCCGCCGGAGTTGCCGCGGTTGATCGAGGCGTCGGTCTGAATGTAGTTGTCGTAGGGACCAGAGTTGATGTCGCGATTGCGTGCCGAGACGATGCCGGCAGTGACGGTGCCGCCCAGGCTGAACGGGTTGCCGATCGCGATTACCCATTCGCCGAGCCGCACCTTGTCAGAATCGGCGAACTTCACCGCCTTAAGCGGCTTGTCACTCTTTACGCGCAAAACCGCCAGGTCGGTCTTCTGATCCTTGCCGAGCACCTCGGCCTTCAGGCGGCGGCCGTCAGTGAAGATCACGGTGATCTCGTCGGCCTCTGCAATGACGTGGTTGTTTGTGACGACGATGCCGGAAGCGTCAATCACAAAGCCGGAGCCTAGCGAGTTGACGCGGCGGGGTGGCCGGTTCGGCGCCGGCGTGTCGCCCTGGCCGCGCCTGTTCTTGAAGAACTCCTCGAAAAACTCCTCGAACGGCGAACCGGGCGGAAGCTGTGGCCGCGCGCCGCCACCAGGACCGCCCGGCCGGGTTTCTGCCGACGCGGCCTGCGAGGTGGAAATGTTGACCACCGCGTCGATCACCTGCTCGGCGACGTCGGCGATTTTCTCCGGTCCGCGAGCCTGGGCTGGAAGCGCCGGCAGCGCAAGCGCGGCGGCGGCCAGCGTGGCCAAGGCCGGGCGGCGGATGGTGCAAGCGATGGCGGTAAAAAGGCGGGCCATGGCCGTCGATTCTCCTAGGGAGTTGGATGACTCAGACAGTGCCTGCGTCCAGGCGTGGATTCAAGGGAGGTCGCGAACCGCGATCAATCGCTGCGATTGGGGCGGAAAACGGGCCGTCAGCCGCGAACGAACCAAATCAGCGCTATTCCCACCGCTGCGGAGACGATACCCACCACGCGCAGCACGTTGTCCGGCGCCTCCAGCACGTTCGCCATGGCGCGCTTCGTCATCGCCGGAAAAGCCGCGAACAGGAGCCCCTCGATAGCGAACACGAGACCCAACGCCACGAGGAAATCCCACATCGTCAATCAACCAACCGTCGTGCCGCGGGCGCCGGCCGGCGTCCGGCCTGGCCTATTGCTTCGGGGGGGCGACCGGGATGGCCGGCGCCGCCGGTCCCATCGGCGACTTGCCTGACGGATTGACGAAGTACCGGAAGAACTCCGAATCCGGCCGCAAGACCATGCGGGTGTCGCTGCTTTTCAATCCCGCCTCATAGGCCTGCATCGACCGATAGAACGAGAAGAAGTCCGGGTCCTTGCCGAACGCGTCGGCGAAGATGCGGTTGCGCTCGCCGTCACCCTCGCCGCGAATCTGTTCCGACTTCGAAGTCGCGTCAGCCAGCAGCACGATGACGTCGCGGTCGGCCCTGGAGCGGATTTCCTGCGCCCGCTGCGAACCTTGAGCACGGAACTCAGCCGCCTCCCGTTGCCGCTCGGTCTGCATGCGCTGGTAGACCGCCTGACTGTTCTGCTCCGGCAGATCGGCGCGCCGGACGCGCACATCGATGACGTTGATGCCGTAACCCTGCGCCTCGCGATCGAGTTGCTCAAGCACGCGGGTCATCAGTTGCTGACGCTCGTCGCGAACCACGTCGGTCATCGTCTTTTCGCCGAGAACGCGGCGCAACGCGGAGTTCAGCAGAATCGCGAGCTGCGAGTTGGCGCCGGCGATTGATCCCAGCGTCTGGTAGAAGCGCAGCGGATCCCTGATCTTGTAGCGCGCGAAGGCATCGACCACCAGCCGCTTCTGGTCGGAGGCGATCACCTCCTGCGCCGGCGACTCGAGATCGAGGATGCGCTTGTCGATGATGATGACGCTGTCGATCAGCGGCACCTTGAAGTTGAGGCCGGGCTCCGTGATGCCGCGCACCGGCTGGCCGAGTCGGACCACCAAGGCCTGCTGGGTCTCATAGACGGTGAACATCGAACTGTAGCCGAGAATGGCCGCGACGATGAGAACGACGACGAGCGCGCCGCTGACGATACCGAGCTTCATCGGGCACCTCCCGCCGCGGGCGGACGCCGCGCGAGTTCGTTGAGCGGCAGGAACGGCACCACGCCGCCGCCCTGACCGCTGCCGCCGGTGTCGAGGATGATCTTGTCGGTGCCGCCGAACAAACGTTCCATCGTCTCGAGGTACATCCGCTGGCGGGTCACGTCCGGCGCCTTCTTGTATTCCTCGTAAATGTTGGAGAACCGCGCGGTCTGGCCTTGCGCCTCCGCCACGGTCTGCTCGCGATAGGCTTCGGCGTTCTGAGTAATTTGCGCCACGCGGCCGCGCGCCTCAGGCACCACGCGGTTGGCGTAGGTCTGCGCCTCGTTCTGCGCGCGCTCGAGGTCGGCGCGCGCCGCCTGCACATCGCGGAACGAGTTGATGACCTGCGTCGGAGGATCGACCTTCTGCAATTGCACCTGCTGGATCAGGATACCGGCGCCGTACTGATCGAGCGTCTTCTGCATCAAATCCTGAACAGCGCTCTCGATGTTCTGCCGCGCGCCGGTCAGGATCGGCTGAATGTTGGAGCGGCCGACCACCTCACGCATCGCGCTTTCGGCGACCGCCTTCACGGTGCCTTCGGGGTTCTGGATATTGAACAGATAATCGCGAACTTTGGCCGGCTGGACCTTCCAGAGCACCGAGAAGTCGACGTCGACGATGTTCTCGTCGCCGGTGAGCATCAGGCTTTCCTCGGGTACGTCGCGTACCGTGGCGCCGCGACGCGCATCGTCGACCACGCGCATGCCGACGTCGATCTTGTTGACGCGCAACGCCTTCGGCGTGAGGACCGTCTCGATCGGATACGGCAGATGGTAGTTGAGGCCGGGCTGCACCTCGCGGACGTGCTTGCCGAAGCGCAGCACGACGCCGAGCTCATCCGGCTCGACACGGAAGAAGCCGGAAACGCCCCAGAGCACAATGGCGCCAAGCGTGAGCAGTGCGAAGCCACGCCCGCCGAGATTGCCTCCCGGTAGAACGTTCTTGAGCCTGTCCTGGCTGCGGCGCAGCAACTGCTCGAGATCCGGCGGAGTCGGACCGGAAGATTGAGGTCCGGAACCCCAAGGTCCCTTCGATCCTCCCGATCCCCAGGGCCCGCCGCCCTGATTGCTCCATGGCATTAAAATTTCTCCTTGGTGGCGGCCTGTTGGCGCCGGTCCGCCGATGTTGTTGCCGATGTTGCCGATGGTTATAGGGGAGCCGTATGCGCCTTACAACGAGCGCCACGGACGCGGCCCAACACCCTGTCCAGACTGGTCTTTCCTACCATCTGCGATCAAATGCGCTCGGATCAAATGCGCTCGTATGTGACAAAGCTGACGCCGGCGTCGTCCCGCGGGCCGGCAGGCTGTTCGCTGCGCGCCGTCTCGCGCCAAAGCTTCGGATCAATGGCGGGAAAATACACGTCACCCTCCGGCCGTGCATGGACATGGGTAATCTCCAGACGATCGGCAAGGGCCATGGTCTGCTCGAAGACTTCCGTGCCGCCGATCACCATGATCTCGCCCGCGTCCTGGCGGCGCGCCTCGGCGCGCGCCATGTCGAGCGCCGCGTCGACGCTGTTCGCCACCATGACGCCTTGGGCGCGAAAGTTCTTGTCGCGCGTAATCACGATGTTGGTACGCTCCGGCAGAGGCTTGCCGATCGAGAGATAGGTTTTGCGGCCCATCACCACCGGCTTGCCAAGCGTGAGCGCCTTGAACCGCTTGAGGTCGGTGGAGAGCCGCCACGGCAGCGCGTTGTCGCGTCCGATCACGCCGTTGTTGGCGACAGCGGCGAGCAGGACGATCGCAATATCGGAGCGCGTAGCGCTCACACCGCCACCGCGGCTTTGATGTGCGGGTGCGCCTCGTAGTTATCGAGCGAGAAGTCTTCAAAGCGGAACGCAAAGATGTCCTTCACCGCCGGATTGAGCCGCATGGTCGGCAGCGCGCGTGGCGCCCGGGAGAGCTGCAGCCGCGCCTGATCGAGATGATTGAGATAGAGGTGCGCGTCGCCGAACGTGTGGATGAAATGGCCCGGCTGCAGGCCTGTCGCCTGCGCCATCATCATGGTCAGCAGCGCGTACGACGCGATGTTGAACGGCACGCCGAGGAAGATGTCGGCGGAGCGCTGGTAGAGCTGGCAGGACAGCGTGCCCTTGGCGACGTAGAACTGGAACAGGCAGTGGCACGGCGGCAGCGCCATCTTGTCGACGTCGGCCGGATTCCAGGCGCTCACGATGAGGCGGCGTGAATCCGGATTGCGCCGGATCATATCGACGACATTGGCGATCTGGTCGATGGCGCCGCCATCCGGCGCATCACTGGAAGATTTGGGCCACGAACGCCACTGCTGGCCATAGACCGGGCCAAGCTCGCCGCGCTCGTCGGCCCATTCGTCCCAGATCCGCACGCCGTGGTCGTTGAGGTATTTGATGTTGGTGTCGCCGGCCAGGAACCAGAGCAGCTCGTGGACGATCGACTTCAGGTGCAGCTTCTTGGTGGTTAGCAGCGGGAAGCCGTCGGCCAGGTCGAAGCGCAGTTGATGGCCGAAGGTCGAGAGCGTGCCGGTGCCGGTGCGGTCGCGCTTTTCCACGCCGTCGGCGAGAACGTGCTCCATCAGGTCGAGATATTGGCGCATGGCTCGTCCTGCTGGCCTCTTGCTAAAGGCCGCTCCGGGCCGACTCAAGGCCGGGGAAGCCTATCCTCGGTCCAGCCCACAGATAAGGCTCAGCCGCCTGCCGCCCCACCCTCGCAGACAATAATATTTGGGCGGCGGCTGGCCGCATTGCAGCGCAGCGCCTGTCGGATATTCTGCTGCCAACGCGGCTGGTCCGCGTCCTGCAATTTCCCAATTGGGAGGACTCCAATGCGCTTGATTGCTGCTGCTGTATGCGCCGCGCTGGCGATTCCCGGCGCATCCACCCAGGCCCGGGCCCAGGCCGACTACCCGAACAAGCCGATCCGTATACTGGTGCCGTTCGCACCGGGCGGCTTCGTCGATGTCGCCGCCCGCCTGGTCGGCCAGAAGCTCAGCGAAAAATGGGGCCAGCAGGTGATCGTCGAGAACCGGCCCGGCGGCAACGGCTTCATCGCGGTGACCGCCGTCGCCAAGGCTCCGGCCGACGGCTACACGCTGCTGATGGCTCACAGCGGAGAGTTCGCCGTCAACCCCGCCGTGTTCGCCAAGGACATACCCTACGACCTCGACCGCGACTTCCATCCAATCACACTGATCACCGAGGCGCCCATGGTGCTCGGCGCCAAGGCCGATGGGCCGTTCAACTCGCTCAAAGATCTGATCGAGGCAGCAAGGGCGAAGCCCGCCACGCTCGGCATGAGCACGCCCGGCACCGGCAGCATCAATCATCTCACCGGCGAGTGGATCGCGTTGTCGAGCGGCGTGAAATTCCTGCACGTTCCATACAAAGGCGGCGCGCCGGCCGCGGTGGCGATCGCGACCGGAGAAGTGCCGTTCGGTCTCTCGTCGATCCCGTCGACGATGCCGCAAGTCAAGGCGGGCCGTGTGAAGATTCTCGCGATCACAACCGCGCGAAGGACGCCGGTCGACATGTCGTGGCCGACTCTGCAGGAAGCCGGCGTTAAGGACGTCAATCTCTCGATCTGGGCCGGGCTGTTCGCACCGAAGGGCGTGCCGCAGGCGATCCGCGACAAGCTCTACACCGAAGTCGCCGCCATCCTGCAAATGCCCGACGTCAAGGAGAAATTCGCGGCCAGCGGCAGCGAAATCGGAGGCATGAAGCCCGAGGCGTTCACCGCGCAGATCAAGCGCGAGGCCGCCGCAATGAAAGACATCGTGCAGAAGGCTGGCGTCAAGCCGGAGTAGAATAGCCGATGTGACGGTTGCCGCCCCGCCTCCGGGCGGGGCGTATTTGTTTAGGGGCTGGCCTTCAGATGCGCATCCGATCCCCAAGCGATTTCTGGTGCGGGCTGCTATTCGTCGCGATCGGAATTGCCGTTGTCGTGCTCGCGCAGAACTACCGCATCGGCACCGCCGCACGCATGGGGCCGGGCTATTTTCCGACGATGCTGGGCAGCCTGCTGGCACTGCTTGGCGTCTCCCTGTCCGTACCGGCGTTTGTCACCAGCGGCGATGGTGTCCAGCGCTTCCACCTGCGTCCCCTGCTGTTCGTGCTGCTGGGGGTCGCGACGTTCGGCGTCACGCTGCCGTATCTCGGCTTCGCGGCGGCGGTCATCGTCCTCGTCGTGGTCAGCGGCTTTGCCAATCCGGATCTGCGGCCCATGGAAACAGCCGCAGTCGCGGCGTTCCTGGTCATATTCTCGATCCTGATTTTTGTCGTTCTGCTGGGGTTGCCGATCCGTCTGTGGCCCGGCTCCTAAGCCATGGACATTCTCGCCAATCTCGCGCTGGGCTTCGGGGTCGCCGTCACCCTCAAGAGCCTTGCCTACTGCTTCATCGGCGTATTTCTCGGCACACTGATCGGCGTGCTGCCCGGCATCGGCCCGATTGCAACCGTCGCGATGCTACTGCCGCTGACTTTCAAGCTCGATCCGGCGACGTCGATGATCATGCTCGCCGGCATCTACTACGGCGCGCAATACGGCGGCTCGACCACGGCGATCCTGATCAACATTCCGGGCGAGACGTCCTCCGTCATCACCACGCTCGACGGCTACCAGATGGCGCGCCGTGGCCGCGCCGGTCCGGCGCTTGGAATCGCGGCGATCGGATCGTTTGCCGCTGGCACCGTGGCGACGCTGGTGGTCGCGCTGTTCTCGCCGCCGCTGGCCGAGCTGGCGCTGAAGTTCCACCCGGCCGATTACTTCTCGCTGATGGTGTTCGGCCTGATCGGCGCGGTTGTGCTGGCGCGCGGCTCCTTGCGCAAGGCCATCGCGATGGTGGTGCTCGGTCTGCTGCTGGGGCTCGTCGGCACCGACGTCAATTCGGGGGTGATGCGCTTCACTTTCGGCATCCCTGCCCTTGCCGAGGGCATCAGCTTCGTCGCGCTGGCGATGGGCATGTTCGGCATCGCCGAGGTGATCTACAACCTGGAGCAGCGCGGCAAGGACCGCGAGGTCTTCACGTCGAGCTTGGGCCGCGTGCTGCCGAGCCGCGCCGACCTTCAGCTTTCCACATGGTCGATCGTGCGCGGCACCGCGCTCGGCTCGATCCTCGGAATCCTGCCGGGCGGCGGCGCGCTGCTCGCCTCGTTCGCGGCCTACACCATCGAGAAGAAGGTCGCGAAGCCGCCGCGCGAGTTCGGCCACGGCGACATCCGCGGCGTGGCCGCGCCGGAATCCGCCAACAATGCCGGCGCGCAGACCTCGTTCATCCCGATGCTAACGCTCGGGGTGCCGTCGAACCCGACCATGGCGCTGATGATCGGAGCGCTGATGATCCAGGGAATCCAGCCCGGACCTCAGGTGATGACGCAACGGCCGGAGTTGTTCTGGGGGATCATCGCGTCGATGTGGGTCGGCAACCTGTTCCTGTTGGCACTGAACCTGCCGATGATTGGTCTATGGGTCCGCCTGCTCGCGGTTCCATACCGGCTGCTGTTCCCGGCCATCCTGGTGTTCTGCTGCATCGGTGTGTTTACGATCAACAACAACGTGCTCGATCTTTTTCAGCTCGTGGTCTTCTCGGGGGTCGGCTATTTGCTGCTCAAGCTCGGCTGCGAACCCGCGCCGCTGGTGCTCGGCCTGGTGCTGGGCCCGATGATGGAAGAGCATTTGCGGCGCGCGCTGCTGATCTCACTCGGCGACCCGGTCATCCTTGTCACCAGTCCCATCAGCGCCGGCTTCCTGCTCGCTTCGGTGGCACTGCTTGTCTCGATCGCCGTGCCGGCGATCCGCTCCAAGCGCGAAGAGGCGCTAAAGGAATAAGCAACGAGCCAGAGCGCCCGCCCGATCTATTTGCCAAGCACCGCCGGCCAGTTCTTGTCGCCCTTGGCGACATGGCCCGGAACATCGCGTTCCCAGTCGCTTTGCACCTTGGCATTGTAGTTGAGATAGAGCTTGCCGTTGACGATCTTCCAATGCTTCGGGTCGCCCTTGGCGATGTAGCCGCTTGACACCGCCCAAGCGCAATGACCGCCGTATTGCGGCGCATACTTTTCCGGCGAAGCCTTGAACGCCTCCCGGTTCTTCACATTGGCGAACCGCCAGGTCGCCCCTTTCCAACTCCAGGTGATGTCGCGCTTGCCCTCCACCGGTTTACCTTCCGTGAAATAGGCCACCGGATCGTAACCGCCGACCGCCGTGGAAGTCAGGATGCCGGTGTAGATTTCCGGCGAACGCGCCTGCGCCGGCGCTTGCGGCCAAAGCGCCAGCACGATCGCGGCAAGGGCCAGCGCGCGCATATGCTTGAAGATCAGCATTATCGCCTCCCGCGGGCCAAGCGTCCTGCCTGAAGCGCGGCAAGTCCAATCAACACGGGTCAATTGCGCGTCACGACGCCGTGAACCGGAAACAAAAAAGAGCGGCCGTCCAAGGACGGCCGCTCGCTGCATTCGGGAAACGCAATCAGTTGACGGTTGCGCCGGCCGCCTTGATGACCGGCCCCCACTTGGCGATCTCGCTCTTGACCAGCGCCGCCAGCGGCGCGCCGCCGCGACGGTCGTTGCCCGGAATATCGCTGCCGAGCTCGAGCAGCCGCTTGCGCGTCGCCTCGTCGTCGAGCGCCTTGCTGAGTGCGTCCGACAGCTTGTCGACGATCGGCTTCGGCGTGCCCTTCGGCGCGATCAGTGCGTTCCAGGCCGACGCCTGGTACTCCGGCAACCCGGCCTCCTTCGTGGTCGGCACGTCGGGCAGCGCCGGATTGCGTTCCTCGGTCGCGATCGCGTAGGCCTTGACGGTGCCGCCCTTGATCTGCGGCACCGCGTTGACGATCTGGTCGCACATCGCATCGACCTGCCCCCCGACCAGCGCGTTCATCGACGGGCCGGTGCCCTGATACGGGATCGAGGTCGGCTTGATGCCGAGGAGATGGTTGAGCAACAGGCAGGTCGTGAACGACACCGAACCGACACCGGCGTGCGCGAAGTTGATCTTGCTGGCGTTCTGCTTGGCGTAAGCGGCGAACTCCTTGAGATCCTTCGGCGGCAAATCCTTCTTGGCGAGGATGAGGATCGGCGTGCCCGCCGCAAGCCCGATCGGCTCAAAGTCGTTGACCGGATCGTATTGCAGATTGGGATAAAGCGCCGGCGCCGCGGCCTGGGTGCCGAGATGCCCCATCGCGATGGTGTAGCCGTCGTTGCGCGCACGCTTGGCGCGGGTGATGCCGGTGGTGCCGCCGGCGCCGACCACGTTTTCGATCACGAAGGTCTGGCGCAGCGTCTTCGCCATGTTGTCAGTCACGATCCGCGCGATCACGTCGGTCGGACCGCCGGCCGCGAACGGCACGATCACGGTGACAGGGCGGGTCGGATAGTCCTGCGCCGAGGCCGGGACGGCCAGGACGAACAAACCGGCCAACAGGCCGGCTAAACGTACAAATACGGTCATCGACACTCTCCTGTTTTGTGACGCTGATATGATCGCGACACACCTAAAAGAGAACCCCCGGGCGGCTGGAATTTCCGACCCGGGGGCTCGTCTTTTGGTCGAAGAAGCCGAACTTATTCGGTGAACACCTCTTCGCGCTTGGCGCGCAGGGTCGGCAGCACCGACAGGAACAGCATGATGGCGGAGATTGCCAGCAGCCCGGCCGAAATCGGCCGGGTCAGGAACACGGTGGCGTCGCCGCGCGCGATCAGCATGGCGCGCCGGAGATTTTCCTCCATCAGCGGGCCGAGCACGAAGCCGAGGATCATCGGCGCCGGCTCGAAGTCATGCTTCACCAGCCAGTACCCGACCACACCGAAGATCGCGGTCATCATCACGTCGAACGGCGCATTGTTCACCGAGTAGATGCCGATGCAGCAGAAGACGACGATCATCGGGAACAGGTGACGATACGGCACGCGCAGCAGACGCACCCAAACGCCGACCATCGGCAGGTTGATGACGATCAGCGCCAGGTTGCCGATCCACATCGAGGCGATCATGCCCCAGAACAGCTCCGGCTGCTTGGTCATGACCTGCGGGCCCGGCACGATGCCGTGAATGGTCATGGCGCCGACCATCAGCGCCATCACCGGGTTCGGCGGGATGCCGAGAGTGAGCAGCGGGATGAAGAGCCGTCTGCGCCGCGGCGTTGTTGGCGGCTTCCGGCGCAGCAACGCCTTCGATGGCACCGCGGCCGAACCGTTCCGGATGCTTGGAAACGCGCTTCTCGAACGTGTAGGCGGCGAACGCCGCGATGATCGAGCCGCCGCCGGGCAGGATGCCGAGCGCCGAGCCGATGATCGTGCCACGGCCGATCGCACCGGCCGAAGCCTTCAGGTCGGGCAGCGACGGCATCAGGTTGGTGATCTTGCTCTGCACGATGTCCCGATTGCCCACCGATTCAAGGTTGCGCAGGATTTCGCCGAAGCCGAACACGCCCATGCCGACGACGACGAAGCCGATGCCGTCCGACAGCTCAGGCACGCCCCAGGTCATGCGCTCGGCGCCGGTCTCGAGATCGGAACCGATCATCGACATCAGCAGGCCGGCCAGGATCATGGTCAGCGCCTTGAGGATCGAACCCTTGGCGAGCACGACCGCGAAGATCAGGCCGAGCACCATCAGCGAGAAGTATTCGGCCGGGCCGAACAGCAGCGCCATCGCGGTGAGCGGAGCGCCCAGCGCGGCAACCAGCACGGTGGCGACGCAGCCCGCGAAGAATGAGCCGATGGCGGCGATCGCGAGTGCCGGGCCGGCGCGGCCCTGACGGGCCATCTGGTGGCCGTCGAGCATCGTCACCACCGATGACGACTCGCCGGGGATGTTGACCAGGATCGACGTGGTCGATCCGCCGTACTGCGCGCCGTAATAAATGCCGGCGAGCATGATGAGCGCGCCTACCGGCGGCAGGCCGAACGTGATCGGCAGCAGCATGGCGATGGTGGCAAGCGATCCGATGCCCGGCAGCACGCCGATCAGCGTGCCGACCGTTGCACCGATCATGACGAGCATGATGTTGGTGGGCGTTACCGCTACGCCGAAACCCATCCAGAGGTTTGAAAGAAGGTCATACATGGTGGTGCTCGCCGATCAGTAGAACCGGGGCCAAAGCTGGAACGGCAAATTGAGACCGTAAGGGAAACAGGAACGAGCAGAACGCGGTGAGAATCGCCGCCCAAAGCACCGTCTCTTGCCACTTCACATCTTCGGCCGCCGCCGCGCAGATCGATGATCGTCGCGAAGGTCGCGATCACCAGGCCAAGCGAGCGGATCGTCGCGGCGAAGGTGAGGATCGCGCCGATGATGAAGATCACGCCCACGGACCTTGTATTTCGTCACGTAGGGACCCGGCATCAGAAGACCCATAACGACGACAACCAAACTCAGCACAGCCAGAGCGAAGGCAAACAGCCGAGGCGCTGTGCCGGGTCCGAACGCGAAGCCGCGCATGCCGGGAAGATCGTTCGAGGCAACGAAAGCAACCAGCGCCAGAAGGATCAGCCCCATGCCGCCGTAAAAATCCTGCTGATTCTTGACGTGCAGGAAACGGAAGGTAACCGCGAGGCCCGCGGCCATGAACAGAACGATGGCGCCGCGGACGGTCAGAGGAACCGGGTTCCTGACCATGAATGAAGTGACAAGCAGGATTCCGCCGATAACAGCCAGGAAGATGCCGCCGTAGATATCATATGCCTTTTGCTCGTCAGGCGTACGCGACAAGCTGCTGGAAATGTCTGACATCTACTACGGTCCCCCCTAGCGCAACACTTGGCATCACATCCCTGTTCTAGCAGACAGCTTTCCGAGGCGAATTGCAACCGAAACCGGCCAGACGGGGTCCGCTCAAATGAGGCCGAAGAACCCCGCCACGGCTGCGATGCCGATCAACCAAAGCGGATTCCAGCGCGTCCAATACGCCAGCGCCGCAGTGCCCGCGGCGGCACACACTGCCGCCAAATTGTGCACGGCAACACCGGTCAGCACGATCGCGCTCGCGCTGACAAGTCCCACGGAAATCGGCACCAGCCCCGCTTGAACCACGATGCGCCAGGGCTTGTGCTGGAACCGGTCCCAGGTGCGGCTGAGATATGCGGCCAGCACCGCCGTCGGTCCGCACATCGCCAGGGTTGTAACGACGGCGCCCCACATTCCTGCGACATGATAGCCGACCAAGGTCACGAGCATGACGTTCGGGCCTGGCGCGGCCTGCGAGATCGCGAACATGTCGGCGAACTGCCGTTCAGTCATCCACCCACGCAGATCGACCGCCTGGCGATGGATCTCCGGAACCACTGCGTTGGCGCCGCCCAACGCCAAGCAGCGACATGATGGCGAATTGAACCGCCAGGACGAGAAGCACGTCGCCGTCGGCCTTCATCGCCGCACCCACCAGGCCATCGCAATGCTCACCGGCACGACCACGGCGAGCACCCACAGCAACGGCCAGCGCATGACCCCGATCGCGGCGGCAACTCCGAGCACGACGAACGGCCCCGGCGCGAGGCCGGCCTTGAAGAGCGGAACCACCATTTTCGCCGCGGTCGCAATCAACAAGCCCGCCGCCGCCGCCGCGATCCCAGTCAGCACCCGGCGCAGCGCATCGACATCGCCAAACTGGGCGTAGAGCACGCCGACTGTAACCATCAGCGTGAACGGCAGGACCATGAAACCGGCCCAAGCCGCGAGCGCGCCGGTTGCAGCCGCGCATCCGCGAGCCGAACACCGCCGTCAGGTTGACGATGTTGGGACCCGGCAAGAACTGGCAGAGCGCGTAGACGTCGTTGAATTCCTCCGCCGTCATCCAGCGCTTCTCTTCGACGAACATCCGCCGGGTCCACGGCAGCGTGCCGCCGAAGCCCATCACGGTGATCTTGACGAAGGCGAGGAAGAGTTCGGTGCGGGAGGGGATGTAAGGCGCGGACGGCGGGGTCGGGCTTGCGTCGCTAAAGTCGGACATGGCGTTCAGATTTATCCGCCCTGCCTTGAGTCCACCATTCGATTTATCGCAACCGCGTCATGAGCAGTGGATGGCTTGAAGGCGGGCTTTTGGCAGGCTGCCAATGCTCTTTTTTCATCAACCTTCAGCGCCTATATTGGGAGGTGCCGGGGCAACCCGGCTATGGCGATAAACGCGCGTCGCAATAAACCTTTCGGACCCGGGGGCAGTACCCGGCGCCTCCACCAAAGCCCAGCAGGGCTGAGTTTCGGCGGGGGCGAAATAGGATCGACGAGGGCGTAAAAGACGAGCTTTTGCCCGGAATGGGTCCAACGTTATCGGGCCATATTATAGTTGCCAACGACAACTATGCTCCGGTTGCTCAGGCCGCGTAAGCGGTTTGAAAAACCAAGCCTACAAGCCCTGACGGGTTAAGCTCCGTCAGGCGGGGTTCGGAGGCACCTGGCAACAGAAGCCTCCACTTTAATTTTCTTTGTCGAAGGCACTTCTTTTCGCTCCGGGCGCCGTTCCGGCGGCTGACATTTTTGCGCCCGGCGGGCTACATTCATGCTGCGCCGCCACCACCGTGAAATGCCGCTCGCAAGCACTTGAAAGCCATGGCCGTCGATCACATCCGCTACGACATCCTGACCCAGGACGCGCTGCGCGGCGTGGTTCGCCAGGTGCTCGTCGACGCCGCCAAGAAGGGCCTGCCGGGCGAGCACCATTTCTTCATCACCTTCGACACCAAGGCGCCCGGCGTTCGGCTGTCCGCGCGGATGCGCGAGCAATATCCGGAGGAAATGACAATCGTCCTCCAGCACCAGTTCTGGGATCTCAAGGTCGGCGAGGACAGTTTCGAGGTCGGGCTTTCGTTCGGCAGCGTGCCCGAAAGCCTGCAGGTGCCGTTCGAGGCCATCAAAAGCTTCTTCGATCCTTCGATCCAGTTCGGCCTGCAATTCGAGACAATCGCCGAGGCTGCCGCGGCCAAACCCGACAAGCTGGAGCCCAAGGTGAAGCCGCGGCTGCCGGCCCGTCACGACCCGCAGCCCGCTGCGGCTGCCCCGACGCCGGCCCCCAAGCCTGCGCCGGCCGCGGCGCAGGGCAACAGCACCGCAGACAAGCCGGCAGGCGAGATCGTTCAGCTCGACCGGTTCCGCAAGAAGTGACGCGTTGCGGACGATGATGGCGCGGGCGCTCCCCGCCTCCACCGAGGACATGATGGCGAAAGCCCGCACCGAGACCGACACGTTCGGGCCGATCGAGGTGCCGGCCGACCGCTATTGGGGCGCGCAAACCCAACGTTCGCTGGAGAACTTCCAGATCGGCACCGAGCGGATGCCGCTGCCGCTGATCCGCGCGCTCGGCGTCGTCAAGCGCGCGGCGGCCGAGGTCAACCGCGTGCTCGGCCTGCTCGACGCCAAGCGCGAACGCGCCATCGTCGCAGCCGCGCAGGAGGTGATCGACGGCAAGCTCGACGATCATTTTCCGCTGGTGGTGTGGCAGACCGGCTCCGGTACCCAGACCAACATGAACATGAACGAGGTGATCGCCAACCGTGCGAACGAAATGCTTGGCGCCAAGCTCGGCGCCAAGTCGCCGGTGCACCCGAACGATCACGTCAACATGAGCCAGTCGTCGAACGACAGCTTTCCGACCGCGATGCACATCGCGGCGGCCGACGAGATCGCGCGCCTGCTCGATCCCGCGCTCGCGCATCTGCAGGATGCGCTGGTGCGCAAAAGCAAAGAGTTTGCCAAGATCGTGAAGATCGGCCGCACCCATCTGATGGATGCGACCCCCCTCACCCTCGGCCAGGAGTTTTCCGGCTACGCCGCGCAGGTGAAGAGCGGCATCGTGCGCATACGGCTCGCGTTGAAAGAGCTTTACCCGCTGGCGCAAGGCGGCACGGCAGTCGGCACGGGGCTCAACGCCCACCCGCAGTTCGCCAAGCTGTTCGCAAGGAAAGTTGCGGCACTCACCAAGCTTCCGTTCGCCGTCGCGCACAACAAGTTCGAAGCGCTCGCGTCACACGGCGCCTACGCGTTCGCCCATGGCGCGCTCAACGCTCTGGCCGCCGACCTGTTCAAGATCGCCAACGACATCCGTCTGCTCGGCTCGGGGCCGCGCTCCGGCTTTGGTGAATTGATACTGCCGGAGAACGAGCCCGGCTCCTCGATCATGCCCGGCAAGGTCAACCCGACGCAGTGCGAGGCGCTCACCATGGTGTGCTGCCAGGTGTTCGGCAATCAGGCCGCGATCACCGCGGCCGCGAGTCACGGCCAATTCGAGCTCAATGTCTACAAGCCGGTTCTGGCGTTCTGCATGCTGCAATCGATCCGGCTGCTAGCGGACGCCGCACGCTCGTTCACCGACAATTGCGTCGTGGGCATCCAGGCAAACGAAACGCGCATTCGGGAATTGATGGAGCGCTCGCTGATGCTGGTGACGGCGCTCGCGCCGGTGATCGGCTACGACAAGGCCGCGGCGATCGCCAAGGCCGCGCACAAGAACGGCACCACCTTGCGGGAAGAGGCGATTCGCCTTGGCCACCTCACAGGCACGGACTTCGACCGCATGGTACGGCCCGAGCGGATGGTGCGGCCAGGCTGACCGGACCGGTTCGACCTTTGCGCCGACCGCAACTTGCGCCTGAAAACCGAATATCAGTCATGACAAAACGTCATACGCTTGCAACTATCGGCAAGAACCGCCGGTAATTTTCAAATAGACTTTAGACTATTCGGTTTTCTTCATTTAACGGCAAAGTCACTCAGTTTGTCGAATTCGCTGCCGCCACAATTCAGGAGTGGCCGTGCACAGGCGAGGGAATAGCTCCTGCTCCGTCACCGTATCGGCGCATTTGGCGCAGATGGATGAGGTCAGCAACTCCGAAGACGTCGAACATGGCTGAGATCGTCAATCTCCGGATCGCCCGCAAACGCGCTGAACGAAGCAAGGCCGAAAGCCGCGCCGCTGAAAACCGGGAGGCTCACGGCGCGTCCAAGCGTGATCGCACCGAAGCCTCGGCGGACCGCGAGAGGCTCAGCCGGACCCTCGACAGTCACCGGATCGAACCAGGAGACCGCCGATGAAATCACCGGTTGTCAAACGATCGATCGTGATCGCCAACCACAAGACCAGCGTCAGTCTTGAGGATGCGTTCTGGAAGAGCCTGAAGGACATCGCCGGCGATCGCGATATGACCTTGTCCGATCTGGTCGCCAGCATCGACACGGAGCGCCATCACGGCAATCTGTCGTCGGCGATCCGGTTGTTCGTGCTCGATCACTACCGCAGCAAGACCGCGGCGATCGAGAGCAAGCCGCCGCGCGACATGATCGCGATGCGGACGCAGCCGTCAGTTCTGCGCGCCGAGTAGATTCAACGGCGGGCCGACGGGCGGTTTCGGATTGACGGGTGGCGCAGGCGTTGGCGCCGCTGCGCGAGGAGCCGGCGCACCCTCGACACGCGGGGCGGCGCTGGGCTTTGGCGTCGGTCTCACATTGATCGCAGGCGGTAACGGCGGCGCGGCGGCGCCTGGAAGCGCACTGGTCGCATCACCACCTGGCGCCGGCGCCACGGCTGCCGGAGACGGCACCGGCACCGCCTCAAGCGGCGGGACGTTTGCCTCGCGCAGCAGGCGCTCCCGCTGCTGCTCCATCAGGTCGACCTGCTTCGCCTGCTGCTCCACGGCCCGCAGCGCAAGCCAACTCGCCAGCGCATTGGCATCGATGGTGCGGGACGGCGCGTGCCACGGCCCCTTCAGCGCGATCGAGAGCGTCGGGCGCGGGCCGCCGACCTGCGACGGCGTTCCGGCGAGCGTCAGCACCGCGTCGAGCGAGCCATCGACCAGGTCCACATTTGCGGCGGCAGACAGATCGGCGCCGCTGGTGCGGGCGATGACATGGCTCAGCCGCGCCTGCCCGGCCGCGATGGTGATGGCCGCTTCGGCGTGCGCCGCCGGCAGCGTGCCGTTCTCCAGCGCCGTCGCCACGAAATCGCGGATGCGACCGGGCTCGGTCGGAACGCCGAGATCGACGGCGCGGATCACCGCGTCGAACACGCGCGGATTGAGGCTCGCAAACTGGGCGTGCTCGAGCGAGATGGTGCCGGTGCCGGCCAGCGAGCCGATAAATGCGGCGGGGCTGCGGCCGGACGCCTCGAGTTCAGTGCGCAACGTCACCTTCCCCGCAACCGGCGGCCGCTGCACACCGCCGCCGACGATTGTCGCCGCATCGGCATTGTTCAGCGTGATGTTGGCGCGAACCGAAGCACCATCGGTTTCGGTGACAAACGCCAGCCGGCCGTCGAGCCGGCCGTTCGCCAGTTCCGCTGTAAGCTCATCGAACACGACTTCGGACGGACCGAACCGGACTGCGCCGTGCAATGCCCTGGCCTGCAGCATTGGCGACAACGAAGCGCGCTCGGCTTTAAACGTGATGCGGCCGGCCACGTCGGACCGGCTTGCTGCAAACGGCTCGGTCGCATTGATGCCGCTGCCGGCGCGCATCCCGATCGCCGCGGCGACAACCGCCGCAGCGTCTACGGTGTCCACCTCGACCACGCCATCGACGCGCGGTTCGTCGCCGTAGCGCACCGCCAGCCGGCCCTGCACTTTACGGCCGGCGATCGTGCCCGACACCTGGTCGAGTTTGACGGTCGCCGCCGCGCCGGCTGGAAGCCACAGCGTGCCCTTGCCCTGCGCATCGATCGCGCCGGCGGTAAGTCTGCCGTCGATCCGCACCTCGCGATTGAGCGGACCAGAGGTGTTGACGCTCAGCCGCGCCGGACCCTTCGTTACCGCTTCAAGCGCGGCTAGCCGGTCGAGCCCCATCAGCGCCAGCACCCTGGCGCCGTCCTCCGCCTCGAACCTGCCCTCGAAGCGCGTGTCTGCCGCGGCGAGCGCGCCGAGATCGGTCACCGAGAAAAGCTCCGGCTTGCCGGCCGCGTGGGCGGCGACGTCGAGCCGCACCGCACCGACACGGCCGTTCACGGCGAACTTCGCCGCCGCGCTACCCGCCTCGTGCTCCAGGCTCACCGTCGCGCGCAGCTTCGCCGTGCTGTCCGGGCGAGCCATCCGGCGTAGCGGCTCGGCGAGCATCGGCGTGAACCTGTCGGCCAGCGCGATGACCGCATTCAGTTCGCGCGCGTCAAGGTCGACCGCGATGCTGCCACCCGGCGTCGCCGTGGTTTCGATCCGGCCTTTCGCCTCGAACGCCGCGTTGCCAAAGTCTGCGACCGACAGCCGTTCGATCTGGATACCGCCGGCGTCGAGCTTGAGCCGCGCTGCCGCGTTGCGCGCCTCGAACCCGGCAATACGGGTGCGGCCGACCTTGAGCCCGAGCGCGATGTCGCGCGGCCATTCCAATCCCAGTCCGGTGAACGCGCCGTCGGCAAAAGCGAGCAGAGCATCGAAATCGATCTCACCGGCTTGCAGATCGGCATTGAGCTTCGCGGGCTGCCCCGCCGCAGGCCAGGCATAGGCGAGCTTGCCTTCCACCACGCCGCGGTCGAACTCGGAGCGCAGTTGCTCGACCGCGATGCCGTCGGTGCTGAGCGTGACGTCGCCGCGCAACTGCCACGGCTTGAGCAAGACCTGTCCCGCGGCGACCGGCTGGCCGGCGAGCCACGCGATCAGCGCCTTCGGATCGTTGGCATCGACGCTCGCCGAGCCGGCGAAGCCGATCCCTTTCGCCGAAGGATCGAGCCGTCCGCTGACGCTGACCTTGGTGAAGCCCGGCGCGCGGAAGTCCAGCCGGTCGAGCCGCCACGCGGCGCCGTCGGAACGCAGATCGCTGCCGAACGCCTGCAGCACCGCGCCACCGATCGTCACCGCGTCAATGCTCACCGCGAGGCTGACCGGTATCGACGGCCGCATCATGCCGCTGAACAATTCCGCCAACGCCTGCGTCGCTGCGGCCGGCAGGCGGCGCGGAACGTCGGACGTGGCGATCAGCCGGTCGAGGTCGATCTGGCGCGCCGACAGCGCGCCTTGCAGGCGCGGCCGTTCGCCAAACTTGATCTCGGCGGCGCCGTCGAGCTTTGCCCCGCGCTGCTCCGGGCCGTACTGGAATTCGACCTGCTCCATCAGCGCGGATTGCGCGTTCGCCTTCATCTTGCCGGTGAGCTTCCACAGCTCGTTGACCACCGTCTTGCCGCTTGCCTTCACCGATCCCACCGGACGCG
Source organism: uncultured Alphaproteobacteria bacterium (assembly GCA_963814215.1). Classification (GTDB taxonomy): domain Bacteria; phylum Pseudomonadota; class Alphaproteobacteria; order Rhizobiales; family Xanthobacteraceae; genus Z2-YC6860. The sequence goes on along the minus strand of CAWFCM010000004.1, from coordinate 198,764 downwards.
ACATCGAGAAGCTGCCGTCGAAGCCCGGCGCAGTGCGATCCGCCGCAAGCAGCCCATCCACCTCGATGGCAAGCGGCCATTCGGCGATGTCGATGTTGAGCTTGACCTTGATGCCGTCGTCAGCGAGGCGTCCGGCGGCGATCCGGTAGCCGTGGATTTCGCCGCTGCTGACGAACGCGCCCTCGCCGCGGAACGGCCCGGTCAGCGAACGCAGCTGGCCGCGAAACCACAGCTTGTCGAGCACCATGCGCGAATTGCTGAGCGAGTCGCTCAGCACGACGCGGCCGTCCTCGATGTTGAGCCGCTCGATCGCCACCGTGTCGGTCTGCGGCGTCATCGCCGGCCAGTCGACATGGCCGAGAGCGTTCACGCCGATGCTCAATTGCGGGCCAACGAGCCGCGTCTCGACCGCGCGGATCTCGCCGCGCATCAGGGAGCCGAGCGCGAGCTCAATGCTGAGCGAGCGAGCCCGCAGCCGGCTCGACTGTCCGGCCGGGCCGATCGCGATGTCGCCGAGCGTCATCGCGGGCGTCGGCAACACGCTCACCTTGATCGGGCCCGTGACCTGCACCTTGAGCCCGGTCAGGCGGCTCGCCTCCGCCTCGAAGAAGGCGCGGTGGTCGTTCCAGTTGACGAAGTAAGGCCCCACCAGCGCCGTCAGCAGCGCCAGGATCAACGCAATCGCCAATCCCAAAAGCGTCGTTTGCAACGCTCGCTCCAGTGTCGGCTTTCCGCTTCAGCCGCACATGGGACGGGCCGGCTGTAGAAAACCTATGGTTTGACTCCAGGCGCGGTCCGCGCAGCCGGCCTTCGTCTCAAATGATGTTCGTTGGCGGCGAATCTATGTCCGCTACTTCCAGTCTAACCCAACGGCAGCATTTTGCCCGGATTCATGATTCCGTCAGGATCGAGCGCCTGTTTGACCGCGCGCATGGCAGCGAGCGCGGGCAGCCCGTGTTCGGCGGCAAGATATTTGATCTTGCCCTGGCCGACCCCGTGCTCTCCGGTGCAGGTGCCGTCCATGGCCAGCGCGCGCTCCACCAGCCGCTCGCTGAACTCCTTGGCGACCGCGATTTCTGCAGGGTTGTCCATGTCGACCAGCAGCGTGAGATGGAAGTTGCCGTCGCCGACATGGCCGACGATCGGCGCCACCAGCTTGCTTTCGGCGATGTCGCGCTGGGTTTCGGTCACACATTCCGCAAGCCTTGAGATCGGCACGCAGACGTCGGTCGGTATCATCTTGGAGCCGGGGCGCAGCGAGAAATTCGACAGCGCCGCATGGTGGCGCGCCTCCCACAGCCGGGTGCGCTCTTCCAGCTGCGTAGTCCATTGGAACGGCCCGCCGCCAAATTCCTTGGCGATCTCGCCGAACCGCTCCGACTGCTCGGCGACGCTGGCCGGAGTGCCGTGGAACTCCAGGAACAGCATCGGCGTCTCGGTGAGCCCCAGTTTGGAATACAGATTGACCGCCTTCACCTGGAGAGCGTCCAGCAGCTCGATGCGCGCCACCGGGATACCGGTCTGGATCGTCATGATGGCGGCGTTGCAGCAAGCCTCAACCGCCGGGAATGGACAGGTGCCGCCCGCGATCGCCTCGGGAATGCCGGAGAGCTTGAGCGTCAGTTCGGTGATGACGCCGAGCGTCCCCTCCGAGCCGACCATCAGCCGCGTAAGATCGTAGCCGGCTGAGGATTTCTTGGCGCGGCGCGCCGTTTTCATTACCTCGCCCGACGGCATCACCACTTTCAGCGCCAGCACATTGTCCTTCATGGTGCCATAGCGCACCGCGTTGGTGCCCGAGCAGCGCGTCGCCGCCATGCCGCCAAGCGAGGCGTCGGCGCCGGGATCGATCGGAAAGAACACGCCCTGGTCGCGCAGGTATTCGTTGAGTGCCTTGCGGGTGATGCCCGGCTCGATCACGCAATCCAGGTCCTCGGCATGGACTGCCAGCACCTTGTTCATGTCGCGAAAATCGACCGACACGCCGCCCTGCGGCGCGTTGACCTGGCCTTCCAGCGAGGAGCCCTGGCCGAACGGCACGATCGGCACCCGGTTCGCGGCGCAGATGCGCACAATCTCCTGCACGTCCTCGGTCGCCTGCGGATAGACCACCGCGTCCGGCGGCTGGTTTTCGATCCAGGTGACTGTGTTGGCGTGCTGCTCGCGCACCGCCCGCGAAGTCACCACCCGGTTACCAAATTTTGCAGTGAGCGCGGCCACCGCGCGCTCGATCGCCTTGGGATCGCGCCGGGGCGCCGCGGCAGCTTGGTTTGCCATGCCCGCAGGCTAGCAGAACGCGAGCGGCGCCGGCAAAGTAACCAGCGCCGCCTGCGGTCAATGCTTTGGCGTTGGTTCAAGCTGACCTGCGCCAGGGGACGATCATCGACACCCGCTCGCAGTAGCGCCGATATTCATCGCCGAACAGTTCGGTGAGGTCGCGCTCTTCGAGGAAGATGCCGACGAAGATGTAGGCCGTGGTCACCGCCGCGAACAGGAAATGCCCAACGGTCATCACCGGCGCCGCCCAGAAGGCGATGATGAAACCGAGATAAATCGGGTGACGCACAACCTTGTAGAGCACCGGCGTCTTGAACCGCACCGCCGGCATCTCGCGCCCGGCCAGGTTGTTGACCACCTGATGCACCCCGAACAGTTCGAAGTGATTGATCAGGAAGGTGGCGAAGAACACCATCAGCCAGCCGACGAACGACACGCCGAGGATCGCCGTGGCGATGGTGGGATCGGTGACCTGCCACAGCACAGCCGGCATCGGCCGCCACTGCCAGAACAGCAGGATGAGCGCCAGACTTGCGAGCAGCACGTAGGTGCTGCGCTCGACCGACTTCGGAACGTACTGCGTCCACCACTCCTTAAATTGCCGGCGCGCCATCACGCTGTGCTGGATGGCGAACAGCGACATCAGCAGCAGGTTGACGATCAACGCCTCGGCGACTGGTACGACCGTTCCGGTGTCGATGGTCTTGGGCACCACCAGGCCTGTCACGAAGCCGATGGCGTAAAGAATGGTACCGAAGAAGACGAGATAGGCCGCGAGGCCATAGAGAAATGCGATGAATTGACCCATGGTGTTTCCCCTGTGTTCCAAGCTCTCTGGTCGCCGGTTCCGCCGCACGTCGCTTTCGCAGTGCGAAAATCCGTTCAGAGCCGAGCGACGGCGGACGGATCGCGCCAGCGCAGAATGCCCAAGTACCGCCTCAAAGACTTTGCCGCGCGCTTGATTTGTTCTTGAGATAGGCTTGATTATCGCCTGATAAGACCCGTGACGCGGGGGCATGCAAGTGCAATTTCTTTTTGAAAATCATGTACTTGATGCCGATCGCCGCGAGCTTCGTCGCGGCTCCGACCTTATCGCGGTCGAGCCTCAAGTGTTCGATCTGCTGCTTTTTCTGGTCCAGAATCGCGAGCGGGTGGTCAGCAAGGATGATCTGATCGCATCGGTCTGGGGCGGCCGCATCGTTTCCGATTCCACACTGACCAGTCGTATTAACGCGGCGCGCAAGGCCGTTGGCGACAGCGGCGAGGATCAAAGGCTGATCCGCACCATCGCGCGCAAGGGCATCCGCTTTGTCTGTACGGTGGACGAAACCGCAAGATCGAACGAAGCCTCGCCCAAGCCGCTGGCGGCTCGCATCCCGCAGCACGAAATCCATTTCTGCACGGCCTCCGACGGTGTTCGCATCGCCTACGCGCTGGCAGGCAAAGGCCCTCCTCTGGTCAAGGCGGCCAACTGGCTCAACCATCTCGAATACGACTGGGAAAGTCCGGTCTGGAGCCATCTGCTGCACGGGCTCGCCGCGGAGCACCGGCTGATCCGCTACGACGAGCGCGGCAACGGCCTGTCCGACTGGAACGTGGACGACATCTCGTTCGATGCCTTCGTGCGCGATCTCGAAACCGTGGTCGATGCAGCCGGACTTCAACGGTTCGCGCTGCTGGGGATCTCGCAGGGTTGCGCGGTGTCGATCGCTTACGCGGTTCGGCATCCTGAACGCGTGAGCCACCTCGTGCTCTACGGCGGATACGCGCGCGGGCGGCGCAAGCGCGGTTCGCAGCAGGAGAGCGACCAGGCGGACGCTCTGATCACATTGATGCGCCAGGGTTGGGGCAAGGAGAACCCGGCCTTCCGGCACATTTTCACCTCCCTGTTCATCCCGGGCGGCACGCCCGAGCAGATGACTTGGTTCGACGAGCTGCAGCGCGTCACCACCTCGCCCGAGAACTCGGTTCGTATCCGCGAGGCCATGAACGGCATCGATGTCAGCGAGCTCCTACCGCGCGTCACGGTGCCGACCTTGGTGCTGCACTGCCGCAGCGAGGCGGTGGTGCCGTTCGAGGAAGGACGCAGGGTCGCCGCCGGTATCCCCGGCGCACGCTTCGTCGCACTCGAAGGCAACAACCACCTTGTTCTGGAAACCGACCCCGGCTGGGGCCGCTTCCTTGACGAGATCAGGGAATTCCTGAAGACCTGACGCCGTTCGCCAGCGCCGCGCCCTTATTCCCTAAAGCCCTGGCATTTCGCCAGGATTTTTTATTGAGGGCTTTTGCCTTGCGTTCACAAACATCTGGCGCAATGGTGCCATGCTCGATCGCGTCGATCTCGAACCTGTCTTTTTCGCTCCCTTCGTCTCGTCGGTGATGAAGGTCGAGCCGTCGTGGATCGACTACAACGGCCATCTCAACATGGCCTATTACAACGTGCTGTTCGACCGCGCGGTTGACGAGGTGTTCGAGCTGCTCGGCTGCGGCGTCGACTACGTGAAAACCGGCTTCTCCACATTCACAGCCGAGGTGCACGTGCGCTACCTGCGCGAGCTGCACGAGGGCGACCGGGTCCGCGTCACCTTCCAGTTGCTCGACTACGACGCCAAGCGGATGCATTACTTCGAGCAGCTCTTTCACGCCGAGGAAGGCTGGGTTTCCGCCACGTCGGAGAACATGTCGCTGCACGTTGACATCGGGGCGAAGAAGGTGTCGCCGTTCCCGGCGAAGGTCGAGCGTTGCCTCGCCCGCATGAAGGCCGCACACGCGCAACTGCCGCGCCCTGAAGCGGTGGGACGAAACATCGCGATGCCGGAAAAGCGCTAAGAGCGGCCGCCTCAGTACACCGTCCACAATCCCGGCGTCGCGAGTTCCAGCAGGTGCCCGTCGGGATCGCGGAAGTAGATGCTGTGGCCGCCGCGCGACCAGTCGGTGCGGCCTTCGATTTCGACCTGGTACGCGGTGAGCCGCCGCTCCCATTCGGGCAATTCGTCGCGGCCGATCGCGAACGCAACGTGCAGGCGTCCCGAACCGCCGTGACCCGGGATGGTGCCGCCCGGCATTTTGACGGTCTCGCTCGTGGTGCCGCGGCGGAACAGCAGCAACACGTCCTTTCCAGCCACCCCGTAGGCGCAAAGCCTGTCGTCGGCGAAGATCGGGGCGAGTTCCAGGACGTCCTCATAGAACCGGCGAGCCTTAATCATGTCGTCGGTATAGAGCGCAGTTTCCAAAATTCCGTCCAATTTCGGCATGTTTTTCGCCCGCTTTCTGGGTGATGGCTTGGTCATGCGCAGCCACAAGGGCGTTGTGGCGACGGCGGCCCCGGCGAGAGATCTTATGGTTAAGCCATAATTAATCTCGCTTTGCGAGGAATTGAGGGTCCCGCGGTCGATAAGCGTGTCAGGGAGTTGGAATTGCTGAAGGGGAAGATTGGGGCGGCACTGGTCTGCTGCTTCGTGATTGCGACAACGGCGGGCACCTGGGCGGCGTATTCGATCGCCGTACCGGCGGCGATCCCTCTCCTTCTCGGCAGCGCCGCGCATGGGCGCACCAACGCAAGCCGGCCACAAACCTCCAATACCGATGCCAAGGGCGACAGGCTCGCCGTCGCGACACCCGCCACTCCAGAACCGGCGCCCGCTCCGGCAGCGTTCGCGCTGGCTTCCGCCAGCACGACAGCCGTCGAAGCACCCAAACCGCGCGTCGAGCCTCGTGCCGAGCCGCGCAAGCCTGCCGCCGCCGCGCCCGAGAAGCCGAAGCGCGCGGCCGAGCTGCAGAAGCTTTTGCTCGACGACTCGCAAATCTCCGCGCTGCGCACCCGCCTCAACCTTTCGCCGACCCAGGAAGAATTCTGGCCGGCCGTCGAGGTGACGCTGCGCAACGTGGTGCGCCAACACGCGCGCAAGACCCGCCAAGACAACCCGCGCGGCGCGCCGCAGATCGACGTCAACAGCCCGGAAGTCCAGCAGCTGATCTCCGCTGCGGTGCCGCTGATCATGCGTCTCAGTGAAGAGCAGAAGCGCGAAGTCCGCCAGCTCGCGCGGATCATCGGGCTGGAAACTGTCGCCTCGCGGATTTAGAAGGAGCCTCGCGTGAGCGAGGCCACCCCCACCGAAAATTTTTACGCCAGCGTCCCGGTGTTCCGCGGCTTCGCGAATGTCGTGGACCGCGAACGCTATCAGCCGCTGCCTGATGACTGGCTGATCGGCATCGCCGATGTCGTCGATTCCACCAAGGCGGTGCAGGCAAAGCGCTACAAGGCCGTGAACATGGCTGGCGCCGCCGTCATCGTGGCGATCACCAACGCGCTGGGGCATCGCGAATTTCCGTTTGTGTTCGGCGGCGACGGCGCGAGCTTCGCGGTGCCACCCTCCGCTGCCGCGATTGCCCGCGAGGCGCTGGCCGCCACCGCGGCGTGGGTGAAGGAGGAGCTCGATCTCACGCTCCGCACCGGATTGGTGCCAGTCGCCGCGGCTCGCACGCATGGCGCCGACGTGCGCGTCGCGCGCTACGCCGCATCCGACAACATTGCATTGGCGATGTTCACTGGCGGTGGGCTTGCCTGGGCCGATGCCGCGATGAAGGCGGGCCAGTTCGCCGTGCCGCCGGCCGCGCTCGGCACGCGGCCCGACCTCAACGGACTGTCGTGCCGGTTCGAGGAGATCCCGGCGGTGCGCGGCGTGATCCTGTCGCTCCTTGTGATGCCGGCCGCCGAAGCAAACCCTGACGAGGTTCGTAAGGTCATCGAAGCGGTGATCCGATTCACCGAGCGCAGTCCCGACGCGTCGGGACCGATACCGCAGGAGCTGCCGCGTCTGCGCTGGCCGCCGCAGGGCCTCGATCTCGAAGCGCGCGCGCAACGCCGCACCGGCGAGTGGTTGGCATGGCGCAAGGCGAAGCTGCTGGTGTGGACCCTGCTGGGGGTCCTCATTATGCGGTTCAACGTCAAGGTCGGCCGCTTCGAGCCGAAGAAATACGCCAGGGAGCTGGTGGAGAACTCCGACTTCCGTAAATTCGACGACACGCTGCGCATGGTGATCGACTGCACACCCGCTCTCGCCGACGAGATCGAACAATTTCTGAAAACGGCAGCAGCCGCGGGCACGGTGCGGTTCGGGCTGCACCGCCAGGACAAGGCGATGATGACGTGCTTCACGCCGTCGCCGATCCATTCCAACCACGTGCATTTCATCGATGGCGCGCTCGGCGGCTACACCGCCGCCGCCATTTCACTGAAGGCAGGCTGAACGTTCAGCGTTTCGAAGGCTTCTTCTTGCCGCGCTTGAGTGGCACCACGTCGGCGGATTTCCCCGCGCTCTGCCGCAGCGCCGCCCGCAATGTGACGGGCCGGCCGTGCTTCTTCAGCAGGTCGGCGAACGCCTCGTCGGCCAGTTCCTGGAACGTCGCCATCCGGTCACGCGCCAGCAGGTCGAGCACGTGCCACGTCTCGTCGTCGATCTGAACGCGCTTGCCTGGCATGCGGATGCCCTGGTTTGAGAACGGCTCGCCACCGGCATTGTTCCTGGCGGAAATCTGGAGTCAATCGACGCCGCCTCGGCCCGGACAGCGTTGCCGTCGCATCGCCCGCTCGCTAGCATCCCGCCATGTCAGACGTTGTCCAAGAGTCCCGGCCGCGCGGCCGCGCCGTCAACCCGCCCGAAATCCGCGAGCACAAGATTCCGACCCCGGGCAGCAAGCCCTACATCGCGATGGAAGGCTTCGACGGCTGCCTGTGGTTCTGCGAAAGCGGAACGTCGAAAATCGGGCGTTTTGATCCGAAGAGCGCAAGCTTCACCGAGTTCGACCTGCCGACCCAAAATGCAACGCCGATCGGCATCACCATCGGCGGCGACGGCAACTACTGGTTCTGCGAGAAGGCCGCGCACCAAGTCGGCCGGATCACGCCACAAGGCAAGGTGACGGAGTTCAAACTACCGACGCCGAACGCGGGGCCCGACGGCATCCTGCTTGGGCCGGACGGCAATGTCTGGTTCTCGGAAAGCGAAGTCAGCCAGATCGGCCGCATCGCGCCGGACGGCACCATCACCGAATTCAAGGACGGCATCACGCCAGGCGGTAAGCCGCTCTCGTTCTCCGAGCGCGACGGCGCACTGTGGTTCAGCGAAGCCTCCGGCAACAAGATCGGCCGCATCGACATGCAGGGCAAGGTGACGGAGTACCAAATCCCGAGCCACGACAGCCAGCCGCGCGCGACCATCGCGCATCCCGACGGCAGCATCTGGTTCGTCGAGACCTCGACCAACGCGCTCGGCCGCATCGACCGCGCGAGCAAGATCACCGAGCACCCGGTGACGACGCCGAACGCGTCGCTGCGCGGCGTCTGCGTCGGCCCGGACGGCGATCTATGGACCACCGAAAACTTCGCCAACAAGATCGCGCGCATGGCGCCGGACGGCACCATGCTCGGCGAATACGACATTCCGACACCGGCAAGCGGCGCGCGCTGCATCAGCGCGATGTCGAACGGCAGACTTTACTTTACGCAATGGGACGCCGGCTTGATCGGCGAAATCGTCATCAAATAGCGCGCGTGATGCGCGAAAGATAAAATGGGAGGCGACACGTGGCATTCGAGAAAATCCAATATCAGGCCGGCAATGTTACCGGTCACGGCGCGCTGGTGTGGAACGAGAAGGTCAGCGGCAAGCGTCCGCTTTTGCTCGTCATGCCGAACTGGCTCGGCGTCACCGACATCGCGGTCAAGCGCGCGGCGAAAATGGCCGGCGACAAGTATGTCGCCTTCGTCGCCGATATGTACGGCAACGGCAAGACCAGCGCCGGCCCGCCGGAATCCGGCGAGCTGATGATGTCGGTGCGCGCCGACCGCGTCGAAGGGCGCAAGCGCGTCACTGCGGCGCTCAACACGATGGTGGCCGAGGCGGACAAGCGCGGCATCGGCGACTTATCGAAGAAGGCGGCGGTCGGATTCTGCTTCGGTGGCGGCAACGTGCTGGAGCTGGCGCGCACCGGCGCCGACGTCGCCGCCGTGGTCTGCCTGCACGGCGATCTCGTCACCACAATGCCGGCCAAGAAGGGCGACATCAATGCGGCGGTGTTCGTGATCCACGGCTCCAAGGACCCGGTCGCGCCGAAGAAGGACCGTGACGCGCTGGAGGACGAGCTCGAAGCCTCGGGCGCCAACTGGCAGCAGCTCGACTTCGGTGGACGGCTGCACTCGTTCAGCGAGGAAGAGACCATGATGGCGGGCGTCGCCGAATATCACGCCGGCGCAGCGCACCAGACCTACCGCATGCTCGACGACTTCATCCAGGACGCGTTCAACAAGAAGCTTTAGCGTGGAAGGCGCAGCGACAGTGAAGCGGCGCGAATTCCTTGCCTTTCTTGGCGGCGTTGCTGCACCTCTGACCATTTTCGACACATCACTTGCGCAACAGCCGGATCGTGTGCGCCGGCTGGGCGTGCTTGCAGGACTCGCGGAGAACGACGCGAACATCCAGGCGCGCTTCGTCGCGCTGCGTCAGGGGCTGGAACGGCGCGGCTGGGCGGAAGGCCGCAACATCCAGATCGACTACCGCTATGCCCCGGCCGGCGCCAATGCGCACGAACGCGCCAAAGAGCTTCTCTCGTTGCAGCCAGACGTCGTTATCGCGCACACAATCAACGTGGCGCTTGCGCTCCAGCGGGAAACCCGCACGGTTCCGATCGTCTTTGTCAGCGTTGGAGATACGATCGGCCCCGGCCTGATCGCCACACTGGCCCGGCCGGGAGGCAACATGACCGGGCTGACGACCTTCGAGCCGAGCATCGCGGGCAAGTGGCTCTCGATGCTGAAGGAGGTGGCGCCCCGGACCAAGCGGGCCGGATTCCTCGCCAATCCGGACGTGCCGTCCTATGGCTATTACCTCAACGCAGCCAAGGCGCCTGCGGCCTCGCTTGAAATCGAACTCGTGCCCTGCGCGGTCAAGAACCCAGACGAAATCCGCCAGGCGATCAGCGCTATGGCGAGCACACCGGATGGCGCGCTGCTCGTGGTTCCCGACGTCTTTGTCGTTACCCACAGCGACCTCATCATCGCGCTCGCCGCGCAGCATCGCCTGCCCGCCGTCTATGCGTTCGGCTATATGGTGCCGGCGGGAGGGCTGATGTCATACGGCACGGATCGCGTCGACGAGATGCGTCAAGCCGCTTCATACGTCGACCGCATCCTGCGTGGCGATCAGCCGGCCGATCTTCCCGTGCAGGCACCGACCAAATTCGAAACATTCATCAATCTGAAGACTGCAAAAGCACTCGGCCTCTCGGTGCCTTCGGCTCTGCTCCTGGCCGCCGACGAAGTAATCGAGTAGATGTAGACAAAGAACCAAAGAATACGGGGAGGAACGTTCATGCGCTTGTTGGCGAGCCTGTTGCTCGGCGCGTTCAGTATCTGTGGTGTCGCCACAGCCGGCGCACAAACCTATCCCAACAAACCGATCCGCATGATCGTGTCGATCGCGGCGGGCAGCGTCACCGACGTCATCATGCGCGCCGCGGCGGCGGAATTGCAGACGCGGCTCGGCCAGCCGCTGGTGATCGAGAACGCCGGCGGCGCGGCCGGCATCCTCGGCGGCAGGGCCTGCGCGCAGGCCGCGCCCGACGGCTACAACATCTGCATCATCTATCACTCGACCATGTCGTTTAACCCGCTGCTGTTCAGCAACCTGCCCTACAACGCCGACGATCTCGTTCCGGTGTCGCGGCTGTTCTTCCTGGTCGAAGGTGTGTTCGCCTCGACAGAGATCGGCGTGAACTCCATTGCCGAATTGAAAACGCTGGCACAGTCGAAGCCCGACGCACTGAACTATGCGACGCTGGGCGAAGGCTCGTATCCCGACCTGTTCCTGAAATGGATGAACAACCAGTGGAACACCCGCATCGTGGGCATCCCTTACAAGGGCGGCGGGCCGGCGGCGCAGGCGGTGGCGGCGAACCAGGTGCAGGTGACGCGCTTCGGCGTCGGCAACTTCATCGGCGTGATGCAGGCGGGCAAGGTCAAGGCGCTGGCGGTCAGTTCGGCCAAGCGCTCGCCGGTGATGCCTGACGTGCCGACATTCAATGAAGTCGGCTGGGGTGACTATCCCGGCCAGGGCTGGTGGGGCCTCGCCGCGCCGAAAGGTACGCCGCCGGACGTGGTGGCGCGGCTGTCTGCCGAGTTCCAGAAACTGTTCAGCGATCCGAAGTTCGTAGCGTTTCTCGAGAAGCAGGCGGTGGTGCCGGCGGCCACCGACCCGGCGGGTTTCGCCGCGTTCCTGAAAGATGACCGCAAGAACGCGGAAACGCTGATCAAGATCGCGAACACGAAGAAGACCGAGTTCAAGGAGTAGCTTCGTTTCACGAGCAACGCTCGCGCCGTATCCTCCGACGTCATGCCCGGGCTTGTCCCGGGCATCCATGACATAATGCAGCGAGAGTGATCGTACGGGCGGAGTTTGTGGGAAAGACCGCATGGATTGCCGGGTCAAGCCCGGCAATGACGGCGGAGGGAGCGCGACCAAATGCCGTCATCCATTGAAACCTACGACTACATCGTGGTCGGCGCCGGTAGCGCTGGCTGCGTGATGGCAAACCGGCTCTCCGCGTCGGGCAAGCATCGCGTGCTGCTGCTCGAAGCCGGCCCGCCCAACACCAATCCGTGGCTGCACATCCCGCTCGGCTACGGCAAGCTGTTCACCAACACGCGCTACAACTGGTGCTACCAGACCGAGCCGCAGCCGGAGTGCCACGGCCGCAACGTGATCGCGCCGCGCGGCAAGACGCTCGGCGGCTCGAGCTCGATCAACGGGCTGATTTACATCCGCGGCCAGGCCGAGGACTTCGATCACTGGCGGCAACTCGGCAACACCGGCTGGAGCCACGAGGACGTGCTGCCGTATTTCCGCAAGGCGGAGAACAACGAGCGCGGCGCCGACGAGCATCACGGAAGCGGCGGTCCGCTCAGCGTGTCGGATGTACGCGACAAGCATCCGCTCGCGCAGGCCTTCATCGATGCGGCGGCGGAATGCGGCTATCCGCGTAACGACGATTTCAACGGCGCGGCGCAGGAAGGCGCGGGCTTCTATCAGACCACCATGCGCAAAGGCGTGCGCGCCTCGACCGCTGCGGCTTATCTCAAGCCGGCGCGGACGCGGAGCAATCTCAACGTTGTCTCCGATGCGCTTGCCTCCCGCGTTCTGTTCGACGGACGCCGCGCCACCGGGGTTGAGTATCTGGCCGGCAACGAGACACGCACCGCCAACGCGAACGTCGAGGTGATCCTCACGTCGGGCGCGTTCAACTCGCCGCAGCTTTTGCAGCTCTCCGGGCTCGGCCCCGCCGAACTGCTGCGCTCGCTCGACATCCCGGTGATCGCCGACCTGCCCGGCATCGGCAACGACCTCAACGACCACTACTTCGCCCGCATCATCCAGCGCTGCCGCGAGCCGATCACGCTGAACGACGCCGCGCACAACTGGCTGCGCGGCGCCAAGGCGGTGGCGGACTACGCGCTGTTCCGCCGCGGCTACTTCGCGATCCCGGCAATCTCCGCGGGCGCCTTCATCAAGGCGCATCCGGCGTCGGAGACGCCCGACATCCAGTGCTCGATCGCGCTCTACTCGATCCACAATCTCGGCGACTGGGTCGATTCATTCTCCGGCTTCACCATCACCGCGACGCTGCTGCGGCCGGAAAGCCGCGGTCACGTCCGCATCAAGTCGGCCGATCCGCGCCAGGCGCCGGCGATCCATCCGAATTATCTCGCCACCCAGAAGGACCGCGATACGCTGCTCTATGGTGTCAAGGCGCTGCGCCGCATGGCCAAGGCGCCGGCGCTCGCCCGCCACATCGTCGAGGAGGTCGATCCTGGCCCGGCCTGTCAGGGCGACGACGGCCTGATGGATTTCATCCGCAGCCGCGGCTCGACGGTCTATCACCCGGTCAGCACCTGCCGCATGGGCCAGGATTCCAAGGCCGTCGTAGACGAGCGGCTCAAGGTTCGCGGCTTCGAGCGGCTGCGCGTGATCGACGCCTCGATCATGCCGGCGGTGGTGTCCGGCAACACCAACGCGGCCACCATCATGATTGCCGAGAAGGGCGCCGACATGGTGCTGGAGGACGCGAAGGCCGCCGCGAGTGTCAAGACTGCGGCTTGAGGAAATTCTGCGCAAAAACCTCTTGCGTGATGGCCGCCAAAACCGCGAGTGCATCCGCCGTTCCGTCCGCCTCGCCTTTCTCGAAATCCTGGACGGTCTGCCCCATGGTGTTGGTTACATGGGCGATGCATAAAACATTGGCTTCGCGAACCTTGGCGAACGTGTAGAGGGCGGCTGCCTCCATTTCGACGGCAAGGATGCCGCGTTGTCGCGCAGCCTCTATTGCTTCTGCGGTTTCGCGGAATGGGGCGTCCGTCGTCCAGGTTGGCCCGACGATGGCGCGAAGGCCGGCGGCTTTGATGGCGTTGTCGGCCAATTCCATCAATGCAGCATCGGCCTCGCCGTACTCGGAAGCGGCGGCGTAGTGATAGCTGGTCCCCTCGTCGCGCAACGCGCGCTCGATGATGACAAAGTACGGTGTCGGACCGGCCGGCACGATTTGGCCCGCGGACGTCACGCTCAACAACAAGCGGCAACCGCTTTCAAACAATTCTTCCGCGATCAAAACGGCAAAGGGGGCGCCGACGGCGCATCCGACAATGCCGACCGTTTGCCCCGCCAATTCGAAGGCGTCCAATTGGGTATGGTAGCAGGGCCATCCTTCGAAGGGCTTTGATCTGCCATCCTTTCGCAAGCGCCGTGCGATATCGCCGTCTGGATCGAGAATGCAGACGGCCGGCACGTCAGCGTTCGCCAGTCCTTTCTGCCGCCGCGCTTCGCGCAGCAGCGCAGCCGGCCGAAACACCGACGGCGAGGAGGGATTTTTGTTGTCGAACAATGGAGGCATTTCATGCGACTTGTATCAAACAACGCTGCGAAACTTGGCTGTTGGTGGCCGAAGTGATCGAGCGCGTGGCATCCAATCATATAACACTTTGATTCTGATAGAGTTTTTATCCGCCTTCTGCCCTCCATAATTGCGGAGGAAAAAAATTTCGGCGGCGGCTGAACCTTTACCGGCCCCGCGCTACTAACGCTTACGGGCGTGTCGCCATGTCGGGGAATCGCTGAATGATCAAGACAGCTCTTTCGGGCGCTACGCTCGTTGTCGGCCTCTTGCTGACGACGGCAGCGTGGGCGAAGGCTCCTGCCCCGCTGGTCCCCATTGCGCTGGTGGAAGACGTCAACAGCGCCAGCGCCGACGTCGAATTCATGGACTACGTCGGCACAGGCCAGGTCATCAAGCTCGCGCCGAAAGACACCATAGCCCTGAGCTATCTCAAGTCCTGCCAGCACGAGACCATCACCGGCGGTACGGTGACAATCGGCACCGACAAGAGCGAGGTGCAGGGTGGCACCGTCAAGCGCGCCAAGGTTTCCTGCAACGGCGGCAAGATGCAGCTCGCGTCGGCTGAGGCGAACGCCAGCGCCGCATCGTCATTCCGCCTGCAGAGCGCGCCGATCTCGCCGGTGCTCTACGCAACGGCCCCGATGGTGCAACTCCCCAAGCTTGTGGCCAGCGATCCGCGCACGCTGGTAATCGAGCGTGTCGACCGGCCGGGTGAGCGCGCCGAATTTGCGATCGGCGAGGGCAACACCGGGTTCTACGATCTCGCCAAAGCCAAGGCCAAGCCGCTCGCCCGCGGCGGCGTCTACCGCGCGACGATCGGGCCCAACAAGGTGACGTTCAAGATCGACGCCAAGGCCAAGATCGTCGGCAAGACCACCGGCAAAATCCCTGTCGTCAGCCGCCTGTTGCGCTTCACGCCCGGTTGATCCCATCATCGCGCGCATGGATTCGCTGCGCGCCGCCTTCGCCGCCTTCCTCATCTCGCTGGCTGCAGCCTTATTCGTCGTATCGCCCGCGCTCGACGCGGTGCGCGGCCTGTCAATCGACTGGCTCACCGCGCTGCGCTGGCGGGTGTTCGGCAACGTGCATCAGCCGACTGCATCGCCGGCGGTGGTGGTCGCGATCGACGAAGAAACCTTCCGCACTTCGCCGTTCGCCGGCACGCCGAGCGTCACCTGGACGCGCGAGATCGGTCAGGTGCTGACCGCGATCATCGACGGCGGCGCCAAGGTGGTCGGCTTCGACATCATGTTCCCGACTTCGATCGAGCAATCGGAAGTGCCGTTCGGCGACGAGACGCTGGGTGCGCGGGTGCGCGGCTTCGACCGCGACTATCTGCGCGCGCTGGCGACCGGGGCGCGTGCGGGCAAAGTCGTGCTCGGCCAGGTGCAGCACTCGGATCATCCGGTGCTGCCCTCGCCCGGCCAGCGCGCCGCGGTCGGACAGGGCCGCAACATTCGCGCGCTCAACGTCCACAGCGATCCCGACGACGTGATCCGCCGCCTGCCGCTGTCCTTCACAGTCGACGGCGAGAAAGTGCCATCGATGGCGATAGAACTCGCCATGCGGGCGATGGGCGACAAGCTGCCAAGACCCATTCCGTCCAGCCCCGTGCCGAACACGGTCACACTTTCTTTCGAAGGCGGCTCCGGCGACATCCCGACCTACTCGCTGGCCGATCTGCGCGCCTGCGCCGAGCGGGGCGACAAGGATTTCTTCCGCAAGCATTTCGACGGCAAGGTCGTGCTGCTGGGCACCGTGCTCGACGTCGAAGATCGCAAGATCACGTCGAAGCGCTTCGCCACCGGCGCCGAAGGCTCACGCGTGCGCTGCGGAGCAACCTCGCCCTCCTCCACGCCGGCGTTCGTGCGCGACTCTATTCCCGGTGTCTATATCCACGCCACGGCGGTGAACAACCTGATCCGCGGCGCAACGCTGGTCGAATTCGGGGGCCTGGTTACGTTCCTCGCCGCACTTGCGCTGGCGACGGCCGCGGCTGCGATCGCATTCCTGTTCGGCCCCACGATGGCGGCGCTTGCCACGCTCGGTGTCGCAGCGGCGTGGACTGCCGGTGCAACACTGATGTTCCGCCACGGCGCGGTGTTCCCTCTCGCCGAACCAATTGCGGCCGCTGTCCTGACGCTCGGCGGGACCGTCGGCTACCGCTTCGTGGTCGCCGACCGCGGCAAGCGGCTGCTGCGGCAGAGCTTCTCGCTGTATCTCCCGCCCGCGGTCATCGAGAAGATGATGGCGTCGAACAAGCCGCCCGCCCTCGGCGGCGAGATGCGCAACGTCACGGTGTACTTTTCCGACATCGCCGACTTCTCCACGTACTCCGAGAAGATCGCGCCCGCCGAGCTGGTGGCGGCGATGAACGAATACCTCTCTGCCATGACCGACATCATCGAGGCGCACGGCGGCTTCGTCGACAAGTACATCGGCGACGCGATCGTCGCGGTGTTCGGCGCGCCGCTCGACGAGCCCGACCACGCGAAGAACGCGGTGCAGGCCGCGCTGCAATGCGCGGCGCGGCTCTCCGGGCTCGATCGCGTCAAGGCGGCGTTCGGCGGCGATGTGCGCCAGCGCATCGGGCTCAACACCGGCGAGGCGCTGGTCGGCAACATCGGCTCGCAGCGACGTTTCAACTACACGGTGATGGGCGACATGGTGAACCTCGCCTCGCGGCTCGAAGGCGCCAACAAGTTGTTCGGCACCACCGTGATGGCGTCTGAGGCGACGGTGCAGGCGGCGGACGATGCGTTTGCCTGGCGCGAGCTCGACGCGATCCGGGTCAAGGGCCGCGCCCAGGCGGTGAAGATCTATGAACCGCTCGGTCTTGCCGGTGAGATTTCGCCGGACCTGCAGTCGCGCACTACAGCCTACGCCGGCGGTCTCGCGCGCTACCGCGCCCGCGATTTCGCCGCCGCCGCGGAGCAATTCGCGAAATATCCCGACGATCCGCCGGCCACGCGGTTTGCGGAACGCGCGCGGGAACTCAGCGACCGTCCGCCGGGGGCGGACTGGGAGCCGGTCAATACACTGGATGAGAAGTAGCCGCCCCTCGCAAATCCGCACTCCGAGTGCCATTTTCAGTCCATGATTCCCATGGACAAGCCCGGTCTTGGCTGAGCCCGTCAAACGCGATCCCTTCCCCGCGGCACCTGCGCCCTCCCCGGCGCCGGGCGGCATTGCCGCACGCGCGATGGCGGCGCGTGCCGGCGCATCGTATCTGGCGGGGCTGAACCCCGAGCAGCAGCTTGCGGTCGAGACGCTGGACGGCCCGGTGCTGGTGCTGGCCGGCGCCGGAACCGGCAAGACGCGGGTGCTGACCACGCGCATCGCGCATATCCTCAGCCTCGGCCGCGCCCGCCCCTCCGAAATCCTCGCCGTCACCTTCACCAACAAGGCGGCGCGCGAGATGAAGGAGCGGATCGGCAAGTACGTCGGCCAAGTGGTCGAGGGCATGCCGTGGCTCGGCACCTTCCACGCCATCGGCGTGAAAATCCTGCGCCGCCACGCCGAGCTGATCGGCCTGAAGAGCGACTTCACCATCCTCGACGTCGCCGACCAGATCCGGCTGATCAAGCAATTGCTCGACGCCGAGGGCATCGACGAGAAGCGCTGGCCCGCGCGTGTATTGGCCGGACTGATCGACCATTGGAAGAACCGCGGCCTGACGCCGGACATGGTGCCGTCCGGCGAGGCGGCGAGCTTCGCCAACGGCCGCGGCAAGAAGCTCTACGCGGCATATCAGGAGCGGCTCAAGACGCTCAACGCCGCCGACTTCGGCGATCTGCTGCTGGAGAACATCCGGCTGTTCCGCGAGCAGCCCGACGTGCTGCGGCAGTATCAGGAGCGGTTCAAGTTCATCCTGGTGGATGAGTATCAGGACACCAACGTGGCGCAGTATCTGTGGCTGCGGTTGATTGCGCAGAAAAGCGGCGCAACGCGCTCGGTGCTTCCCTCTCCCCGTTTACGGGGAGAGGGTGGCGAGCCGTCAGCGCGTTCACGCGCGTCTTCGACGCGCTATGGCGAGCCGGGTGAAGGGGACTCTCCGCAGACTGAGCAAGTTAAAGAGCCCCTCACCCCGACCCTCTCCCCGCAAGAGCGGGGAGAGGGAGAAGAAAGGGCGGCAAGCGGGGAGAGGGAGGGAGAGAGCGGCGCAAGGGGTGGCCCCGCCGCTGCCGCATCTCCCCTGCCCCCCAAAAACATTTGCTGTGTCGGCGATGACGACCAATCGATTTACGGCTGGCGCGGCGCCGAGGTGGATAACATCCTGCGGTTCGATCACGACTTCCCCGGCGCGAAGGTCATCAGACTTGAGCGCAACTACAGAAGCACGGGACACATATTGGCGGCGGCTTCCCATCTCATTGCCCACAACGAAGGCCGGCTCGGCAAGACGCTGCGCACCGAGGATGTCGAGGGCGAAAAGGTCACCGTCACCGGCGCGTGGGACTCCGAGGAAGAGGCGCGCTCGATCGGCGAGGAGATCGAGCAGCTGCAGCGCGGCGGTCATGTGCTTCACGAGATCGCCATTCTGGTGCGCGCCTCGCACCAGATGCGCGAGTTGGAAGACCGCTTTATGATAGTCGGCCTGCTCTATCGCGTGATCGGCGGCCCGCGCTTCTACGAGCGCGCCGAGATCCGCGACGCTCTCGCCTATCTGCGCGTCATCCACTCTCCCGCCGACGACCTCGCTTTCGAGCGCATCGTCAACGTGCCCAAGCGCGGGCTCGGCGACGCGACGGTGCAGGCGATGCACGATCTGGCGCGCAAACGGCGCATCCCGCTCACCGAGGCCGCGCGCGTCATCGTCGAGAGCGACGAGCTCAAGTCCAAGCCGCGCGGCGCGCTGCGCGGCCTGATCGACTCATTCGAACGCTGGCGCAAGCAGAAGGACACGCTGCCGCACACCGAGCTGGCGCAGATCGTGCTCGACGAAAGCGGCTACACGGAGATGTGGCAGAGGGACAAAAGCGCCGACGCCGCCGGCCGCCTCGAAAACCTCAAGGAGCTGGTGCGCTCCATGGAGGAGTTCGAGAACCTCGCCGGCTTCCTCGAGCACATCTCGCTGGTGATGGAGGCCAACCGCGGCGAAGACGATGACAGGGTCAACATCATGACGCTGCACGCCGCCAAGGGGCTGGAGTTCGACACCGTGTTCCTGCCCGGCTGGGAGGAAGGCCTGTTCCCCAGCCAGCGCACGCTCGACGACCAGGGCCGCGCCGGCCTCGAGGAGGAGCGCCGCCTCGGCCATGTCGGCCTCACGCGAGCGAGAAAGCGCGCCAAGATTTTCTTCGCCACCAACCGGCGCAACCACGGCATGTGGACCACCAACATCCCGTCGCGCTTCCTCGACGAATTGCCGGCGACGCATGTCGAGGTGACGGAGAGCAAGGGCAGCTTCGGCGGCGCGGCCGGCTACGGCGCCTCACGCTTCGACCAGATGACGGCGTTCGGCTCGAACTACGGCACGCCTGGCTGGCAGCGCGCGCAAGCGAACAAAGGCCGCGGCGGATTCTCGGAAACCGGCGCGCCGCGCTACGGCGAAGGCGGCGTCGGTGACGACTCGCTCGATTACGTGCAGCCGGATTACGAGGACTCTCCGTCTCCTCCGAGGTCGACGCGCCGAAGCCCGAAGGGCGCAGGCGGGCGGGAAGGGGGTAAGCGTCCGCACGTTCCCCTAACCATCGAGGGCGAGCTGGTGGCGAAATCGACCGGCACGGTGTCGCCCTTCTCGGTGGGCGACCGGGTGTTTCACATCAAGTTCGGCAATGGCAACGTCACCGCGATCGACGGCAACAAGCTGACGATTGCGTTTGATAAGGCGGGCGAGAAGCGCGTGGTGGATAGTTTTGTGGAGCGGGTGTGAGGGCTGCTCCGCCCTCATCCTGAGGCACAATCTCCGGACGCAGGGCGTGCTACGCTCCCTCATCCACCGGGGGAGACACGCCATGATCCGTCCACTCGCCTGCATCGCCGCCACCGCGCTCATCGCTTCGCTTGCCTCGGCCGCCTCGGCACAACAACTCGTACAGCGCCGCGACCTGTCGTACGCGATGGCGCTTGCCATCGCGACCGGAGCCATCGACGCCTGTAAGGCGCTGGGCCTCACCACTGCTGCCGCGGTCGTGGTCGACCGCGCCGGCGACACCATCGTCGCGCTCAAGGACGACAACGCCCGGCCGCATGCCATGGAGGCCGCGCGCCGCAAGGCCTACACCTCGCGCACCTTCGGCATCACCACCACGGAGTTCCAGAAGGAGATACCGGCGCGCCAGTCGCGGCGCGACCAGACCCTGCTGCCGAACGTCACCGGGCTCAACGGTGGAGTGCCGATCAAGCTCGGCAACGAGGTGATCGCAGGCGTCGGTGTCGCCGGCTCGCCCGGCAAGGATGAGGAATGCGCAGCCGCCGGACTGGAAAAAGTGCGGCAGGCGCTGCAGTAGGTGCATCTGGTGGCGCCGGTGACCTCTCAATAATACCTTGGCCTCTGCACCGGCTGCGCGCCCTGCCCGTCGTCGAAAGCTGACCCTGCCCGTTCATCTCACGCGTCACCCGCGCGCGCTCGATCACGTTGAAGCACGGCGTGCTGAGGCTGGGCTGGTTGGCGAACAGGCACTGGCGCACGCGGTCGGCGTCCGGGATCGCGTGGCCGCAGACGCGCCACGCATCGGGCGTGCAGGCCTGCACGTCCTGCTGGGAGTATTCGGCCGCGGCAACGGGCGCCGCCACGGAACATAGAAAGAGCGCGATGCCAAACCTGCGCGTGCTAAACCTGCGCATGACAGTTCCTTCGATTGTTGCAACGCCTGAAAAACGAACGCGCCCGGCCGCGCGTTCCAGTTCCGTCGGGCCTTGATCGGGCCAAAAAAGCGGCATTCCGAAACAATTTTACCGGCTCCCGCGTTGTATCTGCCGGGGATGCGACGCAAGGAGAGACCATCATGTCCAGGATCAAGCTGGCGCTGATCGCGGGCGTGCTCGCCGCCGGCCTTTCGGCCGGCGCGCAGGCCATGCCGGTCAGCAACCTCGCCGCGGTCGACACCGGCGTGCAGCCGGAAGCGGCCCGCTACGTCTGTAACGCCTGGGGCCGCTGCTGGTGGCGGCCGAACCGCTTCTACCGGCCGTACGCCTACCGCGCTACCGCGCCTGGCGGCGCTGGTAACGGCGGCGATACCAGAGGGCGACAAGAAGCGGCCGCATGTCGGCCGCTTTTTTCTTTGGCCGTCAGCCAGGCCCTAATGGAGGTTGCGCGATGGGCAGGGGTTCTCCCAAGTGCACTGCTGATGCTCAAACCCGCTTGAGCGGGGAACAGAACGACGACTCACTTGCTCGGTGCGCTGCTTGGATTTCTTGGCTTGCGCAGCAAATGCGGGAGTTTCGGAGAGCATCAAGCTGGCCGAAATCAGCCCGGCAATGCCAACCGCCAGCGCGGCGACCAACGTCAGAAATGGGCGCATATTTCCCTGCTCACGGTTACAGACAGCTTTCTCCCAATTAGTCCTGGTGTTGCAATCCGTAAAGGCTCCGGCGCAACCGGCGTTTGATATTGATTCTCGTTTGTTTCGGATGGGGGCGAGACCTGGTTGGCCCCTGCTCAAAAAAATTCGCCGCAACCATGAACCTGCCGCCCTGTTCGCGCGACGGAGCAACAAGGGATGCGGCGGGGCAAGCCCATTCCTCGGCACAAACATCACTTGCTCTCCCCCACGCGGGGAAAGTCAGCCCCGGACTCGTGCCGGGGTCGGCTCGCGGGGCGCGCTCATCGGGGGGTTAGTGCGCCCCGCACTTTTTGCATCGATTGCAGCGTGAGGACGACGCACGAGTCTTTTCGCGCGCATCTCGCGGCAAGAAGGCGTGCTACCTCGCCCCGCGCTACTTCCGCTTCAAGCAATTGTACTGAATGCCCCTGGGCCGCGTGCCGTCGGCGGGCACGGTGGCGAGGCAACTCCCGGTCACCTCCAGGATCTGCCCGGCCTGACACGACTGGTCGTCGATCAGCACCTTCTGCCCGCAGGTCAATTGCGACAGGTCAACTTTCTTCTTGGTTGCCTGGGATGCCGCCGGCTCGACAAGGGCGGCAGTGGCGGTGACAGCGAGCAGCAACCTGGAAAGGTGCAGATGCATTCTGCACGCTAGCACGGCGGAACCCGGACACGCGGCCGATCTTCGGGCATTCACCGCGTCGGCGCGCCCGGACAAATCGCTCGACTTTCCGCTCGAAAGCGCGCACGGTCGGGTCAGCCGCGCAGCAGTCAGAGCGATCGGCTCAATCAGTCAAAATGTTTGAACAGCAGTTAAAGCGCGCCGCCCAATTCCGGGCGTCGCGCAAGGAGACTAAAGGCATATGAAAGAAACCAAGACACTGACGACCAAGATAACGATGCCGAAGAAGGAGATCGACGAGACCGCTCCGGTCGCGGCCGGACAGGGCCGCACGACGATGGAGCGCTACCGCCTCCAGGTCGACCGGCAGACCAAGAATTCCTATCCGACCCACGATGCCGCTGAGGCGGCGGGGGCGGCCATCAAGAAGGCGCATCCGGTTGTGCAGGTGTCGATCTACGACGCCAAGGACAGCGAAATCACGGTGCTGTGACGGCACAACACGGCGCAAAGCCCGCGACCGGCACGGCGTCGCCCTTCTCGGTGGGCGACCGGGTGTTCCGCATCAAGTTCGGCAACGGCAACGTTACCGCGTCGGCGGCAACAAGCTGAACGATTGCGTTCGACAAGGCCGGCGAGAAGCGCGTGGTGGATAGTTTTGTGGAGCGGGTGTGAGTTGCTTGATTCCCGATGCCCGCCTTGCACCAGGAGCGGCCATGCTGGCTGGTTCGATTTCTAGCTCATGTACTCGCGGATTTTGGCCAGCAGCACACGGGGGCTGTAAGGCTTGGCCACAAAGTCGTCGCACCCCGCCGCCCGCGCTCTCTTTTCATCTTCCCCCATTGCATATGACGTGATCGCGATGATCGGGATCGAGCGTAGCGCCGGATCGGCCTTGATGCGGCGCGTCGCCTCGTAGCCGTCCATGACGGGAAGCTGGATGTCCATCAGGATGAGGTCCGGCCGTTTCGCCGCCACCGCCGCCAGCGCCTTCTCGCCGTTTCCGGCCTCGTCGATCTCGTAATCGGAGATCAGCAGATCGCGCAGAATCTGCATGTTGTCCTCTTCATCCTCGACCAGCAGGATTCGCTTTTTCATGATGGCCTCGCTGGTTCGACGGCAGAGGGAATCTCGAACGTGAAGACCGAGCCGTTTCCTGGGCTGGAATCCAGCCACAGCCGGCCGCCGTGCATCTCGATGATCCGGCGCGCAATGGCGAGCCCCAGTCCGGTGCCGCCCTTGGCCTTGGTGATCGAATTGTCGGCCTGCTGAAATTCCTCGAACAGCTTTTCCTGATCGGCCAGGGAGATCCCGGGGCCGGTGTCATGCACGGCCACGCTGAACATGCCGTTGGCCGGGGCGACCTTGATCGTCACTTCGCCGGCATCGGTGAACTTGATCGCGTTGCCGACCAGATTGAGCAGCACCTGGGTGAGC
Source organism: uncultured Alphaproteobacteria bacterium (assembly GCA_963814215.1). Classification (GTDB taxonomy): domain Bacteria; phylum Pseudomonadota; class Alphaproteobacteria; order Rhizobiales; family Xanthobacteraceae; genus Z2-YC6860. Next base: position 174,995 of record CAWFCM010000004.1, on the reverse strand, counting down.
TTTCGCTCGTCGCCGTGGCCGGCCGGCAGGTCGGGTGGCACGTCGACCTCGAACTTGAGGTTCTTCTTCGCCGCCAGCGGCTCGACCGCGCTGAACACATTGTGAACGACATCCTTGATCGAATACTCGGAAATCGAAAGCTTGAGCTGGCCCGCCTCGATCTTGGAAAAATCAAGCACGTCGTTGATGAGGCCGAGCAGGTGGCGGCCGTTGCTCTCGACCCGCTTGAGCACGGTCAGCGCCTTCTCCGGCGTGTCGCCGTAGATGCCGTCGATGATCAATTCGGTGTAGCCGATGATGGCGTTGAGCGGCGTGCGCAGCTCGTGGCTCATGTTGGCGAGGAACTGCGACTTGTGCTGGCTCGCCTCGGCGAGCTGGCGGCTGGTTTCCTGGATTTCGTCGAACAGCCGCACGTTCTCGATCGCGATCACCGCCTGGTCGGCGAAGGTGGATGCCAGCTCGATCTGCTTGTCGGTGAACGGCCGCACCTTGGTGCGAAACAACACCACAACGCCGATGGGCTTTCCTTCGCGCAGCAGCGGGACGCCGAGAAGTGTGCGATAGCCGGCTTTTTGCTGCGCTTCAAGGAATGTGTATTCCGAATCCGCCAGAACATCGGCGACATGCCCGATCTTGCCATCAAGAAGAATGCGGCCGACGACGCTCCCTCGACCCGGCTCGATCGGCAGAGACTTGGCCCATTGGCTGAAATCGGGCGGGAAGTTGTGGCTCGTTGCGTAGTAATAGGCCGCGCCTTTCTCGCGCATAATGGCGCCCATGTCTGCATCGCAAAGCCGCACGGCCGTCTCGGTAAGCGTGTCGAGCACGGTCTGCAGATCGAAGGTCGAGCGGCTGATGACCTTCAGCACGTCGGCGGTGGCGGTCTGATGCTGTAGCGATTCGCGCAGTTCGCTCAGCAGCCGCGTGTTCTCGATCGCGATCACCGCCTGCGCGGCGAAGTTCTGCACCAGCTCGATCTGCTTGTCGGTAAAGGGGCGCACCTCCTGGCGGTAGATCACGAAGGCGCCCACCAGTTCATCGTCCTTGAGCATCGGAACCGCGACTTGCGAGCGCGCACCGCCGAGCCTGACCGAAGGGCCAGGAGCACCTTCCGCCAAGCGATCGGCCGAGTAGCTGATCGATTTGGTGCACAATACGATATCGAGCTGTGTCCCCGCTTCCGGCTGAAACGCCCCACGTTTCCGTTGAAACTCGGAAAATTCGGGCGGCAAATCGGTGCCCGCCGCCAAGTGGAACCTCTGGCCGTCGAAGCGGAACACGGTGCCGAACTTGGCCTTACAGATGCGCGTCGCGTTCATAAGCATGGCCTGGAACACCGGCTCCAGTTCGCCGGGCGAGCTTGAGATGACCTTGAGCACCTCCGAGGTCGCGGTTTGCTGCTCCAGCGACTCGGACAGGTCGTCGGTGCGGTGGCGCAGCTCGCTGAGCAGCCGGGTGTTCTCGATGGCGATCACGGCCTGCGCGGCGAAGTTCGTCACCAGCTCGATTTGCTTGTCGGTGAACGGCTGGACCTCCCGGCGCGAGATTGTTATGGCGCCGATCAGTTCGTCGTCTTTGAGCATTGGAACCGCGAGCACGGTTCGATAGCGGGCCAGTTCAACGCCGGCGACCACGAATGGATCCCCTGCCCTATAGGACGAGATCGTCGTGATGTCCGCAATCTGAACCACCTGCTTTGTGATGGCGACGCGGCCCAGCGGCGCATCCGGCGGGGGGCGAAGCACCGGCACGCTTTTGCGTGCCGCGGTGTAGGCCGGAGGAGAATTGTGTGTAACCGCCATGCGGAAGCCATTCCCGTCGCGCAGGTACAGATCGCCGAGAGTGGCCTCGCAGATGCGCACCGCATTTTCCATCACCGCCCGGAACACAGGCTCCAGATCGCCGGGCGAGCTTGAGACCGCCTTGAGGACCTCGGAGGTTGCGGTCTGCTGCTCCAGCGCCTCGCTCAGTTGACGAGTGAGGGTTCTGACCCGCGCTTGCGGGCCGGCAGCGGAAGACGTGGAGCTGCGCTTGGCCTTCGGCGCGCGGCGACGCTTCACGCGCTTGCCGCGCAGCGTCTTGGCGGCGTTGCGGCCAATGGCAGCGCGCCGTTTCATGAGCCTCCCCAGCCTCAGGACCTCGACGAAGGCTAGTTAAATCAAGCCGATTGCGCCATGGCCCTTCCGTCAAATCGCAAGCGCCATAGCAGCGGGACCCTAATAGACGCTGTGTGAGCGCCGGCGTGGTCGAGCGCGGCGATTTCTTATTGGGCAATACGCAAGGCTGACACCCTTCTCATCAGACTATGGGAATTATTCGGCCTCTAACGACGAAGCCCGCTTCCACGGTGGCTCCACCAGCAGCGTTTTGCTGGCGGGGTGCCGTCGCGGGATTGGTTGGAATTTAGGGTGGCGTAGTCTCCGGGGTGTTCAACCTCGAATCATCCGGCGTTGGTGCGCCGGATTGGAGACCACGCCATGACGAGCGATATCACGCCTTCGACGATACCGCATGCTGAAGCTGAGAGCTCGACCCATCTTTTCGACGACTGGTTTGATCCGATCGAGGCGGCTGTGCGCGAGCGGGTCCGCGATTTCATCCAGGGGATGATCGAGGGTGAGCTTGAGGCAACGCTGTTGCGCCCGCGTTATGGAAGGTTGCCCAAGACCGCCGCGACGGAGGCAGATACCCCGGCCGCGGTCGGCCACCGCCACGGTCAGCGATCACGTACACTCCTTGGAACTTTCGGTCGGGTTGAGATTGCGATGCCGCGCGCACGGCTGAGCACGCCGGACGGCAAGACCACCGAGTGGCAGAGCAAGGTGCTACCGGCCTATCAGCGACGCACGCAGACTGCCGACGCGCTGATCGCCGGCGCCGACTTGGCGGGCACCAATACGCGACGGGTCCGCCGGGCGCTCGGAGCCCTGTTCGAGGGGGCGGTGGGCAAGGACGTGGTGAGCCGGGTATGGCGCAAGGTGCAAACCGATTGGGCGGCCTGGAACGCACGCTCGCTTGCCGACCAACCGATTGTTCGGCTGATCCTCGACGGCACGGTGGTCCGGGTGCGGCTTGACCGCAAGGCCACGGCGATCTCGCTGCTGGTGATCATCGGCGTGCGTACTGACGGCCAGAAGGTTCTGCTGGCGATCAAGAGCATGGGCGGGGAGAGTACCGAGGCTTGGCGCGCCGTGCTCGACGATCTGATCGGGCGCGGCCTGCGGCGGCCGGAGTTCCTGATCGTCGACGGGGCACCGGGACTGGAAAGGGCAATCGCCGCGGTGTGGGACGGCGTGCCGGTGCAGCGCTGCACGGTGCACAAGCTTCGCAACCTGCTGGCGCACGCGCCCGAACGGCTGCGCGAGGAGATCACCGCCGATTACAATGAGATGATGTACGCCACCAGCCGCGAGGAGATCATGGAGCGTAGAAAGGCGTTCGTCCGCAAATGGCGGCTCAAGCATTGGGCCGTGGCCAACAGCCTGGAGGAAGCCGGCGACCGGCTCTTCACCTTCACCGCCCTGCCGCCGATGCAATGGCGCAGCGCCCGAACCACGAACGCGATCGAACGGCTGCACGAGGAGTTCAAGCGACGGATCAAGACGCAGACCGTGCTGCCATCGGCCGAAACCGCCGCCATGTTGTTCTGGGCCTTGCTCGCCTCAGGTCAGATCACCATGCGCAAGGTCGATGGCATTGCGGCGCCGGCGTTTCCGCGTTCTCTGGGCGCCCACCCCTTCATAGGCCCGGCAAGGCGTGGATGCCCGCGACATAGGCGAGCGAAGCGACGCCATCCTCGGACGGCTATGCCCCGGCCATGACGGCGGAGAGATTGCGTGCGCCAACATGTCGCCGGAACTCCGCGCGCCCGAGAACGTTCCTCCATCATGCGCCCGTTTCCGCTCCTCGTTCTGGCCTGTCTTATCGCGGCTCAGCCGGCCGCCGCCTCGCCTTATCTCGCGCAACAGGGCCAGCGCGCCGGCGAGCCGGTCGGCGAGGACTGGCCGAACCGCTGGCAGGGCCGCCGCCACTGGCTCTACGACGACATCGCCAGGGATGCGGACACCGACGGCAACGCCGCCAACGCGCGGGCCAATTGCCGCAACGTTCCGGTGCGCATGAAGCGCTCCGACGGCACGACGTTCGTCCGCCGCATCAATCGCTGCGAATAGACGCCTCAATTATGACGTGGACGGCCGCCTCCGGCGCGGCCTCGCGTGGCGCATTCGCCTAATCTGACCCTGCGGCTCCTCGATTAGCGCCTCGCCGCAGGAAGGCGGCTTCATGACACAACCGTTGGTCGAACTGCTGCAGCCGGGGCGGCCCACCGGCGTGGTCGACGTCGGCGCCAATCCCATCACCGACGGGCGCCTTATGCGCCGATGCTTGTGTTCCAAGGCGGCCGCGCGCGCCTGCCGGCGGTGGCGGTGCAGACCGAAGTCTGCTTCATGCCACTCGGCGACATCGACCGCGAGCTGCACTTGCTCGGCATGATCCCGCACATCTTTTCCGAAGCGCAGAAAGCGATGATCCTGCCGATGCGTTTCGCCAACGACCTCTACGCCACCATGAACCACGGGCTATACACCGATGTGCTTTACGTGCGCGACTTCACGCGGCCGGACGACATGAACGCGGACCAGCTCAAGCACCTTGCGCTGATCGCGCAGCTACCGCTCGTACGACCTCGCCGGGAAATGCGTCCGCGACCTGACGCTGCGCAACGAAGCGCTGGCCGATGCGGTGGAGCGGTATCTCGCGAGCCTGCGAACCTGATCGCCGCTACGAAATAATCTCCTGCGAGCGCGGCACTGTCTCCGCGGCCGGCTGCTTCACCTCAAAAGGCTGCGCCGGCAGTTGCAGCACGCTGGCGCGCTGGCCCGGGATCAGCCGGGTCAGCGGCACCACGGTGCCGTCCGGGAACTCCAGCGCGTCGTGTTCGGCATAGGGGTTGGCGCGGTTCAGTTCGCGAAACCGCGCGGTGGTGGTGCCGGCCTTGGTGCGGGCGTGCGTGACCGGGTGGTCGTATTCAACCTCGCGCTCGAATGCGAGCTCGGTGCCCGGCATCAGGCACACCGCCACGTTAACGTCGTCCACCGCGGCAAAGCCGCGGGTGACGGTATTGGGGAAGGTCGCTGTTACCAGGCGGTCGGCCACCGCGGCGCGGCGCGACAGCACGTTCTCAAGGCTGTAGTCGCACATGGGACATCTCCTGCGCGTGATTTCGGGGCGTGCGGGTTTCACCGCCAAAGTCAACGCACAGGAGACGAAAGCGTTTCACGGCTTAGCGAAGTTGGCCGACACGGCGCGGCAATCGGCGGTGAACTCGCTCTCCCCGCATAGCCCGTCGAAGACGGGCGTGAACGCCCTTAGGCGGGGAGAGGTGAACGGAGTGTGCCGCACCGCCGAACACAACCCCTACTTCTTCTCCAGCATCAGCGTGCTTTCGCGGCGGATCGCCGGGATCAGCTTTTCCGCGATCTTGCCGAGCAGCCACGGCAGCGTGACCTCGATGCGGACGCTGTCGTCCAGCACGTCGATCAGGCCGGAGGCCTGCTGGCCGAGCGCCGAGGCGCGGAAGGTCAGCCGGTCGCCGGTCCAGGCCTGCTCGGAAATGTCGAGCAGGCCGCCGAACTGCGTGCCGGCGCGCTCGAATCCGGCCCGGATGCGGCGCGCCGCCTCCTCGCGGCCAAGACGGTGGGGAACGGACACGACGACGGGCTGGGACATGGCGGTCATATGGGGAGGCCTCGCGGAAATGTCAGCGGCGTTGCCCAACTCCGTTCACCTCTCCCCGCCTAAGGGCGTCACGCCCGTCTTCGACGGGCTATGCGGGCAGAGGGATCGCGCTGCCGTCGCCGCGAAGCCATGCGTCAAATGACACGCGCACATTCAGTTTCATCCGCGACAGATTTGCGTGTGGACGACGCGCGATTTTTTCCCGCGCGGTAACGATTGGGAAATTTCTAACCAACGCGCCGCACCAAAAAACCAAATCGATTCCGTGACTTGGCGAACCGCGCAAGCACGCCTTAACCAGATCGCGCGATGCGGCGAAGTCGCGCTTGAGCGCGCCGCGCGGCTACGCGAAAACCAGCTACCCGGGGGAAAGCCATGCAGCGGGAGCCGGCGGAGCGAAGGGTGTGCCCATGGCCAAACACAGCCTGGCCACGGCGCACGCATCATTGGCCGCCGGACGTTGCCCTCGATTCCGCGGCGCTGAGCCATACGCGGATGGTAGAACCGGAAAACGACGCGCTGACGGCGCGCGCGGTCAGCGACTGAGCGCGTCACACGCGGTCCGGTCACGCGTTACTCTTCCATGTGCGGAAAGCGGCGCGCCATGCGGCGGCGCAGCTCGGCCGGCTCGACCATGGCGTCGAAGGCGTCGCGGAAAAGTTTTTTCAAAAGCCGCAGGATATGAGCGAGAGCCATAGCGAATCGGTTCCTTTCACGTTGGGCCGATCCCAAGGCGTTTCCGGAAGTCGTTGTTGTTTGAGGTGCGCGCCGGACGTTGCCGACGCCGCGATTCGTAGCGCGCGATGGTGTCCCTGGTATGACCGCGGGCGCGGCTACGGCGCGCCGACGTATTACGGCGGCAACTACGAACAACCGTACTACGCGCCGCCGTACCCCTACTATCGCCCCTATTACCGGCGCCCGGTCGTCTGCACCGGAGGCGCCTATGAAACCGGCCAGGCAATCTGCGGACTGCGGCCGTAACGGAGGACTCCTTACGCCGCATGCCGCCAAGTCGCCGCCCCGCTCGGGCGGCGGCTTTCGTTTGTGCGTCATGGCAGGACAAGGCTGCCTGTCGCACGATAGACTTCTAACGAGCCGCCGAACAGAGCGGCTTCATTTGGGAGGACTGACTATGTCTGCGTATTTCTCTCGCCTGGCGCTCGCGGGTTTCGCTTGCGCGATCGCCCTGCCCGCCTCCGCCCAGACCCTTGCGCGCAAGGACCTCTCGGCCGAAGCCGCCATAACCATCGCCTCGGTCGCCATAGCGGACTGCAAAGCCAAGGGCTGGAACGTGTCGGTCGCAGTGGTCGGACGCAACGGCGAAATCATCGCGCACGTGCGCGGCGACAACACCGGGCCGCACACCATGGATAACAGCTATCGCAAGGCCTACACGTCGCGCACCTTCCGCGTCCCGTCGGTCGAAATCGTCAAGCGACTGAAGGACAACCCGCAGCTCAGCCTGGTCACGCTGCCGAACGTGGTGGCGGGCGAAGGCGCGCTGCCGATCATGATCGGCAACGACGTGATCGGTGCGGCTGGCGCCTCCGGTGCGCCGGGTGGCGAGAAGGACGCGGCCTGCATCCAGACCGGCCTCGACAAGATCAAGGATCAGTTGAAGTAGCAGGGATCTGCAGCGCCGTCGTCCGGCCGCATGCCGGGCGACGGCGTTCTATTTGCCCGAAAGCCATCCCGCGTAGCGACTCTTGAGCGCCTCAGTCTCGGCGCGGCCGTCATAGTGCACCGGCTCGGCCAGCGACCGTCCGGCCGCCTCGACGCGATAGCCCATGTAGCGGTAGGGCGCCGGAAACCGTGCGGCATCCGCGCTCTGCATCAACGCATCGAACGCCGGCGACGGCAGCACTGGGTCCAGCCGATCCTGCTCATAGATCGTGGCCCGCTCCACAATGCCCCAGCGTCCGTCGCGGCGCTCCAGCCGGTCAGCGAAGCGCCCGTACGATGTCAGGTCGACCTCAATACCTTCGATCGCCTGGCGGACCAGGATCGCCACATTGCATTCCGACAACGCTCGGGCGCCGTTCAGCGTGATCCGCGCGGGCCACAGCAGATGCTTCGATTTCGTCCGGCCATGGTTTTGCCGGCAGCGCTCGACGAAATCCGGATAGGCGCCCACGAACCACGAAACATGGATGCGGCCACCGGAATGGAAAACGTCGAGCAGATCCGCCCAGCGGCCTTGGTCGCGGGCAAACCCCCACGCCTGGATCAAGTCGGCGCAGGCGTTCTTGTCGGCGGCATCCATTGCGGCGTCTCCGCATCCTGTGAACAAGCTTTGAAAATGCGGCGCAAACCCTGTCACAATCCACGGCATATGTCTGGGTACAACAGGTGGATAATTTGGCCGTAGCAGACCGCCAGCATCCCGTGCATAAACCGCTGTGACCAAGTCGCAAGGCAGTTCCGCCCAACGCGCCACCTACGTCGCGAAGCTAACCGCCGACGAAGCGGTGGCGCGGCGTGTTGCCACGCATCTGATGGAGATTCTCGATCCCGCAATTGCGGTCTGCGCCGCCTTCGAACAGCCGGACAAGCGGTGGAGCGTGGAATTGCATTTTGCGCAAAAGCCAGACGCCAAGCCACTGCGCACCATGATCGCCGCGGCATCGAGCGACGCGCTGGCGCGGCGGCTGATTGTGGAAAAGCTGCCGGCACGCGACTGGGTGAAGGACAGCCTGGCCCGTCTCGCGCCGGTCACAGCCGGTCGCTTCCTGATCCATGGCGCCCATGACCGTGCGCGCGTGCCGCCAAACCGGATCGGCATCGAGATCGAAGCCGCGACTGCATTCGGCACCGGCCACCACGGCACCACGAAGGGATGCCTGCTCGCACTCGACATGTTGGCGCGGCATCGGCGACCGCGTTGCATCCTCGACCTCGGCACCGGCAGCGGCGTACTGGCAATCGCCGCCGCCAAGCTGTTGCGCACGCCGGTGCTTGCCACCGACATCGACATCCATGCCGTACGAGCCGCGCGCGACAACGCAACAAAGAACGGCGTCGGCGGCCTGATCGACGCCGTGCAGGCCGCCGGTCTCACTGCGCCGCGCGTCGTTGCACGGGCACCGTTCGACCTGGTGCTGGCGAATATCCTGTTGAATCCGTTGCAACGCCTGGCCACGCCGATCGCCCGCAGCCTATGGCCCCACGCACGCGTTGTGCTGTCAGGTGTGCTGGCCGTGCAGGCCGAAGCCGCAATCTCGGCCTATCGCTCGCAAGGATTGATGCTCGAACGGCGCATCCCGCTGGACGAATGGGTCACGCTTGTGATGGTTGCGGCAAGCCGCTGATCTAGGCTCTCCGGCGGCCGCGGCAGATCGCACGAAGCGACTGGCGCATCTGCCATTCGGCGAGCGCATCCAGGATTCGCTGCAGCAAACTACGGTCAGGCAACGCATCAACCATGATGCTCTCCTTGCGCCTTACCGCCCCAACACCATCCATATAGCGCAAATCCGCCACCAAGCCGATCAGGCGCCGGCGCATGGGTCAACTTCCAAACCCGCATGGAAGAATAAAGGAAAAAGAAGGCCAGCCCCCGCCCGGGGAGGAAAGCGGGAGCCAGCCTTCAATTTCAGCGGATGAACGGCAGCGAATCCTCGCTGCGTTCCGTGAGTCTCCAATCCGCCTGCTCTTGCAATTCGCGCGGAATCAGATGGCTGTGATGACGGATATATTCTTCGGCCCTGCGCATGCGTGCCTCGACCAAACGGTCGATGAAGCGCAGGAACAGGCCCTTCTGCTTCGGCGCGGCAGCCATCCCGGGTATTGCGCCGTAAGCGGGGGAATAGGTGGTGCTCTGAGTCATGGGGATTCTCCATTATCTGTCTTGAAAAGAACCGGTAGATCCCCTCGCTACCCGCCTTTTCTGCAACGCAACATAGTTGAGCCCGCTGCTGTCGGGTACTCCCGCCTACGCATACGTCATATGCTATCCATAAGAAAACAAACGATAAATTCAGTTTTGTGATACCAACGATCACGCCATGATATCAGTTACGAGCGAATTTATTCTTCGCACTGCACATACGCCTATATCAGTTGCAGTTGCTCAATTCGCGCTGCGTTTGCCCCTCCCCTAGCCCACCCATAAAGTCCGCCAATGTTCGAGGCCCGCTTCCAGTCGTTCGACGATCCAGGCCCCACCGCGCCCGGGTCCCGTGTCGCGGCGCTGCGCGCCGAACTGGCGAAGCGCGGCCTCGCCGGCTTCATCGTGCCGCGCGCCGACCGTCATCAGAACGAATACGTGCCCCCCTCGGACGAGCGGCTCGCTTGGCTTACCGGCTTCACCGGTTCGGCCGGCTGTGCGGTGGTGCTCGCCGACAAAGCGTCACTGTTTGTCGATGGCCGCTACGCCCTGCAGGCTCGCGACCAAGTCGATGCCGCGACGTTCTCGATCGTGCCGAGCGCGGAAACATCGCCCGAGCAATGGATCGAAGCCAATCTGCCGAAGGACGCCAAGTTCGGTTACGACCCATGGCTGCATACCATGGACGGCGCCGAACGCCTCGCCAAAGCCTGCGCCAATGCCAGTGCGACAGCGGTCGCGACGGAATCCAACCCAATCGACGGACTGTGGAGCGATCGGCCGGAGCCGCCGTCGGGCGCGGTGACGCTGCACGATTTCCGCTATGCTGGCGAATACGCCAACTCCAAGCTTGCCCGCATCCGAGCTGAAATCGCCACAGCGCGCGCCGATGCGCTGGTGATCTCCGACCCGCACTCGATCGCCTGGACGTTCAACATCCGCGGCGCCGACATCGCCCATTCCCCGATCCCGCTCGCCTTCGCGGTGGTGCCGCAGGACGGCCGGCCGACGCTCTATATCGAGGGCGCCAAGCTCAGCAACGCCGTGCGGCACAAAATCGAGGAACTGGCAGCGGTGCGAGAACCCGCCGCCTTTACGCGCGATCTCACCGCGCTCGGCCTTGCCAAGCGCACCGTACGGCTTGACCAAGCGACCGGCGCTGACGCGCTGGCTCGCGTCGTCACCAGCGCCGGCGGCAAGGTGACCCGCGGCGCCGACCCCATCGCGCTAATGAAATCCGTGAAAAATCCGGTGGAGATCGAGGGTGCGCACGAGGCGCAGCGCCGCGATGGCGCGGCGATGGCGCGATTCCTTGCATGGTTCGACCAAGAAGCGCCAAGCGGCAAATTGACCGAGATCGACGCCGTCGAGGCGCTCGAAACGTTTCGGCGCTACACTGGCATTCTAAAGGACATTTCTTTTCCGACAATTTCGGGCGCCGGACCGAACGGCGCCATCGTGCATTACCGTGTCACCCGCGCCACCAATCGGAAAATTTCGCCGGGCGAACTGTTCCTGGTCGATTCCGGCGGGCAATACGAAGATGGCACCACCGACATCACGCGCACCGTCACAGTCGGCGAGCCGACCGCGGAAATGCGCGAGCGGTTCACGCTGGTGCTCAAGGGCCACATTGCACTGGCGCGTGCCGTGTTTCCCGAAGGCACGACGGGAGCCCAGCTCGACCCGTTCGCGCGGGCGCACCTCTGGGAGCACGGCCTTGACTACGATCACGGCACGGGCCACGGCGTCGGCAGCTATCTGTCCGTGCACGAAGGACCGCCGCGCATCTCCAAGCTCGGCAACACCCCGCTCAGGCGCGGCATGATCCTGTCCAACGAGCCCGGCTACTACAAGACGGGCGAGTACGGCATCCGGATCGAGAATCTGGTGCTGGTGATCGAGGCGCCTTCGGCAAAGGGCGGCGAGAAGCCGCTCAACACGTTCGAGACGCTCACCCTGGTTCCGATCGACCGGCGGCTGATCGACACGTCGATGCTTTCGGCGGAAGAATACGCCTGGCTCGAAATCTACCATGCCAAGGTGGCCGAGGCGCTGGTGCCGCTGGTCGGCCCCGAAACGCGGCCCTGGCTCGACGCCGCGACCCGCCCTCTCGGACAAGCCTGAGGCGGCGGTGAGCGACGTTGCCGCCAAACTGCGCGATCAGGCGCGCGACCCATCGTTCACGCCGTGGGGCCTGCTGCTTCTTCTGATGGCGACGACGGCAATCGGGCCGACCTCGCTCAATATCCTGGTGCCCGCCGTTCCCGAACTGTCGCATCAGTTCGGAGCGACCGCAGCCACGATGCAACTTACGGTGTCGCTGTTCCTGATCGGGCTGGCCGTCGCGCAGCTCGTCATGGGGCCGCTGTCGGATCGCTTCGGCCGCCGGCCGGTGATGCTCGCCGGCCTGGGGCTGACCGTGTTCGCGAGCGTGATGGCCATCGTCATGCCGACAGTCGAAAGCGTGATAGCGGCCCGCATCCTGCAGGCTGTTGGAGCATCCGCCGGCATCGTCGTCGCGCGGGCGATCATCCGCGACCTGTTCGGCCGCGAGCGCGCCGCTTCCGTCCTCGGGCTGGTGGCAACCGTGATGGTGGCAGCGCCGACCTTTGGTCCCCTGATCGGCGGCCTGCTCGAAACATTTTTCCGTTGGGAAGCAATCTTCATCTTCACCGCCCTAACTTCGCTCGCTGTGGTGCTCTGGGCCGGGTTCACGCTCCCGGAAACCAGCGGGCTGAATGCCCCCGCGGGGCCGAGCGCAGGATTTCGAAGCGACATCGCGGATCTGACGCGGAGCCGCTCGTTCGTCGGATATGTGCTAATCGCGGCATTCGGGTCCTCGACCTTCTTCGTCTTTCTGGGCGGCGGACCGCACGTGATCGTAACGCTGATGGGCCGCTCCTCCGCCGAATATGGCCTCTGGTTTGCGGTTTCCTCGATCGGCTACATGGCGGGCAATTTCACCGCTTCGCGGCTGTCGATGCGGCACGGCCTTCATGCCTTGATCCGCTGGGGCGTCGCGTTCGAGATTGCCGGCGTTGCCTTGGCGGTCGCGCTGGCCTGGTTCGCGTACGACTTCGGCCCGACAATCGTGTTCGTGCCGCAGATGGTCATCGCATTCGGCAATGGCCTGTTGCTGCCCGGCGCGATCGCCGGCGCGACGAGCGTGCGGCCGCAAGCCGCGGGCACCGCGGCCGGCATCATCGGCTGCACGCAGATGGGACTTGGGGCGGCGCTCGTTCAGTACGCGGCATGGCTGCTCGGCGACGCGACATCGGCGTTGCCGATGGCGGTGCTAATGGCTCTGATGGTGGTTGCGCTGGCAGCGTCATTCGCGCTGCTGGCCAGGCGCAACCAATAGATTGCAGGAGTCATCCATTCCTTGGAACGATATTCCTGAAGCGGCGTCGTTTGGAGAACATTGCTAGCGGTCATTGACGGCTGACGGTCAATGGCTAGGTTCCGCCCGAACCAGGAGATTTGTCATGGGCTGCTGCGATGAGGAATCGGCACTGGTGCCGAAATCAGGCCTGCGGAGTAGCGACTTCGCCAAGCCCGATGTCTCGCGGCGTTCCGTGTTGCAAGGCGTCGGCGCGGTGGCCGGCGTGCTGGGCTCGGCCGGGCCGACGATGGCGCAAGGCGTGCCGCTCAAGAAGGTGACGATCTCGTTCTGCAGCCAATTCCTCTGCGCGCCGCCCTACGAAGTTGCGCGCGCTTTCGGTTATTTCAAGCAGCAAGGCCTCGACGCCGAGATCGTGTACTTCCGCGGCGGCAACGCAGCGATCCAGGCGCTGGTGGGCGGCGCGGTGGACTACGGCGCGACCTCGCTCGACGTCGCCATGCAGGCTTATGCCAAGGGCGCCGATATCCGCCGCTTCGTCACCACCGGACGGCTGCCGCTGTTCGCCGTGGCGACCGCGCCGAAAACAGCGGACAGCATCACCGAGCTCAAGCACCTCGAAGGCAAGACCGTCGGCGTGTCCGCGCTCGGCAACGCCGACCATGCCCTGATGCTGTTCCTGCTCAAGCAGGCCGGCGCCGACCAGGCCAAGGTCCGGTTCGCGACGCTCGGCGTCAACATCCTCGAAGCATTGCGCCAGGGCCAGGTCGATGCCGGGCTGGTCCAGGAGCCGGCGCTGACGCTGCTCGGCAAGGCCGGCTCGCGAGTCCTCGTCAACGCCATGGATACCGCCGACGCGCAGAAGCACCTCGGCGGCGCCTACGAGTTCATGGGTGTCTCGGTGCGCACCAAGGAAATGGAGGCCCGCCGCGCAGAGATGCGGGCGCTGGCCCGCGGCCTCGACGCCGCACTCAAGGCGATGCCGCAGATGCCGCCCGAACAGATGATCAAAGCGTTCCCCAAGGAATTGTTCGCGGGCAGCGACGTCAAGCAGTTCGAGGACGTGCTGGCGCGCTACAAGGCTTCGCTCTATCCGACCAGCGTCAAGATCGACTTGCCGGCCGCCCAGCGCGTGGCCGAAACGCTGAAAATCGCGGGCCTGGTTTCTCCCAGCGCGGATGTAAGCGGCTTGCACGACACCAGCGTGGTCGGGGGTTGAGCCTGCGCGTCCACGATCTTTCGATTTCGTATGGGGCCGCGCCTGTGCTCGAGGGCGCCAACCTCGAGGTTGGCGAAGGCCAGTTCGTCAGCCTGGTCGGGCCATCGGGCTCCGGCAAGTCGAGCCTGTTGCGCGCGGTGATCGACCTCCAGCAGCCGCTGGCCGGCTCGGTCGAGACCGGCGTCGCGCCCTCCGAGCTCGGCATCCTGTTTCAGGACGACGCGCTGCTGCCGTGGCGCACGGCGCGGGACAATGTGGCGCTCGGACTGGGCTTCCACGGCATGGAGCGCCAGGCCGCGCTCAAGACGGCCGACGATTGGCTCGCCCGGCTCGGGCTCGCCGGCTTCGAGAACCGCTTCCCCCGTCACCTCAGCGGCGGGCAGAGGAAGCGCGTGGCGCTCGCCCAGGTGCTGGCGCTCAAGCCCAAGCTGCTCTTGATGGATGAGCCGTTCGCGTCGCTCGACGCGATCGTGCGCGCCCGCGTCATCCAGGACGTGGTGGCGCTGGTGGAGAAGGAGCGCATCAGCGTCCTGCTGGTGACCCACGATCTGGAAGAAGCGCTGGCGCTCTCCGACGTCGTCTACCTGCTGTCGCAGGGCCCGCGCGCGCGGGTCACCCAATCCTATCCGGTGCCGATCCCCCGGCCGCGCGACGTGGTGCAGGCGCGGCTTCATCCGGCGTTCGCGCCGCTGTACGAGCGGCTGTGGAACGACCTCTCCCGCGAGGTCAGCCGCGAAGCGGCCGAGGCGGCGTGATGACGTTCAACCCATCGTACGCCTGGATCCGGCAACTCTCCGCGCTCGCCGTGGTGCTGGCGGCGTGGGAAGCGGCCGGCTACGCCGGCATGCTCAATCCGCTGTACATGCCGACGCCTTCGGCGATCGGCCGCGCGCTCGCCGAACTGTTCGGCAGCGGCAGCATCTGGACGCATCTCGAAGCGACCTTCGGGGCCGCGCTCGGCGGCCTCGTGATCGGCATCATCGCCGGCGTTGTTCTCGGCGTGCTGGCGGCGCTCATCCCGTTCGTCGCCGAACTGCTCGAACCGGTCATGACGCTGCTCAACGCGATCCCGCGCGTCATCCTCGCCCCGCTGTTCGTGATCTGGCTCGGCATCGGGCTCGCCTCCAAGGTGGCGCTGGCCTTCATCCTCGTCGCGGTACTGATCTTCTTCACGGTGTTCACCGGCATCCGCCAGGTCGACCGCCGCCTGGTCGAGCGCATCATCACACTTGGCGGCAACCGCATGGACCTGGTGCGCCACGTCTACCTGCCGGCCGTCACCGCCTGGGTGCTCGGCAGCCTGAAGGTCGCGATCGGATTCGCCTTCACCGGCGCCTGCGTCGGCGAATTCGTCGCGGCGAGTCGCGGCCTCGGTTATCTGCTGTCGTTCGCGCAGAGCACCTACAATTCTGCGCTGATGATGGCCCTGGTCTTTCTCATCATGGTCGTCGTGCTGCTGATTTTCGCGATTAGCGGCCGGCTGGAAAAATGGCTGTTGCGCTGGAATTGATCCGATGACTGCGACGTGCCGCCTGCCCTGCTGCGCGAGCCCGCGCCGGACCGTCAGCGAGCTGCTGGATCGTGGCCTGCGCCGCAACCGCGCGGCGCCATTGCCACACGAAGGCGCACAGCTCGGCGATGCAGACGGCAACGCGGCGCGATTCTCGATCGATGTGCAGAACGCGACGATCGCGGGCGTGGGCTTCCGGATGACAAGCTGCGCCACGCTCGTCGCATATGGCGAACTGATTGCCGAGACCGTGGCCGGAGTGCGCATCGAACTGGCAAACGCCCTCTCCGCGCGCGACCTGGTCGATGCCCTGCCGGGCGTTCCCGCGCTCAAGCGCGAGCGCGCGGTACTCGCGGTCGCCGCGTTCCGCTCGGCATTGTCCAACAGGGAATGATCATGAAAGTCGCGTACATCTTCGCCACCTCGCGCCACAGCGTGTCCTACGTGCTGGCCAAGATGATCCTGCCGCAGCTCGAGGAAAAGCGGCACGGCGTCACCGTGGTCGGCATGTTCTTCTTCGAGGACAACAACTACGTGCTGCTCAAGGACAACCCGATCGGTGCGCGGCTCACCAAGGTCGCCAACGAGCAGGGCATCCTGCTGATGGGCTGCGACCAGTGCTGCTACGAGCGAGAGATCGCCGACAAGCTCTATGACGGCGTGCCGATCGGCTGCTTCCCCGATCTCTACAAGGCGCTGTCGGGCAACATGCCGGATCAGGTGATTACGCTGTAGACGGAACCGCGACGCGCTTCGGTCAGCAATCGCAAACGAGGTGTCATCGTCCGCGACTCTCCTACGCCAAGAGGCTTCGGCGGGCGAGTCCCTCAGTCCGCCGAAGCTTCAGCGAAGGCGGAAAGCGGACGATCCAGTATGCACCGATGCGCCTGTGATTACTGGATGCCCGCCATAGGCGAGCGAAGCGACGCCGTCCTTCGGAGGGCTACGCGCGGGCATGACAGCGAGTGTGTTGCTCGCTTGTTAGTTCACCTTGCCAATTTTTCAAAAGCCAACGCTCCGCCCGCCGGTTGTTTAGAGACGTTCGGCGCCCGTCTTTCCCTTTTTCCGTTTCCCCGATGAGGGGATGGAGCGCCGGGAGGCGCCAGGGGTTTGCGAGACCCCTCAGTCAGCAGGCTGACGAGGCCTGCCGGGCGGACCTTGCGGTCCACCAAGCGCATCCACGGCGAACTCCCCGTTACCGGGGGCCGCCGCTTTCGGGATGCGCGCGGCCAGTGACGCAGGCCGCTGCGCCTCCCGGCGCTCCATTCAGCCTCCAATATGAGGGAAGCCGGCCCTGCTCCGTCATCCAGCATCGCGATCGACGACGCCCTCGATTGAGCAAGGCGCGCACATGATAAGGCCGTTTCGGAGACCGGGGATAAGTGCGTTTTGGGCCGGAAAGTGCGGTTTTCGGCCGACTCGGCACGTGCGGATAGCAAGGCACGACAGAGAAAACGCCACTCCCCCTCGATCAAGCCCAGCCCTAAAGTTGCCTTCCAGACTTGGAGGGCGACCATGAAGTACGTGCTGGGACTATTCGCATTGGCGTTGATGCTCGTCGGCACCGAGGCCGGCGCGCAGCCTTACGAAGTGACGATCCGGAACAACATCGAGTACGTCGAGCATGACGGTGTGAAGCTCGCAGGCGATCTCTACCTGCCCAAGGGCCTCGACAAGGCGCCGGTGATTGTCGCGGCCCATGGTGGCGGCTGGCAGGCCGGCAGCCGCGCCACCTATCGCTTCTGGGGACCGTATCTCGCCAAGAACGGCATCGCGCTATTCGCCATCAACTATCGGCTGTCCAAGCCGGGCGTCAAAACATTCCCGACCGCGGTCTATGACGTTAAAGCCGCCGTGCAGTTCGCGCGCGCCAACGCGGCGCAACTCGGCCTCGATCCCGACCGGATCGGAATGATGGGCGACTCGGCAGGCGCGCATCTGGTAGCTCTGGTGGCGTTGGCCGGCGACGAACCGGCGTTCTCCAGCGAATATCGCAATGCGCCCCATGCCGCGGTGCCCGTCACGGTGAAGGCGGTGATCGGCTTCTACGGCGTCTATGACATGCATGCGCAATGGCATCACGATCAGCTTGCGCGCCCGAACGATCAGATCACGGAGAAATTCATCGGCGTATCGCCCATGGTCAGCCGCCGGGCCTATTTCGACGCTTCGCCGACAAGCTACGCCACCAACGAGAAGCGCGAGAAAACCGGCACGCGTTTCTTGCTGATCCACGGCACCAACGACGACATCGTCGACCCCAAGACACAAGGTGAGGTGTTCCTGAACGCGCTCAAGCAGGCGCGCTTCTTCGCCCGCACCGTGGTGGTCCCCGGCTCGGGACATTTCTGGGCGAGCGATCCGGTCGAGGAGCCTGGCAGCTACGGCTCGCAGGCAGCGCCGCAGATGCTGCGTTTTCTGCGCGCCGCGTTCCAATAGTACTGGCTGGCGAATGGTTGCTTGGAGCAGTTCGTAGCCCGGATGAGCGAAGCGCCATCCGGGATTCATCTTGGCGTATCGTTCCCGGATTTCATTTCGCTCATCCGGGCTGCGCCTGCTGCACGGAAGGCAGCGCGCCAGGCTTCAGCTTGCAATCTCAAACGAGGTGTCATCGTCCGCGAAAGCGGACGATCCAGTACACACCGATATGCCAGCGATTACTGATGCCCGCCATAGGCGAGCGAAGCGACGCCGTCCTTCGGACGGCTATGCGCGGGCATGACAGCGAGCGTGTTGCTCGCTTGTCCATTCACGCAACGCCTGACGCTGCCTACTCCGCCTTGATGTTGGCGGCGCGGACCACCTTGCCCCACTTCTCGGTCTCGTCGGCGACGTGCTTGGTGAAACCCGCCGGCGTGGTGGGGAAGACCGCACCACCGAGATCGATCAGCCGAGTCTTGATCTTGGGATCGGCGAGGCCGGCATTGATTTCCTTGTTGAGTCGTTCGATCACGTCGGCGGGCGTATTCCTCGGCACCGAAATGCCGACCCAGGCGCTCGCCTCGAACCCCGGCAGGAATTCGGCCAACGCCGGCACGTTCGGCAACTGCTCGGCGCGTTCGGCCGTGGAAACCGCGAGCGCCCGCAGCTTGCCCGACCGGATATGCTCGATCGACGCCGGCAGGTTGTCGAACGCGGCTTGGACCTGACCGCCGAGCAGGTCGGTGACGAGCGGCGCCGAGCCGCGATAGGGCACGTGCTGCATGCTCACGCCGGCTGTCATCTTGAACAGCTCGCCCGCGACATGGGAGGTCGAGCCGACGCCGAACGACCCCAGGCTGATCCTGCCCGGGTTCGCCTTGGCATAGGCAATCAGCTCCGGAACGGTGTTGACCGGAACCGCCGGATGCACCTCGAGCACCAGCGGCGAGCGGACCACGCCTCCGACCATCGCAAGGTCGCGGATGAAGTTGAAGTTCAGCTTGTCGAAGAAGGTCGCGTTCACCGCGTTGGTCGAGGTCGCCGCGTAGAGCGTGTAGCCGTCAGGTGGCGAGCGGACGACCGACTCGACCGCGATGTTGGTGCTGGCACCCGCACGGTTCTCGACCACGAAAGGCTGGCCGAGGCGGTCCGCCAGCCATTGCGCGATGAGGCGGGCGGCAATGTCCGTCGTACCGCCGGCCGGGAAACCGACCACAAGACGCGACGCACGCGACGGATAGGATTGCGCCAGTGCGGCGCGCGGCATCGCCGGAAGCGCGGCGGCGGCCGCAGCGTAATGCAGAAATCGGCGGCGGGATAACCGACGGCAATCACGTGTCATGTCGGCCTTCCCAGGTTGGCGACGCGTTTCCGCGACGCGGTGTGGCCCAACATTGCGGTGTGAGGCTACGCCACCGCCCGATGCTCCGGAAGGGCCTCTCCCCTCCGCCCGGTCCGTGATCTATGTTGTTCGAGGAAGGGCGGTGACCATGATGCGGCTTGTTCGATTGTCTTGCGTGGCGGTGTCCGCGCTTCTGTCCGCGACGGCCGCAACGGCCGAAACAGTCGAGCAGCTCTACGAGAAAGCCAAGGCTGAAAAGACGCTGGTGTTCTACGCCGGCGGCCCCACCGCACCGTACGAGGGGCGGATCAAGCAATTCCAGGAGAAATTCCCCGGCATCCAGGTTTCCATCACCGGCGGCTTCAGCAACGTGCTGAACCAGAACATCGAAAAGCAGATGGCCGACGGCAAGCTCGAAGTCGACCTGGCGTTTTTTCAGACCGTGCAGGACTTCGTAAACTGGAAGAAGCGCGGCGTCCTGCTGCCGTTCAAGCCGGACGGCTTTGACCAGATCATGCCGAACCTACGCGATCCCGACGGCGCTTACATGTCGTTCGCGGTCAACACCATCCTCTACGCCCACAACACCAATCTGGTGCGCGCCGAGGACGCTCCGAAGTCGGCGCTCGATTTCCTCAAGCCCGCGTTCCAGGACAAGCTGATCAGCGTCTATCCGCACGACGACGACGCGGCGCTCTACCTGTTTCACCTGATCGTGCAGAAGTACGGCTGGAGCTGGATGGACCGCTACATGGCCAACAAGCCGCATTTCATCCAGGGCCATCTTCCGGTGGCGCGCGCCATCGCCGAGGGCAAGATGGCCGCGTCACTCGATGCGACCAACACCACGACCGGAGCGCTCAAGCGCCAGGGCGCGCCGATCGAGGTGGCGTTCTCGGCCGAAGACGAGACGCCGGTGTTCACCGTGACCGGAGGCATCTTCAAGAACGCGCCGCATCCGAACGCCGCCAAGCTGTTCGTGACCTGGTATCTGGCGAAGGAGCAGCAGTCCCGGCTCGGCACGTTCTCGGCGCGGCTCGACGTACCGCCGCCGCAGGGCTTCAAGGCGCTGACCTCGTACAAGATCGCCAACGCATTCCGTGAGTTCGTTACCGACGACAGGCTGATCTCGGACTTGCGCAAGCGGTTCGAGGCCTACACCGGACCGGCGGTGAACAAGGGCGGCGTGCGCTAAATTCGATCGTCTCGGACTTCGGCATGCACAGACCTACCAAACCCGCCCGATAGTTTCGTAAAAGTTAGGCGCCGCGCTCGCGACATAACGCGTTCCGCCACGCTCCTGCCGCACCTGTCGCACCTGTCGGTTCAGCTTTTTGCTTGGTCCGTCAGCAATCCTTGCGACAGACCGCTTTATCGGCTCATTCTGTCGCGCCATTATTTGGTCGTCCGTCGAAGTGAGGGCCCACATCGGGGGTGGGGGAGCCTCACGCACTGTGAGGATTGGCAATGAGGATGCCGCCGCCACCTGGACGCGGCTGCCGGGCAGGCGGATGGGCGCTGCTACGTCGATTCGGGGCGGCATAGCATCAAAGGCTCCGGCAACGACAAAAAGCACGCCAAAGAGACACGGCGTCACCACGGCGAAATAACCGAAAAGTGGCATCCGCACCCGAGGCCGAATGCGCCCTTTGGAACAATGGATGCTCATGACACACACCGGCCCGCGACTTTCGCCAACCGGGCGTTTGCCAGAGCACTTACCAACGACTCACAGCCAACGGCCAATTTCAAATCGGGAGCCGGTGTAAGTCGGGGGCCGATCTTTCGAATTTGTTGCAGGCCAATCTGGCGGTCGCCCTTTCGCGCGCGATTCACAACTTGGCCGGACGTTTGTTCTAGTGACTGAGGTGCAGCGCGCAGCGCCGCGGCCGAGACTTCGAGCCCGACAATGACGGAGAGCACGATCACTACCGCAGCCATACACCCGGCAAATATTCGCCCAGATTGGATTTGGTTACCGGTCGGCATGAATGGCATCCGTGCATTGTTGGACAATGCTTTGTCGGGATCTTTCGATCATCGAAAAGCGCGGCTGACTCTGGTGTGAGAGTCAGCCGCGTGCGAACCTGGTCGGGGATTGGGGGCTGGGGATCAACCGGGTTCGCGTAGCTCGTTTCTCCTGATGGTGTGTTGACGGTGAGAAGCTTAGGGCGCTCTTGAGCCCGTGCTCTATTGTGCGTGCGTATGAATGCCCTATCCAAAAAGGGATCGGCTCTATCCCAAGGTTTAACCGGGGATCGCTGCCGCGCGTTTCCGTGGAAAAGGACGGCGACCCCGGCCATAGGAACTCAGTCAGAGCCTCTAACTGCGGTCCATATCAACGAGGTAATTGAGGAGAGGTCGGCCTACCCACACGCCCTAATACTCAGCGCGCACCCACCAGATCGAACCACTCGTCCTCGGTGAGCGTGGCAACGCCGTGCTTCTTGGCCTCGGCGAGCTTGGAGCCGGCGCCCGGCCCCGCGACCACGTAGTCGGTCTTTTTCGAAACCGAGCCGGCGACTTTTGCTCCCAAACGTTCCGCCATCGCCTTGGCCTCGTCGCGGGTCATCTTTTCCAGCGAGCCGGTGAACACCACGGTCTTGCCGGCGACCGGCGTGTCCTGCTTCACGGCTTCCATAGGCTGGACTTCGATCTCGTTGAGCAGCGCATCCAATGCCTGAACGTTGCGCGGCTCCTTGAAGAACTCGACCACAGCCTCAGCCACCACCGAGCCGATGCCTTCGGTGGCGTTGAGCTCCTGCCAGGCGTCGTTGCCCTTGTCCCTTTTCTCGCCGGATGGCGGCACCGCCGCGCGGGCAGCATCGCGCAGCGCCTCCATCGTGCCGTAGTGGCGCGCGAGCAATCTTGCGTTGGTCTCGCCGATGTGCCGGATGCCGAGCCCGTAGATCACCCGGTCGAGCGAGATGTTACGCCGCGCGTCGATCGCGTCGAACAGGTTGCGCACCGAAGTCTCGCCGTAGCCCTCGCGCTCCATCAGTTTTTTCGAGGAACGCGTATCGCGCGCCTTGAGCGTGAAGATGTCGGCGGGCGACATGATCAGGCCGTCGTCGAAGAACGCCTGCACCTGCTTCTCGCCGAGGCCCTCGATGTCGAACGCGCCGCGCGACACGAAATGCCGCAGCCGCTCCACCTGCTGCGCGGGGCAGACCAGCCCGCCAGTGCATCGGCGCACCGCCTCGCCATCCTCGCGCACCGCGTGGCTACCGCAGGCCGGACAGACCTCCGGGAATTTGTACGGCTTGGCGCCTTTCGGCCGCTTGTCCAGCACCACATCGACGATCTGCGGGATGACGTCGCCCGCGCGCTGGATGATCACTGTGTCGCCGATCCGGATGGCGGTGCCGCCGCGGATCGGGTTGCCGTCGTTGCCGATGCCCTTGATGTAGTCCTCGTTGTGCAGCGAGGCGTTCTGCACCACGACGCCGCCAACCGTCACCGGCTCCAGCTTGGCGACCGGCGTCAGTGCGCCGGTGCGGCCAACCTGGATGTCGATTTCGCGCAGCACCGTGGTGGCCTGCTCCGCCGCGAACTTGTGCGCGATCGCCCAACGCGGGCTGCGCGACACAAAACCGAGCCGCTCCTGCCAGTCGAGCCGGTCGAGCTTGTACACCACGCCGTCGATGTCGTAGTCGAGCTTGGCGCGCCGCTCGCCGATGCTGCGATGAAACGCCAGCATCTGCTCCACCGAGCGGACGACCTTGGCGAGCGGATTGATCTCGAAACCGATCTTGCCGAGCCATTCGACCATTCCGGACTGCGTCGGCGCCGCCTTGTCGGCGATCTCGCCCCACGAATAAGCGAAAAAGTGCAGCGGGCGCAACGCGGTGACGCTCGGGTCCTTCTGCCGCAGCGAGCCGGCCGCCGAGTTGCGCGGGTTGGCGAACACCTGCTCCTCGGCCGCGGCCTGGCGCTTGTTGAGCGCGAGGAAGTCGGGCTTGGTCATGTAGATTTCGCCGCGGATCTCGCACACCGCGGGAACCTTGCCCCTCAGCTTGTGCGGGATCTGCTTGATGGTTCGCACATTGGCGGTGACGTCCTCGCCTTCGGAACCGTCGCCGCGCGTCGCGGCGACGGCCAGCTCACCGTCCTCGTAGCGCAGCGACATCGACAACCCGTCGATCTTCGGCTCGGCCATGAAGGCCAGCGGCTCGGCTTCCTTCAGGTTGAGGAAGCGGCGGATGCGGTCGACGAAGTCCTGCACCTCCTCGGCATCGAACGCATTTTGCAGCGACAGCATCGGCACCGCGTGGCGCACCTTGGCGAAGCCGCGCGCCGGCGCCGCGCCGACCTTGCGCGACAGGCTTTCCAGCGTCTTCAGGTCGGAAAACTTCGCCTCGATCGCCTCGTAGCGCCGCCGCAGCGCGTCGTATTCGGCGTCGGAAACGGTCGGCGCGTCCTTCTGGTAGTAGGCCTCGTCGTGCTGCTTGATCTCGGCTTCGAGGCGCGCGTGCTCACGCTTCGCCTGGCGCGGCGTCATTTCATCGACGGTCAGCTTGGCGTCCCGAGCGGCCATGAGGGCTAATATATTCAGTCTCGACCGGCTCCAAACCCGATTTCGCAGGTGCCTGTGGAGGTATAGGCTTGACGTGAGCCGGTGCATGCACGGGCACCAAAGATCGCTTGGCACACTGGCAAGAACTTGTCCTGGGGAGGTCAAGCCATGCCGTCCGATCGCGTCCAAGCCGAAAGCCGCCGGAAATTCCTGCAATATCTCGCCGCCAGCCCGTTGCTCGCCGCCAGCGGCGGTTCCGCCCTAGCCGATTTGCTGCTGCCGGGGACCAAGCTGCCCGATCCACTGATGTGGGGGCCGCTCGACCCCAAGCGCCTCATCAAGACGCCAAAGGAAGCCATCAATGTGTTCGATTTCGAACCGGTGATGCGCCAGAACGTGCCGCCTGCGCACTTCGGCTACATGGCCTCGGGCATCGACGACGAGGTCACGCTGCGGAGAAACCGCGAAGACTTCCTCAAGTTCCAGCTTCGCCCGCGCCGCCTGGTCGATGTGAGCAAGGTCGACATGAGCGTCGACATCCTCGGCGTGAAATACGACTCGCCGATCGTGCTCGCGCCGGTCGGCGGGCAGCGTGCCTTCCACGACGAAGCCGAGCTAGCCGATGCCCGCGCCGCGAAGGCCGGCAATCATCTGCAGATCATGTCCACCATGACCTCCTATGGAGTCGAGGAGGTCATCAAGGCGCGGGGCGCGCCGATCTGGCTGCAGCTCTACGCCACCAACAAGTTTGAGGTGGCCAAGGCCATCACCCAGCGCTCCGAGGCCGCCGGCTGCACCGCCGTCGCCGTTACCGTCGACCGCAGCGGCGGCCGTAATCAGGAGACGCTGTTCAGGCTGCGGCCGGGAGACAGCCGCGACTGCAACGCCTGTCACGACCGCACCAGCCTGCAGACCAATCTCAAGAGCCGGGCGATGTTCCAGGGTCTTGACATCAGCGGGCTGCGCAACACGCAATCTTCCGCGATGAACTGGGACTATCTCAAGCGGATACGTGACACCACCAAGATGAAGGTGCTGCTCAAAGGCATCCTGGCCTGGGAGGACGCGGTGCTCGCCGCCGACGCCGGGGTGGACGGCATCATCGTCTCGAATCACGGCGCGCGCAGCGAAGACTCCGGCCGTTCGACCATCGACGCGCTGCCCGAGATCGTCGACGCCGTGAAAGGCCGTATCCCGATCATGGTCGATAGCGGATTCCGGCGCGGCTCCGACGTGGTTAAGGCTTTGTGTATGGGCGCGACCGCGGTTTGCGTGGGACGGCCTTACATTTGGGGCTTAGGCGCATTCGGCCAGCCGGGCGTCGAGCGCGTGCTTGAGTTGCTGCGGATCGAAACTCAGGCCATGATCCAGCAGATGGGCGCGCAGAATTTGAAACAACTGGTTCCAGCGATGGTGCGGCGGGCCTGAGAGGCCAAAACAGGTCTGCGGCCGGAGGGCTTCCGGAACGGGGGCCCTCTCCTTTTTGACTCAGCGCAATTCGACCGTCAGCGGATTGTAGGAGTAGAGCCACGCATTCCGATCGTTACCTTCGTCGCGCTTGGCGAAGGCGGCGCGGATTTCCGCCTGCGAGCGCAGGTGGAACAGGTTGCGGTTGAAGTTCGACTGATTGACGATCCGCGCGGTGCGCTCCATCCGGTTGCGTTGGTAGAGCTGCAGCGCTTCCGGAATTGAAACGGCTATTTCCAAAGCGCGGGTCAGCACCGCGCCGTCCTCGATCGCCATCGCCGCGCCCTGCGCCAGATACGGCAGCGTCGCGTGGGCGGAATTGCCGAGCAGCGTGGCTCGGCGCGAGCTCCAGTTGTCGAGCGGCTTGCGGAAGAACAGCGACCAGCGATAGCACTGGTCCTTGTCGGCGGCGTCGATGATGGCCTGGATCGCGGGGTGCCAGCCCTGGTAATGCGACTTGAGCATCTGCCACGGCAGCTTGACCGTCCAAGATTCCTCGGAGATTTCGTCGGTTTCGACGAGACCGACGAAGTTCAGCAGCTCGCCGGCGCGCAGGTAGTAACAGACCACATGGCCGCCCGGCCCCATGAACACCGACATCACCTGTTCGAGCACGTCCTTCGGCAGTTGCCGCGTCGGCACGACGAGACGCCAGGCGGCGTCGTCGGTGTACTGCGCCGGAATGTCGCCGACGATCTGACGCGCAACCACGGATTTCAGTCCATCCGCGCCGATCAGCAGATCGCCTCGCGCGGTTTTGCCGTCGGCGAAACGAAGCTCGACGCCGCTGTCGCTTTCGGAGAAGCCGACGATGCGATGATTGAGCCGCACGATGCCGGGATCGAACGAGCGCGCTTTCGCCGCCAGGATATCGTGCAGGTCGGCGCGATGCAGTTGCGTATAGGGCGCGCCGTGCAGGCGCTTGTGCTCCTCGGAGAGCGAAAACCGCTGGATCACCTCGCCTGTGTCGTGCAGCCGGAACACGTAGGCGCCGGGGCTGACGCCGACGCCGACGATCGCTTCCTCCATGCCGAGCGAGCGCAGCACGTGCATGGCGTTGGCGCTGATCTGGATGCCGGCGCCGATCTCCGCGAGTTGCGGCGCCTGCTCGTAGATTTCGACGTGATGTCCGGCCTTGGAGAGACACGATGCGGCGGTAAGACCGCCGATCCCCGCGCCGGCGACGAGAATGCGATATTTTTTCATTGGAGGGTTCTCAGCAGAGTTTGGCGCGCTGGAACCGAGCGCGGTCAGGCCCGGACACGCTTTCGCGGCGCGCCTTGCTCCGCGGCCTCGCCGATCAGCTTCCCGGCTGCGGCGCGCGCTTCGGCGGTGACCTCCGCGCCGGCCAGCATGCGCGCGATCTCCTCGCGGCGCCGCTCGGCGGGAAGCTCGGTGACGCGGGTCGCCATCCGCTTGCCCTTGTCGAGCACGTCCTTGTTGATGAGATAGTGCCGGCCGGCACGGGCGGCGACCTGAGGCGCATGGGTGACGGTCACGACCTGCACGCCGTTGCCGAGCTTGGCAAGCCGCACCCCGATCGCATCGGCGACCGCGCCGCCCACGCCGGTGTCGATCTCGTCGAACACCAGCGTCGGCGCCGAGCCGCGGTCCGCCAGAACCACCTTGAGAGCGAGCAGGAAGCGCGCCAGTTCGCCGCCGGAGGCAACCTTGATCAGCGGGCCGGGCCGCGTGCCGGGGTTGGTCTGCACCCAGAACTCGACGCGGTCGATGCCGTTCGGCCCCGCGGACGCTGCATCGCTTTCGATTTCCGTTGTGAAGCGGGCACGCTCCAACTTGAGGGGGGCAAGCTCCCCGTTCACGGCCTTGTCGAGCTTTTGCGCGCCCTTCAGGCGAGCCTTGGACAACATCTCCGCCGCCCTGGAAAACTGCGCTTGAGCGTCGGCGGCCGCTTTTTCCAACGCGGCAAGCCGCTCGGCGCCGGCATCGATCAGAGCAAGGTCGGCTGCGTATTTCGCCGCCAGCGCGCTGAGGCTGTCGACCGGCGAATTGTATTTCCGGCCTGCGGCGCGCAACGCGAATAGCCGCTCCTCGATGCGCTCCAATTCCTGCGGGTCGTGATCGGCGGCAGCGAGCGCCTGTTCGAGATGCCCCCGCGCCTCCTCCAGCGCGTTGAGTGCCGCGTCGAACGCCTGCACCGCGGGCTCCAGCAGCCCCGGCGCCTGCGTGGCGCGGCGCTCCAGCCGGCGCACCGCCGCCGCCAAAGCCGGCACTGGCGACGCACTGCCGGCCACAGCCTCGTGGGCCTCACGCAGATCGCCCGCGACCTTCTCGCCTTGCATCATCTTCGCGCGGCGATCCGCCAGCGCGGTTTCCTCGCCAGCCCCGGGCGCCAGCTTGGTGAGCTCCTCAACCGCGTGACGCAGCCAGTCAGCTTCGCGCGCCGCGCGCTCGACATCGGCGCGATGGCTGGCGACCTCGGTTTCGGCCTCGCGGCGGGCATCCCACAGCCGCTCGACGGCGGCGGCATCGGACTCCAGGCCCGCATAGGCATCGAGCAGGCGCCGGTGCGTCGCCGCGTCGACCAGCGCGCGGGCGTCGTGCTGGCCGTGGATTTCCACCAGCGCCGCACCGAGATTCTGCAGCGCCTGCACGCTGACCGGCTGATCGTTGACGAAGGCGCGGGTGCGGCCGTCGGCAAACTGCACGCGGCGCAGGATCAATGCCTCGCCGGGCTGGATGTCGCTTTCGATGAGCAGCGTGCGGGCCGGATGATTGGCGGCCAGCTCGAACATCGCGGTGACCTGGCCCTGCTCGGCGCCCTGGCGCACCAGCGTCGCATCGCCTCGCGCGCCGAGCGCCAGCGCGAACGCATCGAGCAGGATCGACTTGCCGGCGCCGGTCTCGCCGGTCAGCACCGACAGGCCGCCGGCGAAATCGATGTCGAGCCGATCGATCAGGACAATGTCGCGGATCGATAGCCGGGCGAGCATGGCCGAAACATCCTCAACGCGCCCGCGATGGCCGCGCGGCGCTCAGTTTCGCAGATTCGCCATCATCAAAGAGGCAAAAGGTTGGGACAAGCCCGGCGCAGGCACTGTGAGTAACTGTGTCAGCCGCGCGGCGGCGCCACGGTCATCCCGACGCCCAGCTTCTTGAACGCCTGGCTGATCCAGGAGCCCTTGTTTTCCATCGGCTCGACGCCGCCGGATTTCACGAGCTTATATGCATCCGCATACCAGCGGCTGTCCGGGAAGTTATGGCCGAGGACCGCCGCCGCAGTCTGCGCTTCGCCAACGATGCCAAGCGCCATGTAGGACTCGGTCAGCCGCATCAGCGCTTCCTCGACGTGGCGCGTGGTCTGGTACTGCGTCACCACGATCTTGAACCGGTTGATGCTGCCGGTGAAATCTTTCTTGTTCAGGTAGTAACGGCCGATCGACATTTCCTTGCCGGCGAGCTGGTCGCGGGCCATCGCGATCTTCTGCTTCGAAGCGACCGCATATTCGGTGGTCGGGAACTTGCGCGACACCTCTTCCAGCGCCGCGATGGCGCGCTCGGCGCGGGCCTGGTCGCGCGACACATCTGGGATCTGGTCGTAGTAGGCTGAGCCGATCAAGAACTGCGCATACGCCGCGTCCGGGCTGCTGGGATGAAGCGTGACGTAGCGGCGGGCGGCGGTCACCGCCTCGTCGTACTCGCGGCCCTCGTAACGCGCATAGGCCGTCATGATCAGCGACTTGCGCGCCCATTCGGAATACGGGTGCTGACGCTCGACTTCCTCGAATTTCTTGGCGGCGTCCTTGTAGTCGCTCTTCTGGTTCATCAGGTAGACGCCCTCATTGTAGAGCTTCTCCGCGGGCTCATCGGGCGGCGTTTCGTCTCCCCTGTTGAAGGGGTTCAAGCCGGCCCAATTCCAGTTGCTGGTGCCGCAGGCGCCGAGCGGGGTCGCCAGCAAGATCAAAATCAAAAAATGAGCGATCCGCATGGATAGCCGCGGCGCGTCAAAACCGGTCGCTCGGGAAAAACGCCAGAACATGCGATGCGCGATACCTGGTATGGCCCGACTTGGAAAGGTCCGGAGACGTTGTCCTGCGAGAGGCCCCAACGCGCTATCCCCCGCGCGCTATCTATTTGAAAAATAAAGGTTGATCAAACGTTTACGAAGACAATCGGCCAGCAATAAGGCGGCCTTTAGGAGATTTCCGGGGCGTAGGCTGGCACCATCATGCCAACGGCGATGTCGGCGTGCCCACGTACGACTCGGCGCGGCGCCTCGACCATGTCCACCACCATCCAGGCCGAACGGTCAGCCATCAGCGCCGACAACACCGCATGGTTCAGGCTGTGGCCGCCACGCACCGAACGATAGGCGCCGATCAGCGGGGCGCCGGCGAGCGACAGATCGCCGATCGCATCGAGGGCCTTGTGGCGGACGAATTCGTCGGAGAAACGCAGGCCTTCGGGATTGAGGACACGGTCTTCAGTGACGACCAACGTGTTCTCAAACGATGCCCCAAGCGCGTAGCCGGCGTTCCAGAGCTTCGCCACGTCGCGCATGAAGCCAAACGTGCGAGCCCGCGCCAAATCATTACGGAAGATTTCGGCCGAAAGATCGCGGCTGAACGTCTGCCGGCCGATCGTCGGGTGATTGAACTGGATTTCAACGTCGAGCCGGAAGCCGCGCGCGTAAGGCCGCAATTCGCCGAAGGAATTGCCTTGGGCGACGCGGACCGGCTTGAGAATCTTGATGAAGCGCCGCGGCGCGGACAATGAAACGAGGCCGACCTGATCGATCGCCGCAACGAACGGAGCGGCGCTGCCGTCCATGATCGGCACTTCGGGACCGTCGATCTCGATGATCGCGTTGTCGACGCCGAGACCGGTCAACGCGGCCAGCACATGCTCCGCGGTAGAACACAGCGGGCCCTCGGCATCGCCGATCACGGTGGCAAATTCAGTGGCGGCAACGGCACGGACGTCGGCGCGGACCTCGCGGTCCGGGCGGCCGTCTTGGCCGAGGCGCACGAAGACAATCCCGGTGTTCGCCTCAGCGGGAAGCATATTCAGGGTGGCTGGCGCGCCGGAATGGACGCCGACACCGCTGACGGTGGCCGAGATTCGAAGCGTGGTCTGCCTACCGGCTTTCATCCGTCGCACTTACCGACTGCACGCACGACGCGCGCTGCCCCTTGGAAGCCCAAATCCCCGATTTTGCTGGGAAGGCGTCGGAAGGCTAATTTGCGGCAACGAGCCGGTCCCCCGCAGTCCCCTAGCAAAATCCCCTTTTGCTACGAACACTTTAGACGGGCCAAGAATCAGCGCCAACTCACGCTTTCTTACCAAGTGTTACCTTCTAATCGCCGTAAAGGTGCCCCAAAACGCGACCTCAGCGCTCGCCCGTCACGCGAGAAGCACTGGAAATACAGGCCATTTCGCGATCATCGATCTTGCCGCAACGCAGCCGCGTGGATTCTTAAAACATTAGGGTAAATCAATGCTTTACCGAACTGTGCCGGCCTGAACGGTCCTGGGTTGAAAGCAGGCCCGCCCCCCTTTGGGAGCGGGCCGTGCCGCTGTCCTGGGCGTGCCCGTTTAGTTGGCCTGACGGCGAAGGAAGGCTGGGATTTCCAGTTGATCTTCATCCACAGGCTTGTGCACAGGAGCCTGCCGGCCGTGCTGGTCGAGGCCCTGGGGGGCGGCGCGGCGGGCATATTCCGAGACCGGCTCCTGCCGATTTTCCGAAACCCGGACAGGGGTTTGCGGCAGGGGCGGGAGGCGCTCGATGGTCTGCGGGGTGGCGGCGCGGGGAGGCATCGGAGTCGCCGCTTCGTCCGGGGCCTGACGGCCCAGTCCCACTGAAGCAAGGCGCTGGAGCAGCGTGAGGCGGCGCTTCTCCGGGTGTTCTTCCGGTAGCTCACCGCTTTGCTGCCGTAGCTCGTTCTGCGCCGGCACCGGCAGCTCGTCGATCCGGGGCATGCGCGGCGTGCGGGCCTGCGGACGCTCGGCCTGCGGCGGGATGAACGCGCGTGGCGTCTCCTGCAGCGACGGTTCGGCCATGGCCGGTTCCATGAACAGCGAGGGCTTCGGCGCGAGCGGACGGATCGTCACGTCCTCGCTGCCAGCCGGTGTGCCAAGCGCTGCGGCGACCGCCGCAGTCGCTTGCTGCTCGACCATCGTGCGCTGCGGCTGCGTGGCGATCGGCTGCTGCTGAGAGGCCTGCGGCGTCGCGCGCGGCGCCTGCTCGATGCGCTCGGCGATGCGCTGGGTGTCGGCCCGCAACTTCTGCGTCAGTTCGGCGACGCGGCTCTCCGCGGGCGGGCGCTGCGTTTGCGCGATATGGTCGATGCCGGTCGCCACCACCGACACACGGGTGATGCCTTCCAGGCTCTCGTCGAACGTCGCGCCGACGATGATGTTGGCTTCCTGATCGACCTCTTCACGGATGCGGGTCGCGGCTTCGTCCACCTCGTACAGCGTGAGGTCCTTGCCGCCCGTGATCGAGATCAGCAGGCCGCGCGCGCCCTTCATCGACACGTCGTCGATCAGCGGGTTGGAGATCGCGGCCTCGGCGGCGCGCAACGCACGCTTCTCGCCGGTCGCTTCGCCGGTGCCCATCATCGCCTTGCCCATCTCGCGCATGACGGCGCGGACGTCGGCGAAGTCGAGATTGATGAGGCCTTCCTTCACCATCAGATCGGTGATGCAGGCGACGCCCGAGTAGAGCACCTGGTCCGCCATCGCGAAGGCGTCGGCGAAGGTGGTCTTCTCGTTGGCGACCCGGAACAGGTTCTGGTTCGGGATGATGATCTGGGTGTCGACCGCCTTCTGCAATTCGGCGATGCCCATCTCCGCATACTTCATGCGGCGCACGCCTTCGAAGTGGAACGGCTTGGTCACCACGCCGACAGTGAGGATGCCCGCCTCCTTGGCGAGGCGGGCGATGACGGGGGCGGCGCCGGTGCCGGTGCCGCCGCCCATGCCGGCGGTGACGAACACCATGTGCGCGCCCTGAAGTTGATCGCGGATCTCGTCGACCACCTCTTCGGCGGCCTGCCGCCCGACCTCGGGCTGCGAGCCCGCGCCGAGCCCTTCGGTGACCTGCACGCCCATCTGAATGATGCGCTCGGCCTTCGACATGCTCAACGCCTGGGCATCGGTGTTGGCGACGACGAAGTCGACGCCCTGAAGCCCAGCCGTGATCATGTTGTTGACGGCGTTGCCGCCGGCTCCGCCAACGCCGAACACGGTGATCCGCGGCTTGAGTTCGCGGATGTCGGGGATCTTCAAGTTGATGCTCATGGCTGCCTCTTCATTGGACGGCATCGAGCGATGCCGTCGGTTCGTGCCGGACCGCCGCCGGCCGATCGGTGAAATCGTTGGGTAAATTCTCGGGTAAATTCCTGGGTTGCGTCGATCATCAGAAGCTCTCCCGGAGCCATCGGCCGACGCGCGCGATGTATCCCGTCCCTGTCATGAGATGCCGCGTTCGCCGCGGTTCGAAATGCTCGAGGTGCGCCGCTTGCGGGTACACGAGAAGCCCCGTGGCCACGGCGAAGGCCGGTCCCTTGGTGGCCTCGGGCAGCCCGGAGATTCCGAGCGGCCGGCCGATGCGGACCGGACGATTGAGGATGTTGGCGGCAAGCTCCGGCAAGCCGGTGAGCTGGCTGGCGCCGCCGGTGAAGATCACGCGCGAACGCGGCTCGGCCGCGAACGGAGAACCGGCAAGGCGGTCGCGGACCATTTCCAGGATTTCTTCCACGCGCGGCTTGATGATGCGCACCAGGCTGGCGCGCGAAGCGAATTGCGGCGGCTCGCGCTCGTCGTCGTCGGCGCGCGGCACCGAAATCATGTCGCGCTCGTCCGAGCTGCCGCCGATCACGCTGCCATGCAACACCTTGATGCGCTCCGCCTCGGCGATCGGCGTGTTGAGACCGCGGGCCAGGTCCATGGTGACGTGCTGGCCGCCCAGCGCGAAGCTGTCGGCGTGGATGAAGCGGCCGCTGGAGAACACCGCGGCGGTGGTGGTGCCGGCGCCCATGTCGACCAGCGCGGCGCCGAGATCGGCCTCGTCGTCGGCCATCGCGCTCAGCCCCGCGACATAAGGCGCGGCAACCATCGTTTCGACCGCGAGATGGCAACGCTCGACCGTGAGCATGAGATTGCGCGCCGCCGCGATGTCGCAGGTCGCGGCGTGCATGTCGACGCCGAACTCGCGCGCCAGCATGCCGCGCGGCTCGCTGACGCCGCGCACGCCGTCGAGCGAATAGCCGATCGGCAGCGAATGCAGCAATAACCGGCCATCGCGCACCGAGTGGTAGCTTCCCGCGGTCAGCACATTGGCGATGTCGCCGTCGGTGATGGCGGAGCCGGCCACGTTGACGGTGGCGGTGTAGAGCTCGCTGCCGATCCGGCCGGCGGAAACCGAAATCACGACGGACTCAAGCTGCACCGACGCGGCGCGCTCGGCGAGATCGACGGCGTGACGAACCGCGGCCTCGGCCTCGGCGAGGTTGATGACGGCGCCGCCCTTGATGCCCCGCGCTTCGGTGTGACCGATGCCGAGGATTTCGATGCCGTGAGTCCGGCGCCGCAGTATTTCCTGCGGATTTTGCGGCTTGAGCCGCGCGATCAGACAGACGATCTTGCTGGTGCCGATGTCGAGCACGGCGACGACCGCCGAACGGCGCGGCGACACCGGCTTCATCTTCGGTGAGAAGCCATCATGGAGGTTCATGCGTCGCCTCCCGCCGTCATTCCGGGGCTGATCGCTTGAGAGGCTGCCACGCGCTCGGTGCGCTCCCTCCCCCGCATAGCCCGTCGAAGACGGGCGTGAACGCCCTTCTGTCGGGGGAGGGTTGGGGTGGGGGCAGCTTCGAGCGCTGAATTTCTCAGGGCCCCCTCTCCACCTCTCCCCCGCAAGCGGGGGAGAGAGCAGACCGCCCAAGCCGCACGATCAAATGCGATGGGCCTGCGGGAATGACAAAAATAAGTGCCGTCATGGAGGCTCATGCGTCGCCTCCCTTGCGCTTGGGCTTCGGCTTGAGGGCCTCGGCGCGCGCGTTGTAGGCGTCGTCGGACAACCGCACCGTGACGCGATCCTGCAATCGCAGATCGACCACATCGATGTCGCGGCTGAGCAGCTTCTTGCCGCGGTCGAGTTCGATCAGCGTGGTCAGCGCGGTCTCGATGCCCTCCTCCGGCAGACGGACGTGGATGCCGTTCTTCAGCCTGAGATTCCAGCGCCGGCCGGCGACCAGGATTGAGGCCTGCACCTGGTCGCGGATCGCCGGGAAGCCGTCGACGATGGCGAGAAAATCCTTGGCTTTGATCTCGGCGCCTGCGCCAACCACCATCGGCAGCCTGGCGAAACGCTGCGAGACGAATGGCTCGACAACGGTGCCGTCGGCGGAAATCACCGCGATCTTGCCGTCCTTCTGCCAAAGCGCGAACGCATCGCGTTCGGTGACCTTGATATGCAGCCGGCCGGGATAGAGCTTGAGAATGGTCGCTTCCGCGATCCACGGATTGGCCTTGAGACGCGCGCGCGCCGCGGTCGCGTCGAGGAACAGGAGTGAGCTGCGTCCGGTCACGCCGGCAGTGGTCAGGATTTCTTCGCGGGTCAGCGCACGGCCGCCGGCCAGTGCGATCGATGTGATGCGGAAGCCGAACGCGTTGGCGATGGCGTCGCGCGCATCGCTCAATTCGGCCAGCACGGCTTCGACGTGCCCGCCGCGAACGACGCCACCGGTAAAGGTCGCCGCCATCAGCAGGAAGAAGGCAACCGCGCCGGCGCCGCGCGGCACCCGCCGCCGCCCGATCGGGCCCGCGAGCCGCCGCGCCGTGCGGCGGAAGCGGCCACCGAACGGCAGCCACGCGGCAAAGCGTCCCGACGCCGGAGCCGCGCCGGCGACCGGGCGCCCTGCGCCGCCGGCTACCGGTTCAGCGATGCGTCGTCGAGCATCCATCGCACCAGCTCATCAAATGTCATGCCCGCGTGAATCGCGAGCTCGGGCACGAGCGAAGTCTCGGTCATGCCTGGTTGCGTGTTGACTTCGAGACAGACCAGTCCCTCCGCCCCCGCTACGATCGTCGTAACGGATCAGCACGGCTCACGCCCCGGCAGCCCAGGGCGCAATGCGCCTTGAGCGCTAGTCTTCGGACCTGTTGGTAAACAAAGCGTGAAATCGGCGCTGCACCGGACGGAAATCTCCATTGGCCACGCGCCTTTGCTGGACGGCGGCGCCCAAAACCATGGCAAACGGCAACCGGCCGGCATTCCCCGATGACCTCCTAGTCCGAGGGGCGGAACGCGCGCGAATCACGTCGGATGAAGGAATTCTGATTTGCGTGGAGTGCGCCACTGGATTGTCGCCCGGGCGGTAGCCGGTGCCGAACGCGGGTGCGCTTTCCGCGGGCGGTGAGTCTTTGGAGTCACAAGATACGCGGTATCACTGTGTGCGAGGAGATAGGCGTAGGAGCCAACCTGTAGGTCGGGTTAGCGCGGCCACGACTATCGCGCCCATGTACAACTCGCATCCGCGCGTAACCCGACATTTGACATGGCTGTCGGGTTACGCGCGAGAAACGGTTTGCCAAACGCGAGATTTCGGCGCGCTAACCCGACCTACGGCTACGGGCTGCGGTGCAGCTTTTGCGGTTCCGCTTGCCAGCAAGCTCCATTTCTGCTCCATTATGGAGCATAAATGGAGTAAATCCCCATGGATCTTTCGATCAAGGGCGTGCCGGAAGAGCAGGTGGCAAGGCTGCGCGAGCGCGCCAAGGCCAATCATCGTTCGCTGCAGGGCGAGTTGCGCGTGCTGATCGAGGAGGCGACCCGGGCTACGCCGCGCCGGCTCTCCGTCGAAGAGATTGCTGCCAAGGCCGGCACGCTCGGTCTGACGCGCCGGGACGAAGCGGCGCGGCTGATCCGCGAAGACCGTGACCGATACACCGAAACCGAGGACAAAGACGCCGCTCTCGACGAGCCTGGCCCGCGCCGGCCTGGTTCCGCCGAACGAGTTGTGGGGCCGCACCGGGCCGAGCTTGCCGTGCTTTGTCGCCGATACCGCGTGCACCGGCTCGAACTCTTTGGTTCGGCGGCGGCTGGCACGGACAAGCCGGGCGAAAGCGATCTCGATTTTCTGGTCGAGTTCGAGGTGCCACCGCCGGCCTCCTACGCCGACACCTATTTCGGCCTCAAGGAAGCGCTGGAAGAGCTGTTCGGCCGGCCCGTCGATCTGGTCGTCGCCTCGGCGGTTCGAAACCCCTTTTTTCGTGCGAGCGTCGAGCGCACCAAGACACTGCTCTATGCCGCGTGATGCGAGGAAATACCTCTACGACATCGATCAGGCAGCGGCCCTGATTGCTCAGTTCACTGCGCGCAAGAGCTTTGCGCGGTATCGGAAAGAGCCGATGCTGCGCGCGGCCGTGGAGCGGGAATTCGAGATCATCGGCGAAGCACTGTCGCAACTCGCGAGGCACGATCCAGCGATCGTCGCTCGTATCAGTGAATCCCGCCGCATCATCGCCTTCCGCAATATTTTGATCCACCGCTATGCCGATGTGGACGACCAACTCGTCTGGGATATGGTCGAAACGAAGCTGCCGATCCTGCGACGGGAGGTCGAGGCGTTGCTTGGGAAGGAGTAGTTCGTAGGATGGGTTGGACGCCGCACGACCTGCGGCGCACTGCGGCAACGATTCTCGACAAGGAAGGCTATTCGCTTGAGCAGATCGGGGCGCTGCTGGCGCACACGCGGAAGGGCGTCACGGCGATCTATGCCCGGTGGGACAAGTTCGGCCTGCGGCGCGAGATGGCGACGGTCGTCGAGCGGTCGCTGCGCGAGACGCTTGCGGAGTCCCTGGAAGCGGCCATCGCCGCCTAGCCGGCAGTCGCCTGAACAGCACGACGAGAGGGTCCCTTTATCTTTTTGCCGCCCATGAAGGGAATGCTGACACCGCTCGACCACACGATCGGCCTACGGCAGCGCGATTATCCGCGAGCGGCACGGACTGACAACCTTCGCAATTAGGGATATTTTCGACGCTGGCCGACTTGCTCAACAGTTGGGATGGTGAATGTAGCGAACTTGCGAGCCGCCAGAGCCTCATGCGGTTGCCTTTCTAAATCGGCGGTTACTTTGTCGCACAGTTCGTTGAATTTTCTTGTCACCCACGTGCTGGCCTCGGTCGCCAGCGAACGAAACTTCTCATAGTTGGCTTGGTCAAATGTTTCCTTCTCGACCGCCAGAGCCAAAATTTTTTCAACCTTATAAGGCTTGGTGCCGTCGTTTAGCGCCGCGCAGGGAACACATTGCGTGTAGGCATTTTCATCGTGAACCACGGTCTTGTTTCTTAAGGTGTTGAAGTAAGAAAAGTTCTCTTTCGCGACAGCAGCTTTATAGATTACGTCTCTATCCAAGCCGATGCGTGCAGTCCCAGAATCAAAACACTTAATCAATCGAATAACCGCCATTTGCCAAAGCGCACGACGAACTACATCGACATCGGTTTTGTTAATTTCATCGAGACAATTCAGGACGAAATCAAGATCGTGCTTATGCAACGCGTAATGGGCTATTTGCTTCGAAAGGAAATCGTCTAGGGCAACATAGAACTTCGCGTCCGGCAGCCCTTCCGGAACGAACGTGTTGCCCTCAAGTCGGACCGCAAACGTTTCCACGCCTTACTTCGCCCCGGACAAGATCGAAAATAATCGGCCTTGATAATACTTGTTCACTTCTTCCACGGCCTCATAAATCGGAAATCCGAAATGCTGATCTAGTTCGGCTCCCGTGACGCTGAACGGTTTGGGAATCGAACACTTGCCGTAATAGAAAATGATATGGCTGAACGCACTGGTGGTTTCATGACCGCGTTGCTTGCCGTATGATTTTAACAGCACCTGAACGCCAAGCGTGTCTCGCATCATTGAGCGGCGCTTTCCAAAATCATGAAGACCGGAGCCGCGCTTGATTTCATACGCACCTAGCGTGCCCTTGTTTTTGTCAAACACCATCACGTCGACTTGCAACGTCCGCTGCCCGTTTGAATACGGATAATCGGTACCGATCAAATTCGTCGGTTCACCAATCGAACCGGCAACGATGTGATCTACCGCCGATGGCACCTGAAAAATCGGATCGTCCCAAACTTCGAAATGGGGGCAGAGCTTCAGCGCTTCTAAAATTGCGCGTTCCAGAATAAATCCATGCCGCTTGTAAGCGGAGGACATAACACTGGTGATTTTTCCGAAATGCTGGCCTGCAATGGGGTCCGGATCAAAGCGCTTTGAATCAAGCCCCGTGATGGTTTTCTCGATCTCAGGCTTCAGAAGATCGAGAACCGCCCCCATCCATCCCCCTCGAAAACAGATCAGCCTCAACCGGCTTCCGTATCGGAATAATCTTTACAGGGGGTTTAGAAAGGGTCATCCGCGCGGGCGCTTGCTGATAGTCGTCAGGACGTTCAAGCGCCTTCCGGCAGGCCGGTATCCAAAATAGCTCTGATCCCCCGAGACGATCCTTTTCCCACACCAGCCAAGCGTAGCCTGTTGCGGTTGATGCCTTCTTGTCAACGCGCCCTTTGACCATCGGGACACGTTCGGTGAACTGCGCAAACCGGGAGGGCGGGTTAACTTTGAACAGTCGCTCGTGCCGTCCGACGCTTTCAATAAAGACCGTCCGGGTCAGCATCGCCACCCCGCGCCGTGCAATCTCCATAGACCGACTGATAAATTCCTCTCCTAGCTTGAACGGCGGGTTGGTTATGACCCAATCGAACGACTGAGGCGCGTGTTTAGTTTTGAAGAAATCGGCAATACGCCCAAAGTCATAGTCAAACACGTCCGTCGCGACGACTTCCCGAAAGTAGGGAGCGAGCGCCACAGCCATGTGCCCCCGCCCGCACGCCGGTTCTAAGCAGGTCATCGAGCCAAGGGCGTCCTTGGAGCTAATGGCGTGCTCGACAAGCGCACGGGTTGCCCAAGGCGGCGTCGGAAAGTCGTCGAGGCTGGTCTTTAGCTCGGCTCTCTGCGCCATCACGGCATGGGATGTATTTTGCATTGGTCACTGCAATCGGTTCTGGAGAAGTGTTCTACATTTGTTCTGATTCGTCTGTAAATGACAATGGGACGATTCGCGGGGGATAAGATCGGTCTCAGAACGCTCTTCCCCGATTTCCCCCAAACGAATTCCGGGCTTGCGTTGACTTGGTGATGTCGCCGGTCAGTCGTACTTGCCGATGCCAGGAGAGCACGATGAACGGGCAATGGATGGGACCGTATTCGGGGACCAACGAAGGTTGGGCTGTCGCGGATGTCGACGATCTCGGCACGCACTATCAGGCGTTGGTCTTCGCCTACGACAAGAACCCGGGCCTTCCAAGAACGGCAGCGTCTTTCAAACTGCCGAAGGGTCAGGACCGCATCAACATCTCGGCCGCCCTCGTTCCGATCCAGAACGGGACCGGCAACGCCGTGCTGCCTGATCAGATTGCAAAGCTGTACCCGAATGTGCAGGCGCCGACCCAAGCCGAAACCGAATGGGTTATCAGTGACAACGAGATTCTAATCACGTGGAAGACCGACATCGGCACCAACGGCGAGGGCAAACTTTTCAAAAGCAAGGCTCACACGATCACAGAATTGAAGCCGCTTCCGAACGTTCAGTCGTGGAGCGACTTCAAAGCATTCGTTCAAACCTTTGAACCCTACCGATACGCGTTTCGAGGGCACGAGGACAGCACGTGGCGGCTCCGTACGTCGTTTCATCGCACAGGTCGTACATCGCTCGATACGTTCGGAATACAGGACGTGCCTGCGCTCCATCGTCATTTGAGCGGTCTAACGTCGCATCGGTTTGATCTCGCACATTCGAACGACTATGCATCGTTCCTGAACCTTGCGCAGCATCACGGGTATCCGACACCGCTGCTCGACTGGACACAATCCCCGTTCGTCGGGGCGTACTTTGCGTTCAGGGACCTGCGTCGCGACAAGCTGGACCCCGATCGGAAGGTTAGGGTCCTGATCTTCGACGCGCGAACATGGAATGCCATTCCGGGTAATAGGGCGTCCGTCCTCATGCCAGGGTACCTGCACGTCTCGATGCTCGAGCCACTCGCAACTGACAATCCTCGGGTCCTTCCGCAGCAATCGATCTCAATGGTCACAAACGTTGACGACATTGAACGTCACATCGCATTTATCGAAGCCGCGAACCAAGTTTCGTGCCTACAAGCGGTTGACATACCCGCAAGTGAGAGGCGCGTGGTCATGCAGGACCTTGCACGCATGGGCATCACCGCAGGATCGTTGTTTCCCGGCCTTGATGGTGCGTGCCTTCAATTGAAAGAGCGCTTCTTCGACCTGTGAGCATGCGCGTCGGCGCGCCGCATCAGGCGCCCCACCGGGTGCTGTGGCGGCTATGCCGCCACCTTGAGCTTGAGGCCGAGCGCGCGCATCAGCTTCAGCACGGTTGCGAATTCCGGATTTCCTTGCGGCGACAGCGCCTTGTAGAGGCTCTCGCGACCCAGTCCGGCCGCTTTTGCGATCTGCGTCATGCCCTTGGCGCGGGCCACCACGCCGAACGCATGGTTGATCAGCGCCGGGTCGCCATCTTCGAACACCGCCTGCAAGTAGTTGGCGATGTCCGCATCGGTCTTGAGATACGCGGCCGAATCCCATCGTGTGGTCTTGATCTTTGCTTTGGCTTTGCGCCTCGTCTTGCTCATGCTTTTTCTCCTTATTCGTTTGCGCATGTCCCGTTCGGAAGACATCGCTAGACCTCGCGCGCCAGCTCGACTGCCCTGGCAATGTCTTTGTCCTGCGTGCGCTTGTCTCCTCCGGCAAGCAGAATGACGAGCGCTTCGCCGCGCCCGACAAAATACACGCGATAGCCGGGGCCGTAGTCGATCCGCAGCTCCGATACGCCCCCGCCGACCGGCCGCACGTCGCCGGGATTGCCTATCTCCAAGCGATCGATGCGCGCCTGGATGCGTGTTCGCGCCCGGCCATCCCGCAGGCTTCCCAACCAGCGCGCGAAGACTGCGGTCTGGCGGATTTCGGGCATGGCCTGCTTTGTATCTTATCGGATACGAACGGTCAAGTCTCGTAGGGCGTGGCGGGGCGCCGGAGGCTGGTCAGGCCGCCCTCTCCTCCGCCACCTTGATCAGCGACTCGGCCGGAATTCCGAGCCCTTTGTGCAGCCGCCACACCATGCGGAGCGTCAACGGGCGCTTGCGATTGAGCACTTCATAGACGCGATTGCGGCTGCCGATGTAGCGCGCGAGGTCGCGTGGCTCGAGGCCCTTCTGCTCCATGTGATATTTGATCGCCTCAACCGGATCGGGAAGATCCATCGGATAATGCCTGGCTTCAAAAGCCTCGACGAGCGTGACCAGCACATCGAGCCGGTCACCGGCCGGCGTGTTCCGTTTCGCACCCATGAGGGTTTCGATCTCCTTCAGCGCGCGGCGATGGTCGCGCTTGGTCCTGAGCGGTGCAATGTCCATGGCGTGTTGCTCCTTCGTCGTCAGATCATCTGCGCATCGACGTTGTCGTATTGGCGGTGAGTCCCGATGAAACGGATGTAGATGACGCGATAGGGATAGTTGATCCACACCACAACGCGATACTTGTTGCCTGCAATGTTGAATACGACCCGCCCGTCCCTCAGGATGCTGGCCGTGCCGATCTCTCGCTTGACATCGGCAGGTGTCGCCCAATCCGCTGCGCGCGCTTGCCGATACCAAGCCATCACCGGCTCTCGTGCATCGGCATAGCCAGGGTTCGCTTCCAGAAACGCCTTCAGCGTGCTGAGCGCGATGACGCGCATGCCGAACGTATAGCACAGTCCCAGCTTGGGACCAAGCGCCTCTGGTCCCAAATTGGGATCAGCTTGCAGGGTGGGCTGAGCGAAGCCCACATCTTCTTGCGAACGGCGTGCGCGTGGGCACGGCGCTTCCGCCTTCGCGCTACGCGCTTCGGCGGACAAGTCGCGCCTTTGCTCACCCTACGCAGGTCTAAGAATTAATTCCTTGACAGCGTGACGCTGGTCTCCTATCCTTCCGGTACGCTCGCCCTTCGTGCGCGGCCTTCGAGCCCCCGCCGAGCGCTTTCCATCACAATCGATATGAGCAACGGCATGGCGCGCTATTCGCCCGAATTCATTGCCGCGATGCGGCACGACTACGAATACACCGGCAAAAGCCTCGCCCGGATCGCGACCGAGCACGGCGTCAGCGAGCGCACCGTCAACCGGATGCGCGACCGCGAGGGATGGGGGCGGCGCAGCGAGCACGTCCGCGACCTGCTGCCGGCGGTGCAGGCGTTGCGGGAGGCGACGAGGATGTTGGTCGAGCGGGATGAACTCAGGTTGAACCGTTCGACGCCTGCTCCGACCTCCGCTCATTCCCGCGTAAGCGGGAATCCAGAGCCAAATGCACCGTCCTCAATTGCGGCTCTGGGTCCCCGCTTTCGCGGGGACGAACGGGAGAGAGGCGATCCAATCGCGCGCATCGAGCGGCTGGTCGAGCGCGAGCTTGAGGCCGAGGAAGCCGCGCGCAAAAGCCTGGGCTCGCTGCCGCGCCCGGGAGCCGACGCGGAGCGCTGCGCACGCACGCTGGCGACATTGACGCAGACCCTGCATGCGCTCTCCCGCCTGCGCAGCGGTCTTCTCCCCGACAACGGACTTGCCGATGACGACATGCCCCGAGACATCGATGAATTCCGTCGCGAGTTTGCGCGGCGCATACACGCGTTTGTCGACAGCCGGACTGGTGGACGCGCTGGCGAAGCAGGCGCCGCTGGCGGAGATGCTGCGGGCGAGCCGTGACTTCGCGGCGCTGGCGCATGTGCACCAGGAGCCGCCGCAAGCCGCCAACAATGGCTCCCCATGGACCACCTGGCTGGTGCTGGGCGGGCGCGGCGCCGGCAAGACACGGCTCGGCGCCGAGTGGGTGCGCGCCGCAGCGAACGGCACGGCGCCCTATGCGGAGCGCCGCCACCGCCATATCGCACTGGTCGGCGAGAGCGAGCACGATGCCCGCGAGGTGATGATCGAAGGCGTCTCCGGAATCCTGAGGGTTTCTCCGCGCGCCGAGCGACCGACGTGGATCGCGTCGCGCCGGCGCCTCGAATGGCCGAACGGCGCGGTGGCGCAGGCGTTCTCGGCCGAGGATCCGGAATCGCTGCGCGGCCCGCAGTTCGATGCCGCGTGGTGCGACGAACTCGCCAAATGGCGCCATGCGGAGGCGGCGTTCGACATGCTGCAGTTCGGCCTGCGCCTCGGCAGCAGGCCGCGCCAGCTCATCACCACCACGCCGCGGCCGATTCCGCTGATCAAGCGGCTGCTCGCCGACCCGCGCACCGCCGTGACGCGCGCACCGACGCAGGCCAACGCGGCGTTCCTGTCGCCTGCGTTCCTCGACGAAATCCTGGCCCGTTACGCGGGCACGCGGCTGGGCCGCCAGGAGATCGACGGCGAGATCATCGAGGACCGGCCGGACGCGCTGTGGTCGCGAGGGACGATCGAGCATGCCCGCGTGGCGGCAGCGCCGCCGCTCATCCGCATCGCGGTCGGGATCGACCCGCCGGCATCGTCAAGGCCAGGGTCGGACGCCTGCGGCATCGTCGCCGCGGGCATCAGCGAGGATGGCATCGTCCATGTGCTGGAGGACGCGACCGTGGCCGGGACCGCGCCGGAGCGGTGGGCGGCCCGCGCGATCTGGCTCTACCGAAAGCTCGAAGCCGACACGCTGGTCGCCGAGGTCAACCAGGGCGGCGACATGGTTCGCGCGGTGCTGCGGCAGATCGATCCGGCGGTGCCGCTCAAGACCGTGCATGCGACGCGCGGCAAGTTTCTGCGCGCCGAGCCGGTCGCGGCGCTTTACGCCCAAGGCCGCGTCAAGCACGTCGGCCGGCCTCTGGCCGAGCTGGAGGACCAGATGTGCGACTTCGGCCTCGACGGCCTCTCCGGCGGCCGTTCGCCGGACCGTCTCGACGCGCTGGTCTGGGCGGTGACCGAGCTGACGGGCCGGCCGTCGCAGGGGCCGCGGATCAGGGCGTTGTAGGGAGCGGTCATTCCGGGGCGCTTGCGAAGCAAGCGAACCCGGAATCCATAACCACTGCT
The DNA here is from genome assembly GCA_963814215.1 of uncultured Alphaproteobacteria bacterium. Taxonomy (GTDB): domain Bacteria; phylum Pseudomonadota; class Alphaproteobacteria; order Rhizobiales; family Xanthobacteraceae; genus Z2-YC6860. The sequence goes on along the minus strand of CAWFCM010000004.1, from coordinate 130,515 downwards.
GCGGAGTATGGATTCCGGGTTCGCGCTTACGGCGCGCCCCGGAATGACAGCGCGATCACCGGTTCAGCGATGCGTCGTCGAGCATCCATCGCACCAGCTCATCGAATGTCATGCCCGCGTGAACCGCGAGCTCAGGGACCAGCGAAGTCTCGGTCATGCCGGGTTGCGTGTTGACTTCGAGACAGACCAGCCCCTCGGTCCCCCCGCACCGGTCGTCGTAGCGGAAATCAGCGCGGCTCACGCCGCGGCAGCCGAGCGCCCGATGTGCTTCGAGCGCCAGCCTGCGGACTTCCTGGTAGACCGACGGCGAGAGCTGCGCCGGCAGGACGTGCCTTGACCCCCCGGGCGCGTACTTCGCCTCGTAGTCGTAGAACCGCGTGGTGGCGATGATTTCGATGACGTCGAGGGCGCGCTCGCCCATTACGGCGCAGGTGAGTTCCTTGCCGGGGATGTAGCGCTCGACCAGGACCCGCGGGTAGGCCCAGTCCGGCCGGGTCAGCTCCTGCGGCGGGTGGGCATGCTGCTCGGTGACGATGAACACGCCGACGCTGGAGCCTTCCGCCACCGGCTTGATGACATAGGGCCGCGGCATCGCGTGCGCCTTGGCCGCCTCGGCGGCGTCAACCACCTTGCCCTCCGGCACCGGAACGCCGGCAGCCGCCATCACCAGCTTGGCGACGTCCTTCTGCATCGCCAGCGCCGACGACAGCACGCCGGAATGGGTGTACGGGATGCCCTGAATCTCCAGGATGCCTTGCAACGTGCCGTCTTCGCCGGGCGTGCCGTGCAGCACGTTGAAGACGGCATCCGGCTTGACCGTCTGCAGCACGGTCGCAATGTCGCGGCCGACGTCGATCCGCGAAACGCGGAATCCTTGACGCTCCAGCGCGTCGGCGCAGGCCTTGCCGGATCGCAGCGAAACCTCGCGCTCCGCCGACCAGCCTCCCATCAGAACGGCGACGTGCCTGCTCATGCCGCCCTCCGCTCGGGCAGGTCGAAGCCGTCGTAGAGCCAGGCCAGGCAATCGAACATCTCGTCCTCGCCGCGGCCGGACCAGACGGCACGGGCGACTTCGCGCTCGAGGCCGCCGACGTGATAGAAATTGTCCCAGTGATAACGGGACTCGAATTGCACCCGCGCGGTGCGCAGATACCGCGCCCGCTCGTAGTCGCGGAACGCACCCGCGAAGTCGCCATGGCTCTGGCCAATCGTTTCAGCGAGGCAGACCGCGTCCTCGATCGCCATACAGGCGCCCTGCGCCAGCGTCTGCAGGGTCGGGTGCGCGGCGTCGCCGAGCAGCGTGGCGCGGCCCTTGCTCCAATGCCGGATCGGATCGCGGTCCGAGCTGACCCAGCCGCGGCGCGACAGGTCCATCATCGACCACAGCGCCTTCATGGTCGGGTGGGAGTCGCGATAGACGCGATTGAGGTCAGGATGCGGGCTCGCGGTGTCGCTCGGCGGCGCGTCGTCCGAAGTCTTGAACACCGTAACGATATTGAACAGCGTGCCGTTGCGAAGCGGGTAGTGCACGATGTGGAAGCCGTGGCCGGACCACAGCACCACATCGTCACGATCGACGTCGAACGTGACTTCCGCCATCGGCACCACGATGCGATGCGCGACGTAGCCGATGGCGCGCGGCTCGCCCTCGTCGAGCATCTGCTGGCGGACGGTCGAGCGCAGCCCGTCGGCGCCGATCAGCGCCGCGCCTTCGATCGTCTGATTGTCTTCGGTGCGCAGCCACACGCGATCGCCGTGCTCCTCGAACGACGTGACGTTGCAGCCAGCCACCAATTCGACGTTCGGCAGCGCCCGGCAGGCATCGAGCAGCACGCCGTGCAGGTCGACGCGATGGACGACAACATAAGGCCGCTTGAACCGGCGCTGAAAGCTCTCGCCGGTCGGGATGCGCACGATCGCGCTGCCATCGACCGAGTTGACCATCAGCACTGCCTTGGGGCGGATCGCCTGCGCCAGCACCGCGTCGGTGACGCCGAGCCGGTCGAACATCGGGAAGACGTTGGGGCCGAGCTGGATGCCGTAGCCGATGACGCCGAATTCCTGCGCCTGCTCGAGCACGCGCACAGCGTGGCCGTTGCGGCCGAGCGCAAGCGCAGCCGCCGCCCCTCCCAGCCCGCCGCCGACGACAAGAATAGGTTCGTACTTGCCCGCCAACAGGGCCTCCGCGAATCAGCAGTCAAGCTAAGCGGTGCCGCGAACTCGGTCCACCTCCCCCTTTCAGGGGGAGGTGACGGAGCCTGCGGCGACTCCGATCCGCTTGATCTCCCATTCCAATGTGACGCCGGACGTCTCCAGCACGCGCTGGCGCACTGTCTCACCGAGGGTTTCGATATCGGCGGCGGTCGCATCGCCCAGATTGATCAGAAAATTGCAGTGCAGCTCCGACACCTGCGCGGCGCCGACGGTGAGGCCGCGGCAGCCGGCGGCGTCGATCAACTGCCAGGCTTTCTTGCCGGGCGGGTTCTTGAAGGTGGAGCCACAGGTCTTGTTCGGCGGCTGGCTGGCTTTGCGCTTCTCCGCGATGTCGTTCATCGCCGCGGTGATAGCGGTGGGATCGCCGGCACGGCCTTGGAACAACGCCTGGGTGAAGATCACGTCCTCCGGCGCGGTGGAGTGGCGGTAGGTATAACCCATGTCGGCATTGCCGAAGGTGCGGATGTTGCCGGCCCGGTCGACGCCGCGCGCTTCGACCAGCACGTCCTTGGTCTCGCCGCCATAGGCGCCAGCGTTCATGCGCAACGCGCCGCCGATTCCGCCGGGAATCCCGCTGTAGAATTCCAGTCCGGCGATACCGGCGTCGCGGGCGGCGCGTGCGACGCGCACATCGAGCACGCCGGTGCCAGCGCGGACGCGGCTGCCGGGCTCGATGACGATTTCGCTGAAGCGGTTGCCGAGCCGCACCACCACGCCCGGAATGCCGCCGTCGCGGATGATGACATTGGAGGCGGCGCCGAGCACCATGACGGGGACTTCAGCCGGCAGGGCTTTCATGAAATACGCGAGGTCGCCGTCATCGTCCGGCATGAACAGCGCTTGCGCCGGTCCGCCGACGCGAAACCACGCGCTTTCGGCGAGCGATTGGTTGGCGAGCAGGCGGCCACGCAACTCCGGCATGCGAGATTTCAGATCAGGGACGATGTCGGGAAATGTCATCGCCAGGCATTCGGATCCCGCGCCGTGTGAAAACACGACACCACGATCACCTGTGTCTCGGTGACGGTGTAAAATAAGGCGTATGGATATCCATCCACCATCACTCTGCGCGTTTGGTGATAAACGATCTGGTATTGCTCAGGACGCTCGCCAATAAAGTCGAGCGCCCTGTCCACTGCGATGCGAAAGCCGGCCGCTGCCACCTGGTTGTGTTGATAGTACCATTCCGCTGCTTGGTCGATTTCGGCCTCGGCTTCGGGGCCCGACGACAAGCGTTCGATTCATTTATCGAAACGCGCCCAAAGGCGCGCACGCACCACATCCCATGGCTGAGCTCGTTCGGGATGTCGCTTGTGCGCCTCGAGCCTGCGATCAAGTTCCGCCATCTGCTCGTCCGTGAGCACGACGATATCGCCGGGGCGCGCCGAACCGGGAGGGTGCACGCTGTCCCACAGTTTGTCCGCGATATCGAGCCGCTCAAGAGGACTGAGCTGCATCAGTTCGTCCAGTAAGATGGCCTTGTTCATAGACTCACCTTCAAGCTCGCCCAAAGATAGTAGCAATGCCAACCCACCGCAACGATCGCAAAATCACCCTAGCGCCTTCAGCTCGCCTTCGAGCGCATAGGCCCACTGCGTGATGTTGCCGGCGCCGAGGCAGATCACATAGTCACCCTTGCGCGCCAGATCCTTGACGATGCCGGCGAGCGCCTTCTGGTCCGGCAGCGGGATTACCTGGCGGTGACCGCGCGCACGCAGCGCGGTAACCAAGTGATCGCGGTCGATGCCGTCGATCGGCGCCTCGCCCGCGGGATAAACGTCGGCGACGACCACCGCGTCCGCGTCGTTGAAGCAAGTCGAGAACGGCTCGAACAGGGATTGCAGCCGGGTATAGCGGTGCGGCTGCACCACCGCGATGACCTGCCCCTTGGTGGATTCGCGCGCGGCGCGCAGCACCGCCGCGATCTCAACCGGATGGTGACCGTAGTCGTCGATGATCAGCGCGCCGTTCCACTCGCCGGCGCGGGTGAAGCGCCGCTTCACGCCGCCGAAGCCGGCCAGCGCCTTGCGAATCGCGTCGTCGCCGATGCCGAGCTCGCGCGCCACGGCGACCGCCGAAGTAGCGTTGAGCGCATTGTGGCGGCCGGGCATCGGCAGCATCAGGTCCTTGACGGTGTGGACGGTGTTGCCGTCGCGGTCGCGGAACTGGACGGTGAACTTGGAGCGGCCGTCGACGTGATCGAGATCGACCAGCCGCACGTCGGCTTGCGGATTCTCGCCGTAGGTGATGATGCGGCGGTCCTCGATGCGGCCGACCAGGCGCTGCACGATCGGATGGTCGGTGCACATCACCGCGAAGCCGTAGAACGGCACGTTGTCGACGAACGCCAGGAACGCGTCCTGCACCGCGCCGAATGTCTTGAAATGATCGAGATGCTCGGCATCCACGTTGGTGACGATGGCGACATCGGCCGGCAGCTTCAGGAACGTGCCGTCGGACTCGTCCGCCTCGACCACCATCCAGTCGCCGGCGCCGAGCCGCGCATTGCTGCCGTAGGCGTTGATGATGCCGCCGTTGATGACGGTCGGGTCGAGGTTGCCGGCATCGAGCAGCGCCGCCACCAGCGTCGTCGTCGTGGTCTTGCCATGCGTGCCGGCGATGGCGACGCAGCTTTTCAGCCGCATCAGCTCGGCGAGCATCTCGGCACGACGCACCACCGGCAGCCTTTTTTCGCGGGCTGCGACCAGTTCCGGGTTGTCGCGCTTGATCGCAGTCGACACCACTAGCACTTCGGCGCCCTCGACGTTGTCCGCCGCATGGCCGATCGCGATCTTGGCGCCCTTGTCGCGCAGCCGCTTGACGTTGGCGTTGTCGGATGCGTCGGAGCCCTGCACCGTGTAGCCGAGATTGATCAGCACCTCGGCGATGCCGCTCATGCCGATGCCGCCGATGCCGATGAAATGGATCGGACCGATTTCGCGCGGCAATCTCATTCGGCGACGTCCCCGTGAGGTGAACTTTTGCTTTTGCGCATGATCTTTTCCGAAAACCGCTTTCCACTTTTCGGGATCATGCGCTAGCGGGCTTGCGGTATCACACCAGCCACCCGCAGCACCAGATCGGCGAGCCGCTCGGCGGCATCGACCGCGCCGGCCGACTGCGCTGCCTTCGCCATCGCAACGAGACGCGCGGGCTCGCCGGCGAGCGTGGCAAGTTCCGCCGCGACCCGCTCGGGCGTGAAGATGGTCTGGTCGAGCCGGATCGCGCCGCCGGCCCGCTCCAGGAAGCCTGCATTGGCCTTCTGATCCTGATCGAGCGCATGCGGCAGCGGCACCAGAATGCCCGGCCGCCCGATCGCGCCAAGCTCGGCCACGGTCGAGGCGCCGGATCGCGAGATCACCAACTGGCTCGCGGCCATGCGCGCCGGCAGATCCGAGAAGAATGGCTCGACTTCAGCGGTCACCTTCAGCTTGGCGTAGGTCTCGCGCACGCTCGCCAAATCCTCCTGGCGCGCCTGCTGCACGACATGGAGCCGCGTGCGCAGTCCCTCGTCGAGCCGGCCGATCGCCGCCGGCACGATGTCCGACATCACGCGCGCGCCCTGGCTGCCGCCGAACACGAGGAGATGCAGCGGGCCGTTAGCATCGGGCGGCGAATAGGGCCGCGTCGCCGCCAGGATCACCATCGGCCGCACCGGATTGCCGGTGTAAGTCGCTTTGGCGGAAAGTGCCGGATCCTCGTCGAACACGCCGGCGAATCCGGTGGCGATGGCGCTGACGCGGCCGGCGAGGAACCGGTTGGCGCGGCCCATCACTGCGTTCTGTTCGTGGATCAGGGTCGGAATGCCGCGCAGCGAAGCCGCGATCACCGCCGGAATGCTCGGATAGCCGCCGAAACCGATCACGATGGCCGGCTTGATCGAAGGCAGCTTCGCCCAGGCATTGACGACGCCATAACCGAGGACCGTCGCGGTCTTCGCCAGCGAAATTGGATCGCGGCCGCGGATCGTCGCGCTCGGGACGACATGCACCGCCGGAAACGCGCCGCTGTATTTCTCCGCCCGGTGATCGGTCGCAAGTTCGACAGTGACGCCGCGGCTGTTGAGCACCGCGGCCAGCGCCTCGGCGGGAAACAGGTGGCCGCCGGTGCCGCCGGCAGCGACGAGCACGCGGGTGACGCTATTGGCTGGAACCGCTGGACTCATCATTGCCCCCACCCGGCCTTGTCCGGACGCCTCACTTATAGAATGAGATCGCGAAAAGGTCAGGCCAGGGCACGGCCCAGATAGGCGTCCCGGCTCGCCAGCATCTCGGCGCGGGGCCGCTCGCGTGTCAGCGCCAGCAGCATACCCATGCCATAGGCGAGCGAGATCATCGACGAGCCGCCGTAGGAGATGAACGGCAGCGTCATGCCCTTGGCCGGCATCAGGTGCAGGTTCACCGCCATGTTGATGGCCGACTGCAACCCGAACAGGATCGCAAGGCCCGCGATCGCGAAACGGCTGAACGGGTCCTCGTTGCCCAGCGAGTGGCGCAGCGCGCGGATCACGATGAAGGCGAACATCGCGAGCAGCGCGAGACACAGCACGATGCCGAACTCTTCGGCCGCCACCGCGAACACGAAATCGGTGTGGCCCTCGGGCAGGATGCGCTTGAGCGTGCCCTCGCCAGGCCCACGGCCAAGCCAGCCGCCGCGCACGAAGGATTCCAGGGCGTAGTCGATGTTGAACGTGTCGCCGGACGATGGATCGAGAAAGCGCTGGATGCGCCGTGTCACGTGGGGAACGGTGAAGTATGCGCCAGCCAGACCGGCGGCAGCGATGCCGCCCAAACCCGCGACCCAGACGAGACGCATCCCCGCCATGAAGAACAGCGCACCCCAGACCAGCACGATCAGCATGGTCTGGCCGAAGTCGGGCTGCATCACAAGGAGCGCCACCACCAGCGCCAGCAGGCCCAGCGCCACGGTGTTGGCCGGCATCTCGGGACGGCGGGCGGATTCCCCGAACAGCCACGCGATCAAAATGACGAACGCGGGCTTCAGAAATTCAGACGGCTGAATGTTGACGCCGAACAGCACCAGCCAGCGGCGCGCGCCCTTGATTTCGGCGCCGAAAAACGGCGTCGCGGCGACCAGAACCACGCTGACCAGAAAAACCGCAAGCGCGACGCGCCGGACCGAGCGTGGCGAAAGCATAGAAGTCGCCAGCAGGACAATGGCCGCCGGGACCAGGAACATGACCTGCCGGTTGACGAAGTGAAATGCGTCGAGGTTGAGCCGTGCCGCGACTGGCGGACTGGCGGCGAGGCAGAGCACGATGCCGCCGAGCATGAGGAGCGCCAGCGCGCCCAACATCAGCCGGTCGACCGTCCACCACCAATCGCCGAACGGCGTACGTTGCGTGCGCGAAGCCATGCGCTCCCCGAAGCAAGGATTGCCCCGTCCTGGTGTGGCCCGGCTATGGTTTCCAAGGGATTAAGATTTCGGGTCGTGGGTCAGCTTCTGCGGACCTTGGCGATCGTTCTTTCGGAACTCGGCGATCTCGAGCCCGGTCTCGCCAGCGGACATGCGATTGAGCCAGCGCGGGTCGAACTTGTGCGACGCTGTTTCAGGCGGCCGAGCGAAGCCGTGCCAGTTCGCTTCTGAACTCGGACATCAACGCTTCCGCCTCTTCGGGGGGAAGCGAGGCGGCGAGTTCCGGGAACAGTTTTTCCCAGCTTTCGGTCTCGGCGTCGCTCCACGGCATGATCTGAGCTTCCCGGGCAAGCCGCAGAAGGCGGGTGAGGCTCTTGCGGATATAGGCCAAATCGGGCTCGCGCCGCGGAGCCTCGGCCCGATTGTGGCGGAAGAGCGGGAGCTGACTCATGCGCGCGACCATATGCGGATCGCGCGCCGAATTCACCCGCCCGCCAGCGCTGCGTTGCGGCGTCCCGGCTCGTTCTCCACAAGATTTCGCTCGTCCGGTGACAGCGCGTAAAGGTCGTAGAGAATTTCGTTCAACGCACGCTCGTCGGCCTCGATGGCCGCAACCTCCTCGGCCAAGGCCGCCACACACTCGACGAACTGTCCCGCTGCCGGAGCGCCGGACGGTGCCGGCGGCAGCCGCAGGTCCACCGCGAATCGCTTTGCCTCCCGCGACGGGCCGCTCAGCAGCAGCCAGCGCCAATACGATTCGGCCAAGCGGCCGGCTGGCTCATCGAGATAGATTTTGTCGAGCACGACGGTACCGCTCATGTAGAGGCGGAGTTCGCCCGCGTGAAAGCGCACTTCGCGGCGGCCGCCGCGGTCGAGCGCGGCCTGCAACGCCTCCACGCGCGCCGCTTCCATTTCGTCGAGTTGCGCCTCTGCCCACTTGCGGCGGTCGGTGGCGAGGCGCAGCCCTCGGGGAGCCTGGTCGGTCATCTCCGGCAAGGTCGGCAGGTCGGGCCAGAGCCAGCGCGCCGGATAGCGCGACCGCGCCAGCACGGACAGCCGGTCGGCGGCATCGCGGAGAAGATCGCGGCGCTGCGTCCAGCGTTCCTGGAGCCGCCGTGCGCGGGCCGCGATATCGATGTCCACTTGCGCACGCGCGTTTGGAATGGGCAGGGGCGCGATGAATTGCCTGTTAGCTTCGTACCACCCACCCTGCTTGGGCTTGCCAACGTGTCGGAAAACAAAGTCCGCGACACGACCGTTCAACACGCTGAGCAAATACATTTGATCTGTCGAGTTCGTTGGCAAGATGCCATTGACCCGCACGTTGTTGAGGCACTTGCTCCCGTTGATGTCGGCGCATACTCGCATCTCAGGCACCGTCTGCGCCACGATCAGCTTAGGAATATCCTGCTTATCGAGATTTTGATTTCTGCCGAACCGATACCAAGTTTCGTCATCGAATGAGTTTGTTTCTCTTTCGCGAAGTTTCCTTTCCCATCGACGAAGGTGAGCCCATGCGCGTGGGAAGCGTCGTTCAATGTCGCCAGCTAGGATCAGGCGCATGCTGCCGCGGGCGTCGCGTTCGTAGGGGAACAGCAGATACGTGTTCGTCTCTGGCTCCTCGTAGCGCTTTGCTTCCGGACCGGAGACGAGCGGCTTCATGATCGCGTCTTCGATCTCAACTTCGTAGGGCGGGGGTGCGCCTCGGCCTTTCGGAGTGCACTTGTAGCGGCCGTTCCCAAGCCGTTCGAGGTGATAGATGTGGTCGGCGCTTGTGATCAGACCCTGAAAGATTGCCGTCGTCAGCGACGGGTCGTCGAGCCGCAGGCAATCGCGCGAAAGTCGCTCGATCAATGCCCGCTCTCGGCCGGTGGCCATCAGCCATTCGTCTGTTTCCGGTATGCTTTCGTAGGAAACCGCAAGCTCGGCATCGGACCAGTCGATATCCGCCATTTCGCCGTTCGGCCCCACCGCGATCCGAACAACCTCGCGCGGTTCGCGCGTATAAAATTGCAGCGCCGTGTAGGTGATGACGTCCTCGAAGATCTGGTGCGACTTGAAATCGAGCCAGCGGTCGAGATGACGACCGCGGCGAACGAGGCTGCGCAGTCCTTCGCCGTATTCATTCACAGTCCAGAGGCTTGGCGCGATGTAGGCCATGCGCCCGTTCGGCGCGAGCAGCCGCAGCCCCTTCTCGATGAAGGGCAGATAGAGATCGAAATTTCCGGTCCGCGCGCTCTGGTAGGTGTCGCCGCCGCGCTCCGCCGTCAGATAGGTCACCACATCCGGATCGACCCTCATGAGGTTCTGCAGCTTCACGTAAGGCGGGTTGCCGAGCACGATGTCGAAACCCCCGTCCCGGCCCGCGGGCCAGACTTCGGGAAATGCGGTGCGCCAGTCGAAGGCTCTCACGCGCTCCTCGCCCTGGGCGGTCCTCTGCCGTCCGGTCCAGAAATCCTCGCCGACCAGGCTGTTGCCGATCCGGATGGTATGTTGGAGCGAGGAAAGCGGCGCGGACGCCCGCGCCGAATGCAGCCACAGCGCGAGCTTTGCAATCTCGACGGACGCCGGATTGATATCGAGGCCGTAGATGTTGTGGCGAAGAATCTCTGCGATGATTGGCGCCTCGTCGATCGCGCGGGCAAGGCCGCCGCCCGCCCGCTGCATGTCGCGCGCCGCCGCAAGCCGCTCCACCAGCAGCCGCCGAAATGCCGAAATGAGAAAGGCGCCCGAGCCGCAGGCCGGATCGACGATGCGGAGATGCTTGAGACGCTCGATATAAGCCGCTGCCGCTGCGGCTGTCGGCGCGCCTTCTTCCGGGCCGGGATAGTCGCAAGCGATTTTCGCATCCGCGAACCACGGCCCGAGCGTCTGCTCGACGAGATAGTTCACCACCGCTTCGGGTGTGTAATAGACGCCGTCGCGCTTGCGCTTCGATAGTTTTGCGACGGACTCGCGGCCTTCAAGTTCCCCTTCCCGATATTCCAGTTCGGTGATGGACTGCTCGAAGATGTGACCGAGCGTGTAAAGGCTTAGGCTTTCCTTCACATCACCGCGGCCGGCATAGTTGTAGCTGCCGCAGAGATAGAAGAGCGTCGTGGTGTCGCTCTCCAGCGACGCGGCATTTGCCCCCTGTCCGGCCTTGGCGAAAACGTGGTTCGGAATGCTCAAGCCGTCGATGAGAGGATCAGGCTCAAACAGGCCACCGTTGATTTCCGGCAAGGTCACCCGATTAAGAGGACCCCCAGTGTTCATCTTCTCGAAGACCCGCTTGAACTGTCCCCACAACTCCAAACCGTTTTCGTCGTAGAACGGCTCGGTGCTGCGATTGCGCATAAACTCTCGGATCAGTTGGGGCGGAAACAACAGCCGTTCGCCCATATCCTCGCAGAAGAACGCGAAAATGAAGCGGTCGAGCAGCTTCTGGCTCAGTCGCAGCAGCTCGCCAGGCCTGCCTGGGAATGTGGGATTGTTCAGCCTGAGGACATTGTAAAGACGCTCACGCACCTCCTTGTAGCGGTCGTAGAACTCTTCATCGAGCTTACGGCCGCGTACCCACTGCCGCTCGACGAGACGAAGAAGAAGCGGCCGTCCTGCCTCCGAAAGCAGCATGTCGCGGGACAAAAGCTTGGCAAAAAGATAACGGTCAAACCGCGCGTCGTCCGATTCGCTCAGGAGATCGTAGTCGCCAGCGAACAGGTCTTCCTCTCGCCGAACGAAGAACCGGATGTATTCCGCCGGCGCTCGATCCCACCAGTAAAGGCGGAACTCGTTCATGTCAGTGACAAGTCCCCACCAGGGTTGTACTGGCTCGTTGCCGAACAAGCCGCGCCGCGCACCGCGGACATAATTGAGGCACTGCTCGACTGGACTACGCGTATTGCCCTTCCGGTTCTGCTTGGCGTCGAGCTTGGACCGGATGTCCTTGAACTCGCACAGGACTTGCGGAATGGCGTCCACACGGCCGCGGAACCAGCCGAGCGTCAAGTCGGCCTCGCCAGCACCTCCACCCGCGCCCTCTCCGCGTGAAGGCTCCTTCCGCTTGCGTCTCATTGAGCCGCAGACGTCCGTGCCAATCGCGGAGTCGCGTCAGGAGTTCTGCGTCGTGCTCGTTCGTGTAGGCACGATAATCGAGTTCGAATTCCGAGCGCAGGAAAGCTCGCGTGATGAACGAACGGCTATCGTCGAACACGCCGCCCGACCCCGAGGCTGCAAAGTACGTTGACGGCGTCGTTCAGCGTCTCACACACGATTGTTGCCCCGGCTTTGCGTTCCCGTCAGGTAGCAGCGGAGCACGATATCAGGTTCCGCAGCCTGCGTCCTTGGTCGGTCGTGGGGTCGGTTTTAGCGGAAGTCAAATTGACCCGCTACCAGATCGCGTCTTCGACGCGCTATGCGGCGCGTCGGGTGACGGTCGGATCGATATTGCTTTTCCGAAGGGAAACGAACGGTCCTGCGAGCTGGCAACGGCGGCCGTGCACCATCCCTGACAGTGTGGAGGATTGGGACACATCCGCCCGTTAGTGGATCGTCCCGTCTTTGAAACGAAGCATCACAATCTTTATGGAAATACAGTTCCGCGGAATGGAAAAGTTGCTGGCGAGGGAGCCAATCATCAAACTCGCTGCATCGAACGTCGCCGCAATCTCTTCACCCCAGCACGACTGATTCGGATTCAAGTGATTGAGCATCCGAACGCGCACGGTAAAAGCGCCGTCTTCCTCGACAATATGGGCATGAAGCCGCGTGAAACTGCCGGGCGGCAAACTGTTGAGGAACTTCACCGACTCCTCCCTACGGCCAACGTTAAAGAAGGCCCGGCAACACGCCGGGCCTTCTGAGCGACAATAGTGAAGGACTTACTTCTGCTGCTCGCTCGGCTTGTCGGCCGGCTTCGGGGGATTGCTCTGGGTCTGCTGTTGCGGGGTCGCGGGAGTGGCAGGCTTCTGCTCGTTGCTGGAAGCGGAAACAGGAATATTCGTCATAGTAAATCCTCCCAAAAATCGCTTATGAGTAAGTTTTCGTGCCAAATACATCTATGCGGCAGAAAATAATAAACAAGTAGAGAGCCACGTTTTATTTTGCATTGAACAGTTTTTCGGCTCATATCTGCAAGATGAACCAACCGCAGCCAAAGACCAGCCTCTGGATTATTGGCGCTATGGCCGTGTCGATTCCCTTGATCCTCTTCGGCTTGCGCTGGCTATAGGCTGCACCGCGCTTTCTCCGACGTTCGGCACGCCAGTCACGGGCTGGATGCAGTGAGGGAAAAATTCGCAGCCTGCATCCAAAAATCGCACCCCGACATCCTAGCCGAGGTGCGACCTTGAGGACCTACTTCGGCTGATTAAGAAGAGTGACGCAGGCCTCTGCCACCTTGCGGTCAGGCTCCGACCCCGGAAACGTTGTCCAGCCTGCCTTTTCCATAAGCTCGTCCCGTTTCCAATAGTCCGCCTTCTTGAGTGCATCCAAATTTACACCGACATCGGCAGACCGCTGGAACTTGTCAGCGCAGATGGGGGCCAGCACGCGCACGACACTCGCCTGTTCGGCATCCTTGACCCGCTTGTCGGCGGTGCCGCCAAGAGTCCATCCGCCCCACTGGAAACCGAGCACAAAGGTTGCGATAGCGCCCGCCGCAGCGCCTTGCAGCAGGCGCGTCAGCGAGTCTCCTTGTAGCATTGCAGGCAACTGCATAGGGATTCCTTCCGCCCGACACGTTTCGGAGCGAGGGCAACGGACACCCGGTTGGGTTCCGGTCGGCGAGTTGGATTGAAGGCCCGGCCGCTTTGAGCTGGCGGTTCGGTCACCTCATAGTGCGCTTCCGCAAAGCTAGAGTTGATGCCTAGGGCGGACCAAATGCATCGGCTTGGTGCCCTTACCGCGACTGCGTGTCGCCCGATGGCGCTGCCATAAACTTGCAATAGCCGTAGAACCACCGTTGTCGTTCCGAACTAGCTCGTTGATCGCTCATTGCTTTGACAGAAGTCAGGCGCATATCGCACGCCACAACATGAAGCCCAACAGCAGCGATTGGAATGAGCAGGAGCGGGATAAGCAAAACAACGAGCAGGAATCTCATCGCACAAACCCCAAGGGCTTCAAGACTGAGCGTCAGGTACGTCTGGTATATGCGGTCTGCTCACGTCGTGCGCTCAACAGCGGTTTGAGTTCGTTCCTTATCCTGCACCCCGGTGAGGTAGCTACGGAGGTGCGCGCGTAAATTCAGGCTCGCGATGGCCGACCGAGAGTGGCATCCACCGATAAGTGAAATCGAGCGGACTGGTTTTGCCTTCTGTGGGACTTCGAACAAGCATCCAGCTGGCGCCGCTGCATCTATTGAGCATTATGAAGTTGGTCTGAGCGTTGCCGGGAATCGGGCTGACGATCTGAAAACAGTCCTCCTTTGCGGCTTGCCCCAACGCTGGGGCGAAGCTCGCAAGCCCCAATACGGTCGCGGCGGAAACCAGTTTCACGCCAATGGTTGGAAATTGCAGTTTCACCAGAGCCGCTCCTGTTGTGCCATCAATGATGGTATTCGCTGAGCAGCAGCTTGAGCGCGGTCTTTCCCGCGCGGCTCGCCTCGGTCATGAACTCGAAGCAGACCGCCGATTGCTGGATCGGGCTGGTCCGGCCGGCGCGGTAGATCTCCCACCGCCACGGCTTCGGCGGCTTGGCGCGGTTCTTCACGACGACGGAAAAGTCGAGGTGATCGAGCACGTAAGGAAGGACGGGTTTCATGACGGACAACCGGGCGGATTTCAGGTTTGAACCGGAGCCTCGCCCGTTCCGGCGCGCGCGACCATGACCGATGTCAGCGCGAGAGCCGCGGAGAATGCAGCGGCGATCATCAGCAGCGTCATGCGTTCTTCCTAATCGTGGGGTCCGCTGCCTCTGGCGCTGCGGCCGAGGCCAGAGCCGAGGCTTCGGCAGCCTCTTTCGCCGTTTGATCCGCCAGCCATCTCACCAAGAGCTGGTGCTTGATCTGCACGGTCGAGGGAAGCTTCAGCTTCCGCCCGAATTTCATGAGGCTCACCATCGGATCACCGATATGGCCGCAAGCAGCAATCCCAACAGAACAGGCACCAGGATCGGCGGCACGAGCCACGGCTTGATGCGTTCAATGAGTGCCATGTGTCGTTCCCTTCAAAAATAAAGAGCCTGGCGAGTGCCAGGCTCCCATCTTCCCAGAGCGGCAGATTACTTCTGCTGCTCGGGCTTGCTGGTGTCCTGCTTGACATCGCCCTGGTTCTGCTGAGGGGCGGGCTTGGTCTCGCTCGGCGCGACGGTCTTGGGGGCTTCATTGGAACCCTGCTGTTGGTTGGTCATAAGTATTTCCTTTTGTAAAATCTAAAAAACTATTTTCGAGGTACTTTTAAAATCTATGCCTATTCGTGAGATATACAATGGTAATTCTTCAAATATTTAATCCATGCCAAATATTGGTCCTAATCAATACCAGTAATTGGTGACTGGATTTAAAGGGTGTAACGCCCCAATGGGGAGAGGAAATCACCGCCTGCGTGCCAACAGTTCCGGGTCGCGCGTCACACGCGCTTCAATCCCGGCAAAGCCAGCACCAGGTCGCGAAACGCCGCGCCGCGGACCTCGAAATTGGGATACTGGTCGAACGACGCGCAGGCCGGCGACAGCAGCACCACCGGCTCCTGGAGCGACGCCGCCTCGGCGTCGCGCGCGGACGCCGCCACCGCGCGGTCGAGCGTCCCGACGATCTCGTAGGAAACCTTGCTGTCGAGCGTCCTTGCAAACTCGGCGGCCGCCTCACCGACCAGATAGGCCTTGCGGATACGCGGAAAGAAGCCCGCGAGCGGCGTGATGCCGCCCGCTTTCGCCTGGCCGCCGGCGATCCAGAAGATGTCGTTGAAGCAAGCCAGCGCCTGCGCCGCCGAGTCGGCGTTGGTCGCCTTGGAATCGTTGACGAACAGCACGCTGCCCTTGCGGCCGACCTGCTCCATCCGGTGGGCGAGGCCGGGGAACGTTCTCAGTCCTGCCGCGATTTCCGCCGGCGACAAACCGCAATGCCAGGCCGCGCCGCACGCAAACGCCGCGTTCTGTGCGTTGTGGCGGCCCCGCAGCGATCCGACCCCGGCGAGGTTGCCGAGCACCTCGGCCGGTTCCGGCGTCTTGCCGTAGCCCTTCGACACCACTTCCGCGCCACGCACGAAATAGCCCCACGACAGTTCGCGCGCCGCGGACACCGGGATAACGCAAGGCTTGTCGCGCCCCGACCAGCGGCGGCCGATCGCATCGGAAAACTCGTCGTCGATTCCGACCAGCGAAATCTCCGCCCCGGCAACCAGGCGCTCCTTCACCTCGGCGTAATGCTCCATCGTGCCGTGGCGGTCGATGTGGTCCGGCGACAGGTTGATCAGGATACCGACCGACGGATCGATCGAAGGCGCCAGGTCGATCTGATAGGACGAGCATTCGATGACGTGAAAGCGCTCGGTCTGCGGCGGCTCGAGCGAAAGAATCGCGGTGCCGATGTTTCCGCCCATTTGCACATCCTTGCCGGCGGCGCGCAGGATGTGAGCGATCAGCGCCGTGGTGGTGGACTTGCCGTTGGTGCCGGTGATAGCGACGAACGGCGAGCGCGGCGCCCGGCTGCGGCGCTCGCGGCAGAACAGCTCGATGTCACCGATCACCTGGACGCCGGCCTGTTGCGCCAGCTTCACGCTCCAGTGCGGCTGCGGATGCGTAAGCGGCACGCCAGGCGCGAGCAGCAGCGCCGCAACCTTCGACCAGTCGAGCGAGCGCAGGTCCGCGGTCTTGATGCCGGCGGCAGTCGCCTTGGCGAGCGACGCCGCGCTGTCGTCGAACGCGACGACGTCCGCGCCCCCGGCCTGGAGCGATTGCGCGCTGGCAAGACCCGAGCCGCCGAGGCCGAACAGGGCAACGGTTTTCCCGGCAAAGCTGGTGGCGGGAATCATCGCAGCTTGAGCGTGCCAAGTCCGGCGAGCGCCAGCACGATCGAGATGATCCAGAACCGGATCACGATCTGCGACTCGGTCCAGCCCTTCTGCTCAAAGTGATGATGCAGCGGCGCCATCGCGAATACACGCTTACCGGTCAGCCTGAACGAAACGATCTGCACAATCACCGACACCGCTTCGAGAACGAACAGCCCGCCGACGATCGCAAGCGTGATCTCGTGCTTGGTCGCGACCGCGACCGCGCCGAGCAGTCCGCCGAGCGCCAGCGAGCCGGTGTCGCCCATGAAGATCGAGGCCGGCGGCGCGTTGAACCAGAGAAAGCCCAACCCCGCCCCGACTACAGCTCCGAGGATGATAGCGAGCTCGCCGGTGCCAGGCACGTAATGGACCTGCAGATAGTCCGCGAACACGGCGTTACCGATCAGGTACGCGATGGCGCCGAACGTCCCTGCGGCAATCATCACAGGCCCAATGGCCAGGCCATCGAGACCATCGGTCAGATTCACCGCGTTGCCAGCGCCGACGATGATGAAGGCGCCGAACAATACGAAGAACCAGCCGAGATTGATGACTAATTCCTTGAACAACGGGAACGTCAGCGTGGTGGCGAACTGCGGCCGCCCGAGGTTGGCGAACGCCACGCAGGCGGCGATCGCAATCGCGGCTTCGATCGACAACCGAAACGCGCCGCCGAACCCGGTCGTGGTCTGCCGCGTCACCTTCAGATAGTCGTCGTAGAAGCCGACTGCGGCAAACCCAAGCATGACAGCGGTCACGACCCAGACGTAGGGATTGCGCGGATTGGTCCACAGCGCGGTCGACACCAGCACCGCGATCAGGATCATCAGGCCGCCCATGGTCGGCGTGCCGGCCTTGACGAAGTGCGACTTCGGACCGTCGGTGCGGATCGGCTGACCTTTGCCCTGCAGGACACGCAGCTTGTCGATGAGCCACGGACCGAACAGGAACACCAGGATGAGCGACGTCATCATCGCTCCGCCGGTGCGCACCGTGAGGTAGCGGAACACGTTAAAGATCGAGAGCGTGCTGGAAAGGTCGGCCAGCCAATAGAGCATCGGTTCAACCCTGTGCCGTCGACGCGATGGCGCCGTGACGGGAGTATTGGCGGGTCAGCGCCCTGACGATAGGCCCCATTTTCGAGCCGAGCGAACCCTTGACCATGACCGCGTCACCCGCACGCACCGCCCCCAGCACGTCGGCTTCCAAAGCCGCGGACGCTTCCGCATAGCCGCCTCGCCGCTCGGAGGGAAGAGCCTCCCACAGCGAGCGCATCAGCGGGCCGGAGCAGAACACCAGATCGACCGCGTTGTCGACCACGGCTGCGGCAAGTGCGCCATGAAATTGCGGCCCCTGTGGTCCGAGCTCGAGCATGTCACCGAGCACGGCGATGCGGCGGCCCAGCGCGCCCACCGGGGCCTGACCGAGCAACCCGAGCGCGGCGCGCATCGATGCAGGATTGGCGTTGTAGCTCTCATCGATCAGGGTGGCGCTGCCGCCCGGCAGATCGAGGATCGAGCGCACGCCGCGGCCGGTCGCAGGGGCGAGTTCGGCGAGCGCCAGCGCGGCAAGCGCGAGGTCGGCGCCGGCGAGCTTCGCCGCCGCCAGCACCGCCAGCGAATTGAGGATGAGATGGCGGCCCGGCGCGCCCATCTTGTAGGTGACGTCGTCGCCGAGGATGCGCGCCTGCACAGTTGAGGAATCCGGCTGCAGCGCGTATTTGATGAGCCGAGCTTCGGCTTTCCCATCCTCACCGAACGAAACGATGTTGGAAACGCCAGCGGCCTTCGCTGCGCGTTCAAGCCGCGCGAACTGCGAGTTGTCGCGGTTGATCACCGCCGCCCCGCCCGGCTCGATGCATTCGAAGATTTCCGCCTTCGCATCGGCGATCTTTTCAACCGTGCCGAAGAACTCCAGATGCACCGGCTCGACCGTGGTGACGATCGCAACATGCGGACGGACCAGCCGGGTCAACGGCGAAATCTCGCCGGCATGGTTCATGCCCATTTCCAGCACCGCGAAGTGGGCGCTCTGCGGACAACGCGCCAGCGACAGCGGCACACCCCAATGATTGTTATAGGACGCCACCGACGCATGCGTCTCGCCGCAACGCGACAGCGCCAGCCGCAGCGCCTCCTTGGAGCTGGTCTTGCCGACCGAGCCGGTGACGCCGATGAATTTCGCGTTGCTGCGCGCACGCGCCGCGCGGGCCAGCGCGCGCAGGCCATCGAGCACGTCCGGCACGATCAGAAGCGGCGCGTCTTTCGGCATTGCGCCAGCCTTGCCGGCGGCGACGACGGCGACAGATGCGCCCGCATTCAGTGCGGCCGGCACGAATTCGTGACCATCGCGAACGTCGGCGAGCGCGAAAAACGCCTCGCCGGCGCCGATCGTGCGGGTGTCGATCGACAATCCGGACACGCCGTCGGGCAGCGCGCCCTGCTTGCGCGCGCCCATGGCGGCGCCCATCGCCTCGACCGTCCACAGCGCGCCGCTCATGCCACCTCCTTGAGCGCCGCTTCGACTGCCTCGTGATCGCTGAACGGCAAGGTCCGATCGCCGACGATCTGGCCGCTTTCATGGCCCTTGCCGGCCACCAGCAGAACATCGCCCGATTGCAGCGACGCGACGGCGCTGCGGATCGCTTCGCGGCGGTCTCCGATCTCGGACGCGCCGGGCGCGGCCTTCAGGATCGCGGCACGGATCGTGGCCGGATTTTCGCTCCTCGGGTTGTCGTCGGTGACGATCACGCGGTCGGCGGCCTTCGCAGCGATCTCGCCCATCAATGGGCGCTTGCCCTGATCGCGGTCGCCGCCGCAACCGAACACCACGACGAGTTCGTGCTTCACGTATGGGCGAAGCGCCTCCAATGCCTTGTCCAGCGCGTCCGGCTTGTGCGCGTAGTCGACAAAGATCGGCGCACCCCGGCGCTCACCGATAAAATCGAGCCGGCCCTTGGCCCCCTTGAGTGACGCAAGCGCCGCGAACACCGCGCCGGGTTCGCCGCCGGTCGCAATGACGAGCCCCGCAGCGACCAATGCGTTCTCGATCTGGAACGCGCCGACCAGCGGCAGCTTGATGCCGTAACGCTGCCCGGCGCATTCGACGGTGAGCTTCTGCGCGAAGCCTTCGATCGCCGCATCGATCAGCCGGATGCCCTCGCCTTTGCCGCCGACGGTAATGAGCTTCAGCCCGCGCGCCTTGGCCACCGCGACGACCTGCGCCGCGTGCTCGTGATCGACATCGATCACCGCCACGCCGCCGTCGACCACCAACGCCTCGAACAGCCGCAGCTTCGCCCTGAGGTAATGCTCGACGGTCGGATGATAATCGAGGTGATCGCGCGACAGATTAGTGAAGCCGGCCGCGGCAACGCGCACGCCGTCAAGCCGGTGCTGGTCGAGGCCGTGCGACGACGCCTCGATCGCAAGATGCGTGATGCCTTCGTCGGCCAGTTCGGCAAGCGTCCTGTGCAGCGCGACCGGATCGGGCGTGGTGAGCGAGCCGTAGACCTCGCGCACCGGCGTTACCACGCCGATCGTGCCGACGCTGGCCGCGCGCTTGCCAAGAGCAGCCCAAATTTGCCGCGTGAACGCAGCGACCGATGTCTTGCCGCTCGTCCCGGTCACCGCAGCGATCGTTTGCGGCTGCCGCCCGTAGAAACGGGCCGCGGCCAGCGCCAGCGCGCGCCGCGCGTTGGCGACCGGCACGAACACCGCGCTGGTTGGCAGCGACGGCGGCGCCTTTTCACCGATGATGGCCGCAGCGCCCGCCGCGGCGGCCTGCGCTGCGAACGCCGAGCCATCCGTCTTGCTGCCGGCCATCGCGACGAACATGTCGCCCGGCTTCACCGCGCGGCTGTCCGCCGTGACGCCGCGCACGTCGATAGCAGCGGCGCGGGTGTCGAGCTTTGCGGTATCGGTGAGGAGTTCGCCGAGCTTCATGCGCAATCGTCGTTCCGGCTGCGACTCAAACCACACAGTCCAGAATAATGGATGCCCCGCTTTCACAGGACATGACAAGTAAGGCCTTGGTTAGCGGGCGTTCTTGCTCAAAATAAGCTGTTCGGCGGGCGCCAGGTCGAAGCGCGGTTCGATGCCGAGCATCGGCGCGATCCGGGCGATCACCTTGCCCGCCGTCGGCGCGGCGTTCCAGCCGGAGGTGGCGTAGCCGTGGGTTTCGGGCAAGCCCTGCGGCTCGTCGAGCATGATAAGGATCTGATAGCGCGGCTTGTCGGCCGGCAGGATCGCGGTGAACGTGGTGAGCAGCTTGGTCTTGGAATAGCGGCCGCCGACTACCTTTTCCGAGGTGCCGGTCTTGCCGCCGACGTAGTAGCCCTTCACTTCGGCCTTCGACGCGGTGCCCTTCTCGGCGTTGAGCCGCATCAGATAGCGCATCTTCTCGCTGGTGTCGGGCTTGATCACCTGCTTGGCAAGCTTCATGGCGTCTTCCGGCGAACGCTTCATGAAAGTCGGCGGGATGAGCAGGCCGCCGTTCACCAGCGCGTTGATTCCGGCCACTGCCTGGAGCGGCGCGACCGACAGCCCGTGGCCGAACGCAATCGTAACGGTATTGAGCTCGCCCCAGCGCTTGGGCACCAGCGGCTCCGCACTTTCCGGCAGTTCGGTGCGCAACCGATCGAGTTGGCCGAGCTTTCTGAGGAACCACTTGTGGTGCTCGACGCCGACACCCAGTGCCAAGCGGGCAGTGCCGATGTTCGACGAATAGGTGAACACCTCGGGCAGCGAGAGCACGCGGTTCTGGCCGTGGTAATCGCCGATGTTGAACTTGCCGTAGCGCAGCGAACCGCGCGCATCGAGCATGGAATTCAGATTGAACTTTCCGGAATCGAGCGCCATTGCGAGCGTCAACGCCTTGAAGGTCGAGCCAAGCTCGAACACGCCGGTGGTGAGCCGGTTGATGCGCAGCGGATCGTTGGCCTGCTTCGGGCTGTTCGGATCGTAGTCGGGCAGCGACACCATGGAGATGATCTCGCCGGTTCGCACATCCACCACGAGGCCGGCCGCGGCCTTCACCTTGAACTTCTCAGCCGATGCGATCAGCTCATCGCGCAGCGCATGCTGGACACGCAGGTCGACGGCCAACTCGATCGGCTTTTGCAGCCGGTCGGTGGCAAAGCCCGCCATGTGCAGCGCCTGCAGGCCGCGACCATCGAGCCACTTCTCGATGCCGGCGATGCCCTGGTTGTCGATGTTCACATGGCCGATCAGGTGCGAGACCTCGGCGCTGTTCGGATAGACGCGCTTGTTCTCGGCGAGGAACCCGACGCCGGGCAGGCCAAGCTTGTGAATCTCACGCTGCTGCTTCGGCGTGATCTCGCGCTTGACCCAGATGAAGCCCTTCTTGGTGTTGAGGCGGTCGCGCAGTTCCAGCGCGTCGAGGTCGGGCAGCACCGCCGTGAGCAGTTCGGTCGCCTCGTCGAGATCGATGATGCGGCGGGGCTCGGCGAACAGCGACGGCGAACGCACGTCGGTCGCAAGGATCTGACCATTGCGATCGACGATGTCGGGCCGCGCTGTCGAGATGCGCTCCTGCGAGCCGGCGCGGCGCACCACGTGGCTTTCCGGGAACACCGCGAACATGACGAGCCGGGTTGCGATCACGGTATAAACCGCGGCGAAGGCCAGGATCGCGAGCCCGACGCGGGCGCGCGCCTTGGCGTGGCGGTTGACGTTCTCGCCGTAGAGCAATGTGCGGACCAGCCGCCGGCGCCACGGCTCGGCCGGCCTCACGATGATTTGCGCGGTTTCGGCTTGTGCGAGCGCGTCCATGGCCTAGTCATCCCGGCCCGGCAGCGTGCCCGGCGGCGGACCTTCCTCCGGAATGGAGCCAGTCGGCGGATCGCTATCAGGATTTTCGATCATCGAAGCAATCACGTCGTCCGGCGGCGGTTGCACGATCTGCAGCGGACGCTCCGGCAGGCGATCAAGCGCGTCGAATTGCGCGGGCTGGGTCGGGCCGAGCGGCAGATGCCGCCGCACCAGCCCTTGGATGCGCGCTGGATTTTCCAGCGTCGCCCACTCCGCACGCAACGCCGCGACAGTGTCGCGTTCGCGCCGGATGTCGCCGCGCATCTTGGCGATGCGCTCGGCACGCAGCGTTGATTCAAACTTGATCTCGTAGACGTAGGCCGCGGCGAACACGAGCATCGCCAGCACGCAGATGTTGAGAAGGCGCATCGTCACCTCCCCTTCATCACGTCGGCGAGCGACGGCAGCCGCGGCAGCAGGCTGTCCGCGTCAACCTCGCGCGGCGGCGCGGCGGTGCGCTCGGCGGCACGCAACTTTGCCGAGCGGGCGCGAGGATTGGCGGCGATCTCGTCATCGTCCGCCGCAATTGGGCGCTTGATCACAAGCTTGAAGGTCGGTGCCGGCGCCTTGGTCTCCGGCTCGTGACGCGAAATGCCGCGCGAGCCCGAGTGCTCTGTCATGAACGTCTTGACGATGCGGTCCTCGAGCGAATGGAAGGTGACGACGACCAGCCGCCCGCCCGGCTTGAGGATGCGCTCGGCCGCGGCCAGACCGGCGGCGAGCTCAGCCAGCTCCTCGTTGACGAAAATCCGCAGCGCCTGGAACGTCCGCGTCGCCGGATGGATGCGGTCGGGCCGCGTGTGAAGCACGGTGCCGACAACGCCCGCGAGCGCGCTCGTGGTCGTGATCGGCGCCTTGGCGCGAGCCGCGACGATCGCTTTCGCCACCAGGCGGGCGAAACGCTCCTCGCCCAGCGTGGCGATGATTCGGGCCAGATTGCGCTCGGAAGCGTGAGCGATCACGTCGGTGGCGCTTGTCCCCTCGCCGCCCATGCGCATGTCGAGCGGGCCGTCGAGCCGGAACGAAAAGCCGCGCTCGCCCTGGTCGAGCTGCATCGACGACACGCCGACGTCGAGCACGACGCCATCGACGGATTCGTGACCGAACTGGCGCGCCAACTTGTCGAGACTGGAGAACCGGTCTTCGACCAGCGTGAGCCTGCTGCCGACTTGCAGGACGAGACCGGCGCCGTGCGCGATCGCGGACTGGTCACGGTCGATGCCGATCACCCGCGCACCGGCCGCGAGGATGGCCTGCGCGTAGCCGCCGGCGCCGAAGGTGCCGTCGATGTAGAGGCCGCCGGGCTGGACCTTGAGGTGCCCGATCGCGGCGCGCGCGAGCACGGGAACGTGACGGACCGGTCCGCCAGCGGCGTCGCCGCCGCTGCCCATGGTCATTCCCGTACTCCGAGCGCGTCTTCCGCCGCTCTCTCGGAATCCGGAGACCCTCGATTCGGCGTCGCGTCGTCCCCTTGTCGCCGCACGCCGAACCGTCCGAACTCCCAGATCTGCAACCTGCGCCAGCCACCGGCTCCGGTCGGAAAGCTGAAGGCGGATTTCGGAGGCACGAGGCGAATCATGTTCTGTGCTCGTCACGACTGCGGGACGGCGCGCTCCGCCGCCGGTCCTGATCCCGGGTCCCGCCGTATTTCCTTGATGCCTCAGCCGCTTGAACAAGGGTCGCAGCACGATCTGAGGCGTCATGAACGGGCGTCCGAAATGCGGACGGACGGCACGTGGGTGCGCGCCGATCCGACACCCGATTAACGGCCTTTAAGCTTAAGGAATTGTTTGCAAACGCGGTTCCGGCGCGGCCGGCCGCCGGGTCGTGGAACCGGCTGCTGTGATCGAGAAAAGTCGCTCGGCCGCGCGATGGTTCCATGGAACCATGACATTTGCCTCAACGTTGTCTTTTCGAGGGGATTTTCGCACCACGGAATCCTGGAGGAAAACGGACATGCTCAAAAAGCTGATGATTTCGACCGCCATTGGCGGTCTCATGACGGCTGGCGCGTTTGCGCAAGCCGTCGACACCAAGCCGATCGATTCGCCCGCGAAATCGCCGCCTGCGGCGACCGCTCCGGCCTCGACGGCCCCGGCCGCGACCACGGGCTCCGGCTCGTCTGCGCAGTTCATCAACACGCAGAAGCCAGATCAGTGGCTGGCGTCCAAGTTCAAGGGGACCGACGTGCTCGGCTCCGACAACGAGAAGATCGGCGACGTATCGGACATCCTGTTCGACAAGGCCGGCAAGATCGAAGCGTTCATCGTGAGCGTGGGCGGCTTCCTGGGCATGGGCGCCAAGGACGTCGCGATGGCTCCGGCCGCTTTCCAGGTCGTGACCGGCGACAAGTCGAAGAACGAGGATGACAAGTTGAAGGTCGCGATGACCAAGGATCAGCTCAAGCAGGCCGCGAACTTCGAGCCGCGGACGACGACCGGCATGGGCGGCGGCTCGCCGCGCCCGGCACCGGCTGCCCCAGCTCCGCGCCAGTAAGTCGAGTTCGTAGCGTTGCAAGTGGCGTGAGTGAAGTAATCGGCCCAGGTCGGCAAAAACCGGCCTGGGCCGATACTTTTGCAGGCGCGGCACTATTCCATTACCAAAACAAAAATTGCCGGTAGATTTTGCGCGAATTGAGTCCTTGGAATCCTTCCTGATTTTTTTCATAACAGTTCTGGCATGCTTGAATTTGTCGCCGAGTCCAGTCTGGTCGAACGTGTCGTCCCGTCGCCCAATATCGACGACCGTGTGGGCGGCGATCCCGACATCATCCTGCTGCACTACACGGGGATGCAAACCGCCGACGAGGCGCTCGAGCGTCTGCGCGATCCGGTGGCGCGGGTGTCCTCGCACTACTTTGTCCACGAGAACGGCAATATCGTGCAGATGGTGCCCGAGGCGAAGCGCGCATGGCACGCCGGTGTGTCATCGTGGGGTGGCCAGGCCGACATCAATTCGCGCTCGATCGGCATCGAGATCGTCAATCCCGGCCACGATTTCGGCTATCCGGATTTTCCGATCCGCCAGATCGCGGCGGTGATCGCGCTGTGCCGCGGCATCATCGCACGCCGCGCCATCACGCGCGACCACGTGCTGGCGCACTCCGACGTCGCGCCCGCGCGCAAGCAGGATCCGGGCGAGAAGTTTCCCTGGAAGCTGCTCGCCAACTCCGGCGTGGGCTTGTGGGTCGAGCCGGTCCCGATCACCGACTGGCTGTCGCTGGTGCCCGGCGACACCGGCCCGACCGTGACCGAGTTACAGAAGTCGTTCGCCGAATACGGCTATGGTCTGACGGTGTCGGGCGACTACGACGAGGCGACCAAGAACGTGGTCACCGCGTTCCAGCGCCATTTCCGGCCGGCGCAGGTCGACGGCATGGCCGACACCTCGACCCGCGAGACACTGCGCAAGCTGCTTGAAGCGCGCAACGCGCCGGCCAAGCCGATGGCGAATCCCGCCGTTAAGCCCAAAACCTAAGGCGAGCGAGCCGGCCTTGACGCCGGCACCTTGCCGCCCCACACCTATCCCGTCAGTCGGCTGGACGGCCGCTCCGGCAATCACCGAAAGGTGGCCGGGGAGGAAAGTCCGGGCTCCACGGATGAACGGTGCCGGATAACGTCCGGCGGACGCAAGTCCAGGGAAAGTGCCACAGAGAACAGACCGCCACGGCGCGTAGCGTATTGCCGGGGCAAGGGTGAAACGGTGCGGTAAGAGCGCACCGCGCTTGCGGCAACGCAAGCGGCACGGCAAACCCCACCGGGAGCAAAACCGAATAGGGACGGCAAGAAGCCTCGCCACCTTGGCGAAAGCCTCAGCCTTTTTCCGGGTCGCCGTCCGGGTAGGTTGCTTCAGGCGCCGGGCGACCGGCGTCGCAGAGGAATGGCCGTCGCGCGCGGGGCATCCGCTCCGCGCCATACAGAACCCGGCTTATAGGCCGTCTGATACGTTAAGGGGGCTCGGCGGAAACACCGCCGGGCCCCCGCCAATTTTCGGCATTGAAAGCCGGACGCCAATCAGCTAGATTGACAGCTAGCTGAGTGGAGAAAGCCATGGGCGAAGTCGGTTCGTTCGATGCCAAGAATCGCCTTGCCGAATTGCTCGACAAGGTCGAGCGCGGAGAAGAAATCATTATTACTCGGCGCGGCCGGCCGGTTGCCAAACTCGTGCCGGTGACTGTGGATCGCGACCGCGAACGGCGCTCCCGAGAAGCGGCGCAGCGACTTCGTGAGCGCGCCATAAAATTCGGCGGCAAGTTCGATTGGGAAGAATGGAAGAAATACAGGGATGAAGGTCGGCCGTGAGCTTCGTCATCGACAGCTCGATCACATTGGCTTGGATTTACGCTGACGAGCGATCGGACTCAATCGAACGCATATTGGACGAGCTTCACGGCGCCGGTGCGTGGGTGCCGGTGATCTGGCGTCTTGAGGTCGCGAATGGCCTGCAGCAGGGTATCCGACAACGTCGTATCGACGCTGCTGGTCGTGCCGCCGCGTTGGCGAACCTCGCGGCGATGAATATCACAACCGATATAGAGACCAACGTGTTCGCTTGGAACGACACTTTAGATTTAGCCGATCGCTTTCGATTGACATCTTACGACGCCTGCTATCTCGAACTTGCGCAACGGCGGGCTCTGCCGCTGGCAACGCTTGACAAGGAATTACGCGCAGCGGCGAGAAAGCTCAGCAGGCCACTGCTCGGCTGAAGCCATCAGCCCGCGTTGGTGCTAGACTCGCTCACGCACCGCGCATGAGGCCGCCATGATCCGAGTTCGACGCATCGCATCGCGCATCATTATCACCGCTGCCGTCACCGCGTCGCTCACCGGCTTCGCCACGGCACAAAGCTTGCCGAACCGCACGCTCACGCTGGTCGTTCCGTTCGCCGCGGGCGGGCCGAGCGACGTGGCAGGACGGCTGGTGGCGGCAGCACTGAGCGAGGCGCTCGGCCAGAACGTGGTGGTGGAGAACCCGGTCGGCGCCGGTGGCACGGTCGGCTCGCTACGGGTGTCGAAGTCGACGCCCGACGGCTCGCAGTTCGTGATCGGCAACAGCGGCACCCATGCCTGGAGCCAATCGCTCTACAAGAATCCGCCCTACAACACGCTCACCGATTTCACCCCGCTCGGCCTCGTGGTCGAGGCGCCGCGCGTGATCATCGCGCCGAAATCACTGCCGGCGAACACACTGCAGGAGTTCATCGGCTACGTGAAGGCGAACCAATCGAGCGTAAAATACGGCCATGCCGGCGCGGGCTCCGCGTCGCATGTCAGTTCCATTCTGTTCAACGCCGCACTTGGCGTCGATGTGGTGGCCGTGCCCTATCGCGGCCTGGGACCTGCGATGCAGGATCTGATCGCCGGCCGCGTCGACTACATGAGCGACGACCCTTCGACATCAAAGCCACAACTCGAAGGAAATTTCGTCAAAGCCATTACTATCACCGGCAAGAAGCGCTCGCCGAGCCTTCCGCAAGTGCCGACGGCGCACGAGCAAGGCCTAAACTTCGATGTGACCGCATGGCAGGGCCTGTTCCTCGCCAAGGGCACGCCGGAGCCGATCGTCCGCCAGCTCAGCGCGGCGTTGAACAAAGCCTTGGACCAGCCAACCCTGCGGCAGCGCTTCGAAGCCCTCGGCGTCGAAGTCGCCACACCTGAGCGCCGCGGCCCTGAATATTTCCGTAAGTTCGTCGCCGAGGAAATCGCGCGCTGGAGCAGCCCGATCAAGGCAAGCGGCGTCACCGTGGAGTGACGTGCCGCGCATGAGCGATCCGCGCCCGGCGATTTCTTTTGAGGACGTCTCCAAGACGCACGGTGGCGACCGCAAGGCGCTCGACCGCGTGTCGCTCGAAGTCGCCCAGCGCGAATTCCTCGCCATCGTCGGACCGTCCGGCTCCGGCAAGACCACCCTGCTTCGCCTGATCAACCGGCTCGCCGAGGCCGACAGCGGCGCGGTGCGCGTGGAAGGCGAGGACGTGCGCGCCGCCGATCCTGTCACGCTGCGGCGGCGGATTGGCTACGTGTTCCAGGGCATCGGTCTGTTCCCGCACATGACCGTGGCGCAGAACATCGCGATCACGCCGAAGCTGCTCGGCTGGGACGAGGCGCGGATCGCCACACGCGTCAACGAGCTGATCGAGCTGGTGCGGCTCGAGCGAGGCGAGCACCGCGACCGTTTGCCGGCGCAGCTCTCCGGCGGCGAGCGGCAGCGCGTCGGCGTCGCGCGCGCCATCGCCGCGGGCCCGAAGATCGTGCTGATGGACGAGCCGTTCGGCGCGCTCGATCCGCTCACCCGCGATGCGCTGAGCGAAGATTACCGCTGCCTGCACAACAAGCTCGGCCTCACCACCGTGATGATCACGCACGACACGCTGGAAGCCGTGCTGCTGGCCGACCGGATCGCAGTGATCCGGGAAGGCCGCGTGGTGGCGCAAGGCAAGCCGCGCGACATGATGAGCGCCGATCAGGACGCGTACGTCCGCGAATTGATGGCGACGCCGCGCCGCCAGTCCGACCGCCTGCGGGCGTTGCTCGACAAGCGGAGCGGCGCCTGATGTATCCGCAGATCGCCGATGCCTTCGTGCGCCTGCCCGACTATCTCGGTGGGCATGTCGCGGTCAGCCTGACCGCGCTGGCGCTCGGGCTTGCGGTGAGCCTGCCGCTGGCGCTGCTTTCGGTCCACCGGCCGCGCTTGCGCGGCGCGCTTCTTGGTTTTGCGAGCGTGGTGCAGACCATTCCCGGGCTTGCTTTGCTGGCGCTGTTCTACCCGCTGCTGCTTGGCATCGCGGCGCTGACCGAGCGAACGTTCGGCGCGGGGTTCTCGGCGCTCGGCTTCCTGCCCTCGGTTCTGGCGCTCGCGCTCTATTCCATGCTGCCGGTGTTGCGCAACACCATCACCGGGGTCGACGGCGTCGACGCCGACGTCAAGCAGGCCGCGCTCGGCGTCGGCATGACGGAACGGCAATCGCTGTTCATGGTCGAGCTGCCGCTGGCGCTTCCGGTCATCATGGCCGGCATCCGCACCGCCGCGGTGTGGGTGATCGGCACCGCCACGCTGTCGACGCCGATCGGACAGACCAGCCTCGGCAACTACATCTTCACCGGATTGCAGACGCAGAACTGGGTGTTCGTGCTGTTTGGCTGCGCGGCCGCGGCGGTGCTGGCGCTTGCGGTCGACCAATTGCTGGCGCTGATGGAAAGCGGACTCGGCGCGCAGAACCGCAAACGTGTTGCCGCCGGCGCGCTCGGACTGCTGCTGATCGCCTTGGCGTCGCTTGCGCCAAGCATTTCGCGGCCTGCCGCCACGTATGTGATTGGAACCAAGCCGTTCACCGAGCAATACATCCTGGCCGCATTGATCGAGATGCGGCTGCGCGAGGCAGGGATGACCGCGCGGCGGCGCGAGGGACTTGGCTCGGCGGTGATTTTCGAGGCGTTGCGCGCCAACGAAATCGACGTCTATGTCGATTATTCCGGCACCATCTGGAGCAACCAGTTCCAGCGCACCGATGCCAAGCCGCGGCTGGATATGCTCGCCGAGATCCGGGCGAATCTGCAGGAACGATACGCCATCACGACCACGGGTCCGCTGGGTTTCCAGAATGCTTACGCATTGGCGATGGCGGCGGACCGCGCCCGGTCGCTCGGCGTTCGCAGCATCGCCGATCTCGCAAACCGGGCCCCACAGCTTTCGATCGCAGGCGATTACGAGTTCTTCGCGCGGCCGGAATGGCAGGCGCTTCGCACCGCGTATGGGCTCAAATTCCGTGAAGAACGGCAGATGCAGCCTGAGTTCATGTACCCTGCCGTAGCGCAGGGACAGACCGACGTGATCTCGGCCTACACCAGCGACGGCCGTATTGCGCTTCACAATCTCGCGGTGCTCGACGACCCGAAGCGCGCGATCCCGCCGTACGATGCTTTTCTGCTGATCGCGCCTAAACGTTTCGACGATCAGGCCCTGCTCAACGCCCTGCAGCCGCTGATCGGGGCAATCGACGTGGCCATGATGCGGGAAGCCAATCTCCGCGCGGCCAACAAAGACGCGGACGCCTCACCGGAGCAAGCCGCGCGCTGGCTTTGGAGCGAGATCGAGAAGAAGGCGCGCCGTTAAAGCGGGATCGTTTTAGGTTGAATCGCTATCGATTGCTCCAAACTCCGCTCATTCCCGCGTAAGCGGGAATCTAGGGGCCAAATCCGCTGACATTACCGGCGACTCTGGGTCCCCGCTTCGCGGGGACGAGCGGGAGAGAGACGATCCGATCTAATCGCATCACGCTTTAGTTACGCGGCACCTGTTCAGAAGAATCGCACCGATCAGTCACGCCGCAGCACGTGGACCGAAAAGCACTTGCCGGCGTCGGTCCATACGGCGACCGGCGTCCAGCCGGACCCGCGCGCCATCGCGCCAAACGACTCGATCGAGTACTTGTAGCTGTTCTCGGTGTGGATGGTTTCGCCGGCGCGGAAGTCGACGGTCTCGCCGCACAGCCGCACCTTTTGCCGCTTCATGCTCGCGAGGTGCATCTCGATGCGCGACTTCTCGCGATTGTAGAACGCATGGTGCTCGAACGCCGACACGCTGAAATTCGCGCCGAGCTCGCGGTTGATCCGCGTCAGCAGATTGAGATTGAATTTCGCGGTGACACCTTGCTTGTCATTGTAGGCCTTCTGCAAGACGCGCTGGTCCTTCACCAGATCAACACCGACGATGAACAGCGCATCGGGACCCAGCGTCTCCGCCGACTGGCGCATGAAGGCGCACGCCTCGTGCGGTTCCAGATTGCCGATCGTCGAACCGGGGAAGAAGCCGGCGCGCGGCATGCCTTGGATCGCGATGGGCAATTCGAACGGCTTTGAGAAATCCGCCGCGACCGGGAGCATGGCGACGCCGGGATATTCCGTGCGCAGCTCCGCCGCCTGGCGCTCCAGGAAATCCGCTGAGATGTCGACCGGCACGTAGGCCGCCAAACCGTTGGCCGCGCCTAACACGATCCGGGTCTTTACGCTCGCGCCGCTGCCGAACTCGATCAGCGCCGCGCCTTTTGCAAGGAACGCGGCGATGTCCGCGGCGTGCTCGCGCAAAATTTCAACCTCGCAGCGCGTCGGATAGTATTCCGGCAACGTTGTGATGCGCTCGAACAGTTCGGAGCCGGCGACGTCATAGAAATATTTCGGCGGCAGCCGCTTCGGCATCGCGGTGAGGCCCGCGATCACGTCGGCCGCAAAGGCGGTCGCCTCCGGACAAGCCGGCTCAACCGGAAGCGCTGTGCGTGCGAGTGCTGATCTTGCCACCATCGCTCTCCCTCAGTCGTAATCGGCGAGCCGCAGCCCGCTGAACTGCCAGCGCGCCGGCGGATGGAAGAAATTGCGATAGCTGACGCGCGCATGCCCTTGCGGCGTCGCCAGCGACGAGCCGCGCAGCACCATCTGATTGACCATGAACTTGCCGTTGTACTCGCCGAGCGCGCCCTCGATGGCGCGGTAGCCCGGGTACGGCGAATAGGCGCTGCGGGTCCATTGCCAGGCCACGCCGTCGGCGTCAGCGAGAATGCCGGCGCGCGCCGCGGCCTCCCATTCGAATTCGCTCGGCATATGCTTGCCCGCCCAGCGCGCGAACGCGTCGGCTTCGTAGTAGCTGACGTGCATGACCGGCGCCGCCGGATCGACCGGCTTGAGGCCGGCGAGTGTCATCGAATGCCAGGCGCCGTCGATTTCGCGCCAATAGCCCGGCGCGTTCCAGCCTTGCGCCTCCACCACCGCCCAGCCGTCGGACAGCCACAGCGACGGCGCGGTGTAGCCGCCGTCAACGATGAACTGGAGCCATTCCCCATTGGTCACGAGATGTCGTGCGATCGCGACGTCGCGCAGCAGCACCTGATGCGCCGGCTCCTCGTTGTCGAAACAGAAGCCATCGCCGGCGTGGCCGATCTGATAGATGCCGCCCTTGAGCTCGACGAACTCGCCCGCGGCAACTCGCCGGACTGGCGGCTGCCAGTTCCTGTCGTAGGTGGGACACGCCGGATTCTGAGCGAAGGCATGCAGGATGTCGGTCCACATCAGCTCCTGATGCTGCTGCTCGTGGTTGAGCCCGATCTCGACGATCGGAATGATTGTCTCCAGCAACCCATCGTCCGCGCTCTCGACGAGCGCGACCACCGCGTGATCGACATGGGCGCGATACGCCGCAACCTCGTGGGCATTCGGCCGCGTGATCAGGCCGCGCTCCGGCCGCGCATGGCGCGGCCCGGCTGCGACGTAGTAGGAGTTGAACAGGTAGGCGAAGCGATCGTCGAACCCGCGATAGCCCTTCGCGTACGGCGCAAGCAAAAATTGCTCGAAGAACCACGTGGTGTGCGCGCGGTGCCATTTCGCCGGGCTGGTATCCGGCATCGACTGGATGATCTGGTCTTCGGGCGACAACGGCGCGGCGCGGCGCTCGGTCTCCGCGCGTACCGCGCGGAACGCGTCCGCCCATAGCAATCTTTGAACCGCTGCGGGCCGGCGGGCCTTTGTATTGTCCTGAACGAAGGGAAACGCGGCGGCAGGCGGCAATGGAATCTCCGCTTTTGGGAGGACCCGAAATATGAGCGGTATGGCGATTTAACAATGGGAATCGCCAGGAATTGTTCCCCGGAAGCGAGCGCCGGCGCAACGCATAATGCGCCACTGTGACACTTAATAGCGGCGCGCTGCTCAAACTGGTCAAGGCGGCGCAAACGGGCGCACGTTGTATCCCTTCGGCTGGGCGCGCTCGTAGGCGGCGGCGGCCCGCACCACGTCGTACTCGCCGAGCGCGCGGCCGACGATCTGCAATCCGACCGGCATGCCGTCGGTGGCGATTCCCGCGCAGACCGTCGCAGCCGGCTGCCCGGTCACGTTGAACGGATAGGTGTAATAGACCCAGGACACCAGGTTGCGGTCGCGCAAGTGATCGGGAACGTTCTTGCCGGCGTCGAGCGAAGTGACCGGCAGCGTCGGCGACAACAGAACGTCGTAGCGCTCGAAGAACGGATTGAGCGCATCGCGCAGCGCGTAACGCTCGAACACCCGGGCGTAGTAGTCGCGCAGCTCCTGGCGCAGCGCCTGATCGAGAATATCGGCCACCGCCGGATCGAGTAGTTCGCGCTTGTTCTCCAGGAACGGCCGCAGCCGCGTTCCCGCGCCCGCATAGAACTCCGCCGACCAGATGTCGACCGGATCGGCCGCGAACACCCGATCGACCTGTTCGACATGGCAGCCGAGATTCTCGAACTGCTTCACCGCCGCCTCGATCACGCGAAGCACCTCGGCGTCACATTTGGCATAGCCGAGCGTCGGGCTGTAGGCGACACGCAAGCCCTTCACATCCGCTTTGCAGGCTGCGAGCAGATCCGGCACGTCACCGGCGACGGAATAAGGATCGCGCGGATCGTATCCGGCGCACGTCATGAACAGGATCGCGGCGTCCTCGACGGTGCGCGTCATCGGACCGACGTGGGCGAGCGTGGTCGTCGCCGACACCGGCCACACAGGAATGCGTCCGAAATGCCCTTTGATCGTAGCGAGCCCGGTTAGCGAGCCCGGGATGCGAACCGAACCGCCGCCGTCGGTGCCGAGCGCGAGCGGTGTGACGCCGGCGGCGACCGAGGCCGCCGCGCCCGCGCTCGATCCGCCAGGAGTCTTCGCCAGGTTCCACGGGTTGCGGGTGATGCCCGTGAGCGGACTGTCGCCGACGGCCTTGCAGCCGAACTCGCTGGTGGTGGTTTTGCCGATGACGATTGCGCCAGCGCGTTTGACCCGCTCAACGGAAGGCGCGTCCGCGGTCGCGATATTGTCCGCCATGGCGCGCGAGCCGAAGGCGTAGCGCTGGCCGCCGAGCGCAATCAGGTCCTTCACCGATACCGGAACGCCGTGCAGCGACCCGAGCGGGGCTCCGCGCCTCACCGCCTCGTCGGCTGCCTGGGCCGCCGCCATCGCCTCATCCGGCATCAAAAAGAAGAATGCGTTGAGCGAACTTTGCGTCGCCTGCGCCTTCTCGAGCGCGCGCCGCGTCACTTCGACGGCCGAGATTTCGCGTCGCGCGATCTTCCCGCGCAGCTCAACCGCAGTCATCAGGTCGAGTTCTGAAGACGGCACGCACCACTCCGCGATTGCCCCGGCGAGGCATTGAAGCCCATCCAGGATAGGAGTGTAATCCAGCAAAATCGATGGGAAGAAACGGTTCGTACGTCATGTCGGAAATCAAACTGATCTCAACCACCGCGCTGAAAAGCACGCTCGACGACGTAGTACCGGGCTTCGAGCGCGCCACCGGACACAAGGTTGTCGCGATTTATGGTCCCTCGCCCCGGATGGCCAAGCAGATCGCGGAAGGAGCGGTGTGCGACGCCGCAATCGTCGGCGCTCAGGGCATCGAGGACCTGGTCAAGCAGGGCAAGATTGCCGCCGGGTCCTCCGTGGCGATCGCGCGGTCCCTGATCGCGCTCGCGGTGCAGAAGGGCGCACCCAAGCCGGACATCTCAACCGCGGAGAAGTTCAAGGACACGATGCTGGCGGCAAAGTCGGTCGCCATGAGCAACCCGGTTGGCGGCGGCACCAGCGGCGGCGTGCTCATGCGCGCTTTCGAGCAGTTCGGCATCGCGGATACGATCAAGCACAAGCTGACGTTCGGCGCCGGCGGCCCGGCCGGGCTGGTCGGCCACTACCTGGCGCGCAGGGAGATCGAGATCGGCATTCAACAGATGCCGGAGCTGATGATGGTGCCCGGCATCGACATCGTCGGGCCGCTGCCGGACGGCGTTCAGTTCGTTTCGGTGTTCACCGGTGGCGTCTCGACGGGGGCGACGGATCCCGAGGCCGCCAGGGCGCTGTTGCAATATCTGCGCTCGCCGGAAACCGCGGCGGTGGTCCGCGCCAAAGGCATGGAAGCATGAAAAGGCATGGAGGCATGAGATGAAAACACGTTACACCGTCGCAGCCGCCGCTTTCATCGTGCTCACTGCGAGCGGCAGCGTCCGCGCCGTCGAGATCGAGGCGCTGATCAGCACGGCCATCAAGGCCGCGATCGACGACCTCGCCCCGCCGTTCGAGCGCGCCAGCGGCCATACCTTGAAAGCAAGCTACGGCCCTTCCGGCGGCGTGAAGCGCCGGTTCGAGGGCGGCGAGCCGGCTGATGTCGTCGCGCTGGACAGCAAGCTGCTCGACGACCTCATCAAGCAGGGCAAGGTGCGGCCAGGCCCCACCGACATTGCCCGGACGGGCATCGGCATCGCGGTGAAGAAGGGCGCGCCCAAGCCCGACGTGTCGTCGGCCGAGGCGCTCAAACGCGCGCTGCTCGCGGCCAAGACGGTCGGCCACACCGCGCCAGCCGGCGGCGGCATCACCGCCATGCACCTCATCAATATGTTCGAAAAGCTCGGCATCGGAAAGGAGGTCACCGCCAAGACCAAGCTCGCCGCCGGCGGTCCGAACGGCCGTGTCAGCGTGCTGGTGTCGAGCGGCGAAGCCGAGATCGGACTGCAGCTCGTCTCCGAATTGATGTCGAATCCGGAGGTCGAGGTGATCGGCATGCTGCCGGCCGAATTGCAGCTCACCGCCGTCATGTCGGCAGGCGTCACCGCGAACGCCAAGCAACCGGACGCCGCAAAGGCACTCATCGCCTATCTCGCGTCGCCGTCGGTGCAGCCGGTTTACAAGTCGAAGGGCCTGGCGTTCTGAGATGCCGGAAGCCATCAAGTTTCTTTGCAGCACCGCGCTGAAGTCGTCGCTCGACGAGCTGCTTTCAACGTTCGAGCATAAGGTCGAGACTAACTACGGCCCGTCCGCGCAACTCGCCAAACGCCTGACGGAGGGTGAAGCCGCCGACGCCATGGTGCTGACGGGACCGGGCTTCGACGAGATGGCGAAGCTCGGCAAGGTTGCGCCCACGAGCCGGCTGACCATTGCACGCTCCGCCACCATGCTCGCGGTGAAGCAAGGAACGCCGCGGCCGGACATTTCCACGGTCCAGACATTCAAGCAGGCGATGCTGAACGCCAAATCGCTCGCGCTCAGCCGGCCCGGCGCAGGTGTGAGCGGCACCCATCTTGCCAAGGTTTTCGAAAGCCTTGGCATCGCCGATGCGATGAAGCCCAAGATCGTGTTCAGCCCGGGCGGCCCGGCGGGCCTGATCGGCAACTACCTGGTGCGCGGTGAAGCCGAGATCGGCATCCAGCAGGATTCCGAATTGATGTCGGTGCCTGGCGTCGACATCGTCGGCCCCCTGCCTGCTGAGATCGGACTGATCACCGAGTTTGTATTTGCCGTTCACACCGGCGCGAAAGACAGCGGCGGCGCCAAGGCGCTGGGCGAGTTCCTGCGCGCGCCCGCGACGCGCGCGGTGATGAAGGTGAAAGGCCTTACGCCAGCCTAGCTCACTTCTTCAGATCGCCGAACGCGCCCTTCTTGGCGAGCGTCTCCCACTTGGTGATCTCGGACTTGAGGTGATCCTCGAGCACCTTGGGCGGCCCACCGAGGAAACGATAGCCGAGCGCCAGCTCGCGTTCCCTCATATCCGGCGAGTCGATCACCGCCTGCAAATCCCGGTTGACCTTGTCGATGATCGCCTTGGGCGTGCCCTTCGGCGCGAAGAAGCCGTACCAGCTCGACTCGTCCTTCATGTTGATGCCGAGTTCGATCATGGTCGGTAGTTCCGGCAACAGCTTGGAGCGTACCGGGCCGTTGACCGCGAGCGCGCGCACCTTGCCGGATTTCACATGCGGCAACGAACCGCCAGCGGTGGTGAACCAGATCTCGGTGCGCCCCGAGAAGATGTCGGCGTAGGTCTGCGACATCTGCGCGTAGGGAATGTGCTGCATGCTGGTGCCGGTCACATCCATGAACAGCACCGTGGCGAGATGCGCGCTGGTCCCGATACCGACCGAGGCATAGTTGAGCTTGCCAGGATTGGCCTTGGCGTAGTCGACCACCTCCTTGACCGAGTTGAACGGCGTCGCGTTGGCCACCATGAAGATTTCCAGCGCGGTGCCCACCAGCATGATGGGCTCGAAGCTGGTGACCGGATGGAACGCGGTGGTCGGAGAGAGCGTGACGTTGGTGCCGAGCGTCTGCGCGCCGAAGTGCAGCGTGTAACCGTCGGGCGGCGACGCCGCCGCGGCCGCCGCGCCGATGTTGCCGCCGCCGCCGGGGCGGTTCTCGACGACGACCTGCTGACCCCACTTCTCCGACAATTTCTGCGCGATCAGCCGGCCCAGCACGTCGATCGCGCCCGCGGGAGAGAACGCAATCAGGATTTGCACCGGCCGCTCGGGATAGTTCTGCGCGCGGGCGCCGCCGGGCAGGATGGCCAGCAGGCCGGCAGCCAGCGCCAGCGCGGCCAAAGACTTCAGTCTCATGAGCCCCTCCCCGTATTCCATTGTTCGCTGCGGCCGTTTTCGGCGCTTCGCATCAGCATGGCTTCGGAACCGCGTGAAATCAATGCGGCTGCCATGCGGCAAAGCCGATCCCGCGCGGTGGAAGAATCGTTGCGGCTGTTGCCCACCTCCGGTACTTTTCGAACAATTACAAACAACCGGGTGGGAAAGCATGGCCGAGTGGTTCGTCGCGAAAAGTTCGGATCTCAAGGATGGCGATCGCCGCATCGTCACCGCCGGCCCGCGTGAGATCGGCGTGTTCCACAAGGACGGCGCCTACTACGCCTACAGCAACATTTGCCTGCACCAGGGCGGCCCGGCCTGCGAAGGGCTGACGATCGCCAACGTGGTCGACATCATCGGCCCGGATCGCACCTATGAGGGCCAGAAGTTCGGCGATGAGACGCACTTCGTCTGCCCCTGGCACGGCTGGGAATACGATCTGAAGACCGGCGAAATGGTCGGCGACCGCAAACAGAAACTCCGAAAATACGAAGTCGTGAAGCGCGGCGACGACATCTACGTTGTCGCCTGACAGCAATTGGCCCGAGGAGAACACGCCCATGGATATGCCACGCAGTGACGTGCGGCCGGTCGATTTCGACACCTTCTCGACGCCGAAGCACCTCGAGCATGCCGCACAACAGGCACGCAAGCGCAACTACCAGGACTTCCTGATCGTTGACGTCGACTCGCATCACTACGAGAACGAGTCCTATGCCGAGGTGTTCGAGTACATCGAGAACCCGGTCATGCGCCGCGACGCGATCGACAGCGGCGGCCGCAGCACCGGATGGCTCAACACACAAGTCGGAGGTCAGAGCTTGGCGGGACGCATCGTCCGCAACAAAGGGCGGCGCCTCGACAAGCCGCGCGTTGCGAAGCACCGCGACATCGGCCTGACGCTCGACTGGATGGATTCGATGGGCGTCGACTACTGCTGCCTGTTCCCGACCCCGATGCTGTTCCTCAGCGCGCATCCGGTGCCGGAAGTCGAAGCGGCGATGGCGCAGGCCTACAACCGCTGGCTCTGCGAGCGCATCCTGGCGCACGAGCCGCGCATCGTGTCAATGCTCTATCTGCCGTTCAACGATCCGGACGCCGCCTACAAGACGGTGAAGGAGTTCGGCAACAAGAAGGGCGTGGTCGGCTTCATGGTGACCTCGCCGCGCTACAAGTCGGTGCACGACAACGCCTTCATCAAGACCTATTCGCTGATCGAGGACATGGGCAAGGTGCTGTCGTTCCACGCCGCCTATAACTGGGACGATCGCGCGCT
Organism: uncultured Alphaproteobacteria bacterium; assembly: GCA_963814215.1. Taxonomy (GTDB): domain Bacteria; phylum Pseudomonadota; class Alphaproteobacteria; order Rhizobiales; family Xanthobacteraceae; genus Z2-YC6860. Next base: position 91,450 of record CAWFCM010000004.1, on the reverse strand, counting down.
TTCCATGTGCAATCGCTTCATCGCGGCGCACGCGCTCGGCTTCATGTGGTTCAACATGGTCCACATGACCAACTGGGTGGTGAACGGCCTGCCGGAGCGCTTCCCCAAGCTCAAGGTGATGTGGATCGAGAGTGGCCTGACCTGGGCCTATTCGCTGATGCAGCGGCTCGATCACTCATACCTGATGCGCACGTCCGACTGCCCCGCGCTCAAGCGCAAGCCGAGCGAGTACATGCGAGAGATGTACTACTCGACGCAGCCGATGGAGATGCCGGAGGACAAGTCGCTGCTCGAGGCCACCTTCAAGCAGATCAAGGCCGACACGCAGCTGCTGTGGTCGTCGGACTATCCGCACTGGGACTTCGACCTGCCGTCGACGATCTACGACCTGCCGTTCCTCGACGAGAAGGCCAAGCGCAACATCCTCGGCGGCACCGCGGCCAAGCTGTTCAACCTCGATCCCAAGCCGGTGAAGAAGATTCCGTGACGCGGCCACTCGATTGAATGTGGCAATGGCCGGGAAAATATCCCGGCCATTGGCGTTTTGTGGCCAGTATTGCCGGTTGATACCCGTCCCGGTCTGTGCCCTGATACTTGCAGAAAATAAAACTCTGGGAGGATTAGCGTGCAACACAGGCTCATTGTCGGCGCGCTGGCGCTCGCTGCGCTGACCACGACCGCATCCGCGCAGAACGTCACCTTGAACGTCAGCTCCTGGGTGCCGCCGTCGCACCTGATCACGGCGGACGTGCTGGTGCCGCTGTGCAAGGACATGGAATCGGCAACGCAAGGCCGCGTGAAGTGCAACATGCTGCCCAAGGCCGTGGTTGCGCCGCCGCAGACGTTCGACGCGGTGCGCGACGGGCTCGCCGACCTGTCATTCTCCGCGCACGGCTACACGCCGGGCCGGTTCGTCTCGACCGACGTCGCGGAGTTTCCGTTCCTCGGCGACACGTCGGAATCGATCTCGGTCGCCTACCAGCGCATCCATGACCGTATGCTCGCCAAGCTCGACGAGCACAAGGGCCTGCACCTGATGGGCGTGTTCACCCACGGGCCGGGCCAGATCTTCAACACCAAGCGCGCGGTCAATTCGCTGAAAGACCTCGAAGGCATGAAGATCCGCGTCGGCGGCGGCCTGGTCGTCGATATCGCCAACGCGCTCGGCACCGTGCCGATGCTGAAGCCCGCGCCGGAGAGCTACGAGCTGCTGAGCCAGGGCGTGGCCGACGGCGTGTTCTTCCCGAAGGAAGCCGCGATGTCCTTCAAGCTGGTGCCGCTCATCAAGCATGTCACCTTCGTTCCAGGCGGGCTGTACAATGTCACCTTCGGTCTGGTGATGAACCCGGCCAAGTGGAAGCAGATTTCGCCGGCCGACCAGGCGGCGATCAACAAGCTCAGCGGCGAGGCGCTGGCGCGCCGCGCCGGCAAGGCGTGGGATGCGACCGACGGGCGCGCCGTCAAGGCGCTCAACGACGCCGGCATTCCGATCGTGACCGCGAGCCCGCAGTTCATCGCCGAGATCAAGTCGCGCACCGGCAAGCTCGAACAGGCCTGGGCCGACAAGGCGAAAGCCAAGGGCCTCGACGGCGCAGCCGCGCTCGCGGCGCTGCGCGCCGAGATCGCAAAGCCGACAAACTAATCACGGCGGGGGCGACACGGTCGCGGCGTCCCGCACTCGGGATGCCGCGACCGGCGATTTCTCGGGGGGAGCATGAACGGCCGGCAGGTGCTGGACCAGTTCGACCGCGTCGTGGCGCCGGCGCTTGGGGCGCTTGCCGCGCTCGTGCTGTTCGCCATGATGACGCTGACCTGCGTCGACGTGATCGGGCGCTACTTCTTCTCGCGTCCGATCTTCGGCGGCTTCGAGCTGACCGAGATGATGCTGGCGGCGGTGATCTTCCTCGGCCTGCCGCTGGTGACGCTGCGCAACGAGCACATCACGGTCGACGTGCTCGACCCTGTCACGCCGGACTGGCTGTTCCGGGTGCAGCACATCGTAGCCTGCGCGATCGGCATGCTGTCGACCGGCTATCTCGCGTGGCGGCTGTGGGTGCGGGCGACAACGCTCTACAACGCCGGCGAAACCACCGCGCAACTCAAGATCAAGCTCGGCTACCTCGCCTATTCGATGAGCCTGCTGATGGCGCTCACCGCCGTGGCGCTATTCGTCGTGATGCTGCGGCCGCCGCAGCGCCACGTCCCCGGCGAAAGCGGCACCACGTGATCGAGACCCTGACCGGCTTCGCCGCGTTCCTGATCCTCGCCTTTCTGCGCGTGCCGATGGCGTTCGCCATGGGCATCGTCGGCTTTGTCGGCGTCGGCTACATGCTCAACTTCAACGTCGCCGCCTCGTCGATCGCCCAGGTCACCTACGAGACCGGCATGTCCTACACGCTGTCGGTCATCCCGCTGTTCATCCTGATGGGCAATTTCGTGGTGCGGGCCAAGCTCTCGGACGAGCTCTATCACGCGGCCTATTGCTTCCTCGGACACCTGCGCGGCGGCCTCGCCATGTCCACGGTGATCGCCTGCGCCGGCTTCGGCGCGATCTGCGGCTCCTCGATCGCCACCGCCGCGACCTTCACCAAGGTGTCTTATCCCTCGATGCGCCGGTACGGCTACAGCGACGCGCTGGCGGCGGGCTCGATCGCCGCCGGCGGAACGCTCGGCATCCTGATCCCGCCGTCGGTCATCATGGTGATCTACGGCATCATGACCGAGACCAGCATCGGCAAGCTGTTCATCGCCGGCATCGTCCCCGGCCTGACTGCGACCGTGCTGCTGTGCCTGGCGGTGATGTGGATCACGCGGCGCGACCCCGCCGCCGGCCCGCCGGCCGAGCCCAGTTCCTGGGCGGAGCGCCGCGACGCGCTCAAGTATGTCTGGCCGGTGATCGCGCTGTTCGTGCTGGTGATCGGCGGCATCTACGTCGGCGCCTTCACCGCGACCGAAGGCGCCGGCATCGGCGCCAGCGGCGCGTTCCTGTTCGCGCTGTCCCGCCGCGCGCTGACCTGGCGCGTGCTGTTCGAGGTGCTGGTGGAAAGCGCACGCACCACGTCGATGCTGTTCATGATCCTGATCGGCGCGCTGCTGTTCGCGAGCTTCGTCAACTACACGACCATGCCGGGCGACCTCAAAGCCTTTGTCTCGCTGTTCAAAGCGACGCCTTGGCTGGTGATCGTCGCGATCTGCGCGATCTACGTCATCCTCGGCACCGCGATGGAAGAGCTGTCGATGATCCTGCTCACGGTGCCGCTGTTCTTTCCGGTGGTCACGTCGCTCGGCTACGACCCGATCTGGTTCGGCATCATTGTGGTGATCGTGGTGCAGATCGGGTTGATCAGCCCGCCGGTCGGCATGAACATCTTTGTGGTGAAGAACCTGCTGCGCCATCTCTCGATCGCCACGGTGTTCCGCGGCGTGACGCCGTTCACCGTCGCATTGGTCGTGCTGCTGGCGCTGATCGTGACGTTCCCGGGCCTCGCGACCTGGCTGCCGGGATATATGAAGTAGGCGCTGCCGTTCCGGAACACCGGGCGTCACTGGCTCCCCGCGATCCCCGCCTTGGTGATCACCTCGCCCCAGCGCACGATCTCGTCGGCGACGAACTTCCGCATCGCGTCCGGCGACGGCGACACCTGCGGCAGCGTGCCGTCCTGGCTGAGCAGGTCCATCACCTCGCGCTCCGCCATGATGGCGCGGATTTCTGCATGCAGTTTGTCGACCACCTCCTTCGGCACGCCGCCGGTCGTGGTGATGGTGTGCCAGGACGACGCGTCGTAGTCCGGAATGCCGGCCTCGGCGAGCGGCGGGACGTCCGGGATCGCCTTGACGCGCTGCGCCGTGGTGACGCCGAGCGCGCGGATCTTGCCCGCCTCGATCAGGCCGCGCGCCGGCGGCACGTCCGCGAACATGAAGGAGACGTGCCCTGCCGTGATGTCCTGCAACGCGGGCGCGGTGCCCTTGTAGGGCACGTGCGTCAGCTCGATGCCGAACCGGCTCTTGAAGATTTCTGCGTTGAGATGATGGAACGTGCCCGGCCCCGGCGAAGCGAACGAAAGCTGGCCTGGCTTTTCCTTGGCGAGCTTGACGAGATCGTCCACCGACTTCACCGGCAGTGCCGGATTGACCACCAGCACGAACGGCACCCGCGCCAAGCAGTGCGATCGGCGTGAGATCCTTGCGCGGATCGTAGGCAAGCTCTTTGCGCACTGTCGCGTTGAACGCGAGGATCGTGCTCGACGCCATCATGATGGTGTAGCCGTCGGGCGCCGCGCGCGCGACCGCGGTCGCCGCGGTGACGCCCCCGCCGCCGGGGCGATGGTCGACCACGAACGGCTTGCCGAGACGTTGCTCCAGCTTCTGCCCGAGCAGACGCGCGAACAATCCAGTCACGCCGCCGGGCGCGAACGGCACCACGAAGGTGACGGAGCGGTTGGGATAATCGGTGGCTTGCGCCGACGCGTGTTGCGACCCGCTGGCGAGGAACGCAGCAGCAAGCGCGATCGTACGGAACGATGTCATGCGCCCATTCTAGCGCAACGCCCAGTCGAGTGAGAGCCGTCCGGGGCCGAAGAACACCAGCAGCAGCAATCCGCCGCAGATCGCCAAGTGCTCCAGGCGATGGTGAACTGCATGCGCCGCGCCAGCCCTTCGTGCTCGAACGGACGGTGCGCCAGCAAGGTCGCCAACGCGGTAAAGCCGAGCAGCAGCGCCGCGCCCCAGCCGGAATGGACGCCGAGCAGCACCATCAAGCCGCCGATAAGCTGCACCGCGATCACCAGCGGCCGGATCAACTCGGGGTTCGGCAGCTTGAGCGCCTGCAGCTCGGCGATGGCGTCAGCGCGATGGGTCAGCTTGTCGATACCGCTGTAGAGATAGACCGCGCTGAGAAAAATGCGCGCAACGAGAAAGCCCAGGTCGGAGAGATCAATCATTTGGCCCGCCCCCCGGCATTGCTGGTTTGGGCTGGGCGTCTGGATGGTAGCGGGGAGAGGACTTGAACCTCCGACCTACGGATTATGATTCCGCCGCTCTAACCAGCTGAGCTACCCCGCCATCCAGACCGACCGCCGGAGTCTGCCCCGGCGCGGGGCCACATCTAGGGCATCCGGCGCGGCTTTCCAAGAGGAATAGGGGCGCGGCTTGCGGAGCGGAACAATATGCTATTGTCGGGCATCATCGGTTCGCCCTTCAGAGGAAAAGGAAACGTCCTATGCGCCTTGTTGCCCTTCTTTTCGCTGCCGCGTTCGGCCTTGTTGCCGTGGCTGGCGACGCCCATGCACAAGCCACGCCGCCGCAGCAGAGGTCGGACGGTCAGATGGAAAGCGCCGGCGGGCCGGCCAAGAAGGCAGTGAAGAGCAGCAAGCGGTCGAAGAAAAGCGCCAAGAAGATGAGCCAGTAACCGCGCGCCCAACGCACGGAGCCGAAAGAGCCGCCTTCGAGGCGGCTCTTTTCTTTTTCAATGCGTGAGCGATCGGGGCCCCCGCGGAACGTCCCCTGCAACCGGAGCGTTGTCGAAACGGCCTTGAGCATGATTCCGAAAAGTGGAACCCGGTTTTCGGAAAAGATCATGCTCAAACAAGAAGCGACTCTAGCGCCGTCGTCACCGGCGGCTTCTTTGCACGGAGGATTTTGATGGCCAAGAGGCGGAAGTATTCGCGCAGCGCCAGCCGCGACGTCGAGAAAGAGATGCGCCGCTACAAGCGAGGCAGAGCCAGGAGCGGGCCGGGCGGCAAGGCCGGCAAGGTGAAGAGCCGCAAGCAGGCGATCGCGATCGGCCTCTCCAGGGCGCGCAAGAAAGGCAAGAAGGTGCCGCGCAAGAAGTGAGTGCGTGCGGCTTCGATCAGGAGCCGGCCCCGCCGCTGCGCGTTTCGTCCGGCGCGGTGCGCTTGTGGTGGTCGTGCAGGAATTTGGCGAGTTCTTCGCGCAGGCTTTCGTCCCGCTCGGTCTGATGGCCGAGCACGATCGCCGCCTCGAACAGCTTTTCCTGGATGCGCTGCGGCAATTCAGCCCAGCGCGAGATCACCGCCGCGCCCAGCACCCGCGCCATCCGCTCGTTTTCACCGTCGTACGGCATCGCGCCGATCCCGCTTCGAGGAACCCGGCGGAAAACGCCCCGAACAAGGCACAAGTTCCGCAATTCCGCCGCGGAACCGCCGCGCCCACCGGCTGTTGTCATGTCGAATCGGGGCGGCGTCGTTTGAAAGCCTGGTCATGGCCACCAATACGTTGCTTGCCTTCGAAAGCTGGGACGCAGTCGAGTTCGAGAAAGGCGTGGTGCGGCGATTGCAGGCCGCGCTGACGCCGTCGCTGATTCCGCCGCCGCGCAATCCTCCCGACGGCGCCGTGATCGATACCATCGCCGCCATGCTCGCCGACGAGCGCGTGCAGTGGCTGCTGCGCAGCGCACGGCGCGACCGCTTCGTCAGCGTGATCCGCGCCGTCGAGGAGGTCGTGTCGCGCCGCAACATGCTCGGCGACGAGGAGACGATCGCCGAGCTGTGGGAGTTCATCGACGAGGACGATCTCAACATCATGCTGGCGACCGGCAAGGCGAGCGAGCAGCCCGAGGAGTTGCTGGTGCGGATGTTCGAGGGGCCGTACCGGGTCCTGCATTCCTGATCACGCTTGAATTGAATTATTTCGGCCGCACGCTCGGATCGCCGCCGGGGCTGCCGGGCGGCGGGATGACCGGCGTCTTGCCGGCGTCCGGCGTCGGCGCGCGGATGTCCGGATCGACGTTCGGCGGGCAAATCACGCCGTCGGTGCGCGCGAGGCGGTCGCTGAGACTTTCGCCGGTGGTCACGGACGGCGCGCTCGGGTTCGGCGACCCGGGTTGCAGCCGGTCGCCCGGTGCGCAGGCCTTGGGATCGACCGCAGGCGGCCGCTGTTGCGGCGGCGGCATCTGCCGTTCTTGTGCCACAACGAAGCCCGCGCCGAGCAGCAGCGCCGACAGCGCGACAGCGGCGCGCCAGGTCATGCGCCAGGTCATGCGCCAGGTCATGCGCCAGGTCATGAGCGTGTCATCCGCGGCACCACCCGCTCGACCTCACGCTCGGTCTTGACGCTGCCGCCTGGAAACGCGCTTTTCGATTTCGACTTGAGGCGCCGGCGGCCGGCCGGCGCGTTCTTTAGCGCGCTCTTGCTGGTTTTGCGCTTACCTTGCGTCGCTTTGGCCATCGCCCTGCTCCGCTCGTTGCCAACCAAGCTAACGAGCGAGCGGCGGACAGGTTCCGCGCGATCAAATAGCGCGCGCCACGGCCGGCGCCTTCGCCGCCGCCTTGCCGAACCGGATCAGAGAGAAATGCCCAAGCGGCGGCATCGGCCGGCGCTCGATCAGGTGCGCGCCGTAGCGGTCTGCCCAGTGCGTCAGCCGCGCCCAGGGAAACTCCGGCCGCCAGCCGAGCCGCCGTGCCACCGGCGAGAACCATTGCTCGAACGCGCGCCGCAATCCCGTCTCGGCGCCGACGTGGTTGACCAGCACGATCTCGCCGCCGGGCTTGAGCACGCGCGCGAACTCGTCGAGCGTCGCCTCGGGCTCGGGCACCGCGGTGATGACGTATTGCGCCACCACCACGTCGAACGACGCGTCGGGGAACGCCAGGTGCTTGGCGTCCATCACCGCGACGCATTCGACGTTGTCGAGCTTGTGCTCGATCACACGCTCGCGCGCCTTGCGCAGCATCGGCTCCGAATAGTCGACGCCGACGATGCGGTTCGCCCGCGAATAGTCCGGCAGCGAAATACCGGTGCCAACGCCAACGTCGAGGATGCGTCCTGCTGAAGGACACGCCCGCTCCGCCGCTTCGATCGATGCCTTGCGGCCCTGCTCGAACACCGCGCCGAACACCAGGTCATAGACCGGCGCCCAGCGGGCGTAGGCCTTGGCCATCGTCTGCTTGTCGATTTCGTCCGTCATCGCCCCAGTCCATCCCCGTCATGCCCGCGCTTGTCCCGGCCATGACGCGGAGAGAATATCTTATGCCGCCCTGGCTTTGGCTTCCGCGCTGCGGATGAAGCCGCCGCCAAGCACCCGCGCCTGGCCCTGCGAGCCGTCGTAGAACGCGCAGGCCTGGCCGGGCGACACGCCGTCCTCGCCGTCCGCCAGTTCAACCTCGTAGTTGCCGCCGGCCGCGAACAGCCGGCCCGCCCGCGGCACGCGAGTCGAGCGCACCTTGACGAACACCTCGAGCCCACCGTTCTCGATCACCGCGTCCAGCAGACCCTCGCCGATCCAGTTGAGGTCGCGCAGCTGGATGCGCCGCATGGTCAGCGCCTCGCGCGGGCCGACCACCACGCGGCGCGCCGCCGCATCGAGCCGCACCACATAGAGCGGCGCCGCGCCCGCGATCTTCAGGCCGCGCCGTTGCCCGACGGTGAAATGGATGATGCCGTCATGGCGGCCGAGCACCTTGCCGTCGAGGTCGACGATGTCTCCGGCCTCGGAAGCACCTGGCTTGAGCCGTTCTATCACGTCGGTGTAGCGCCCAGTCGGCACGAAACAGATGTCCTGGCTGTCGTGCTTGTCGGCGACCGCGAGGCCAAAACGGCGCGCCAGCTCGCGCGTTTCCACCTTGGTGCGCTCGCCGAGCGGGAAGCGCAGCACGTCGAGCTGCTCGCGCGTGGTGGCGAACAGGAAATAGCTCTGATCGCGATCCTCGTCCCTGGCACGATAGAGCGCGCGCCCGCCAGGATGCGGCCGCGAAGCGACGTAGTGGCCGGTCGCCAGCACCTTGGCGCCAAGCTCGCGGGCGGTCGACAACAGGTCGGTGAACTTGATCGCCACGTTGCAGTCGATGCAGGGCACCGGCGTCTCGCCGGCCACGTAGCTCTCGGCGAATCGGTCAATGACCAACTCCTTGAAGCGCCGCTCGTAGTCGAGCACGTAGTGCGGAATGCCGATCCGGTCGGCCACTGAACGAGCGTCGTTGATGTCCTGCCCGGCGCAGCAGGCACCCTTGCGATGCGCCGCGGCGCCATGGTCGTAGAGTTGCAGCGTGATGCCGATGACGTCGTAGCCCTCGGCCTTGAGCAACGCGGCCGTCACCGAAGAATCGACGCCGCCCGACATGGCGACGACGACCCGCGTGTTCTCCGGCGATCCCTCGGTATCGAGGCTGTTCAGCATTCAAGCCGCGGCAGTGCCGCACTCCCGGCATCGAAAACGGTCAATTGCGATGGCCTCTTACTATAGGTGCCGACCCCTGCCGCGCAATGCGCGCCGGCACTTGGAAAGTGCTTGTTTGCCCGTGTTCTGAAGTATTCCGGGCAGTTTTTGCCGGTTCGAGCATTGCGTGCCGGGAGAGCATTTCGAAAGCGAGCCGGCCGAATAAGCAAGCATCTGATTTCACTGAAAAATTGGTACGCCCAGCGATGGCCCGTGGCTTGCAAACCCAAAGCGCATCGAAATCCCCTTCGTGAGGTCAATGCCGTGGCAAGTGTGGCGTCTGAATCGCCGATTTTTCCTCCACTCGTCCCCTGCCCGACCCGCGCCCTGCGGCGCAGGATCAAGTCGCCACCGGCGCGGAGCCGGGCGGCGACTTCGCCAAGCTGCTCGACAGCAAGCCGGCGGACGATCGTGAATCTCCCGTCCGCGCCAAGCGCGATCGCAGCGACGACGCCACGGCGGCGAAAGGCAATCGGCGCAACGACGCCGCGCACGCGAAACCCGCCGAGGACAAAACTCCGGCCACGGGCGAAACGTCGGAACCCGCTGAAGCGACGAACCAAGCAAAGATCGACAAAACAATCGCAAGACGCCGAGCCCGCCGAAAACGACAAGTCGGCAGACGCATCGTCCGAAACGGCCGGCGCCGAATCTCCAGATGCAACCGCGGAAGCCGGCGCAAGCGCGGACCCCACCACCGACAGCGCGATCCTGACAGCGGCCGCCGCGGACGCCATTCTCCCGGCCATCACCGCAGATGCGCCGGTTGCCGCCGCGCCGACAGTAGCCTCACGCGGGAACTTTCGCGGTAATATTTTGTTTATTTCTGGCCGCCGTCTGGGCCTGCGGCGCGAAAATCCCCTCGAAATTCCTGCGATCCTGATCTAAAATTATAGCCGGTAACTTCTGCCTATTTGCACGGTTCGCTTAGCCAAATTTTAAGCCGGGACCGGTACGGTCGAGCGTAAGTCAGTCAGTTTCAGTCAGTCAGTAGTTGTGAGTATGTCGATGACCGAGCCCCACCGCCCGAGGGCAAAATATGTGATCGGGCCGGACGGCAGTCCGCTTACCATCGCGGATCTTCCGGCGCCGGGAACCAAGCGTTGGGTGATCCGCCGCAAGGCGGAGGTTGTCGCGGCTGTGCGCGGCGGATTGCTTTCACTCGAGGAAGCCTGCGCCCGCTACACGCTCACCGTCGAAGAGTTCCTGTCCTGGCAAGCTTCGATCGAGCAGCATGGTCTTGCCGGCCTGCGCACCACGCGCATCCAGCAGTACCGCCAGTAAGCGAACATCACCGAATTCAGAAAGCGCCGGCCGAATGGCCGGCGTTTTTGTTCGATTCGCAACTGCCCTCCATTTGTTCAAATCGAAAGACATATCGTCGAGGAACTGGTGAAGGACCTGAAGGTGCAGCCGGTGACCACCGACGCGCCGACGGCGATCGGCGACAAGGTGCCCGAGCGCGTCGTCACGCAGCCGATCCCCGTCGAGGTCGCCCAGCGTGTGCCGCAAGTCCGGTCGCATGCATTCTACGTCAAGGGCTACCACATCGTGTTGGTCGATCCCAAGAACCGGACGATCGCTGACGTGATCAACTGATCGCCACGCCCGCGTCGGGCTTTCTTCTCGATGCGCTCATTAACCGCGCAGTAACCATAAACTGGGCAATTCTTGCCGGGTAAGGCGCTCCCCGCGCCGACTCAAGCGGAGTCCCCGTGCAAGCCTCCAATGGGCGGATGGCGGCGTCAATCGCGACAGCGTCAAAACCGAAGCGGCGGATCGCCGACATGGTCCGCCGCTATGTCACCGCCCGCGTTCCAGACGTTGCAGACGCGCCGGGCGGTCCGATCCTGCCTGATCTTGGGGAGATTTCGAAATGAGTGACGACAGCAAGGCGCCGCTGCCCAACCTGGAGGATGGCGCCGCCCCGCCGCCGGTCGATCCGGCGGTGCTGGCGCAGGCCGACGAAACGGCAAACCGCTTCGCCGCCGAGCAGGTGACGCGCACGCTGGTCGGCCGCACTGTCGCCGACGTCGAGCGCGATCTGATCCTGCAGACGCTTAAGCACTGCCTCGGCAACCGGACGCATGCCTCCAACATCCTCGGCATCTCGATCCGGACACTGCGGAACAAGCTCAACGAATACGCCGCCGAGGGCGTGCCGATCCCGCCGCCCAACGGCGGCGGCGAGGTCAGAGGCGCGGCGTAGCGCTCGGCCGCGGACTCATAGATCGCGCTTGTTGAACGCGGCTGGATTTGCGTCTGCTTGTCACCCGATAGCGACCGCGTGACAGACATCCCGGCAGGTCCGTTTCGTGCCAGAAGCCGACATCAGCACCTTTTTATTCGATCACCTCGTCGGCGGTCGAGAGCAGCGACTGCGGCACGGTGAGGCCCAGCATCCTGGCGGTTTGGTGGTTGACGACTAGCTCGAACTTGCTCGCCTGCACCACCGGCAAATCCGCCGGCTTGGCGCCCTTGAGGATAAGGCCGGTATAGGCGCCGACCTGGTGAAACACATCGGCCAAACTAGTTCCGTAGCTCATCAGCCCGCCGGCTTCGGCATTTTCACGGTTCGCAAATGACGCGGGGACCGCGTGGCGCGACGCCAGATTGGCCAATTGGACACGCCGGTTGCCGAAAAAGCCGTCACCGCCGACGAAGAGGGCGTCGGGCCGCTCGCGCGCAAAATTCGCGAACACCTCTGTGATCTCGCGGCTGGTGCTAGCGTTGAAGATTTGGATTTGCAGCCCGAGGGCGCGCGCAGCCGCTTCCACGTCTCGCAACGTGATTTCGGTATTGGCGGGACTTGTCGGATTGACCAGGACGGCCACACGAGTGGCCGCGGGCACCAGTTCACGCAGGAGTTCCAGCCGCTTTGCCGCCAACTCGGTATTGAAAAAACTGATTCCTGTCAGGTTGCCGCCCGGCCGGGCGAGACTGGCGACCAGACCGAGCCTGACCGGGTCTTGGGCGACGCCAAACACGATGGGGATTGTCGTGGTCGCCGCCTTGGCCGCCAATGCCGAAACGGGACCTCCCGTTGTGGCGATCACGGCGACTCGCCGGCGGACCAAGTCGGCCGCCAGCGCCGGCAGCCGATCCATTTGGTTCTCGGCCCAGCGGTATTCAATCGCCATGTTCTCGCGCTCGACATAGCCGGTATCCTTGAGGCCACGGTGAAATGCGCGCAGATAGTCCGGGTTAATGTCAGGCGATCTTTGTTCGAGGAACCCGATCACCGGCATCGCCGGTTGCTGCGCATGCGCAGCGAGCGGCAACAGGGCCGCGCCGCCGAGACCGGTGATGAAATCCCGCCGCCTCATGTAGCCGTCGCCCCAGAGCTTCAGGAGCACGTAATGCGGTTCAAACCGTAGCACATCGGGGCATGGCGATATGGTCCGCTTTGGGTCAACCAGCAAAGTTCAGAGTGAGCATATGTTTTCCGGGTTGCCCCCAATAGCGGACCTTCGACGGCGGCGCCCACGGCGCGTGCAAGCTCTTAACGCGGCAGTTCCGTCACTGCGGGCGCTTGGCACGCCGTGACGTGCGGCGAGCCTTTCGCTTGGCCGCCGGTTATGATCCGGCGATGATCTACAAAATCTGCACCGCCTCGGAATGGCGCGAAGCCGAACGGGCGGGCGTCTACCGCGGCTCCGCGGTCGACCATCGCGACGGCTTCATCCATTTCTCGACCGCCGAACAGGCGGTGGAAACCGCAGCCAAGTGGTTTGCCGGCCAGCGCGACCTCGTTCTTGTCGCCGTCGATGCCGGCGCTCTCGGCGACCGCCTGAAGTGGGAGCCGTCGCGCGGCGGCGCGTTGTTTCCGCATCTTTACGGCGATCTGCCATTGGCCGACGTCCGCCGGGTCGACCCGCTGCCCGTCGACGGCGCGGGACGGCATGTGTTTCCGGCCAACTTGCTTTAGGCGCCACACCGCCACGCTTTGCGCATAAGGGTTAAGAAAATTAACCGCGCGGTAACCATGTACCCGGCAAATGTTGCCCGGTGGGGGACTTGCATTTCGTTCTTTGAGTGCTGCCCGCAGCCAGACCAGCGTGCTGTCGCAGTCGGGAATCCACCCGCGCGTCCGGTTGAAGACGGTCGGTAGTAGTATCCAGGGCGCGGACTGGGGAACGTAACAGCGGAGAATCTATGAGCGACAGCCAAGTCATTTTTCAAGGGCCAGGTCCATTCTCAATATCGTCAGTGCGGTCTGCCTCAGCGCGGGCTTTGCCGTCCACCGTACAAATAACCCTCTACGTAATAGTCGGAGACGAGCCTGAGTCACGGCCGATCTCCATCCAGGTGACGCCTTTCGTTGCGAACAAGCTGGGGCACGCGCTCGTCGGGGCCGCACTCGAAGTCGAGAAGCGAAGCGGATAGCATCTCGCGATGTCGGCTTTGGCACTGAGCGGACATCGCAGCCTAACCGGCTGCTGTCTGCTATTGGGGTGCCAGCGAAAGCTGACATGCGTAAAGGTGCTGCGGCTTACATCGACAAAATCCTAAAGGGCGCCAACCCCAGAGACTTGCCGGTTGAGCAGGCTTCCAGGGGTGCCAGCTTGTTATCAACCTGAGGACTGCCAAGGCCCTGGGCCTCGCTATCCCGCCGACCCTGCTTGCCCGGGCCGATGAGGTGATCGAATAGAGATGCAATTTGCTGCGGTGCGAATTGACGCGAATGACACTTGGCAGACATCATCCCACCGCCGAGATGCTCGCTCTTGACCCCGCGGACGCAAGATTGCATGTGCGCATTTCGCCGGTTGACCCGTTTCAATCTCGATAAGGCCATGCTGCAATGGCCTGCATTGGGCTTGTGTCGCCTTTGGGGGCAGTAATGCGGCGACGCAGTGGGGCAAAAAAACCCGGCCCCCGGCGCCGCAAGCCCGTCGCAAAAAAGCGACTTGGGGCATCGATTTCTCGCCGGCAAAGCCATTCTGCTGCCGATTCGAACAAGACGATTAAGCAACTCAGACGAGAACTTGCGGAAGCGCTGGAGCAGCAGGCGGCGACGAGCGAGGTGCTGAAGGTCATCTCCAGCTCGCCCGGCGATCTGCAGCCGGTGTTTCATGCTTTGCTGGAAAATGCCACCCGGCTCTGCGAGGCGAAGTTTGCCTCCATGCTCCGCTTCGACGGCGAATTGTTCCATCCGATGGCCGAGCTAAACACCCCGCGCGAGCTCAACGAGTTCCTGCGGCGCCGCGGATCGTTTCGGCCGCAACCGGGGAGCGTTCTTGAGCAGATCACCGGGACCAATACCGTCGCCCATGTCGAGGATGATGCGGCGCGCCCCACTCCGGGCGCGCCGGCCAAATTGGGTGGAGCGCGATCGACACTGGGCGTGCCGATGCTCAAGGACAACAAGTTGGTCGGCGCTTTCGTGATCTACCGCCAGGAGGTACGCCCGTTTACCGGCAAGCAGATCGAGCTGGTGCAGAATTTCGCCGCGCAAGCGGTGATCGCGATCGAGAACACGCGGCTGCTCAACGAATTGCGCCAGCGCACCGACGATCTCAGCGAGTCGCTGGAGCAGCAGACCGCGACGAGCGAGGTGCTGAAGGTCATTTCCAGTTCGCCGGGCGAGCTGGAGCCGGTGTTCCAGGCAATGCTGGATCACGCAACGCGCATCTGCGAGGCCAAGTTTGGAGTCCTTTTCCGCTGGGCCAATGACCAATTCCATCCGGCGGCCTTGCATGACGTCGGCGAGGAATTTGCAGCGTTCCTTCTCAAGCGTGGAGCGTTTGAGGCGCTCCCCGGCAGCATCCTCGATCGCCTTGTTCGAACACGCGACGTGTCGCACACGGCCGACGACGCAGCGGGCCCGACCCCTGGCGCGGCGGCGAGACACGGCGGTGCGCGATCGATGGTCGCGGTGCCGATGGTCAAGGACGATGAACTGGTTGGCGCCATCGTCATCTATCGGCAGGAGGTGCGTCCCTTCACCGGCAAGCAGATCGAACTGGTGCAGAACTTCGCGGCGCAGGCCGTGATCGCTATCGAGAATACGCGGCTGCTCAGCGAGCTGCGCCAGCGCACCGACGATCTCTCCGAGTCGCTGGAGCAGCAGACCGCGACGTCGGAGGTGCTCAAGGTCATCTCTAGTTCGCGCGGCGAGCTGGAACCGGTGTTCCAGGCCATGTTGGAGAACGCGACCCGGATTTGCGAGGCGCAATTTGGGACGATGTACCGCTACGACGGCGACGCGTTTCACGTCACCGCCATGCACAATGCACCGCCGGCGTTTGAGGCCGCGCGCCGTCGCGCGCCAATCCATCCCCCGCAGGGGAGCGCCTTGGCGCACACGGCGGCCACCAAGCAGGTCGCCCATGTTCACGATATACGGGCGCAGCTCAAGCCACGCGCAGACAACCAGTATGTTCAGGACGGCATCGACGCCGGCTATCGCACTCTGCTCACCGTACCCATGCTCAAGAACGATGAATTGATCGGAACGATCAGCATCTTCCGACCAGTGGTGCGCCCCTTCACCGACAAGCAGATCGAACTGGTGAAGAACTTCGCCGCGCAGGCCGTCATCGCCATCGAGAACGCGCGCCTGCTCAACGAGCTGCGCCAGCGCACTGACGATCTCTCGGAATCGCTGGAGCAGCAGACCGCAACCTCCGAGGTTCTCAAGGTCATCTCCAGCTCGCCGGGCGATTTGGAGCCGGTGTTCGACACTATGCTGGAGAACGCTACTCGCATCTGCGAGGCGAAGTTTGGCGTGCTTTTTCTTTGCGAACGAGATGCGTTTCGCGTGGTGGCACTGCATGGCGCGCCATCTTCATTTGCCGCGGAGCGGCAACGTGATCCGATGTTCCGCCCCAACCCCGCAACGACGCTGGGACGCATGGCTGCGACCAAGCGAGTGATCCAGATCGACGACGTCACTGCCGAGCCCGGCTATTTCGATGCGCGGTCCGGATTTAGCGTCCGCAGCTCGCCAAGCTTGCTGGCGCGAGGACCGTAATTGCCGTCCCCATGCTGAAGGATGATGAATTGATCGGTGCGATTCTCATCTACCGCCAAGAGGTACGGCCTTTCATCGAAAAGCAAATCGAGTTGGTGACGAACTTCGCCGCCCAGGCCGTCATCGCCATCGAGAACACGCGGCTGCTCAACGAGCTGCGCCAGCGCACCGACGATCTTTCCGAGTCGCTGGAGCAGCAGACCGCGACGAGCGAGGTGCTGCAAGTCATCTCCAGCTCGCCGGGTGAATTGGAGCCGGTGTTCCAGGCCATGCTGGAGAACGCGACCCGCATTTGCGAGGCTAAATTCGGGGTTCTGTGGCTCTCGGACGGCCCATTGTTCCGCGTCGGCGCCATGCACGGCGTACCAAAAGCCTTTGCCGATGTCCTGACCGAGCGTGGTCCGATTGAAGCGAGTGAGGGATCGCCGCTTCGTCGCGTCATGAATGCCAAAGGACCTGTTCACACCGCCGACGAACTGTCGGAACCGCGGCCTGGCATTGCAGCCCGGTATGGCGGGGCGCGGTCGCTTGTCGCCGTTCCCATGCGAAGGGACAACGAACTGGTTGGCGCCTTCATTATTTATCGGCAAGAGGTGCGGCCATTCACTGACAAGCAGATCGAACTGGTGACGAACTTTGCCGCCCAGGCAGTGATCGCGATCGAGAACACGCGGCTGCTCAACGAACTGCGCCAGCGCACCGACGACCTCAGCGAATCGCTGGAGCAGCAGACCGCAACCTCAGAGGTGCTCAAGGTCATCTCCAGCTCACCGGGCGAGCTAGAGCCCGTGTTCCAGGCGATGCTGCGGAACGCCACGCAGATTTGCGAGGCCAAGATCGGCATCCTGTTCCGCTACGCGGACGGCGCTTACACCGCGGTTTCCAAGCTCGGCGTCACCGCGGAATACGCGGAGTTTCTCGATCGCGGGTCGATCCGGCCCGGCCCAGCCACGGGCCTCGGCCGCGTCGCCACCACGATGCAGACCGTTCACATCGAGGACACCAAGGCGGAGCCGGCCTACGCCGACCGCGAGCCGTTTCGCGTGGCGACCGCCGAGCTCGGCCGCGCCCGCACGCTGCTCAACGTGCCGATGATCAAGGACGGCGAGTTGATCGGCGCAATCGGCATCTACCGCCAGACGGTCCGTCCTTTCACCGACAAGCAGATCGAGCTGGTGACCAACTTCGCCGCGCAGGCGGTGATCGCCATCGAAAACACGCGCCTGCTCGGCGAATTGCGCGAATCGCTGCAGCAGCAGACCGCCACCGCCGACGTGCTTAAGGTGATCAGCCGCTCCACGTTCGACTTGCAGGCGGTGCTCGGCACGCTGATCGAAAGTGCCGTTGCCCTCTGCGAAGCCGAGCGGGGATTCATCTTCCGTTTCGACGGCGAGCTCCTGCGGGCGGCAGCGACCCATAACGTCGGCGCAGAGACCAAAGAGTGGGTTTATCAGCACCCGATCGCCCCCGGACGGCAGACAGTTTCGGCGCGCGCCGCGCTCGAGCGGCGAACCGTGCACGTTCCCGACGTGCAGGCTGATCCCGAATATGCCTATGCTTTGCGGGATGTGGACCCGATCCGCGCCACCGTCGCGGTGCCAATGCTTAAGGGCGACGACCTGTTGGGCACGATTACCATTTACCGGCTGGAAGCTAGGCCGTTCACGGACAAACAGGTCGAACTAGTCGAGACGTTCTCCGACCAGGCGGTGATCGCGATCGAGAACGTGCGGCTGTTCGACGAAATCCAGGAGACGAGCCGGCAGCTTGCCGAGGCGAGCCAGCACAAGTCGCAGTTCCTCGCCAACATGAGCCACGAGCTGCGCACGCCGCTCAACGCCATCATCGGCTATACCGAATTGATCATCGACGGTATCTATGGCGACACGCCGGACAAGGCGCTGGCCGTGCTCAAGCGGGTCGAAAGCAACGGCCGCCCTGCTCGGCCTCATCAACGACGTGCTTGATTTTTCCAAGATCGAGGCGGGCCAACTCAAGCTTTCGATTTCCGAGTATTCGATCAAGGATGTCGTTCACAATGTGTACAGCGCGGTCGAGCCGCTGGCGGCGAAAAAGAACCTCAAGTTCAAGGTCGACGTGCCGCCCGGCCTGCCGGCCGGTCACGGCGACGAGCGCAAGCTGACGCAGGTGCTGCTCAATCTGGTCGGCAACGCGATCAAGTTCACCGACAGCGGGGAAGTGAGCATCAAGGTCGCGCGGGCCGATGGCTCGTTCAGCGTCGCCGTCCATGACACCGGTCCGGGGATCCCCCTGGCCGATCAGGACAAGCTGTTCGAGGAGTTTCAGCAGGCCGATAATTCGATCACCAAGGCCAAGGGCGGCACCGGGCTGGGACTCGCCATCTCGCGCCGGATCATCGAGATGCACGGCGGCCGGCTGTGGCTGGATTCCAGCCCGGGCAACGGCTCGGTCTTCACGTTCGAGATTCCCTCTGCCGTCGAGCCATAAAGCGCGCAATACCTCAATACGGATTATTCCTTCTCGGCGACCTATCAAAGTACTTGTTTACCGATACGATGCCGTTTCCTGAGCCAAGAGGCGGATGTGCGACGGCGGCACTTTCTCGGTGTTCTCGGCGGTGCGGTCGCAGCGTGGCCGCTTGCGGCACGTGCGCAGCAGGCGGAACGGATGCGGCGGATCGGCGCGCTCTTAAGCTTTTCCGCAAACGATTCAGAAGGGCTAGCCGTCGTCGGGGCGTTCTCGCAAGGGCTTCAGGAATTGGGTTGGAAACTTGGCAGCAATATACGGATCGAGTATCGCGGGGGTGCGGTCGATGACGACCAGATGCGCAAATTCGCATCAGAAGTGGTGGCGCTTTCGCCCGATATCATTCTGGCCTCCGGCGGAACAGCCGTGCGGGCCCTGCAAAGAGTGGCCAGCACCGTACCGATAGTGTTCGCAAACACCGGCGATCCTGTCGGCGGCGGGTTGGTCGAGAGCCTCGCGCGGCCAGGAGGCAACATCACCGGCTTCCTCTCAGTCGAATACGGCACCAGCGCAAAATGGCTGGAACTGCTCAAGCAGATTGCGCCTCTCGTGAAGAAGGTCGGCGTCGTTCGGGACCCCACCGCAAACAGCGGGCTTGGACAGTTCGGCGCCATCATGGCGACGGCGCCGTCATTCGAGGTGGAAGTAAGCCCGGTTGATTCGCGCGACATCAAAGGGATCGAGCGCGCAATCGCCGCGCTGTCGCGAGGACCGAGTGCCGGGCTGATTGTGACGACCAGCAGGCACGCAAGGGTTCATCGCGACTTGATTATCGCGTTGGCAGCCCGGCACAAGCTGCCGACGGTGTACCCGAACCGCAACTACGTCACGTCTGGCGGCCTGATTTCCTATGGTCATGACTACATTGAGCAGTTCAGACAAGCGGCGGGCTATGTCGATCGTATTCTCAAGGGCGAGAGGCCCGCTGACCTGCCCGTCCAGGCGCCGACCAAATTTGAGACGGTCGTTAACCTCAAGACCGCCAAGGCCATCAACCTCGAAATCCCGGGAAGCGTGCTCGTCCGCGCCGACGAGGTGATAGAATGAGGGCGGGCTGGAACGTCGGCCGCCTGGCCGCATAATGTCTGCTGTCCGGAGTAAAGCAGAACATCGCAATTTAGGGGTCTGATGTCCGCTTCTGACCCCATCGCCGATATCAGCCGTCCAGCCGCGAAGCTTTGCCTACAATGGGACGTCTTCTGTTGGCGTCAGAAAGTCCTTGCCAGGGCGCCGTCCACACGTGACCCAAGCTGTGAGTGCTCGCTGCGCCTTATCTGGAATACCAAAATCACGCGAGTGGCGGGCGTACGTGCGTTAAGTCGAGCCGAGACTAGACGCGCGCGCTACATGGTTCTTTTCTACTCGCGCATACATGCCCCTTTCGGGCAAAGTCTTGTTACTCCCCTTGCCCGCGCATGACATTCCCAATTTTGCACAGTATAATTTCATCGCTAAGCTGTTGGATTTCAGTGGTTGCGTAACCGTTGACTCCCAAAACATCGCGGTCTCTACTTTCGACTGCGTTCGCGGCCGGTTCGGCCGGACGTCGATTTTGAGGTGTATCCATGCCCTCACAAATCTTTGCCAAGCTCGGGACCATCAAAGGCGAATCCACCGACGCCAAGCACCCGAACGAAATCGAGGTGCTGTCGTTCTCCTGGGGTGTCACGAATTCCGGGAGCGTGGGCGGCGGCGGTGGGGGTGGCGCCGGTAGGGCGACCTTCCAGGACCTGTCCATCGTTCACAAGATCGACAAGGCGTCGCCGCTGCTCCTGAAGGCGTGCGCAACCGGGGAGCACCTGAAGGACGCGACCATCACGCATCGCAAGGCGGGCAAGGGCCAGCAAGAGTACCTGATCGTCAAGCTGAACGACGTCATCATCACCGGCGTCGTCCATGGCGGCACCGCTGACGATGCGCCCGGATCGGAGACCGTGAGTCTCGGTGTTTGCCAAGGTCGACTTCGAATACAGGCCGCAGAAGGCCGACGGGTCGCTCGACGCGGGAATTCATTTCAAGTTCGACATCAAGGCCAACAAATCCGGCTGACCGGAACCCGGGCGTGGGATTCGCCTGGAACGCCTATGGAGCCGTCAGAAACATCGACGCGTGAGCTGACGCTCGAGGAGGCGGTCTCGGTCGCGATCCATCTGCAGAAAAACCGGCAGTTCGCCGAGGCTGGCGAGGTGTACCGCCGCGTGCTCGAGACGGCGCCCGACCATCCCCGTGCGCTGCACTACGCCGGCGTGCTCGCGCATCAGCAGGGGCGCAACGACGAAGCCCTGGCGCTTATCGAGCGCAGCCTCGCGCTGGCGCCCGACCAGGCGGACTGGTGCAGCAACCTCGGCATCGTCCTCCAGTCGGACAACCTGCTGGACCCCGCGATCGCCTCGTACCGGCGTGCGATCGCCATCGATCCGGACCACGCCAACGCTCACAACAATCTGGGCGTGCTGCTGCGGGCGACCGGACAGCCGACCGAGGCGGAAGCCGCGTATCGCGAAGCCGTCCGGCTGGATCCCGAACACATCGACGCCTACACCAACTTGGGAATTCTGCTCAACGGGCTGCAGCGCACTGAAGAGGCCGCGGCGTGCTACTGCAAGGTGATCACGCTGCGCCCGAAGCACCGCGAAGCCCGCAAGCTGCTGGCGCTGGCGCACTGCATGCTGGGCGAGATCGCCAAGGCGGTGACCATCTTCGAGGAGTGGCTCGAGGAAGAGCCGCAGGATCCGATTGCGCGGCACATGCTGGCCGCCTGCACCGGTCGCGACGTGCCCGGACGTGCGTCGGACGGTTTCGTCGCAGCCACCTTCGACAGTTTCGCGTCGAGCTTCGAAGCGAAGCTCGAGACGCTGGAGTATCGCGCGCCCGCGCTGGTCGCGGCCATGCTGGAGGATTGCGGCCTTGAACGTTCGCCTCGCCTCGACGTGCTGGACGCGGGCTGTGGAACCGGGCTCTGCGGCCCGCTGGTCGCGCCGTTTGCGCGCCGGCTCACCGGCGTGGACCTGTCCGCAGGGATGCTGGCGCACGCCAGGGATAAGCACGTCTACCACGCGCTGGTGAAGGCCGAGCTGACGGAATACCTGCGTGGCAACAGTGAAGCTTTCGATCTGATCGTCTCGGCTGACGCGCTGGTGTATTTCGGCGACCTGCACGACGCCATCGCGGCGTTCGCGGGAGCGCTGCGCCCGAAAGGGCTCCTGGTGTTCACGCTCGAGCACGCGGCCGGAGCGGGCGACGGCTACCGCTTGGAGGTGCACGGCCGCTACTCGCATGGCCGGGCTTACGTCGAGCGCCTGCTGGCGTCCGCGGGCCTGCGGCCGAGCATCATCCAGGCCGAATTGCGCTTGGAGGCCGGCGTGCCGGTGCCGGGGCTGGTGATCCGGGCGGCGAAGCCGGCTTGAACCCTGCGCTTCGTCAGATGGGCATCTAAGCAGGTTTTTACTGGCTCCCCAACGGATGGATAATGAAAACGGCTAGCGCCAGCATCATCCGTAACCTCGATCCGTTGGGTAGCCTGAGAATCTCTGCTTAGGCATCGCCGTGATGCAGCGGATCAGCATCGTGGTGATCAATCCGGCATTCCTGCGGCGGCGCAAGCCGGCCCAGCGCTCCCATCACTGACACCGATAACGCGAAAAAGAAGCCGCCCATCACGCCGCTGCCGAGCACGGCGATGACAACGATTGCCGTTGCGGCCAAGTCCATCAGTCTCACCGGTCGTTCTCTGACCGACCTCTTGGCGCGGCGAGCGGCAACGCACTTTCAAGTGAACGTGATCGGCCCTTGGAACTCCGCAGGCCGCTCCTAGTTATCCCGTCGAATTGTAGGGGAATGGGAGCGTCGAGCCGTGCCCCGCTGGGGCAGGAACGATGTCCTATTCCCGGGCAGAAACCGAAAAATCGTCCCCGCGGCTTTGAACCTGACCCAGGCCTCGGGCGACCAACCGGAAAGAGCTTTGCGGGAGTCCGTCATGAACAACAGTTCGATGCACACCGCCGACCGCCTGACCCACCTCAAGATCGTGGTGGTGTCGCTGATCGCCGGCATTGTGGTCGTCGGCGTCGGCATTGCCGCCCGCCCGACCGTCCCTGACATGAGCACGCAGCTTGAAGCGCGGGCGCCGGTTCTCAAGCCCGGTCCGGTCATCTGGTCGGGCTCGGAGACCACGTCGATCCGCTGACCGCCGTTTTCGACTTTCACCGTCGACTGTTCGCGCGCCCGGTTGGCGCGCGATTTTTTTGCGCCGCGGGAGCTGCAAAAGAATGCCCGGCGCACCAGCCGGGCACCTCCTGGAACAAGGAGAGCTACAGCGTCAGGCGGGCATGTTCCGCACGCGCATCAGACCGATGGCGTCGAGCTCGGCCTGCTCGCGCGCGGCCTGCTCGGCGCGCTCGCGCATCTGGTCGCGCTCGTCCAGAAGCTCGACTTTCTTAAGCTCTTCAAAGGCTTCCGACAGCGCATCCTTGGCGTCGTTGAGCTGGCCCTTGAGCTCATCGGCCGAGCGATTGAGGTTCTCGCGGCGGTTAATCGCCGCCTTCGCGTAGGTCGGATAGGCAAAATGCGACGGATCGTGGATGTTCGCCCGATCCTGCTCGACCTTGATCTCGCGCTCGAGATCGGTCGCCATGCGCTCGAATTCCGCGATCATGCTTTCGATCTGCATGACCTTGCGGCGCTTTTCATCGACCTGAAATTTCTTCAGACGGATGAGGGTTTCGCGTGACTTCATCGACTCAATACTCCCCCTGAAGCCGCGAACGCCGGCCATGACGGAAGGCCAGCTTTGCGACAGCAGCACCAGAGGCGGGATTGTGGCGCGATAACGTTAGTTTTCGGTTTCCAACGGCGCCCGAGCGCGGTCAGCAAAAGTGGTGACCGGTTTTACGTCCGACCGCGCTCAGCCATTAGGTTTTGCGCGCCTTCCGAGCGGCTGACCGGTACCCACTCAGCCTGAAGGCGCGCCCAGTAACTTCTCAAGTCTTTGATATCACTCGATTAAAGTGGTTGATTCTTCCTTATCCTGACGCAGGAAGGCCCATGCGCTGACCACGGCAGCACGTGATGAACGTATTGAGGGCCCGCACGCCGAGGTCGAGCGGCGCGCCGACGCGGCACCGGGCGTGCGCAGGCGGCGGAGCGTTGCGGAATGCGTAGGGCGAAGGTCCGCCAGGCAAAGGCCCCTTGCCGTCCAGCGGCTCGCCCAGCGCATTGACCACCCGGCCCGGCCAACCCGCCGACGGTCTCACCGCGCCAGGCGTCGCGGAAACCGTGGCTCGGCAGCCCCGGCGCACGCCTTCAAGCGGCGCAAACGGCATCAGCAGCACATTGCTGCGGCAAAGCCCACCACCTCGCAAGGAATTGGCTTGGCAGGCGTCTCCACCGTGACCCGCGCGCCGACCGACATGCGTGGATGGGCCCGGCAATCTCCACCATCAAGCCACGGACGCTCACGACGCGGCCGTAACCTCAACGCCGTCAATTTCATTGATCTGTTCGGCCAAAGCCTTCATCGGCCGAGCTCCAACGGTAACCTTTGGAAGCGGCCTTTAACTGCCTGTTTACCCGCGTCGTTAATCATTACGTCATCGTCCTTGGGAACTAGGCAGTTGCTCGCCCAGCCTCGGATGGAGGGGCGAGTCTCAAGAGTTTGTTGCTGGAAATTCTTAAAGTGGAACATGAACGGCGCTGTGTCCAAAAAACCACTCTCTGGCAACATCTTAAGCCGATTCGGCCGAATCTGGCCAGCGGATGGTTGCCTCGGAGAATCACCGTTTGTTAACCATGCCGCGTTAACGTTCCGAATCGGATTGTCCCAAGGCGTTTTGACTGGCGTTTTTATGGGCCGCCCATGCGGCGTGCCGAGTTCACCGCAGCGGCGAGGAAGGGGACTGGCATGCGCGTTCTACTGATCGAGGACGATAGCGCCACCGCGCAATCGATTGAGCTGATGCTCAAGTCCGAGAGCTTTAACGTCTACACGACGGATCTCGGCGAAGAGGGCGTCGACCTCGGAAAACTCTACGACTACGACATCATCCTGCTCGACCTGAACCTGCCGGACATGTCCGGCTTCGAGGTCCTGCGGTCGCTGCGGGTCTCCAAGGTCAAGACGCCGATCCTGATCCTTTCCGGCCTGGCAGGCACCGAGGACAAGGTGAAGGGCCTGGGCTTCGGCGCCGACGACTACATGACCAAGCCGTTCCACAAGGACGAGCTGGTGGCGCGCATCCATGCGATCGTGCGGCGCTCCAAGGGTCATGCGCAATCGGTCATCAACACCGGCGATCTCACGGTCAACCTCGACCAGAAGACTGTCGAAGTCGGCGGCGCCCGCGTGCACCTGACCGGCAAGGAATACCAGATGCTGGAGCTGCTCTCGCTCCGCAAGGGCACCACGCTCACCAAGGAGATGTTCCTCAATCATCTCTACGGCGGCATGGACGAGCCAGAGCTCAAGATCATCGACGTCTTCATCTGCAAGCTGCGCAAAAAACTGGCCAACGCCTCCTCGGGCAAGAACTACATCGAGACGGTGTGGGGCCGCGGCTACGTGCTGCGCGAGCCGGCCGAGGAAGAGGCGCGCATTCCGGCATAAGCCGAAGGCGCAGAGGGAAACGGAAGCCTCGGCCGAAAGGCCGGGGCTTTTGTTTGGGCGGATATCCGCAAGAGGAGCCTGGCGGCGCCCGGTAAGGCCGCGGGACCGGCGACATCCCACCTGCTAAGCAGAGATTCTCAGGCTACCCAACGGATCGAGGTTACGGATGATGCTGGCGCTAGCCGTTTTCATTGTCCATCCGTTGGGGAGCCAGCAAAAACCTGCTTTGACTTCTTCACCGAAGCCGCCGGTAGCCTAGTGGCCCTCAAGAAACCGCAGCCCCTCAATGAGATTGCGGCAACGTTCGAACTGCGAACGACCGGGAGGACTTCATGAAGAAACGATACGCCTTGAGCGCGATCTTTGGACTCGCGCTGTTGTCGATCGCTTCGGCGCCGGCCAGCGCGAACATCGGCGGCATGACGCAAACGGCCATCGCCACGGAAGCGATCGAAACAGACGTGATTCAGGTTCAGCGTCGCGGCGGCGGGTACCGTGGCGGCGCACGGGTTGGCGTCGGGCGCGTTGGCGTGGCCCGCGTCGGACGCGTTGGCGTCGCGCGTGTGGGCGCGGTCGGCGTAGCCGGCCGCGGCCTCTACCGAGGCCGTTACGTCTATCGCGGCGGTCCCTGGGTGCGTCCGCGCAATTACTGGTGGCCGGTGGGCGGCGCGATTGCAGCCGGCGCCGCGCTCGGCATGGTCGCAGCAAGCTCCGCGGCATGGGCCGGCCAGCCGCCCGGACCCGGCTATTGCTGGTACTACACCGACCCGAGCCAGCGGCAGGGCTTCTGGGATCAATGCCCGTAGCAGCGCGCAATTGTGCAACAACGAAAACCCCGCCGCGAGGCGGGGTTTTTGTTGCGCCGCCGTCGCAGGCGCTCAAACTAATTGAACTTCAAATGGAAAATGTCGTCGCCGTCCATCAGGCCGGCGTCTTCGTTCATTTCGTCAACGGCGAAATTCTCGAGATTGAAGCGGGGCGGGGCGGGTCGCTCCTGAACTCCTGCGTGCCGGGCGGCGGAGGCGGCGGCGCGAGCATGTTGCGATAAGTATCAAAGGCTTGCTGGTAGCCAACGAACGCGCATTTGCAGTCGCTGGGATCCGGATAGATGTAATAACGCACGCCATCCTTGGTGCGGGCGGCGAATTTATACGGCGTAAGCGCCTGCAGGCGCTTCATTTTTCCCGGCGTGTCCGCGGGCCGCATAACAAAGCCGGCGGCGATCAGGTTGCGGTCGACGGTGCGCTGCTGCGCCTGCGCCGATCCCAAAAGCGCAGCAGCAGCAGCAGCAAACACGTAGCAGGCGATGCCGAAACACCTCATGACGCCTCCGAACGGCGGCCGTCGAGCGTTGTCTTGGATTCTATCATGTCGCCGATTTCGGCGTCGCCGTAGCCCAATTCCGCAAGTATCTCAATGCTTTCACCACCCAGAAACGGCGCCGGCGTCTGGTTGTAGCGCAGCCCCTCAGAGAACTTGTTCGGGTTATTCAGCTCTAGCTTCGCTCCTTCTGTCGGATGTTCTATTTTGCGAAAGAGCCCGACGTCGGCGAGATGCTCGTCCTCGACCAGACTCTCCATCGTATGGACCCGGCCGGCCGGCACGTCGGCTTCCTTCAGCATCGTCAGCCAATATTCTGTCGGCTTGTTCCGCAGACTTTCCCTCCTAAGGTGAAAGTATTCCCGGACGTTCTCGTAACGCGCCTTCACCGAATTGAATCGCGGATCGGTCTTCAGCTCCGGTCGGCCGATCGCGTTAAAGAACGCGAATGCCTGGCCGTCGGTGTTCGCCGACACCGCAATCCAGCCGTCGCTCGTTTGTATCGGCTGCGCCAGCGGATCAAGCACGCGGCGGTCGCCCCAGTCGCCAAGCGGCGGCACGAAGCTGTGATCGCCGAGATGCTCGACCAGCACGAACGACGCGGCGTTCTCGAACATCGGCACTTCGATCGCCTGCGCCTCGCCGGTCTTCTCGCGATGAAACAGCGCAGCCAGGATGCATTGCGCCGCGATCAGGCCGACGGCGTGGTCCATCATCACCATCGGCACGAACTTCGGCTCGCCGAGCACGCGCTGGTTACACGCAGCGACGCCCGACATCGCCTGTATGATCGAGTCATAGGCCGGGCGCTCGGCGTAGCGGCCATCGAGACCAAAGCCCAGCAGATTGCAGACGATCAGCTTGCTGTGCTTGGCGCGTAGCACCTCGGCGCCAAGGCCCAATCGTTCCAACGCGGAGGGCCGGATGTTGGCGATGAACACATCCGCCGTCACCAGCAATTTGTGCAATGCTTCGCGCGCCTTGTCCTGCTTGAGGTCAAGCACCAGCGAGCGCTTGTTGCGATTGAAGTGCGTGAACTTGCCGGACAGTTGCCCGCTCTTGGAACGGCCGCCAAGCGTGCGGAGAATGTCGCCGCCCGGCGACTCGACCTTGATCACCTCGGCGCCGTAGTCAGCAAGAAACAGCGTCGCGGTCGGACCAACCACGACGGTGGTCAAGTCGACGACGCGAATTCCAGCGAGCGGGCCGCCTGACTTTTCAGGTGCAGACATCGCTACCGTCTCTTGAACGCGATGTTGACGCGATAGTGCACGCCGCCGTCCGGTCCGCCGGCCCAGGTCTCGGCGATATCGCCGTTCAGGCGCGTGTCAAGCGTGATGGCGTTGCCGATAAACAGCGGCGCCATTGCGCGCGCGTCATAGCCCTCGATCGAGCCCGGCAGATGCGGACGCGCGGCCTCGACCAGCATCAGCGCGGTGAGCCCGCCATTTACCACCAGCGCCGGATAGCCCTCTTTCTCCCGCGTGTACGGCAGGTCGTAGTGAATGCGGTGCGCATTGAAGGTCAGCGCCGAATAGCGAAACAGCATCGCCGTGTCCGGCGTCCACGCCACCGACCAGTCGGGCTTCTCGGTCGCCGGCTGCCCCTTGGCCTGCTGGGCCGGCTTGCCGCCGCCCGCTTCGGCGACTGCCTCACGGTAGACCAGATCCTGCTCCTCGGTCACCGCGACGCCGGAGCCGGCGCTTAGCTCGTGCACCACAGTGACCAACGTGAACGAGCCGGTGCGTCCGGTCTTCGGCTCGACCTGGCGAATGGTCGAGACGCGCTCGACGAGATCGCCGACCTTCAGGGGTTTGTGAAACTTGACGCGCCGGCCCGCGAACATGCGCCGCGTGTTGTGCATCGGCGGCATCAGGTCGTCACCGCCGGTCACCGGATGGCCGTCCGGTCCGATTTTCTTCTGCTGCGCCGTCGCACCGAACAGGATGGTGTACCAGCTCTCCGGCACTTCGCTGTTGCGCCGATAGATGGACGGGTCCTGGTCGAGCATGGCTGCGAGCCGTCGCACTTGTCCAAGGCCAAGCTCATCATCCTCCGTGCGCTGCCGGCCGAGCCAGTCCTTCATCGACGCTGCCCCATTCACGGTCGTCCCTGCCCTTTCATATTTCGCCATTCATGGCAGTGTAGGCAGGAAATACAAGGCCCGATGCTGCAAGCGCCGGGCGCGTCTTGCGAGGTGCTTTGTGATCCGTTCCCTGCTCTATGTACCCGCCAGCTCCGAACGTTTCGTCGTCAAGGCGGCAGAGCGCAGCGCCGATGCAATCATCCTCGATCTCGAAGATGCAGTGGCGCCGTCCGAGAAGGTCGCGGCGCGCAACAACCTCAACCGGACGGTGCCGGCGGTCGGCAAGAACGGCGCCACCGTATTCGTGCGGATCAACTCGGAGCCGGAGCGGCTGCGTGCCGACGCCGAAGCCGCGGTGAAGGCCGGGGCGTTCGGCCTGTTCGTGCCGAAGTCGCGCGACCCCAATGCGCTGCTGCAACTTGGCCACTGGTTGGAGCCGCTGGAGACAGGCCGCAAGCCCACTGCACTGGTGCCGATGATCGAGGACCCGGGCGCGGTTCTCGATGCGCGCGCCATCGCGGGTGCTTCACCCCGCGTACTCGCCCTGGTGACCGGCGGCGAGGATCTGGCGACCGCGCTCAACGCCGAGCCAACTCCCGAAGTGCTGACGCTGCCGAAGCTGCTCGTGCTCTACGCCGCCAAGGCAACCGGCGTGCTGTGCTGGGGCCTGTTGCGTACCGTCGCAGACTACAGCGACCTCGCCGGCATCGAGCGCGCCGCCAAGGAAGCGCGCGCGCACGGCATCGACGGCTCGACGTGCGTGCATCCTGCCGTGGTGCCGATTCTCAACAAGGCGTTCTCAGCCTCGGCTGAGGAGCTCGACCATGCGCGCCGCCTCGTCGAGGCTTACGGGCAGGCGCACGCGGCAGGTCTCGGCGCAGTGGAGTTCGAAGGCAAGATGATCGACGAGCCGGTGGCGCAGCGCGCGCGGGCGCTGCTGAGGAAGGGCAACCAATGAAAAAAGCCCGGCTCGCGCCGGGCTTTTTCGTTTCAGCGAGCTAGCCGCCGATGATCTTGTAGATGACATAGCCGCCGCCAATGACGACGGGAATGCCAACCAAGAGCGGAACGATCAACACGGGCATGTTCAACTCCCTCTGGATTTTCTCAAACTTCCACAGGGAAAACGCGCCGCTGTCGTAAAGCGTTCCCGTCCTAGTCGGTAGCTTCAACCAAAGTGAATGGATTCATGTCTGGATCAGTCAACCGCTGTCTAGGCGCTCTTCAAAGGTCCGATCCTTTCGGCTTGGCTGAAGCGGGCGACTAGTAGACCTTGTGCAATTCGGGACGCGGCGCACGATAGCGGCGGCGGCGCTCCGGCTGCGGCGCGGGCCGCTCGACCTGATCGCCCATCGTATCCATCTCGGCCTGTGCCTGAGATTTCGCCGCGGCCGCAACACCAACCTGATTGTCGGGCACCGACGGCACTGGCGTTGTCTCTGCGGAAACCGGCACAGGAGCAGACTTGTCCGCGGCCGGTTCGCTGGCACGTACCGCGAGCGCAGGCATCGAAGCCGGTTCACTCGGCTTGGCTGAAACTGGCTCGCTCGGCTTGACCGCCGGGAGAGATGGCTGTGGCACCAGCGAGCTGTGCGCCTTGGGCGGCGGTCCCTTGACCGGGCTCGCGCCGATTTGCGTCACAGTGAGCAGCGTCGATGCGGCTTGAAAGCCGACAATCAACGCCGTCAGCGCGACAAGTGAGGCTGCAAGAACGACTTCGCGGCGCTGCATGAAATGCCCGTTTTGGGACTACTTCCGCTCGGTGTTCTCAACCCACAGCGACATCGTCGCGGAAAAGATGATGAGAGGCAGATACATCAAAGGCAAGGTGACCTCCGGTTTCTCCACCCGTGCCTGCCTATAACGCACGAAAAGTGGATTGGTTCTGGGCCGAATTTTGCTGATAACGTGCCGCCCGAAGGCTTGGAGGGGGTATGGGAAATGAAAGTCACCGTGCGCGGCGTGCGCAGCGTCGACATCGATATGAGCCAGCCTGAGCGCGCGGCGGCGTTCTACAAGAGCGTGTGGAATCTCACCGAAGTGGAGCGCCATGACGGCTCGATCTATTTCCGCGGCACCGGCCCTTTCCACCATATCCTGGCCATCCACCCTGCCCCGAAGGGCTTCGCAATCCGCCGCCTCACCTTCGATGTTGCCAGCAAGGACGTCGTCCACACGCTGCACAAGAAGGTGACGGAGGCCGGCTGCCAGAGCGACGCGCCGCACGCGCTGTCGGGCCCCGGCGGCGGCTACGGCTTCGGCTTCGCCGATCCGGAAGGCCGCAATCTCGCCGTGGTCTGCGACGCCGCCGACCACAAGGACACCGCCGACCAGCCCGACCGGCCGCGCAAGATCGCACACGTCAACCTCAACGCCGCCAATCTCAAGGCCAGCAACGACTTCCTGGTCAACGCGCTCGGCTTCCGCTACGTCGATCACAGCGGCCCGTTGCATTTCTTCCACTGCGACACCGGCGACCACTGCTCGATCGTAACGGGGCAGACCGCGACGCCGACGCTCAATCATGTCTCGTTCGAACTGCCGACCGGCGAAGACGTAATGCGCGGCGCCGGCCGCATGCGCGACCGCGGCTACCCGATCGAATGGGGCGTCGGCCGCCACGGCGCGGGCAACAACGTGTTCGCTTATTTCGCTGGGCCGGAAGAATTCCCGATCGAATACACCGCCGAGGTGATGCAGATCGACGACTCTACGAATTCCACGGGCCGGACTACTGGAAGTGGCCGCCGGGCCGGCTCGACCAGTGGGGCGTGACGCCGCCGCACACGCAGCGATGGAAGCGCGTTCAGGACTTGTATCTGTTCGCGCCGGGGCAGTGGAAGATCTAGGGCCCGACGAACACCGACCGCACCAGATCGCGATACAGCAGCACCTGCCGCGGCGGGATGGTGACGTCGTTGAGCAGCCGGCCGAGGATCAGCGCGCCCTCCACCAGCGTCGCCGCCATGTCGGCGAGCGCTTCGAAGTCGACATCGAAGCGCGGTGGATATTTCGTGGCGATCAGGTCGAGCCGCTCGCGGAAGCGCCTGCGCCAGCCCAGCACGCCCTCCGCGTTGAGCTGCCTGATCTCGCGGTTGAAAAGCTGGTCCTGGTAGGCAAACGATGCCGCAAGGCAGCCGGGGTGCGCCTCCGGCAGGTTCGCCATCATCTCGGCGAACAGCTTGAGTCCGACCAGGAAACCGTGCAGCGGATCGTCGTGCAATTCGTCGCCACGCCGGAAGATGTTGTCGAGGACCACGCGATCCTGTTCGAGGTAGCGCAGCAGCAGGCCTTTGGCCAGCTCTGACTTGTCCTTGAAGTGGTAGAAAAAGCCGCTCTTGGTGATGCCGACCGCGCTGATCAATTCCTCGATCGAGGTTGCGGCAAAACCTTTGGCCAATACGGCGCTCTCCGCGACTTCCAGGATGCGCTCGCGTGTGTCCTTGCGGGGCGTTTCAAGCATGGGCGCACTGTACCACGAGTACAGTTGCGGCTTGCGACAGCCGCAGAGCCGCCGCAATCGGCCGCAGCGTCGCCCTCAATACATTGATTTTTCAGGTGACTCTCTGTTTTTGCGGACTGCACCACAGGTCGGCTAGCCATGTCACGAAAGGACGGTATGGTCCGGCCATTCCAACACAAGACAAACGGGCGACTCATGACGAAGTATCGAAACAATTTGCCTCAGCTTGCCGACCGCGTGTTTCTCACCGACAGCGGGCTCGAGACCACATTGATCTTCAAGGACGGCATCGAGCTCAATCAGTTCGCCTCGTTTGAGCTCATCAAGACCGAGCGCGGCCGCAACCGCCTGCTCGAGTATTTCCGTCAGCATGCGCAGACCGCCATCGACGCCGGCATGGGCTTCGTGCTGGAGAGCGCGACGTGGCGCAGCAACGCCGACTGGGGCGGCAAGCTCGGCTATACGCCGGAGCAGCTCGATGCGCTGAACCGGCAGTCGATCGATCTGCTGGTGCAAGTTCGCGACGAATTGGAGACGAAAGACTCGCCGATGCCGATCAGCGGCAACATCGGACCGCTGGGCGACGGCTATGTCGCCGGAAAAATGAGCGCCGATGATGCCGAGCGGCTGCATACGCCGCAAGTACAGACCTTCGCCAAGACGCAGGCCGATCTGGTGAGCGCCTTCACCATGACCACCACCGACGAGGCGATCGGCGTGACGCGGGCCGCGGTGAAGGCCAAGATGCCCGTGGTGATTTCGTTCACGGTCGAGACCGACGGCCGCCTGCCGAACGGGCAGACGCTGAAGCAGGCGATCGAAACGGTCGATAGCGCGACCGATGCGGCGCCGGCCTACTACATGATCAACTGCGCGCACCCGACCCACTTTGAGCATGCGCTGGCAAAGAACGAGACCTGGATCAAACGGGTGCGCGGCATCCGCGCCAATGCCTCGGTGCGCAGCCATGCCGAACTCGACGCCGCGCCCGATCTCGACGACGGCAATCCGGTCGAGCTCGGCCAGCAATACCGCGCGTTGCGTAAGAGATTCCCCCAGTTCGCCGTACTGGGCGGCTGCTGCGGCACCGACCACCGCCATGGCGAGCAAATCTGCTTCGCGTGCAGCGATGCCGCAGGGGCCGAAGCGGCGGAATAACCCTCCCCTCCCCGGGTTTGTCGCTATCTGGGTTTGAGCATGATCTTCTCCGAAAACCGGTTCCCACCTTTCGGGATCATGCTCTAACGTGAGGCGCCGCCTGCAAGCGGCGCCTCATGCATGGGGGAGGAGGCAGATGAAGGCGATCCAGATCAGCCGCACCGGCGGCAGCGACGTGCTGGAACTGGTGGACGTGCCCGATCCCGTGCCTGGCCCCGGCGAGGTGCTGGTCAAAGCCTCCTCGATCGGCGTGAATTACTTCGATCTGCTGATCCGCACCGGGCGCTACCGCTGGATGCCTGCGCTGCCTTTTGTCTTGGGGAATGAAATGAGCGGCCGTGTGGCCGCTCTCGGCAGCGGCGTGACGAAGTTGAAGGTGGGCCAGCGCGTGTTTATTGCCGGCTACGAGATCGGCAACCGCGGCGGGCTCTACGCGCAATTCGCCGCGGTGCCCGAGGACGCGGCGGTGCCGCTGCCGGATTCGGTCGGCGACGACGAGGCGACTGCGCTGACCAACTATCAGCTCGCGCATATTCTGATGTTTCACGCCGCGCGGGGCGTGAAGGCGGAAACCGTGGTGGTGTATGGCGCGGCGGGCGGCGTTGGCTCGGCGCTGATCGATACGGCGCACCACGCCGGCGCCGAGGTGATCGGCACGGCTGGATCGGATGAGAAATGTGAGTTCATCGTCAAGCGCGGCGCAGCACACGCGATCAATTACCACACCTACAACGTCGCCGAGCGCGTCAACGCGCTCACCCTGCACGGCGCCGACATCGTATTCGACCATGTGGCCGGCAAGGCGTTCACCGACGGGCTGAAGATGATCGCACCGCTCGGCATGATCGTGTCCTATGCAGTGCTCGGCGGCGCGCCGGAGGACGACCTGTTCAAGGCGATGCGCGGCAACATCGAGGCGAGCCCCGCGGTGCGCTGCTTCACCATGCACACCTACGATCACATGCAGGAACCACGCCGCCAGGCCATGCAGGCCGCAGTCGAACTGCTGGCGGGCGGCGTCAAGCCGGCGATAGCGGCAGCGTTCCCGCTCACTGAGGCGGCACGCGCGCACGATCTTGTCGAGTCGCGCCGTGCGATTGGGAAGATCGTGCTGAAACCATAGAGTGCGGCACTAACGCGCGCTCGCTACCCGCGCGGCCGGCACCAACCGCACCACGTTGCTCGTGCGCGCCGGCGCGGACTTGCCTGTCGGGTTGGGTGCGTAAAGGCCCCGCCGGTCAGCCACCGGCTTGAACGCATGGGTCAGTCCCACCACGGTTTCGGCGCCGCCCAGTGCCAGGAAGCCGTCGCGCTCCATCACCTTTTCGATGCGGTTGAGCACGTCGACCTTGGTTTCCTGATCAAAATAGATCAGCACGTTGCGGCAGAACACCACGTCGAACGTGCCGAGCGACGACAAATCGTCCAGCAGATTGAACGGCTGAAACTTCACCATCGCGCGAATTTCCGGGGCGATCTGCCACATCTCGCCGACCTGCGAGAAATATTTAATCAACATTGTGATCGGCAGTCCGCGCTGCACCTCGAATTGGCTGTAGATGCCGCTCTTGGCCTTCTCCAGCACCTCGGTGGAAAGGTCGGTCGCGAGGATATCGAAGCGCCAGCCGGCGAGCTCCTTGCCCATCTCCCTCAGGCAGATCGCGAGCGTGTAGGGCTCCTGCCCGGTCGAAGCAGCCGCGCACCAGATGCGGACGCGTCGGTTCGCCGTACGCGCCGCGAGCATCGCCGGCACGATGGTGTCGTGAAACTGGTCGAATGGAATCTTGTCGCGGAAGAACAGCGACTCGTTCGTGGTCATCGCCTCGACAACCTCGACAGTCAGCGCTTCGGCGCCGGCGCCCTTCAGACTGGCGACCAGCCCGCTGAGATTGGACAAGCCGTTCTTGCGCGAGATCGGCAGCAGCCGGCTTTCAACCAGGTAATGCTTGTCGGCCGACAGCACGAGGCCCGAGCGCGCCTTGAGAAGCTTGCGAAGGAATTCGTAATCGAGCGGCGTCATGGACGCGCCCCGAGAAACATCAGCACCACTTTCGGCCCGATCTGATCGAGTGGAAGCACCGCGGAGCACACACCCGCCTCAACCGCGGAGCCGGGCATGCCCCATACCACGCTGGAAGCCTCGTCCTGCGCGATCACGCTGCCGCCGCTGGCGACGACCGCCGCCGCGCCGTCGGTACCGTCGGTGCCCATTCCCGTGAGGATCAGCGCCAGATTCCACGCCCCCCAAACCTCGGCCGCGGACGTGAACAGCGGATCGACCGCCGGCTTGCAGAAATGCACCGGTGGGCTGTCGTCCAACACGATCACCGCCGTGCCGTCATGACGCGCGACCTTCATGTGCTTGCCACCTGGTGCCAGATAGATCGTACCTGCCAGCACGGGCTCGCCGTTCACCGCCTCGCGCACGTTTTTGGCGCTGGCGCGGCTGAGATGCTCAGCGAGGATCGCCGTAAACGTCATCGGCATGTGCTGCGTGATCAGCACCGGTGTGGCATCGGTGACCGCGTCGAGCTGGCTCACCAGTTTGGTGAGCGCCTGCGGCCCGCCGGTCGATGCGCCGATCAGCAGCACGCGCGGCGCCACCAGGGAAAACGGACGCAGTTCGAAGCCCGACGGGTCGGCCGGTGCCGGGACACGCCATTTGCCAACCCGCTGGATTGCACCGGCCAGCTTGCGCGTCGAAAGCGCGATCGTGCGCCGCGCGTAGGCCGGCGGACGGGACGCCCTGCGGGCACGAGGGCCGAGCGCGCGGATTTTCGCGATCAGATCGGTCTGGAAACTCACCGAGGTGATCACGCCGCCTTCGGATTCCGGCTTCGGAACATAATCGGCAGCACCGAGCGACAAAGCCTTGATAGTGACCTCGGCATTGTCGCGGGTCAGCGCCGACGCCATGATAACGACGAGATCACGCTTCTTTTCCAGCAACAATGGCAATGTCGAAATGCCGTCGAGATGCGGCATCTCGACGTCCAGCACAACGACGTCGGGATCGTGCTGCTCGAACTGATCGACGGCTTCACGGCCGGAGCGCAATGCGGCGACAAGGGCAAGACCTGGCTGCTCGCTGATCCAGCGCGACATCAGCGAACGCACGACGACCGCGTCATCGACGACCATGACGCGGATGTCGCTTTTCGCCGGAGCCGGCGCGACAGAGGGGACGGAGGTGAATGCGCTCATTGCGGCGCGGTACTCACATGAACGGGAGGGACGCAGCCATCAGCCAGCCCGGTCAGATCAGACCAACCTCCTGGAACTTCGCTTCCACGATTTCCTTGTCGAACGGCTTCATGATGTACTCGTTGGCGCCCGCGTGCAGCGCACGGGCGATATGAGCAACATCATTCTCGGTGGTGCAGAACACCACCTTCGGATGGTCGCCGCCCGGCAAGCGGCGCAGCGCCTTGAGGAACTCGTAGCCGTCCATCTTGGGCATGTTCCAGTCGAGCAGCACAGCGTCGGGTAACTGGCGCTGACACGCGCCCAACGCCTGCTCGCCATCTTCGGCCTCGACGATCTGAAAATCCAGACCTTCGAGGATGCGTCGCGCCACCTTCCGGATGACGCTCGAGTCGTCGACCACCAGACAAATCTTCATTTCACCCTCACTCTCGCTCCGTCACGCCGCGGAATCACCCGCGTTGACCCACTGAACCAACCGGCGGCCTCACGCCGCGACGGCCCGCTTTCGCATATCAAGAACTCGATCGACGTCGAGAACGACCAGCAGCTGGCCCTCCAGCCGGATCACGCCTGAGGCGACGCCGCTCCATCGCGCGTCGAGATTAGCGGGCTTCGCCTCGCAGGCGCCATTCGGAAACTTCATGACCTCGCCGACCGAGTCGATCAGGAGCCCGTAGAACTCGCCGCGCAGGTCGATGCCGATCGCCATCACCGGCTGACCCTCGCGGCGCTTATCCAGGTCGAGCCGGCTGCGCATATCGATCGCGGTCACGATGCGGCCGCGCAGATTGAGAACACCCGCCACCTCGGAAGGAGCCAGGGGTACGCGCGTTAGCCGTTCCGGCACGAACACATCCTGCACACGCGCGATCGGCAAGCCGAACAACTGTTCGCCAATCACCACCGTGACGTATTCGGTGAATTGCTCGCGTACGCCTTCATTCCTGTTCATGGCTATGCCGCCTGATTGATGTCGACGGTCTGCTCCTTGAGCGCGGCGACCAAACTCTGGCGATCGAACTTGGCGACGTAGTCGTGGAACCCCACCTCGCGGCCCCGCTCGATCGATTCCGGCGAGCTGTAGGAAGACAGCGCGATGATCGGCATGTTGGCGAAGCGAGCTTCTTCCCGCACCGCTTCGGCGAGCGCGAAGCCGTCCATGCCTGGCATGTCGAGGTCGGTCACCAGCACGTCGAAGCGCCGGCCATGTTTGAGCAGCGCCAATGCGTCCTGCGCGCTCGGCACCGAGGTCACCTCATATCCGGCGGCCTTAAGGACCGGGCTCAGCATGTTGCGGAAGAATGCGGAGTCATCGACCAGCAGAAGCGTGCGGGCAGTCGGCGCGACGCGTGCGTCCCCGCGCACGAACCAGTCTTCGTATGCAGGGCAGGAAATGGCCGACGTCGAGAATTTCCGTCGCCTGGCCGCGGATCACCGCCGAGCCGAGGATGCCTTGGCGGTCGCTGCCGACCTGAATGTCGAGGTGCTCCTCAACGATGTCGACAATCTCGTCGACCACCAGGCCCATGGAGCGGACGCCGTCGGAGAACACCAGCAGCGGCTGATTGCCCTCGCCCCTGACGCGAACGTCATCGTTCACGCGCACCAGAGGCATGAGCTGACCGCGGTATTGCACGACATGACGGCTGTTCGACAATTCGATCTTGCGGCCATCGACCTCTTCGAGCCGCGTCACCAGCGAGAGCGGCACGGCCTTCGGCGCCGGCGAGCCGGCTCGGAACACCAACAGGGAGGTAACGTTGCCGGATGACTGGCGCATAGCTTCGGCCGTGTCGTCGTGATGCGCCAAGGTGTTCGTGGCAACCGATCCTGTCTCCTGCGCGACGCCATTCGGATCAACGATCATGATTACCGAGCCATCGCCGAGGATGGTGTTGCCCGAGAACACGCCGATGTGACGCAGCATGGTCGACATCGGCTTCACGACGATTTCCTCAGTGTGGAACACGTTGTCCACCACCAGGCCGAAGGTCTGGGCACCGACCTGGGTGACCACGATGAAGCCGCGCTCGGGCGCGGAGTCGCCACCGTTCATCTTCAGCAGCGTCTTGAGCTGCACGAGAGGCAGAAGCTTGTTGCGCAACCGCAGCACCGCGGCGTCCTTGATACGCTCGATGCGGTGGTCGGACTTGGCATGGACGCGCACCAACTCGACGACCGAAAGCTGTGGGATGGCGAAGCGGTCGCCGCCGGCTTCCACGATCAATGCGGAAACGATCGCCAGGGTGAGCGGAATCTTAATGGTGAAGCTCAGGCCTTCGCCGCGGATCGAACTGACGTCGACGCTGCCGCCGATCTGATCGATGTTGTTGCGCACCACGTCCATGCCGACGCCACGGCCGGACACGCTGGTCACCTTGGCCGCGGTGGAGAAGCCGGGCGTGAAGATGAACTTGTGGATCTGCGCCTCGGACATCTTGTCCAGTTCGGCCTCGGTGACCAAACCGCTGGTGAGCGCCTTGGCCCTGATGCGGCCGGTGTCGAGGCCGCGGCCATCGTCGGCCACGCTAATGATGATGTGGCCGCCCTGGTGATAGGCAGCAAGGCGGATCGTGCCCTTCTCGGGCTTGCCCACGGCAATACGATCGCTCCGCGACTCCAGGCCATGGTCTGCGGAGTTGCGGACCATGTGAGTGAGCGGATCCTTGATGCGCTCCAGCACCTGGCGGTCAAGCTCGGTGTCAGCGCCGTGCATCTCGAGCTCGATATCCTTGCCGAGTTCGGCCGAAAGGTCGCGCACGATGCGCGGCAGCTTCTGCCAGGCGGTGCCGATCGGCTGCATGCGCGTCTTCATGACGCCTTCCTGCAGCTCGGCGGTGACGTTGGAGAGACGCTGCAGCGGCACCTTGAAATCGGAATCGACGTGCCGGCGCATGATGTCGAGCAGTTGATTGCGCGTCAGCACCAGCTCCGACACCATGGTCATCAGGTACTCGAGCGTGTCGAGATTGACACGGATCGATTGATGCGCGGCCTTGGCCTCGGCACGCTCCTCGTCCTCACTCTCAACCTTGACCGGCGCGGATTTGGCCGGGGCGGGCGCGGTCGAAGCCGACCTCGTCGGCGCGGGTCCTGGCGTTTCGCGGAACACGCGCTCCAGTTCTTCAAGCGACACTTCGCCGGGGCGCAGCGGCCGCTCCAGAACCTGGTGCACCGTCGTGCCGGCAGTTTGAGCGGCTGCCTTCGGCGCAGCTCCCTTCAGCACCATCCCTTCGAGCGCATCGATCAGGTCGGCATCGGTTCCCACCGGCTCGCGCTCGTTCTTGTCGAGCTCGGAGAGGATGTCCTTGATGCGGTCGATCGCCGAGAGCACCAGCGTAACGGCCTCGCCGGTGACCGGCATGCTGCCGTCGCGAAACCTGCCCATCAGGTTCTCAGCGGCGTGCGCCAGCTTCTGCAGGCGCGGCAGACCGAGGAAGCCGCAGGTGCCCTTGATGGTGTGGACCAAGCGAAAAATGTTTCCAAGAATCTCCGTGTTGCTGGGCTCTTGTTCGAAGCGCACCAACTCAGCGTCGACCGTATCGAGACTTTCGTTGGTCTCGGTCAGAAATTCCCGCAGCAGGTCGTCCATGAAACAGCCTTCGCCCGGCGAGCCCGCGCCATCGGGCCGCCCTGGGAAGGTCAGTGTGTTGCGGAAGGGTTTAATTTCAGTTGCAAGCCCAACGGGCCGGCGGGGCCATTAACGGCTCGGTAACTGTCAGACGGCCCATAGGACCGTGCAGCGCTATTGGGCGCTGACGACGATCGCCTCGCCTTCGGCCGCTATTCCGGCCGTGAGACCGCAATTGCGGGCGAGCAAGCCCGTATAGAACGGCTGAATGGCATGGGCGTCGACCGCATGGTCGCCGGCCTCGCCCTTGAGCAGGGCCGGCACGGCCTGAGGCAACTTGGCGTTGATGCCGGCGGCCGACACCTTGAAGCTCATCGTCTCGCCCTCCCCGATCGGGTCGATGGTGATCATGCCGCCGCGTGGAATCGTTTGGCCGGCAATCAGCACCATATTGAGCAGGAGCTTCACGCGATTCTTCGGCAGCAGCACGCGCGGCAGGTTCCAAGTGATGCTGGTCTTGCCGTCCTCGATCAGCCCGCGCGTCACCTTTTCGGCGTCGCCGGAATCGATCTGCGCGCCGGCCGAACCCGCCGCACCAAACGCCAGCCGGCAGAACTGCAGCTTGGCCGAAGCGGTGCGCGCGCTCTTCTTGATGAGGTCCATCGCGAAGGTCTTGGTTTCCGCGTCGTCCTTGTCCTCTTCCATCACCTCGAGGCCGTTAATGATGGCGCCAACCGGGCTGATCAGATCGTGACAGACCCGCGAGCAGAGCAAGGCGGCGAGGTCGAGGCCTTCAAGGGCGATCAGGGCGGACATCGTTGAGTCTCCGAGTCGGATGATTCGCGATCCAAATACCTACGGACCAAGCGTTTAAGCGATTCGAGCGGCGAAGGGCGGGAAAAATCTAAGGCGAAAGCGTGCGCAGTACGGCGGGCCAGACCCGTTCGGTGGCACCGATCGCAGGGCCGGGAGCGCCGGCAAACACATCGCGCGCCTCCGCGCTGTAGAACAGATAGAGCGGTCCTCGGCGATCGCCCACAATTCGGCGTGGCCGGGGGCGCTGGCGCCGCGCGCCACCGCGACCGGATCGTAGCCGCCGAACCGCGACATGTAGACCTCGGGGTTCGCGATGAAGGCGGCGCGGTGCCTTCGTTGCGGAACCGCCAGACCACGCCGGCGAAGCTCCAGCTCGAAGTCGGAACTGCCGAGCCGGGGCACGGCATCGGTGAAGTAGGCCACGGGATCGAACCCGCCGATGGCAAGGCCCGAGCCCGGGTCGGGCACGATGCGTTCGGTGGTCGCGGCGAAAATTGGGCGGCTGAGCGGCAACATGAAGCTAGTCGCTCGATTTCAGCTAGATTGCAGGGTATAGGTGTTTGAGTTTGACACGGGCGTCTTTGGTTGTGAATTGCCAGTCTGACTTGGTGTGATAGGCATTGCGGTCGTGTTCCCAGGCGACGATTTCGTCCTTGAGGATTTGTTTGTCGGGGATGCGGCGGTCGAGACACTGGGAGGCGAGGACGCCGAGTTCGGACTCGGCGAGGTTGAGCCAAGAGCCATGCTTTGGGGTGTAGTGCCATTCGAAGCGCTCGACGAGCCGTCTGGCTTCGGCGGCCGGGAAGGCCTCGTAGAGCGACGCCTTGCTGTGGATGTTGAGGTTGTCCTGGACGAGCACGATGGTCTTGGCCTGCGCGAAGTGGCGATCGGCCAAATCCTTCAAGACATGCGCATAGTCGATGGCGGTGTGGCGGTCCGTCACCTCGATGTGGCGCCAGCCTTCGAGCGGCGCGAACATCATGAACAGGTTGGCGGTGCCGTTGCGCTCGTACTCGTAATCGACACGGGCCGGCCGTCCCGGCTTCATCGGGATCGGCACGCGCGTCTCGGCAATGAGCTGCTTTGAGCTCTCATCCAGGCAGACCAGCGGGCGGTCGGGATCATGGGGCCGCGTGTAGACGGCCAGCACGTCTTCCATCGCCGCTACGAAGCCGCTGTTAGCCTTCGGCGGGATGACCCAGCACTGCCGGCGATGCGGCTTGAGACTGTTTTTTTGAGCGCGCGGCCGATCGTTGAGTCGCTCGCACGCTCGACGATGCCGAGTTCCACGACCTTGTTCTCCAGCAGCCGCAAGGTCCAGCGCACGCGTCCCTTCGGCGGCTTGGAGCACGCCAGGGCGATCAGCTTGGCTTGCTTCTCGCCGTCGAAGATCGCCGGCACCGGCGGATGCGCCCGCGGCTTACGGCTCAATACCGCCGCAAAGCCCTCTTCCACCAGTTGCTTGCGCACCCGGTAGGCCATCGAGGCGCTGGTATCGAGCGCCGCGATGATCTTGCTATCGCTCCACCCCTCGCCGGCGTCCGAAACATCGGCCTTCAACAAAATGCGCGCTTTCAAGAGCCGCTTCGCCGGACTTTTTCCCTTGCGGATCAGCGCTTGCAGTTGCTCGCGTTCCTCCGCGCTCAGCCGCACCACATACTTCTTTACCGCAATGTCCGTTCCAGCCATGGTCGCCTCCGTCGCTCGAATCGCGACCAAAGCGAATCATCCAATCCTTTCAAATGAGTTGAAGCGGGCGACTAGCCCCCTGCCAAAGCCACGAAATAAATCAATTGCCGCCGCGACTTCCGTTGCCGCCGCGCTGCCGTCATATTCCACGCCTCTGGTGGTCCCGATTCGGGTGGTTCTGCCGGACCCTACGGCAGTCGCGTGAGCAATAGGTTAAGCGCGTCACCCTTGGGGAGCACATTCATGCGAACTGTTATCCGCCTTGCCGCCGCGGCGCTGGTGCTGACCGGCCTCGGCCTTGGTTCCGCGATCGCGCAGAGCGCCGCGCCGCCCCCACCACCACCCATTCCGCAGAACCCGCCGCCTGCGCCGCAACATGGCGGCGATCGTTTCACAGTTCAGGAGCTGGTGGCCTCCGGTCATACATTCTTCGGCAGCGTGTCGCGCGGCCTCGCCCAGGTGATCGAGAAGGCGGTGAGCCAGTGGGGCCAGCCGAACGGCTACGTGCTCGGCGAGGATGCCGGCGGCGCGTTCGTCGCGGGCTTGCGCTACGGCGACGGCGTGCTCTACACCAAGAACGCCGGCGACCTGAAAGTGTACTGGCAGGGCCCGTCGGTCGGCTGGGACTTCGGCGGCGACGGCGCCCGCACCATGATGCTGGTCTACAACCTGCCAGCGACCGAGGCGATCTACGAAAGGTTCGGCGGCGTCGCCGGTTCCGCCTATTTCGTAGCCGGGTTCGGGATGACCGCGCTCACCAACGCCAATGTGGTGGTGGTGCCGATCCGCTCCGGCGTCGGACTACGCCTCGGCGCCAACGTCGGCTACCTCAAATTCACGCCCAAGCCGACCTGGAACCCGCTCTAGGGTGCGCATCCGGGCCGCCGCCCGGTTTAGGTTACCGCGGGGTTGATATGGCCGCGCCCGGCCGGGCGTGCCATGGTGGCATTTCGGCAAGTCATTTGGGTGGGAGGTCCCCGGCATGATCGAGCCGATCATGTTCTTTGGCATTGGCTTTTTGGCGGCGGGCCTGTTCGGGCTCGTGCTGATCCCGCTCGTCCATAACCGCGCCGTGCGGCTCACCATGAAGCGCCTCGAAGCGGCGACGCCGCTGTCGATGGCCGAGATCCAGGCCGACAAGGACCAGCTCCGCGCCGAATTCGCCATGTCGACGCGCCGGCTCGAGCTCTCCGTCGAGCAGATGAAGAGCAAGACCACCAGCCAGCTCGCCGAGCTCGGCAAGAAGACCGACGCCATCAACCGCCTCAAGCTGGAGCTCGGCGAGAAGACCGCCGCGATCTTCGCGCTCGAAGCGCGCGAGAAGTCGCTGCGCGATCAGCTACAGACCACCGAGAATGAATTCTCGGTGAAGATCGGCGCGCTGCGCGAGGCCGAGCGCGCGCTCGCCGACAAGCAGGCGGAGCTCAGCAAGCTCAGCACCGACCTCGACGAGCGCTCGATGCACTCCGACAGCCAGCGCATCGAAGTGGTGGCGCTGCGCACCCAGGTCGACGCGCTGAAGAGCCGCATCGACGAATACGAAAAGGAAGCCCGCGAGATCGGCGACCGGCTCGACCGCGAGCGCAAGGACGCCAGCGACGCGACCGCCGAGCTCAACGACGAGCGCAGCAAGGTCGAGCAGCTCGGCGAGCGCGTCGGCCAGCTTGAGCGCGCCCTGATCGCGCAAACCACCGAAGCCGAAATCCTCGGCCGCCGCGTGCAGGAGCTTGAAGGACGCATGGCCGAGCAGATGAAGGTGCTCGCCCAGCGCGAATTCGAGTGCGGCC
Source organism: uncultured Alphaproteobacteria bacterium (assembly GCA_963814215.1). Classification (GTDB taxonomy): domain Bacteria; phylum Pseudomonadota; class Alphaproteobacteria; order Rhizobiales; family Xanthobacteraceae; genus Z2-YC6860. The sequence continues at coordinate 47,096 of CAWFCM010000004.1, read as the reverse complement.
AGCTCCGCGACAAGCTCGTCACCGCGGCAAAGACCGAAGCCGACCTGCGCACGGAGATCGCCTCCAGCGAAGAGCGGCATCGCAACGCAACCGAGAGCCTGAAGGCGGAGCGCGCCCGGGTCGCCGAGCAGCTTTCCCGCGCGCAGAAGGACCACAGCGGCTCGCAGGAACAGCTCGCCGCGCTCAAGCGCGAGGCCGAGCAGACCTGGGCCGCCGAGCGCGTTGAGAACGCGCTGTTGCGCGAACGCATCAACGACATCGCCGCCGAGATCGCCCGGCTCACCGCCGCGCTGGAGGGTCAGGCTTCGCCGATCGAGGCGATGCTGGCCGGCAAGCCGGTCGATGCCAACGGTTTCGGCGAAGTCAAGACCGCAACGCCGGACAACGAGAACAAAGGCAACCTGGCGGACCGCATCCGCGCGCTACAGACGCGGGCGTCGCGGGTTCAGCAGCCGAACTGATCTCTCCCCGTCATTCCGGGGCGCGAGCGAAGCTCGCGAGCCCGGAATCCAGACGCGAGTTCCGTGTTTGCGACTGGATTTCAGGTTCGCGCTAACGCGCGCCCCGGAATGACTCGTTGCTTCCGAACGTGCGCCGTCACATATCTGGCGGATGGCGCATTCCCTTCATTTGCCGGTTCGAACGTGCGGTATTGCCGCAGCACTGCTCGCACTAACGTGCATCAGCGTTGCCGCCGCCGAGCACCCCGAGATCGCCAAGCGCCGCGCAACCGAGCGCAAGGCCTTCACCGACACCGAGATCACGGAAGGCTTTTTCAAGCTGACGCTCGCCGCCGAGTTTCAAGTGGCAGGCCGCGCCGACCGGATCCGCAAGTTCGACCGCCCGGTGCGGGTTTTCATCGACAACAAAGCGAAGCCGGACCGTAGCCGTCAGGTGATTGCGACCGTCGCCGACATCAAGCACCGCGTCGAGCATCTCGACATCGCCATGACCGAAACGCGCGCCGAGGCCACCACGATCGTCAGCCTGGTGCGCGACCGCGACCTGGTTCGGACCATCCGCGCCATCTACGGCGCCGATCGCGCGCGCAGCATCCAGAAGTCGCTGGAGCCGCAATGCCTGTCGAGCTTCAAACGCGACGACAGTTTCCGGATCGTCTCGGCCAACGTCATCCTGGTGGCGGATGCGGGCGATTTCATTTTCTACGACTGCGCCTACGAAGAACTGCTGCAGGCGCTTGGGCCGATCAACGACGATTCCACCGTGCGCTGGAGCATGTTCAACGACAAAGTTCAAATGGGCTTTTTCGGCATCTACGATCAGTACATTCTCAACATCCTGTATCACCCGAAGATCAAAGCGGGCATGACGCGCGCCGAGGTGCAGGCCGTACTGCCGCACGTACTGCCCGAGGTGCGAGCGTTCGTGGCGAAGACGAATGGGTTGAAGCAGTAGGCGGCGCTCTATCCCGCTCATGCCCGCGCATAGCCGTCTGAAGGACGGCGTCGCTTCGCTCGCCTATGGCGGGCATCCACTCTTTGGCCTGGGTCCCCGCTTACGCGGGGACGAGCGGAAGAATGCGTCAGCGCGACCCCAGCGGCTTGATCTTCAAATTCGCCGCCAGGTCGTCGAGCTGCTTCACCAGGTTGGCCGGTAGTGCGACGCCGTTCCTGGTGCGGTCCTCGCGGCGCTTGCGGCGGTCCTCGCCGGGCAGCCGGATCGCATCGACGCCCGGCAGCCGCGCGGACGAGCGCAGATCGTTGAGATGGCGGTCCATCTCGGCGGCAAACATCGCCGGCGGAATGAAGCGCGCCACGTCGATCGCCACCACGAACTGCCCGGTGTTGGTTTTCTCCGAGCCGGTCGCAGTGAAATCGATCACGTCCTTGCCGAACGCGGCGCCGTTGAGCACGCCGGCCAGCAGGCCGATGATGATGGCAAGACCGCTGCCCTTGTAGTCGCCGATCGGCAGCAAGACGCCCTCGCCGACCTGCTTCGGGTCGTTGATCGGCTTGCCGGTCTTGCTGTGCACCACCCAACCGTCGGGCATCGGCTTTCCCGACACCACATGCTGCCGAATGGTGCCGTAAGATGACACCGACGTCGCGATGTCGAGCACCACCGGCGCTTCCTTGCCAGCCGGGATACCGATCGCGATCGGATTGGTGCCGAGCAGCGCCTCGGCCGCGCCCCACACCGCCATGTGGTTGGCGGTCGAAACGGCGGCGTAGATTCCGACCATGTTCTCCCTGGTCGGCATCTCGGCGTAGATGCCCGCGGCGCCCGCGTGATTGCTGTTGCGCGCGCCGACCCAGCCGATTCCGCTCTCGCGCGCCAGCTCCATGGCAAGATTGGTGGCGTAGGTCATCACCAGATGACCGATGCCGTCGTCGCCGTCGACCAGCGCGGTGGCCGCGGAGCGATTGATGGTGCGGATTTTGGCCTTCGGATTGCAGCGGCCGGACTTCAGCGTGTTGCAATACATGCCGAGGCGGAAGATGCCGTGCGCATCGAAGCCGGTGATATCGGCCTCGATCATCTGTCTGGCTGCGACCGCGGCATCGGCTTCGGGCACGCCGTTGGCGATGAGCGCGTCGTGAGTGAACGCGGTCATCGCCGCGATCGAATACCGGGCGTTGGACATTGAATTACGCCGCGGCCGCGCGCGCCTGAACCGGGAAATACTTGTCCAGCCAGTCGTAGATCACGGTGCGCACCCGCGTGTTGCTCTCCGCGAACATGAAGTGGTCGGTCTCGGCAAACAAGTGCAGGTCGCATGGCTGCTTGGAACGATTGAACATCTCGACCGACTGCTCGGTCGGCGTGACCGAGTCGACCGACGAGTGCAGCAGCAGGATCGGCCGCCCCTCGGCGCCGGCGATCACGTCGTCGGCGCGGAAGTCATACATGCTCTGTGCCGTCTCGGCGGTGAACTCCAGGATGGAGCCCTGCGCCAGGTGACCGCGCAGGTGCTGCGGGATCGGCACGATGTCGTAGCGCGGCACCATCAGCGACTGACCGGTCTTCTCGCGGTGGCGCTTGCCCTCGGCCAGCATGTCAGTGAACTTCTTCCAAGCCTCCGACGTCGGGTGCTGGCCGCGGAACTTGCGCTCGCCATCACCCCAACCGCCTGACGAGATAGCGGCAGCGACCCGCTTGTCGACACCGATGGTGTAGACCGCAATTGCCGCGCCGAAGCTCGATCCGATCATGCCGATGCGGTCGCCCTCGACATTGGGGTGCTTGGCGAGGAAAGTCAGCGCGTCGCTCGCTGCCTGCACCTGCTCCAGGCAGATGAGATTGCCGCGCGGGCCTTCGCTTTCGCCGCAGCCGGGCATGTCGATGCGCAGCGTCACGTAGCCGAGCTGTTCGAACATCTTGCAGGGCTCGAGCACGGTGCTGGAACTCGAGTTGCTGCCGAAGCCGTGCATGACGATCCAAGCGGGGCGGCGCTCGCCCGGTTTGACGCCGTCCGGAACGCGCACGGTGCCGGCCAGCTTGCGGCCCTCCGAAACAAACGTGACTTTGGTGTCGGCCATTCCTATTACCCCTGACTTTGTCCGCCGCGGCGTTAACCACGCCAAAGCTTAACGTTCAGTCTAAACGCGACGAACCCCAAGCTATAGTGGTCTGCCGCACGCCGGCACGCCTTGCGCCGGTAACACTTATCAATACAGATTAACGTCTATGAGGAGGCCACCTCAAGACCGACGCGATGTGGAGGTGGATGTGTTGAACTTCAGCCTGGCGACCCTCAGCAACGAATTCATCGTTGGCGTCGCGGTCGCAGCCATCGTCATCAGCACCCTGGTCGCTTCGTCATTGTTCCGCAACGTCGCGCTGGCGATCGCCGCCGGCGCGGTAGTGCTGCTCTACCTGCAAGGCGGGACTGCCGCGCTGATCGCGACGTCCAAGCTGGTCGAGACCGAGATCAAGGCGACGCCGGATTTTTCGCAAGGGCTGGTCGTCGGCCTCGCAATCTCGGCGGTGTTCCTGGTCGGGATGCGGCAGCGATCGACGAGTTGAAAAGTAGCGTTTGAATGATGGCGCTCCCTGGGGAATTTTTCTGAGTCAGGGCTTTCAAAAGCTTGGCCGCCGTGGAAGTAGACAAAGGGGTATTGGCGCTCCCTAGGGGAGACGGCGGAACATTGCAAAACCCCGCATAAACCTTGAAAAATTTCGCTTGCTGCCGAGGCGAGTGATACCAGTGATAAGATCTGGGCGTCACGGAAAACCAGGAAATTTGCCTTTCCCGTGGGTTGGAAGCGTGAAGTGAGCGCTTTTTTGTGATGAACAGCACAACCGGTCTCGGGCAATCTGATATGTTTAACTTGGTTGAGTGACGCTCTGTATCATCCGGGAGTGCGGCGTACGCCGAGGTCGGAAACATGAGGCGGGTACTCGGTTCTTGCGCATTGTTTGCAGTCTGGGTGGCCTCTTCGCCCGCCAGCGCCCAAATCACGCGGACCGAAGCGCCGTGCAGTCCGGTTATTGAGCGCACGCAAGGTTTGATCTCTAACGTCACGATCAATTTTACCGGCGGCTGCACTTCTGGGATCACTCCCGTACAACTCCAGCAAATTATTGATGACGTGATGGCCCGGCGGGCCATTCCACCGGATTTGCTTGAGAAGTACGAACAGCTCGGTCAGCGCTTTGGTGTCACCGACATGGCGGTGGCGACTTTTTTCCGGATCATGGGAGAGAGAAAAGTCCCTACTGAAGATCTGGACGCCAAGCTCCGCGAGGTTGCGGCGCGGCACCTGACGCTGCTCAAGCAAGTCGAAATTGTACCGGGCGCGGACCCACAACTCGACGCCCTGAAGAAAAGCGCGGTTGCGGCGATTGGTGCAGGCGACTACGCACGAGCGCAGGCGCTGCTAGAACAGGCATTCGATGCCGACCTTGTCGCTGCGCGCAAGGCTCTGGATACAGCCAATCAACGATATGTCACCGCGGCGCAGACCAAGGCGGACCTGGGTCAGCTCAAATTATCGCAACTGCAATATGAGGCAGCGGCACGCGAGTTTCAGACAGCGGCTGATCTGGTGCCTGCGAGCGAGCCGCTGATCCGGGCACGATATCTAGCTGCCGGCGGCGGGGCGGCGCTGAGCGCAGGTATCTATCCGCTTGCCGAGACCGCGCTGACCGAAGCGCTGCGCATCCGGGAAAAGCAGCTTGCCCCCGACCACGTCGATGTGGCCAGCAGTGGCCGGACCCTCGCGGACCTCTACCGGGAGCAAGGCCGCTATGTTGACGCCGAGCCTTTGTCCAAACGCGCCCTAGCTATCGGCGAGAAGGCGCTTGGCCTAGAGAACCCGCAAATAGCAATTCCCCTAGTTTGACTGTGTCATGAATTTCTGCGCGGCAACGGTGTTGCGATTGCAGCGTTGCAGCACGGACATCGCGGCAGGCTTCTGACGAGCGCGACGATCAATCGCCGGCGCATGGTTGCGACGGAGTTCGGGATGTGGCGTTCAGGCCGCAAGGGCGGAGCCCCTGGGTCGGTAACCGTCGGGTACGGCAAGTTCCGGGAACAGCGTGGCGGGACGAGGTCCTGAGGGGGGAATCGTCTCCCGCTCGGAGATCAGAAATCCGTAAGCCGCGATGCACAGCGTGGCGTGATGATGGAAGCCGCGCCACCCGCGCCCTTCAAAGTGGCCGAGCCCGACCTCCTGTTTGAGGTCCTGATAGTCGCGCTCGATGCGCCAACGCAGTTTGGCGATGTCAACCAATCGGTGGAAGGGGATGTTCTTGGGAAGGGTCGAAAGCCAATATTTGGTCGGCTCGTTCTCGCCCTTTGGCCACTCGATCAGCAGCCACTCTTCCGGCCGGCCTTCGGTGAGATTGTAATCGCGATGCGCCACACGAACGCGCATGCGCGCAAAGCGCGAGGACAGGTGCTCGGCCGCACCCTCCCGCCACTTGACCGTGCGCCAAGCGCGCTTTGGCAGGCCGAGGGCGAGTTGCTTGACTGAGATCGGTTGATGCTTGCCGTCCCGGCGGGTGAGCTTTGGCGGTCGCCCGCGGCCCGACCACTTTTCCGGCGGCAGCGGCCCCGTGCCCGATGCCCATACAGACGTCTGCGGCAAGATGCCGGCGACATAGCTCAGCGCGAGCGCGCTGACGCCAGCGCGCAAATCTGTGTTGCAGCCATAACCCGCGTCCATCAGCACCACGCCGCGAGGAAGGCCGGCCGCACAGGCCCAGCGCAGCTGCTCGATCGCGATCTCCGGCTTGGTCTTGAAGCCGATGTCCTCAGGAACGCCCGCTTTGCGCCGGCGTTGGCGGTCCTTCGCCCAGTCTTGCGGCAGATACAGGCGATAGGCCACCGGCAGGCTTGCGTGGTGATTGGCAATCGACAGCGAGACCGCAACCTGACAATTGTCCTGTTTGCCGAGCTGGCCGCAATATTGCCGCGCCACGCCAACCGAGTGCAGCCCCTGCTTGGGAAAGCCGGTGTCGTCGATGATCCAAGCCTCGATCGACCCGTGGCGCTCCATCTCCGGGAGCACCATCTCCCGCACCTTCGCCAACACCTTCTCGTCCGACCACTGTCCTTCGCCGACAAAATGCAGCAGCGATTGATGCTGGGCTGCCACCCGCGAAGGCGCCGTCACCGCCGCCATAGGCTCCACGCTCTTGCGCGCGCACGGCAACATCAGCCCCACGCAATAGTCCCGTAGCGGCTTGGCGCGGTCCGCGTGCCCGATCACGCTCACAAGCCCCTCGACATACGCCGCAAACCGCGATTCATTGTCATCCGCTCTTCGGAGATCCATCTCAGCCTCCACATGCTGATGTCTGAATCTCGGCCAATACTTGATTCTGCGGTGGTTGCCCCGCGACTTTCTGACTCAGTCAAACTAGGAACCCTCGCGGAAATCTACCGATTGCAAGGCCGCTATGCCGAAGCCGAGCCTTTGTACAATCGTGCCCTCATCATCAGGGAGAAGGCGCTCGGCCCGGAACACCGTGGGGTCGGCATATCGCTGAATAATCTCGCGCTGCTGTATCAGACGCAAGGCCGCCATTCCGAGGCCGAGCCTTTGTACAAGCGCGCTCTTGCCATTTATGAGAAGGCGCTCGACAAGGAACATCCGGAAGTCGCTACCAGTCTGACCAACCTAGCGAACCTTCACCGGGCGCAAGGCCGCTATTCCGAAGCCGAGCCTTTGTACAAACGCGCCCTCGCCATCAGGGAGAAGGCACTCGGCCCGGAACATCCTAGGACCGGAGGATCTCTGAATAGCCTCGCGGTGCTGTATCGGACGCGAGGCCAGTATTCCGAGGCCGAGCCTTTGTACAAGCGCGCTCTTGCCATTTCTGAGAAGGCGTTCGGCGCGGAACATCCGGACGTTGCCGCCAGTCTCTCCAATCTCGGAGAGCTCTACCGGTTGCAAGGCCGTTATACCGAGGCCGAGCATTTGGCCAAACGCGCCCTCGATTTAAGGGAGAAGGCACTCGGCCCGGACCACCCTCAAGTCGGCATGTCCCTGAACAACCTCGCTCTGTTGTATCAGTCACACCGGCATGCCGAGGCTGAGCCTTTGTACAAGCGCGCTCTTGCCATTTATGAGCAGGCGTGGGGCTCGGAACATCCGGAAGTCGGGACCAGTCTCACCAATCTCGGAGAGCTCTACCGGTTGCAAGGCCGTTATGCCGAGGCCGAGCATTTGGCCAAACGCGCCCTAGCCGTCAAGGAGAAGGCGCTTGGCCCGGGCCACCCTCAAGTCGGCGTATCTCTAAATAACTTCGCGCTGTTGTATCAGTCACAAGCCCGGCATGCCGAGGCTGAGCCTTTGTACAAGCGCGCTCTTGCCATTTATGAGCAGGCGTGGGGCTCGGAACATCCGGAAGTCGGGACCAGTCTCACCAATCTCGGAGAGCTCTACCGGTTGCAAGGCCGTTATGCCGAGGCCGAGCATTCGTACAAGCGTGCCATCGCCATCCGCGAGAAGGCGCTTGGGGTGGAGCACCCGGCTGTCGGCGTCAGTCTCAACAATCTTTCGCTGGTCTACTACGCCCAACGCCGCTACGCCGAGGCCGAGCCTTTGATCAAGCGCGTCGTTGCAATCAGTGAAAAGGCGCCTGGCGCGGACCATCCAGTTGTCGCTACCCGTATCAACAATCTCGCGAGGCTGTATCAGGCGCAAGGCCGCAATTCCGACGCCGAGCCTTTGTTTAAGCGGGCCCTCACCATCCGAGAAAAAGCCCTCGGCATCGATCATCCGGATACCAAGGCTGTACGCAACAACCTGGAAAAGCTACAGCAGTCAACGGATGTCCCCGCCGATGTGTCGCGCGGCGGGCAATCGGGCACGAGTGACCGACGATGAGGCGGGTGCTCAGTCCTCTTGCATTGTTTGCAGTCTGGGTGGTCCTAGCGTCCTGTAACCAGCAGGACGTGCGGACCGCGGGGGCGTGTAGCCCGGTTGTTAATCGCACTCAAGAAAGCGTCACTCTCAATCTTGCATGCACGGCTGAGATCACGCCGACACAGCTCCAGCAAATCACTAATGCTGTGCGGGCCGGCCAGGCCATTCCACCCGAATTGCTCGAACGCTCTGAACGGCTCGCCCAGCGCTTGGGCGTCGCCGATACGGCTGTGACGAATTTCTTTCGGATTTTGGGAGATAGGAAAGTCCCAATCGAGGATCTTGATGCCAAGCTGCGCGAGGTTGCGGGGCAGCACCTGACACTGCTCAAGCAACTCGAAACGCTGTCCGGCGAGGATCCGCAAGTTGCGTCGATCAAGAAAGAGGCGGTTGCAGCAGTCGGTGCAGGTGACTACGCACTCGCGCAGTCGCTGCTGGAGAAGGCATACGATGCCGATCTTGTGGCGGCCCGAAAGGCCCAGGACGCCGCCAACCGGCGGTTTGTCACCGCAGCAAAGACCAAGGCGGACCTGGGTCAGCTCAAATTAGCACAACTGCAATACGCGGCCGCGGCACAGGAGTTTCTGGCGGCCGCCGATCTGGTGCCTGCGGGCGAGCCGCTGATCCGAGCCGAGCATCTATCCGCCGGCGGCTTGGCGGCGATTGACGCCGGCATTTACCCGCGCGCCGAGGGTGCGCTGACCGAGGCTCTGGGCATCCGCGAAAAACTGCTACCTCCCAACCATAGCGATGTCGCCAAAAGCCTCAACACCCTCTCGCTGCTGTACCGGGACCAAGGCCGATATGCCGAGGCCGAGCCTTTGGCCAATCGCTCCCTCGCGATCAGGGAGAAGGCGCTTGGTCCCGAGCACCCCGATGTCGCCAGCAGTCTGAATGGCCTCGCGGGGCTCCGCTATGAGCAAGGCCGCTACGCCGAAGCCGAGCCTTTGTTCGAACGCGCCCTCACCATCAGGGAGAAGGCGCTCGGCCCGGAGCATTCAGATTTCGCCACCAGTCTGTATAACCTCGCGGTGCTCTATGACATTCTGGGCCGCCGTGGCGAGGCCGAGGCTTTGAGCAAACGCGCCCTCGCTATCGCTGAGAAGGCGCTCGGCCCGGAGCACCCCTACGTCGCTGACAATCTGAATAACCTCGCGACGATTTATGACACACTGGGCCGCCGTGCCGAGGCCGAGCCTTTGTACCAGCGCGCCTTAGCCATCAGACAAAGGGCGCTCGGTCCCGAGCACCCCCATGTTGCCGACATTCTGAATAACCTCGCGGCGTTCCGCTATGCGCAAGGCCGCCATGCCGAGGTCGAGCCTTTGCTCGAACGTGCTCTTGCCATCTACGAAAAGGTGTTTGGTCCAGACCATCCACGCGTTGCCACCATGCTCGGCAACCTCGAAGGGCCCTACCGGAAGCAAGGCCGCGATGTCGAGCCTTTGATGAAACGCGTCCTCGCCATCCAAGAGAAGGCGTTCGGTCCGGATCATCCATATGTCGCCACCAGTCTGACTAGATTGGCGCTGCCCTATGTGGTCCAAGGCCGCTATGCCGAGGCCGAGCCTTTGCTACAACGCGCCTTGCCATTAGACAGAAGTCGCTCGGTCCAGAGCACCCCGATGTGGCCGCCAGTCAGAAGACCCTCTCGGATGTCCTAGAGCTGCAACGCATCTACACCGGGTTGGAACTTATGGTTCAGAGCGTCGACCAGTCTCTCGGCGTTGATCATCCAGATGCCAAAGCCGCCCGCCAAATGCTGCTGCAGTTGAAGGGCCTCCCCTCCGATGTGTCGCGCGGTGAGCAATCTGGTGAGAAGTAACGGCCGGAAAGTGTCTCCGTGGTACCTGAGATCCAGTGAACTGAATTGCGGGGTCCAATGCCTCATTACGCGCGCAAAGGCAAAATGCGGTCTAAGCTGCGTGAAGCAATAGTGGCCGGGTTCAATCCTGCGGCGCTCGACGAAGTCCTAACTGACAACGACATGCTTCGTTCCAATATTGCGATTGGTCCCGACTTTGCGACCCGCGTGAACAGCCTTATCGATGTCGCGCATCAGGAAGGGTGGCTGATTGAGCTTTGCGATGTGCTGGCCGCAGCGCGTTCCGGCAACGAGGCCGTCCGTTCTAAAATCGTAGCTGTGCGGAAATGGCTGATCGAGCAGCGCGGCACGGAGGAGATCGATCACCAATTCGAACAAGACGCCGGTCCGCTGTCAAAACCGCGCTTGCTCTCGGTGGCGATAGCGATAGTGGCGCTGGTCGGCATCGCCGCGTGGATATTCGCTGAGAAGAAACCCAGCATTTCAACGAGCGGGCCGCAAAGCCCTGTCGTGTCGGGCACCAAAGGCAACGTGCAAATAAACATTGGTCCATCAGCGCCGCCAACTGCGCCCAAATGACAGCGGCTTTCGGCCAGAGCGATGTTTGGTCGGCGGCTTTTGCGCCTATGCCTAACCGGAGCTAAGTGACTGGAAACACTGGCGCTCCCTGGGGGAATCGAACCCCCGTTTCAGCCTTGAGAGGGCCGCGTCCTAACCGCTAGACGAAGGGAGCGAGCGCCTTTGGAAATAACCCCGTTGACGCGGCCATGCAAGCGCGGTCGTGGCAGGCCACGTTTATTGCGCGGACAGTCCCGCAGGCGCGAACGTCTGAATTCGCCGGACCTCACCCGCAATCTTTTTCGATGCGTGCCAAAGATCGTAAGCCTGTTGCATCGATAGCCACAAATCGGGACCGTTGCCACAGAACTTGCCGAGGCGGATCGCCATCTCGGGCGAGATCGCCGACTGCTCGGCGAGAATACGGTGAAGCTGCTGGCGGGTGACCCGCAAATGCCTCGCAGCAGCGTTCACCTTCATCTTGAGAGCAGGCAGCACGTCTTCGCGGAGGATGGCACCGGGATGGGTGGGCTGTCGATTGGGTCGCCCGGCTTCGTAAAGGGTCATTGGGTTGCTCGGAGTTGGGGGTGGGTCTGATGCGTAATCGTTCACTCGGGATCGGTTCTAGTGATACTGCTCGAAGTCAACCTTGGTCGCGTCATTGGCGTCGAATTCAAAAGTGATGCACCAAGGGCCGTTGACGTGTGTCGTATAGCGGGTCGGGTCGAAGCCTTTGAGCGGATGAAAATCATAGCCAGGAATGTTCATGTCATGCGGCTTTTTTGCCCGGCTGAGCGCGTCAAACATGCGAAGTGCCTTGGCCTGAAGCTGCCTGTTGATCTTTGAAGTCTTGCCGGTTTCAAATAATTCCTTGAGTCCTTTGCTCTTAAACGTTTTGATCACTGAAAAGGCGCCTCAAAAAAGTGTAACCTTTCGCTTTACATTGCCAATGTAATGCCATTGGCTGTAATGTCAAGTGTAAGGTTACACAAAATAACGGATTTTCAATGCTCAAGGCTCCGTGGCAAAGCGCAGCCGCCCGGTGGGCTTGAGCGTCTTGAGGTCGAAGGTGCGGACCTCGATGCCGCCCCCCAGCTCGACCGTCACGGCGACGCGGCCGTCGGCGACCGCGGTGCCGACCACCTTGGCGCCCTTCGGCAGCAAGGCCGTCACCTCGGCCGGCGCCACGCTTCCCTCGCTGCGGTAAAAGCGATAACCGATCAGGCCGATGACGACGGCGATGCCGAGCACGGTGGCAATGCCGGAGAGGAGCATCAGCCAGCGCACCCGGGCGATGACCTGCTGCTGCTCAGGCGTTAGAGGTTTCTCGTCGTCGGGATCGGGACTGGCCATGGCCGCGGAAAATCCATTGGACGAGCAGATTCGGGGCGAACAGGTGGTCGTCGCCGCCAGCGAGGCGGGCGAGCGGCTCGACCGTTTGCTCGCCGCGCGGACCGCGCTGTCGCGCTCGCGCCTCAAGGCGCTGATCCTCGACGGCGCGGTTGCGATCGGGCCCCGCACGATCCGCGATCCCGGCTATCGCGTCAACGCCGGGGACACCGTCGCGGTCGAGGTGCCGCCGCCCGAGCCGGCGCAGCCCGCGCCCGAGCGCATCCCGCTCAACGTCGTCTACGAGGACGCAGACATCATCGTGATCGACAAGCCGGCCGGGCTGGTGGTGCATCCGGCGGCGGGGCATGTCTCCGGCACGCTGGTCAATGCGCTCATCGCCCATTGCGGGGAGAGTCTGTCCGGCATCGGCGGGGTGAAGCGGCCCGGCATCGTGCACCGGCTCGACAAGGACACCTCCGGGCTGATGGTGGTGGCGAAGAACGACGCGGCGCACCAGTCGCTCGCCGCGCAATTCGCCGACCACGGCCGCACCGGCCCGCTGGAGCGCGGCTACCTGGCGTTCGCGTGGGGCGCGTTCGACCGCCCGAAGGGCACCATCGAGGCGCCTATTGCACGGCATTCCAGCCAACGCACCAAGATGGCGGTGCGCGGTAGCGGGCGCGAAGCCGTTACGCACTGGCAGACGCTGGAGACGTTTCCGGGAGCAAGCGGTAAGCCGGCGGCGAGCCTGGTGTCCTGCCGCCTGACCACCGGGCGGACCCACCAGATCCGAGTCCACCTCGCCCATGCCGGGCATCCCCTCCTTGGCGACGCCACCTACGCCACCGGCTTCAAGACCAAGGCGGCGCAGCTCGCCGCCCCCGCGCGGGCGGCCCTGGCGGACCTTGGAAGACAGGCGCTCCATGCCTATCTATTGGCCATCGAACACCCAAGGCTGGGGAAGAAGCTGGAGTTCCGGTCGGAACTGCCGGCCGAATTGGCTCGTTTACATCACGCGTTACGTGATCGGTGAAGCCGCGCGCTAATTATCCCTGATCCCACAAGGGATTGCGGGTGCGACGAAAGCGGCACCTACCACACGCGGGTGTGAAGGCTGAATCTCTTCCTTTCGCCCCAATTGGTTCGGTATGTTGCACCTGCGGCTGGGGTTCGCAGTCGCAACATGACGCACCGTCGGCTCGGGGAGCGGCGGCGCAGAACGCCCGCCGGAAACGGGGGCAAACCTATGGAGGGCGCTGTTATGGCCCGTGCTGCTGCTTTGCCGATGATCACCGCCGAAGGCGGTCTATCCCACTATCTTGATCAGATCCGCCGGTTCCCGATGCTGGAACCGAAGGAAGAATACATGCTGGCCAAGCGCTGGCGCGAGCATGGCGATCGCGATGCGGCGCACAGGCTCGTCACCAGCCATTTGCGCCTGGTCGCCAAAATCGCCATGGGCTACCGCGGCTACGGCCTGCCGATCTCCGAAGTCGTGTCGGAAGGCAACGTCGGCCTGATGCAGGCGGTGAAGCGGTTCGAGCCCGACAAGGGCTTCCGGCTCGCCACCTACGCGATGTGGTGGATCAAGGCGTCGATCCAGGAATACATCCTGCGTTCGTGGTCGCTCGTGAAGATGGGCACCACCGCGAACCAGAAGAAGCTGTTCTTCAACCTTCGCAAGGCGAAGAGCAAAATCTCCGCCTTGCAGGAGGGCGATCTGCGGCCCGATCAGGTCAAGCTGATCGCACAGCGGCTCGGCGTCACCGAGCAGGACGTCATCGACATGAACCGCCGGCTTGGCGGCGACGCCTCGCTCAACGCGCCGATCCGCGACGACGGCGATTTGGGCGAATGGCAGGACTGGCTCGCCGACAACAGCGAAAGCCAGGAAACGGTGATGGCCGAGCACGAGGAGCTCGACAACCGCCGCCAGGCGCTGTCGTCCGCGCTCGAAGTGCTCAACGACCGTGAGCGGCGCATCTTCGAGGCTCGCCGCCTCGCCGACGATCCGGTGACGCTCGAGGAGCTTGCCGAGGAGTTCGGGGTGTCGCGCGAACGCGTGCGCCAGATCGAGGTGCGCGCCTTCGAGAAGGTGCAGAAGGCGGTGAAGAACAAGGTCGCCGAGATCGAGCGCCCCACCGCGGAGCCCGAGGCGCTGCCGGCGCACTGAGGCAGGCTTACGCGAATTGCGAAACGCCGCCGCGAGGGCGGCGTTTTTGTTTTTGGCGTCTTGTTTGATGTCAGCTGCGTTGCGAGGTCTTGCCACGAGTTCCCTCTCCCGCTTGCGGGAGAGGGTGCCGAGCGAATGCGAGGCGGGAGAGGGCTGCTTTCGTGGAACGCTCCCGCGAAGAAGAACCCCTCTCCCGGCTCGCGCGCGCTATCGCTTCCGCGCTCGCCACCCTCTCCCTCAGGGTTCTCGGGGTGGCGTTTCCCTGAGATGGAAGTTGATTGCTTGGAGTTCATAACGCGTTGATTTTCCTTGCGTCAATGCGGACGGCGTATCACTGTCGCTCCTGTCATTTCATTTGCAGCGCTACCTATGTGAAGTGAAGGTAGCACCGCCCCCGACAGGTGGCTTCCATGCCGCGCATCAGGTTGACCAAGAGTGCGATCGACGCGCTGCCAGTTCCGAAGTCAGACGTCGTCTACTGGGATGCCGGTTGCCCCGGCTTCGGCGTCAAGGTCACCCCAAAAGGCCGCAAGGTATTCATTGTTCTCTACCGCACTGGCGGCGCCGGGTCGAAGTTGCGCAAGTACACGATCGGGCCATATGGCCGCGTGACCCTTCACCAGGCGCGCGTGGCAGCGCAGAAGGTGTTCGCAGCCAAGCTCGAGGGCCGGGATCTGGCCGCGGAGAAACGGGAGAACAAACGACGAGTGGTGACAGATCGGGTGGAGGACCTGCTGGAAAGCTACATCGCCCAGCGGCTGTCCCAGAACCGCTCCGGCGGGGAAATCGCAAGGCTGCTTCGTCGAGAAGCCGGCCGGGCCTGGACCGGCAAGAGCATTCACGAGATCGGCAAGCGGGATGTGGTTGAACTGATCTCGGCGATCGAACAGCGCGGGGCTCCCGTGGCCGCTAACAAAACTTTGAAGTCGATCAAGACGTTCCTACGTTGGTGCGTGGGGCGAGCCGTCCTGGATCAATCCCCGGCGGAAGGCGTCCCGTTGCCGACCAAGGAAGTCACAAGAGAAAGAGTTTTGAACGACCAGGAACTCGCGCAAATCATCCTTGCTGCCCGGGTGATGGACGGTCCCTATGGTGGCATCGTGGAATTGTTGGCGCTCACGGGGCAGCGCCGCGAAGAGGTCGCACGGATGACCTGGAACGAGCTGGACCTCGCGCAGCGAGTTTGGACGCTTCCCAAATCACGGACAAAGAATGCCAAGGAGCATGTCGTCCACCTATCTGAACAATCAATGGCTGTGCTCAAGCGAGCAGACAAGAAGCAGCCATTCGTTTTCTCAACGCTTGGAACCAAATCCTTTCAAGAGTTCAGCAAGGCCAAACGGAGGTTGATCAGCTCTCCGGGTGTGACCGAATGGCGCCTTCATGATTTGCGCCGAACGTGTGTGTCGGGGATGGCCCGGTTAGGCGTTGCGCCACATGTGGCTGACAAGATACTCAACCACCAGGCCGGGACAATCTCGGGGGTAGCGGCGGTATATCAGAGGCACGAGTTCCTCACGGAACGTGAAAAAGCGTTGGACATCTGGGGAGAGCATCTAGGCGAACTTCTCAAATACGCGAACGCCCGAACGGAACTGAGGAGGGTCGCATGATCCCCTCACTCGCGTACGGAGAGGCCCCGCGGATGGTTTCTTTTATTTGCGTTTCCGCTGTGCTGGTTTCGGAAGAACGATACGAACCGGGGGCTCCTTTCCGCTCAAATCATCATAGGGATGTCGATGGCGCGCTAGGTCACCCAACTTGTCCTTAAGCATTGCCATAGCGTGCTGACGAGTTGACCTTTTTTTAATTGGGAGTGATGGGTCGGCAGAGCGGATTTCATTGATGATCTGTTCGGCGGTCGAATTGTAAGAGATGAAATGCTCATCGCGGTCCCCATTGGGCTTAAACCATATCAACGCGTGAACGACTGCCGTGAGTACCTGATCAAATAGCTTTGGGTCGCGAAGCCATTCCTCAGGATCCTTATGAAGGTCGGGAACCCAGTCGTCGGCGATCTTCACGAACCAACTCGTACAGGTCGATTGAATCACGGCGCCAATCAGCTTCAGGATAGCAGCGTTCGACTGGCTACCGTAGAACTCGATTGCCTTATCGTCTTCGAAGAAGGTCCGGCGAATTCGGTGTTCCAATTCCTGGCTCAGGCTGCGTCCACTGGTTTCCTTCGCCGCTACAAGCCGCTTGCGGGTATCTGGCTGAAGCCTAGTTGAGAGCACGGCCGTTCGACCGATCTTGGCACCGTATTCCCCCTTCGGTCGTGGGCCTCGCCTTCCCATTACCGCATCTCCGATTCAAACGTACTTACAATTCGCCAGTGAGTTATGGGTTCTGTCTAGCAGGGTCAATGGCTGGAGAGTAGCTTAAGAAACACAACTACGATGTGGCAACACGTTATTCTTTTGAAGGCGACCATGGCAGATCCCGGCGAGCGTCTGCTCACTCCAAAGGATGCAGCCAATCTCCTGCGCCTCAGCGACGTCATGGCTGGCCAAGGCGCGAATGCGAGGTGACGGACCACCCTACGTGAAACTCGGCCGCGCCATTCGCTATCGCGAGGGGGCCCTGCTGCAGTGGCTGAGATCACGCCAGCGGTTGTCGACCAGTGAACTGTAGGAAGTGTAACCGGCCCCTGGTCTTCTTGAGCAAGTGACAGCGCCTGAACCCTGGAATAATGGTCAATCGCAATACATGACTATACATCAGCGTCTACTTAGATATTGTGAAGATTAGGATGAATTACATCTCTATACAGTCGATATATACTATAGACGTCTTCCTAAAATACACCTATATCCATCACGAGGCATCCCCATCCATCACCGTCACCTGAGCACCCGTCCCCATGACCCCGGCCACCCCCCTCTTGGAGCCCTCGTTCGCCGCCCTTATCGCGGCCGTGGAACAGGCCGCTGACCTGCCGGTGCAGAGCCGGAGGCATTGGGTCTGTTCGGTGCGGCAAGTCGCCAAATGGCTGGATCGCCCGCCGGCGGAGATTCCTGCGCGCTGGAACGCAATTCGGATGTCAGTGCGCCAATTGCATCCCGCCCGCGTGCGCGTCACGGCCAAGACCTTCGCGAACCACAAATCCAATGTACGGGGGGCGCTGCGCTGGTTCGGCAACGAGCACGGGGTGCCGCAGATGGGGGCGCGGCTGACGCCCGAATGGGCGCGGTTCCGCGACGGCTTAGAGCGACCCATACGGGTCAAACTCTACAACTTCATTCGCTACTGCTCGGCTCGCGGGAGCGATCCATCGTCCATCGACGACACAATCTTCCAGGACTATTGGACCTATCGCACCGAATTCACTGGAATGGCCTGCGGTAACGCGACGCGGCGCCCCATGGTGCGGGCCTGGAATACCTGCGTGGCCGCACGCGAAGGCTGGTCGCTGCAGCCGCTCACCGAGCCGCCGATCAAGGTCGCCAAGCCGCCCTGGGAGGAATTCCCCGAAGGTCTGCGCCGCGACATCGACAACTATCTTGCCGGTCTTGCCAAGCCGCGCCGCTCCGCGAACGGCAAGCGCGTCCATCCCTGCAGTCCGACCACCATCGCGAATCGGCGCGCTGAGCTTGTGGCTTTCATCCGGATGGCAGTTCGCCTCGGGTTCCCTCTCAAGAGCCTCACCTCGCTCACTGCACTTCTGAATCCTGACGTCGTCGAAAAAGTCCTCGACGCCTATTGGCAAGAGAATGGCAAGGAGCCGAAGACCTATACTATCGACCTCGGCTGGAAGCTGCTTCGCATGGCCCGTGAAACAGGTTGCCTCGATCACGCTGCACTCAAACGTCTCGATGAGATCAGCGCTACGCTCGAACAGCATCGCCACGAGGGACTGACTCCGAAAAACCTGCAGTTAATTCGACAGGTACTGACCGACGACGTGTGGAGCGAAGTGGCGTCGCTGCCGGATGCGCTCATGCAGGAGGCGCGCTCGCTCAAGGATCACGCGCCAATCAAGGCTGCGGTCTCGGCGCAGCTCGCTGTGGCAATTGCGATCCTTACTTTTGCGCCGGTCAGGCTGCGCAATCTCATTGCATCGAGCTAGGCCAGAATCTCAACAAACCGGGCGGGTCGAACTCGCCCTATTGGCTCGTTTTCCCACATTATGATGTGAAGAACCGGGTCGATTTGAATTTTCAGTTCGATGACGCACTGACGGACCTGATCGACGAATACATCCATGACTTCCGGCCGACACTGCTGCGCGGTGCGAACGCCTCCTGGCTCTTCCCGGGCGAGGGCGGTCAGCCAAAGGTGAAGGCCTTTTTCAGCAACCAGATCACCGAGCGGATACTGAAAGCGACTGGCCTACGTATTACAGTTCACCAATTTCGCCATGCCGCAGCTGCGATTTATCTCAAGCACCGGCCCGGAGACTATGAGACGGTGCGCCGGCTCCTTGGACATCGCAATATATGGACGACGATCAAGTTCTACTGCGGCTTAGAGACGATGGAGGCGACGCAGCAGTTTGGCAAGCTCATCCGTGAGCACATCCAGTTCGACGCTGAAGGCTGATGCAGGACGTCGCAGCATGACCGGTGCAAACAAAATCTCAAAAGTTGAGTGCAAGACTCGTGCGCTGCCGGTCGGCTTATGGCCAGCAGCCGATAGCGGCGCTTGGATTGAAGCCTGCCAACCTCCCGCGCGACTGAAGCCCGGCGGTCGTGCCGGTCATCTCAGGCCAACCACGCGGGACCATTACGCTGAGCGGTACGCGTGCTTCCTCGGTTTTCTTCGGCGACGGGGTCTGCTCCAATCGGAAGGAGCGCCGGCAGCGAACGTGACGCCCGATAAGGTCGACGCCTACCTCGCCGACTTGAAAGATCGTGTCGCGTCAACGACAATGCACGACTTAATCGCCACACTGCGGTTCGTCGCCCGAATCATTGCCCCGGGCGGCGACTTTCGTTGGCTCTCCGAAATCGGCAAAGATCTCGCTCTGGTGAAGCGACCCCGCCCGAAGTTCGACCGCGTCGTTTTGGCCGAGGTGCTCATCCGGGCTGGCCTGACCTTAATGCACGAGGCCGAACTCTCCCAAACCATGACGGACCTCGGGCGAGCTTGCCAGTTTCGTAACGGATTGATGATTGCATTGCTGGGATTCTGCCCGATCCGACGCAAGAACTTCTCCGCTCTCGAGATCGGTCGCTCGTTTGTGAAAATCCGCGGCAAATGGTGGATCGTGCTTTCGGCATCGGAAACGAAGGAAAAGCGCGCCGATGAGCGACCCGTTCCCGAGATGCTAACACCTTTCATTGAAAGCTATCTCAGCCTCTACCGACCGATGCTGGCGCGGTCAGATAATAAGATTTCCGCGCTCTGGCTCTCTGCAAACGATGCCACGCCGATTACCGCGAACCACGTAACCGACCTGATTAACGCGGCCACGCTTTCGACGGTCGGAGTTGCGGTGAGTCCACACTTGTTTCGTACCGCGGTGGCCTCTACCGCAGCCGTCTATGGCGGCGAAAATCCTCATCTTGGCAGTGCCCTCCTGCACCACACCGACCCCAACCTGATCAACGAACACTACAATAGAGCGAGCTGCTTGACCGCGGCGGAAAATTTTCGCCAGATTGTGCGGCAGTACGAGAGGAAACCCCGCCGCGCAGCAAATCGCGAGCTAGCGAATTAGCAATCTAACGATATCAGGTTCCAGTCCCACTCACGATCAACGCACCCAGTGGACCTATCTGTGCGGTACTGGCTCGAATGATGCCGCGCGGGTGCTGCCTGCCCTGCCGTTCTCGCCATGAACCGTTCCGCCGGCACGGCATCAGCCATGAACTGTGCGAGCAGCCAAAGTCAATTTGTTCAGGGACATGCTACCGTTGCTCAACGCTGGCCACATCACGTTGCCGCGCCATGATCGGCTCATTGCCCAGATCGTCGGCCTGGAGCGGCGGGTGTCGCGCGCTGGCCGAGACAGCATCGATCACGCGCCGGGCGCACACGATGATCTTGCCAATGCCGTCGGGGGTGTTGTCGCGATGCTAACCACTGCAAAATCCTATGATTCCTAGCTGGATTGGGTCAGCGGGCCGGATGCTGATGCACGGGACGCTTGGCAGGCGTCGCGCCTACGGGAACACATCCGAAGAAATGGGTAATTCAGATTCCACTGAGCACCGAAGTTGGACCTCTGCGGCGTTAGCGCTAGTAATCCCGACGCCAATCAGCCCTCATCATTCGCGACTAAGCTCAGACGCACCCGGCGATTAGTTCGAAGCGACCAATCGGAGTGAAGATAAGAACAGGGACGGGAATGCACGATCCACGATAATTGGACGACTTCAATTCAGGGACAGCCGGGCGACAATCGGGACAACCACTACCCGGTCTTGCCTTTGGGGCGCGCTTGGTCCCGAAAGGGATGGGAACTTTTACCGGAAACCGAGGTTGCCTTGCCGGCAACCGGGCGGCATCAGGAGGCGACCGTGCACGGCATCATCTACCTCGTTGGTTTGATTGTAGTGATTTTGGCCATCTTGTCCTTCTTCGGCCTGCGCTAGGAGGGTGCGATGGCAGAGATCGTCGAGCGCCCGCGCGTGGTGTCTGCCCCGACTGTTAACTGGGGAGCCGTTTTTGCAGGCGCCGTCGCGGCAGCCGCACTAGCTTCCGTCCTTCATGCCTTTGCCGGAGCCGTCGGGCTTGCTGTCAGCTCGACCGCTCCGACCTGGCGGGATGCTTCGATAGGCCTGTGGTTCCTGTCCGGGGTTTATCTCGTCCTCGTCGCGTTGGCTTCATACGGGCTTGGCGGTTACCTCACCGGTATGCTGTGCGAGCGCTACGCCGCCTCGATGCCGGATGAAAGCGAGCTTCGCGACAACGTGCATGGACTTCTATCTTGGGCAGTCGCTACGCTCATCACGGTAACGCTGGCTCTCATGGTGGCTGCCATGGCCACCCGCGTGGCGGCGCCTTCGGGTTCGCCGATGAACTCGGTTGCGAGCGAAAATACGATCGCATATGACGTTGACCGGTTGTTGCGGGGGGATCGGCGCCAAGGAGAAGATCAGGCCGCAACACGCGCGGAAGTTGGACGCATCCTATTGACGTCCTCGGGCCACAGCGGTGTGTCAGCGGATGATCGCACTTATCTGTCACGTCTTGTTGCAGCACGGACGGGTCTGGCTCAGCCCGAAGCCGAACGTCGGGTTGACAGCGCGATCGCGAGTGCCAAGCAAAACCTCACACGTGCCAGAAAGAGCTCTACAATTTTGGCATTCATGGCGGGCGCGGCGGCGCTGCTTGGTTCAGTCGCTGCCTGGTTTGCGGCGGGCGCGGGAGGACAGCATCGGGATGACACAGCCGGCTCTGGTCGCTGGAACGTCTTGGGCCGTCGCTCTCTCGATAAGCGCAGAACCGCTCGCCCGTAGAGCGGGGACTGCGTCAAGCTGACGAAATTTCGGGAGCACACATCGTGGCAAAGAGCGCGAAGAAACAAGCTAAGAAAGTCGCAAAGACCGGCGCTAAGCAGGTCGGAAACGTGATGGCGGAGGCACTCGGGGCCGCCGCCGCAACTGCTGCTGGAGTTGTGCTTACCCGCGTCGCCCAGGGAATGAGCTCGGGGGCTAAAAAGGTTGAAGAAGAAACTCCTGCAGTGAAAAGCGCCGCAAAACAGACCGTGGCAAAGCAGGTTGCGAAAAAAACACCGACTCGAAAAAAGAAAGCGACAAAAAAGAGCCGCGGCAAGCGTTGATAGGCCTTCCTATGCGCGGGCCAGGTTGCGACAGACGAAACTCAACGCCGGAAACGGCGTTGGCAAAACCAGGAAAGGGTTCCCCGCTTCGTTGCGGCCGTTCGATGGAGTTGGCCCGGCACCGGGTCGGGGCCTCGCCTTTCTAAGTCAATTGCCAAACTGGAAACTTCGCGGCCGAGCGGCGTTAATCGAACGTCGCAAGGGCCAGTCGCTCCCAGAGCCTCCCCTTGGCCCTTCGATGGAGGCCTCGGCGCACTCGATGCAGACCGGGGCCTTCTTTTAGCAGCCCTTTGAGCGACTGCGCTGCCGCTCGGCGGTGTACTTCGCCCACAGCTTGCGCCCCATCTGACACGCATCCTGAGGGTTTGGATTTATGTGCATGTTTGCGCTGGCGCGGGCGGTCATTCGGTTTCGTTGTATGAGCCGCAGGGATGTGCAACGGATGATAAGCCCGTGCACCTGTCCTTCCTCTGCGTGGATTAGGACACCGCCACAGTATCCGCAGGTGTAGTCCACCGTGTGCGTGCTAGCGATCAGAGCCGGAGGCGCTTCAAGGATAGCTCCCACACGTGGAGCCACGACAATTTTAAGAGCTTTTTTCTTACGCTCAGACACACCCACACCCCTTAGCAATAAGCGGGCTAAGTGGTTTGGCGGTTGCTGAATTTCAACAAGACGTTTCGCAAAAACGATATTCTATTTTGTGACATGTCAAAAGACAGAAGCTCGGCAATACACCGAAGAGGCGCCCAGCTAATCGGCCAAGCGGCGCCAGGAACAACACTGCCGTCGACGACTTGTTTCCTGTGTTCCCCCTGAATGCAAATGAGGTGTGGTCCTGGCTTCAAATTCGAAGCTTGCGCAGGGGAAATGCGAGCCCAATGTATCGCGCATGAGCCATCCTCTTTCACGTCTGGCGACGCGCGTCGCCTATGCTTCTAGGCAGCTGCCGCGCATGGCGTGGTATCCCGGGCACCTGTATGTCTTGCGTCGGTTTGCAGAACAGTTACGGCAGCGGGAGGGCGAGATTGCGCGACCGAAGTCGCGATCCGATCAATGCATCGAGCAGCGGCTGAACGCTGACATGGCGACGCTGCTCGAGCAGGATCTCGCCAATATCGAGGCCGGCATCTATCCCCTTCCCGCGGACCATGACGGCTCGCTACTCACGCTGCTCGACCGCTCGCGGTTATTCTTCCGCGACCTACCCGACGTCTACGAGCGTCGCAAGCGCAACGCGACGCACGAGGTGCTGAGCGCAAAGACCCGCGGCCGGCGACCGGACTATTACCTGCAGAATTTTCATTTCCAGTCTGGCGGCTGGCTCACCGAGGAATCTGCCGCCCGCTACGACACGCAGGTCGAAGTGCTGTTCAAAGGAACGGCGAATGCGATGAGGCGCCAGGCGCTGCCGCCTCTTGCGGAAGCTTTCGCCGGTCGCGACCAGCGCAAATTACGGCTGATCGACATCGGCTGCGGCACCGGCCGTTTCCTTGATTTCGTAAAGCAAGTATGGCCGCGGCTGCCGGCGCTCGGCCTCGACCTGTCGGAGGCCTACATTAGGCACGCGCGGCGCCATCTTAGGGGCCGGTCGCGCATCAGTCTCGTCGTCGCCAACGCGGAAGCGATCCCCGCGCCAGACAACAGCTGCGACGCGGTGACGAGCATCTTCATGCTGCACGAATTGCCCCCGGATGTGCGCCGCACCGTGATTGGTGAAGCAGCGCGCGTGCTCAAGCCTGGCGGGCGGCTGATCCTGATGGATTCGCTCCAGCGTGGCGACGAGCCCGATTACGATGGGATGTTGGAGCGCTTCCCGCAGCACTATCATGAGCCGTATTATCAGAGCTATTTGAATGAGGATTTCTCGGTTGTCGCGCGCCGCTGCGGGCTCGCACACCGGCGCGACACCAAGGCCTACGTGTCCAAGGTGATGGTGTTCGACAAAAAGGCTGGCTAGGCCGCGCACCTAGTGCAACTGCTGCCATACGCGGCCATCGGCGCAACGATCTGCATGCCACTCGCACAGATGCGAGAATTGGTCGGCTAGCTGGAAGTCGCAGAATGGAATAAATATACGTGTCGTTTCGCGTGCAAAGAACGGCGATGTCAATCATCTCTACGCCCCAAAGCAGGCTGTACTTGGTAGCCCCGTCAGAACTCAGACGGGCCACCTATTTATTCTCGCTCAACTCTAGATTTTTTTAGGCGCATCCTGATTGCATCACCGACAGTCCCACCGCGCTAGGCGTCGGTGACTGAGAGACCAATCGCGCTCCCGCCTGTGATTCACAAGGAGGTGCGCATGACAGCCACGATCATTCCGTTTTTGGACGGCGCTTTCTTCGATCCCGAGCATGTCGAGGCCATGGGTGAAGCTTACGACCAAGCTCGCAAGGCGCTTCACGATACAGGACAGCCCGACATCGTGCTGGAGGTTCTCGCCAAGCGCATCGTCGCAATCGGCAAAACAGGCGAGCGCAATCCGGATAAAATCTGTGAGCGGGCGCTGGGGGCGTTTGCGATCGCAGTCTAAAGGCAGAATCCGAAGGGTGCGCCGCCCCGCTCTTGTTTCTCTCGAGGCTGGAGGCGGCCGTTCGCGCCACCTCAACCTCGTTCCCGTTCGACGGCCGGATACTTGGACCGCGCCCGCCAGACTTCCAGCAGCGTGATCGTCATCGTCGCGGCCAACGGTCCGAGGACCAAGCCCGCAGCTCCGAACAGCATTAGTCCGCCCATGATCGCGATGAATGTGGGAACGGTGTGCAGATGAAGTTTGCCGCCCGTAAGAATCGGGTGCAGGACGTTGTCGATCCCGCCGATTACAATGCCACCCCAAGCGGCGAGGATGGCGGCCTTGCCCCACTCGCCGCTAATCGCCAGAAAAGCTGCAGCGGGAATCCAGATCACGAAAGCACCGAGCACTGGGATCACTGCCAGCAGCGCCATCACGAATCCCCAGAACAAAGGATTCGACAGTCCCAGCAGCCAGAAAATCAAGCCGCCCAGCATTCCTTGGACTGCGGCCGTGAAGAAAGTACCGAAGATCACCCCGTGGATGGTCTCGGACACGCGGTCGAACAACCGGTCCGTGTCGCGGTTGGACATCGGCGATAACAGCCGCGCGTGATAGAGGGCCTCACGCTGGTCGCGCAAAAAATAGAACAGCAGATAGAATGTGAGAATCACGGTGATCAGATTCTTCAACGATCCGCGGAGGAGTGACGCACCGAGGTTTGTGAACCAAGTCGCGAGGTTGTTGATGATCGAAGAGAGCTCCACATGCCTCTCCAGCAATGCGGCGGCCCGAGCTAAAAACGGATGCGAATTGATGATTCGCTGCAAATTGGTGCTCGCAAACTGCTCCTGCACGATAAGCGCGCCGCTGCTCACCTCGGTCAAGAGATGCAGTCCCACCGCGCCCAGAGGCATGATAACCAAGCACGCCAAGAGTAGAACGGAGACGCCGGCCGCGAGACTGGGAGACCGCAGCCTGCTTTGAACCCGGCGATGGAGCGGCGCCGCCAGAACGGCCAAGGTTAGCGCCCAGGCCAGAGCTGGTAGGAATGGCAGCGCCAACAGAAAACAAACGTACAGGCCGATTAGCGTAACGAGCGGAAGCGCAAACGCTCGGATCAGGGGGAGACGCTCGCCCGCTCCACGCCGGGAAATGGACGGGATGGGATCGTGCTGTGTCATCTCGGCACGGACAATCTTATGTGGAGAGCGGATGAAACAATATCCGCGGATTGAGCCTCAGAGCCGACGACAACGCACTGGTCTGGGCCAAGTTTCATGTGAGCCCGAACGCGCAGGAATTAGGACTTTGGGGTGGCCTTTAGACTAGGCGCCGGCCTTTGCTGATTTTCGGGCACGACGCACCAAGGAGCGTGAAGCAAGCGAATATCCGGCCTACTCCTTCTCATTGCGGAGATCCTCCGGCAGTCGAATACCGATGATCTCAGCAGCAGCAAAGCGCTCGTTTTCGCCGACTTGAAGTTCGGCGGCGAATGCCTAACCGAACTGTGCGAACGGCACTTGAAAGTTCCAGCGCTTTGGCCATATGCCGACCGCTCCAGACCGCATGTCCCATGCCAATCCCCAAACCATTCAACGGGCCCGTGGTTATGTGCCCAGGCTGCAAAAAAGAAATGCGGCGCATTACGTGCGTTCCCGCAATGAACGGTCTGCACTCCGTCACGTTCCGCTGCAATAGATGCGGCAAGGAGACCACGCGTGAATTCAAAGCGGACGAGTCGCATCCCTGCTTTGAAGAAAACGTAGACTGACTGGTATTATCGCGCCACAATCACCTCTGCGGCGGCTCCACCAAGGATCCGATCAGCTGCAGTAGCGCTTGGTGTTCGGGGCCAGTATTTTGCTGCGATAGAAAATCGCCAATCCCAACCGCAGAACCTTTACCGCCAGACGCTTCATTCGGTTCGTGCACCACATACACATAGCCTAGCTCGTTTCTGCAGAGAAACCAGCCATCCCCGTTTGAACCTTTGTAAATCTCAATTTGCGGCATAACTCTTTCAGTCCTGGGTTAAGTTCGAGGTGGCCGACAGGCACCCGACCGAGGCAGGTATCGGCAGGGGCTACTTCTTGGTTTCGGAAATCTGATCACTCTGTGCTCAGGACCGAAGCATTCGGCCTGTAAACGAAGCACTTCGATAAGGCGCCGAAGCCCTGGCGAGGGCTTGATTTACAAAGATCTGGGGGGCGGGTCATGCTGGCTTCCCCCAGTCATCGTCGATCAGCAAGGCAGCAATCATGCAAATGACCGATATTCCTGCACTCGTAAGCATCATCAACTCAAGGTTTCCCATTTGAGCCTCCGTCCGTACCTCCTTCGTTGGACGACGGAAAAACTAGGAAATCCCGAAAAGGTTTCAAGGAATAAAGACCGATCTAGGCTTCCGATGGGCCCGCCAGTGGAGGCGCGAAAATTTGGGCCGCCCTCTGGTCGGGGACTTGAAAGATAAAACTCGCTTTCTAGATCGCCCAGCCATCAGGAGCCCAAATGGGGCCTGATATGGGCGCCGGCGGTGTCCGGCGCTCGTACTCATGTCGCTTCATGGAGGATATGACTATGAGGACCTTCGACTTCTCGCCGTTTGCGCGCAATGCCATCGGCTTCGAAACCCTCTTCGACCGCCTCAATGACTGGTCTCGGGACGCTAACGAGGGCTACCCGCCTTACGACATCGTTCGTAAGGGCGAGGACCATTTCCAGATCCACATCGCCGTCGCTGGCTTCTCCCGCGACGAGATCACCATCACCGCGGAAGCCAGCCAGCTCACGGTGACGGGCAAGAAATCGGACAGGGACGACACCGAATACCTCTATCAAGGAATCGCGGCGCGCTCTTTTGAACGACGCTTCAATTTGGCCGACTACCTCGAGGTCGAAAGCGCCGACTTCGAGAACGGCCTGCTCCACATCAACCTTGTTCGGCGCGTCCCAGAGAAGCTGAAGCCGCGCAAGATCGCCATCGGCAACGTTACTCAACTGGAAGCGAAAGGAAGCGACAAAGCAGCCTGAACCATTAGCAACAGGTGGGCACCACACACGTGCCCACCCCCTTTTCGGGAGGAGGTCATGACAAAAGGGAAACGGTGTGAATTTCGAACTCGACGAATTGCTGCATCCCGCCCAGGCGTTTGATCACCCCTTCGAGGTCGTGAACGATCCCGACCTGACGTCAGACGCCTGTGCTGTGGGAAACCGCACCGTTCCTCCGGCAACCACCGGGAGCCAAGCGGCCCGTCACCTTCATGAGGTGGTGGATGCCCTTCAGAGCCTTGACGATGACCCGCCGCCTCGACCAGGCGGCACCAGTATGCGTCTGCGGTCCGGCCAGAGTGGACCGGACCAAAGACACCACGGCGGAGCTCAGATTTAACGCACTGCGGCGTCGTGTTCAATCGTAAGGGATTCACCCCAACTTGCGCAGGGTGAAGCCATACTCGCTACGTTAAGCGCACTTAAGCAGTTCAGCTCGAAACGGACGCCAACGCTAGAAGTAGAACATCAACCCGCTTCCTAAAAAGGACAGGCTGCAATAGGAAAGCGTGAGCATCAGAAAAATTATCACCACCACTCTTAAGCAGCCGCCGGCAACTATTGGGCCGGGAGAGTAACCGGGCAGATCCACATCCACTGGCACCCGTCGGCGCGAATACGCCCCCCCGATCAATTCACGCAACCGTTCGATAGCCTTCGCCCGTGCAACTGCCTCCTCGGTTATATAGTCTTCCGACGGAGCTGTTCGTGGAGTTCTCCTGCCCCATGGGCCGGGGCTCCGAGAATCACCCGTGCGGGAGGGTGCCGGAGCTTCCGTGCTCTTCCGAGATGTAGGTCGAGATGTAGGAACTGGCCTTGAGGGGCGGACAGTAGGCTCCGACCGGCCGTAAACAGCGCCACACTGGGAGCATACTTGGCCTTCGAGCCAACGGCCTGGTGAGTGGTTAGTACAATAATAGCGAACTTGCGCCTCGTGACACGCTTCGCACTCACCACGAACGCTTTGCGTAGTTCCGCAATTTGAACAACGCAAAACGATTGCGCTCATTCGAAAGTGCCTTCCGAACCGACGGGCTCTGGATAAATGCAACGAATGAGGTCAGATGGAATATGCAAACGAAAGACCTGGGGGACCTGATCCTCGACATAGAGCGCAACAGACGGGACACGCTCATGCGTGCCTAAGAACTCTCGCGGCAGCCGCCGAGAAAGGGCTACAGTAGTTAGAACTGGATGTGCGCCATAGTTGGGATATATGGCGAAACGCTCTTCAACGTGATCATGGCCCCGAACCATATGTGTCACTGGACGTGATAGGTCGGATGCCAGGGAACAGAACGCGGCGAAATCTTCGTAACCATACTGACTACCGCGAGAGAAGCGGTTCGGAAGCTTTTTCCGCGCCGTCGGATGAGCCCGTGTCCACACGAAATCTGACAGACACGCGGGATCATTCCAGTTACCTGACTCACGTAATTGCAGATGCAGGTCAGTGAGCGGAAATCCTCCATGCGTAACCAGTAATCCATCTGGAAAAAACAACGCGCGCGGCGCCGACAAGAAAAATTTGATCGTTAACTTGCCCGCTCGTTCAATCCACTCATCTCCGATATGAGTATTCAGGAAGTCGGAAAAGTCTGACGGCGAAACCGTAGAAAAGAACCTCGTGCCGTCATGGCCGAGCCCCTCATCATGGTTTCCAGCGAGAACACATGTTAGTGAGGGATCTTCGAGGATGATTTCAAAAACACGAAGCAGAACCTCCAGCCCAAATCCCTGGTCGTCAAACAAATCGCCCAGGAACACAATTCGCGACCTAACCGAGCCGTGCTGAACGTGGCCTCGAAACAACATCAACGCGGCTTCTAGCGCGAGCAAGTCGCCGTGCAGGTCACCGATTATCCAGAGAGGCTGATCCTTTTCTACATGGTTGATTTGAATAGCCTTGTCCGCAGGACAGGTTCGATCCGCGTCGAACAGCATTCCTGCTCCCGCAGCCTGACTGAGCAAATTTTCCATTTGCACAATTGTGTCCCGCATACGAGATCGTATCCCTCCTATATCGATGCGAGTTCGCAAAGCGCACCAATCGAGATCGTGAACGTCGATAACGATGGGAATTGGCGGTGGGACGGCTGGGCTGTGGGGGGGCGCGGACGAAGAGGTGTCGGAATTAGGTTGATTTTGGAGATCCGAGGTCGGGGGCGCCGGTGTCGGCAGGGAAGCCGTTAATGGAAAACTAGGGTCCATATCTCCAAGCACATCGCGAGTTTTAGTTTTTAATTCGGGCGTGGAGTTTTCATCCCCTTCTTCGGGTTCTGGATTACCTTCCGCGAGGCACGTGGGACTCATCGTCAAAGCCCACGTACGGTGAGAGGCATTTTGATAATGCCTTTCGCCTGTCGTCCAACGGCAATGGCATCGCCATGTCGAAGCACAACTGGGCTCGTTACGGCCTTGCCATTCAGTAAGGTTTCATTGGTGGTGTGATCAAAGGGCGAAAGTATCCACTGATTAGAGGCATTACGATCCAGCACGCACTGCTTGCCGTCCCAAAACTCGGAGTCCGGCCCAAGCTGCTGCATCAGAGCCTTGGTCAGCTCGGTCCTGACACGAATGCTCAGGGAGCGGCCGCCGGGCTCGCGGAGTTCCAACGCGGGAGACACGATCGGCGCACCCAGCGTCGGGTGAGCGGGTGCATCCACAGTGATGGAGGTGGCGGCTGCCGCATTACGTCCGCTCAGGATCGCCCGCAATTCAGGCGCACTGGGTCTGGCAGCGGGATCTGGCGACAAGCAACGGTACAGCGCCAAGCTTACGTCAGCGTTTTTTGCTGGCGGAGGCATCAGGCCAGCGAGTGCAGGCGGCTTGACGGCGTAAGCATGGACCCGTTTGGAATATTCGTGCTGATCATCGCTCCAGTAAGGATGACGCCCAGCGAGCAACTCAAATAGAATAAGTCCGCACGTAAAAATATCAGATGGGAGACCTGGAACCTGGCCCCGCGTAATATGCTCTGGTGAGCGATAGTTGTCGCTACCAATATAACCCTGGTGGCCATGCCAAGGAGCGCGCCGGTCCGTCAGCACCGAGAAGTCCATATCAATTAGCTTGAGCTGATATCCGGCCGCGATTGATGGGTCTTTAATCAAATAGACGTTGGCTGGTTTGAGGTCGGCATGCGCAATTTTGGATTGGTGCAGCGCGGCGATGCCGGACATTAAGACTTTCGCCCATGTGACATGACGTGACCAAACGGTGGCGTCGCCGGTAGGCGGCACACCGGACTTGCGGTGGCGATCCCGCTCTTCGTCGAAGATCTTCTGCAGGTCGTCGCCGTTTTCAACGAACTCGTAGGCCTGGAAATAGCACGGGCCACCCCACCGCTCTTCAAAAGCGTCAACTTGGGCCACAGCGAAATGGAGTGCCTTTCCACTTCGCACGCGGGACGCCAGCTCTCGTTGATATGAAATAAATGGTTCGTACCACACTACGCTTGGAGCAGGAGACTTGTATTGCTTGAAAAATACCTTTCTCCCCTCCGGGGTTTCCGCCTGATAGGAGATCGCCATCATCCCCGGACCGAACACCTTCGTGATGCGATACCCTCGGATAAAATCTCCGACTTTCAGCTTCTTCGCCATAGAACCTGTGCGCTCTTACAGCGCCACGGTTTCTGCAGAGCGCGATACACTTGCAGCAAGCTGCTTCATGGTGGTACGGAAATTCACCGGGTCTGATGTGAATTTCTTCAAAGCTTCCTGGGGGCTTAAGCCTTCATACTCGACCACCTCCCATTCCGATTTATCGATCTTGACTCAATCGATCATAGCCTTCAAAATTGGGAGCAAACATGCTCAGTATGATTCGATTTGCCATCACGACGTTTGCAACATCCTGCAATGAACCTCCCTTGGCCTCTTGTATGCTCATCGTCTCTTTGAAGGGCGCGTCTGTAAAAACGATTACCACCCGTGCTGCGTCGCTACGGTAGCGCCATTTTCCCGGATCTTCTGTCTGTGACCCTTTTGGGCTCGCTTCCAGAGAGGCCGTTTTAAACAGAGCGTCCAAAAGGGATTCCGGTTCATCGCCTCCGCCTTCTGCTCGCAACTCACTTAGCTGCGACTTTAATGCTGAAGCTTCTCTAACAAAGGGGTTATCAACGATCCACGGAAGCCCTTCTGACTGGGCGGCTTCGACATCACGGTAACCGACTACTTTGGCGCGCCAATCCTTAACTGGTGGAGCATTGTTGCCTTCTCCCTTACTGAGAGAATCAATGAATGCCTCGATGTTTATTCGGAGAGCATCGATGCAGGGCTTCATGCTTCCGCTAACGTCTACAATAAAGACGATGTCGGCGACGCCTTTCGTTTTTGCCCGAGCCGTAGGTGGGATTGTGCTTGTATCGGGTGAGGCCACGCCTGCATTAGCGGGTTCGAGGGGACCGGACTGTGATCCGGTTTCAGGAGAAACATTTGTTTCCGAAGGGGTTGATTCCGAGGTGGAGGGGTTGTCTGGACCAACTATGGGAGCATCGGGGCGCTCGGGCGAGGACATTTACTAACTCCAAGGTTCCTGCAGACAAGTGCTAGGCTAGTAACAAGCGCGTCATCCCGAAGTTCCACCGCGATGCCAGCGCGGAGTGCAAAAAACTAAAGAGCAGGGGTCCTTCTCGTCCACGGCGGGGCTCGTCAACAACTGCCCGGCGCGTACGGGGCTAGTCTTCTACGCGCTGAACTATCGAGAAGGTCGAGTACGGGGTCGTGACTGCGGCGTAATCAAACCCAAAATCTACCTTAGCCAAGCCGCCATTCTGTCCCGGAAACCGGGACCACCTCTGACGGTCCAAGTCTTAGGGCTTGCCAGACACACAGCGCGTTATCCGCTGCTTGGGCGCCAGCTCCCTCAGCAAAGCCCTGTTGTCTTGATCTACCGATAGCGCGTGGACTTCTTATCTCAATACCATGAGCAGATCCTTCACCCGTGAAGATGATTTTGTCGAGGACATTCCGGATCGGCCAATTTCGCCGTATCCAAATTTTGTGACGGAGCGGGGCCTCGCACAAATTGAAGCGGAATTGCAGGCGGCGCAGCACGCCTTTGGCCAAGCCCAAGCTTCGGGCGACCGGCATGCATTGGCCAAGGCGTCCCGTAACCTGCGTTACTGGAATGCGCGGCGAGCCACAGCTCAGAAGGTAGCGCCGGATGCTGCGCCGGATACCGTGATATTTGGAAGCACGGTCACCATCGAACGCGACGATGGGCGTTCGCAGACTTACCAAATCGTCGGTGAAGATGAGGCCGATCCGTCGCGTGGCTCAATTTCGTATGTGTCGCCGCTTGCAAAAGCCTTGCTCGGCAAAACCGTAGGTGAAGTTGTGCACGCCGGTACGAGCGAGGCTGAAATCGTCGCCATTCGCGGGGAACTCCACCGTGACTGATAAAGCGGTTGTTATGCAAGTGAGTCTCGTCACACTTCACCCAACCTCTAAAAGATCCTTTACAATTGGCCGCCCAGTTGCCGCCGCCAAGCGGAAATCGAACTTCGCGCGGCGCTATGCAGCGTTTGCGACCGTGTCGCGCGGTGTGCTCTGCCCTGACACCATATTAATTGCCGACATAATCTGGGCAGTGGCCGTCTGATGAACCATGTGTCCGGTGCTGGCCACGCACTGCAATGTGCTTTGCGTGATGTCGTGATGAAGGTGAACAGACTGCTCAGGTTCAATCAGTTGATCGTCTGCCCCTGCAAGGATCGCGACGGGCATTTTCAGATTGGCATAGGCCCCTTGAAGGTTATGGACGCTCGGGATCATGAGTGCCGCCTCAGCCGCAGCAGCGCGAATTTGCGAAGGGCGTACCGCCATTTCCTTCGGGAAACCTCTAAATTTTGTGGGCACCGGATTTGGGCCAAAAAGCTTTCGCAGCAACATTTTCCACATCAGTCTGCCTAGGATCGGCGACAAGGTGTGCCTGAGGACATCTCCAAACACTGGTATAGATGGTCCCGATAAGACCAGAACATCGGCTCGAACGGTCGGATAATAATATCCAGAAGCCAATATTAAACTCTGAACGCTCTGTTGGTATTTAAGCGCGAAAGCCACCGCCACTAGCGTTCCCCACGAATGTCCGAAGATGATGGCGCGTGAGACGCCTATCTTTAGTAGCGCGGCATGGATGAGCTCGGCCTGTGCTTCTGGGGTCCAGATGGTGCTGCGCGGTCTGTCGCTGTGCCCGTATCCAGGCCGATCAAACGCGATAACGCGGTAATCCTTTGCAGCAAGATCTATAAGTCCGCTCGATTGAAAGTCCTGAATCATACTGCCGTTACCGTGCAGAAGAACTAACGGCGTACCAGAGCCCTGGTCAACGTAGTGAAGTCGAACGCCGTTGATGGTAACGAAACGGCCGGTGGGAGGATTTTCGCGTTCGGCTTTTTTCGCAAGGTAGCGGTTCGCAATTGCCATAGCCGCCAACGTTGCGACAACTCCAAAGGCGATGGGATGTGCTTTTACGGTTTCAACAGCCGAACTCAGCTGGCGAGTCGCGCCGGTAGCCAGGAAATTCATGAAGAGGTCCACACTGCATGGTGCACGACCCCGGGGGTTCCCAGCAATGTTGCACTGCAAGGGTAACCGCGAACCCAACCCTCCGTTCCATCGCCGCAATAAGAGCGCATGACACAAAAGCGAGTCGGCTATGCACGCAGGTCCACTAGGCCAAGAACTTCGCCGACCGCCTTACGCTGCGCCTCTCTTCCCGCTCGAGCCACCCTCGCAACAGCGCCATGTTGCGGCGGTTGCCGCGCCACATCACGTCGAACAGGTCACCGGCGACTGGTACCGCGCCGACTACGCTGTCGAGCGCGACATTGCCCAGCATGCGCAGAATGACGTGGCGGGGCGCGCCGAGCGCGCGAGCTTCCTTGACGATGTAGAGGGAAAGGAACGTCGTCACCACGTCGCCAATACCGGGGACGAGGCCGATCAGCGCATCGAGCCCGAAGCGGATGTTGGTGCCGGGGATCAGTACAGCAGTGTCGAGCAGCGACGCGAGCGCGTCGATCCGCGCGATGCGCTCGGCGCGCGTCTGCGGAGTATTCAAAAAGACATAATCGGCGCGTGTGTATGACATGGCGCCTGAGATGGGAACGCGAGCGCTAAACGCAAGCTTATTTTTCATTGCTACGGCCGCCGGCGGCCGGAACTTAAATGGCGCATGTCCGTTACGTCCGCGTTTAAATCCTGCCGGAGGCGGATATGGCGACACCAATTGCGGTAGCGACAGTTGAAGAAGAAGTAGGTCTTGTTTCTTGGGGAGCGGTGATTGCGGGCGGGATAGCCGCAGCTGCTATCTCCCTTGTACTGCTGGCATTCGGCATCGGGGTCGGCTTTCTCGGTGGTTTCTCCCTGGGCTAACGAAGGCGTATCTGCCACAACTTTCCATGTTGGAGCGGGCATCTACCTTGTCGTGGTTGCGATGCTCGCCTCCACGGTGGGTGGCTATCTCGCGGGTCGAATGCGCGGCCGCTGGGCTGTTCATCGTGATGAGGTGTTCTTCAGGGACACCGCGCACGGCTTCCTTGCGTGGGCTTTCGCAACTGTGCTGACCGCGGCCGCGCTGGGCACCGCGACCACGAGTATCCTCAGCGGCGCCACAGCTGGTATCGCGCCTGCTGCGGCCACAGCAGGCGTCCAGGCAGGGCAGAGCCCCGTCATCGAGGGTTATGTTGATCAGCTTTTCCGCGCCCCTACCGGAACTTCCCCCACACAGGCGCAGCAGTCCGCAGCTGACATGCAAACTAATCGTGCCGAGATCGGTCGCATTTTCACGCGTGGATTGCGGCGCGGCACCGACATCTCTGCTGGCGACCGCACGTATCTCGCTCAGGTCGTGGCGGCGCGCACCGGCACGCCCCAAGCCGACGCGGAGAAGCGGGTGAACGAGGTGGTGACGCAGGCCAAGCAGGCCACCGACGAGGCTCGAAAAGCGGCTGCAAAGTTGGCGCTGTGGCTCGCAGCTTCCATGCTTGCAGGAGCATTCGCGGCAAGTCTCGCAGCGACGGCCGGCGGCGTCTACCGCGACGAACGCTGGTACGAGGCCGGCTGGAGGCCGAGCGCGACGTTTTGATCAAAACCATCCCAAGGAGGAAGCTATGCCGGTTCTCTTGTGGCTTTTGGGTGTTCCCCTCAGCCTCATCATCCTGCTGATGATCCTGCGCTAAACGAAACCCCGGCAGTTAGCCGGGGTTTCCTTTGGTACCAACCTTATTCCGCCGCTTCGCGTTGGGCTTCCTGGTTGACACAGGTTTCCGCCAGCTCGCTCAGTGCCTTGTCAGTGCTCTCTTCCTCGTTGAGCGTAGCCTTGAGAAGTTCCGCACCTTCGCTATTCCCGAGCTCGTCGGCCCAGGTCGCTAGCGTGCCGTAGCGTGTGATTTCATAGTGCTCGACGGCTTGGGCTGCCGAGATAAGGCCGGCATCAAGGGCGGAAGAGCCCTTGTACTCGTCCATGATCTCCTTCCCTTCATCAAGGATACCTTCGATTGCCGCGCACTTCTTGCCTTGCGGCTTCTCGTCGATCGACGCGAAGACCTGCTCAAGCCGCGCCACCTGCTCTTCAGTCTCCCCGTGGTGCTTCTCAAAGGCAGCCTTCAAATCGGGGTTCTGGGCCGCCTTCGCCATCTTGGGAAGTGCACTAAGGATTTTCTTCTCGGCGTAGTAGATGTCTTTCAACGTATCGTGGAATAGGTCGTCAAGCTTCTTGGGTTCTTTTGCCATATGGGCTCCTATTTTGTCGGGGTTTGCCTTTCCGACACGGCTGTGCGCGCCGACCGCAAACTCCTGTGGGGGTACAGTTGTTCAAGGCTTCGCGGGGTCGATCGTTCCAAAAAATAAAGAGCCCCGCTTCGGCGGGGCTGTTTTTCAAAACGAGAGTTTACTTCTGGTTTTGCGGGTTCGTGTTGCCGCCCTGTTGACCGGCCTGGCCTGGTTTATCCTGACCCGGGGTCTGGTTCTGCTGTCCAGGCTTCTGGTTCGGCTGGCCGCCCTGTTGACCGCCGCCGCCCTGGCCACCCTGGTTCTGTTGGCCGCCTTGATTCTGATTTTGGTCTTGATTGCTCATGAGGAACTCTCTTTCTAAGTGTACGAGTGCAGTTATGTTTTTAAGTGGGGATCGCGTTCGCGCTTTCACACCCATTGATCGTGTATAATTGCTGTGTCTTTCGACGCTTCGTTCGTAATGCATTGTTCGGAACATTCTCTTCTTCGGGGGGTTGGCCTTGCACTCCAACCCCCCAGGAAAAACAAATGAGAATGATTCTGGCACTCGCTGCCACAGCGATGCTGCTCACTGCATCACACGCACAACAACAACCGGCTAACCCGAACGCCAACACCCCAGCCGTCAACACGCCGAACAGCCCGCCGAATCCGGGTGCTCCGGCCGCTGGCGCAAACAGCTTCACCGAAAGCCAAGCCAAGTCCCGCATCGAGACAAATGGCTTCGCGAATGTGAGCGGCTTGGCGAAAGACTCCCAGGGCGTGTGGCGCGGCAAAGCCATGAAGGGCGGCCAGTCAGTCGATGTGAGCGTCGACTTTCAAGGCAACGTCACGCCTCGCTAAACAACAGTCAACAATAGGAAAATCTAATGACCGTCACCATTTCACGTCTCTACAATTCGTATCCGGCCGCCCAAGACGCGGTCAATGCGCTTGAAGCTGCTGGCATCAAACATGGCGATATCAGCATCATCGCAAGCAACGCCGATGAATGGTACGACGCCAAAAAGCATACATTTCCCGATCGCGACCTCGACGGGAAGGATGACCGCGCAGAGGTTGCCGGCGCCGGGGCCGGCCTTGGAGCCGCCGCTGGAGGTGCCGTCGGTGCCGCGACCGGATTGGGCCTGATGGCTATTCCGGGTGTCGGCCCTGTCGTTGCGGCTGGTTGGTTGGTGGCTGCACTTGCCGGCGCAGCAGCGGGCGCTGCTACGGGCAGTGTCCTTGGCGCACTCACTCAGGCAGGCGTCTCCAAGGATGACGCTGAGGTCTTTGCCGAAGGGCTTCGCCGGGGCGGTGCTGTGGTCAGTGCCCGTGTGGCCGATGCCGACGCGTCCAGGCTTCAAGCTGTGATGGATCGATCGTCGGTTCGGGCTTCCGAGCGCGCCACGGCGTACCGAGGGGCCGGCTGGAAGTCCTTCGATCCTGCAGGTTCGCCATACACGGCTGATCAAGTCCGCAAGGAGCGGACGATGTATCGCTAGGCGATACGAATGCGTTGACGGAAAAAGCCCCGGGACACCGGGGCTTTTCTTTTTGAACCTTGTGGAGCGAACGAGCGTTACCTGCACAAAGAAGCAAGGTTGTCCGACATCCCGCGAATGAGTGCATGCCACGATGAATACAGTCTCGTCGTCTTTGGCACACACGTCCAGCTGCCTCGTCGGAGTATCGTCCTTGGTCTGGATGCAAAAATTGCGAACGCCGCGGAAAGCAAAACCACAGTGCTGTGAGACTTGTCGGAAAGCGCGAGCTTCGTACAGGGCGAACCGAAGCAACAGGAGGCAACCCCCGCCGCCTCATCGAGATTGCCGAGAGCGGCGAGCTGCTGGGCGGGATTGCTTTATTTAGTCCCGACGGGATTTGTATCACCCGTTCCGCTCGGTAGCACCGTGTTCGGCGAGAACTGCCCCGGGCTTGGAGACCCAACTATCCCACGGATTGGCGTAGTAGAAGTGTCCGTCGGCGTGGCCTTGTATCCCGGGTATTCCGTAGGCATCGCCGTTGGCGCGCCCATAGTTTGAATGCCTGTCGGCAACTCACTTCCACCAGCCGTATTACTTCGCGGCAAAGGAGGATACATCTCGCTTAGCGCTGGCGGATACACGGTAGTCGCTGTTCCAAACTCAGTGCTCGGCGCATGCTTTAAACCGACAGCGTACCCAACCATTCCAACACAGCTCCAAGTAACATTCCCATTATGGTGTTTGTGTTCAGCATAGTGACCCTTGAGGTTAGCAGGACCCCTCTGCAGGTGGGATGTAAGCCATTTCTCAGACGTGCTTATGACGAATCAGCGGTATCCAACTTACTGCGATGCTGCTCGCTGGCGCTCCACAGCGGCTCGGCATTCCCGGACCAGTGGATCGCGGCCACTTAGCCGGGCAAGTTTAATCTTTGCTTTCGTGGCTTGATATTTGTTCTCAATAACAATCGGGACGCCTTCTCGCTGGGCAAGCTCGACGCATTCAAGCGGGATAGAAACTGGGAATGTGACTGAGACCCCTGCTAAAACAGGGGAGCTAATAAAAACTGCGAGGGCTGTCAAAAGATGGCGCATTCCACTCCCGTGGAACCAACGGTCCGAAGAACCATTGGTTCCGCAAGTGCCGAATGTGCGGCAAATTAAGAATGGTGATAGGCCATTGGCGTCCATCCGTTCGCGAAACCGAATTGAGCAGGTGCTCGGGCCGTAATTGGAGTACCAGGGTATGCGGAACGATCTGAGCCACGCAGCGAATAAGCCGAAGCCTCCTGCGCCCCCGCCACCACCACCGCGCCCACCGATGCCGCCAAGTCCGCAACCGGGAATGACATGACCGCACGCCGTGAACCAAACGACGCCGTCGTCATCAAGTGGGAATTTGATCAAGACGTTTGGGGCGTGGCGCTGACGTTCGCCAACGGCGACCAGCATAATTACCGCGTCGGCAATTACAACGAAGCAGTGGCAGAAACGCTCAGGGTATTAAAGCAAGCAGAACATGCTTGATCGCGCAGATGTAGCACGCCACGCGGGACTTACTTTTAGGGATTTACGCATGGCCAAGATCGAGAAGAACTTGAACTGGCAAGAGGTGGACGAGGAAGCCTCTGTGACGGGGGAGATCAAGATTGCGTATGACACCTACAAGGCAGCGCATTAATACGCGCGATAACAGAGCGGTCAGAAGGTTAATGCCGTGGACGTACAGGCCATTTGTGGGTCGCCCAAAGTTCGGAGGTCGATCAGGGTTCAAGCGACTTTAAATAGGCGATGACGTCCCCGATTTGATCAGGATGGAGCTTAAACTCCGGCATAGTCGGGTGGCCTGTCGTGATGCCTTCGGCTAATGCCTCTTCGAGGTGTTCAACGGGATAACGAAGATGCAACGTGCGGAATGGCGGCGCGATGTTGAGGGGGCTCGGGCTCACCTTGTCTATCGAATGACACTGCGAGCAATTCGTACGTACGAAAGTTTGACCTCTCTGGGCATCCGGCTCTAGCCCTGCCGCGCCCCTGCAGCTGAGTATCAGCGTTAGGACACACGTGGGTAAATCGAGGAAGAGCTTGCGGGCTTCCATGGCTTGTCGCCTTTTCCCGCTAGATGGGTTGCAATGGGTAACAACGCAGCCACTGGAAGGTTCACGTGGACAGGCCGCTACTGGGACTATGGAACGCAGGTGGGCATGAGGGGTTACCCCGCAGGATGCACCATTTGGTATTTATTCTTTCGAGTGGCGTATTTTTCACGTTCTGCGATATCATAAAAGCGAATGAACTTTTGCCTAATCGCGGCATACTTGAACGCTATGAGGTCTCAGCGGCTGCCGCCGAACGCTCGAATGAAACACTTGCTTGCTTTGACCGACTCCGAAAGACAGCCCATTTTGCCGCACATCCTGTCATTTCGGAACCTGCAGAGTGCGCTGTCCATGACCTAGTCCAGCTCGACCGGATCATCATGGAGGACGGGAGCGAAGTGTCATTCAGCTCCGCTCCAATACTTCGTTGCGGCATGGCGGAGGCGGTGACAGAGTGGGTTCGAAACGATGTCGGAGCATTGGCGACGCAACTTGGTGCGCCGCTCCGCATGATCGCTAGTTTTGATTCCTATCAGTGCCGCAGCCGCAATCGGGTTTCAGGCGCTCAGCCGTCTGAGCACGGCAAAGGCAACGCGCTTGATGTCGGTGCGATTACGCTGCGCAACGGCGCCGGCATTCAGTTTTGTTGACAGTCAGGTGGCGCGGGCCTTCCGCGAGCAGATGCGCACCGCCGCTTGCCACCGTTTCACGACCGTGTTGGGTCCCGGCGCAGATGCTTTTCATAATGATCACGTTCATCTAGACCTCAAGGCGCGTTCGCGCGGCCACCGGATCTGCCAATGGGCCGTGCTGGATCGTGATTCGATCTCCGTTGCAGTGCCGCTGCCGCTTCCCAAGCCAGCGGGCTGGCCGGGGACCTCCCCGAAGTCACAAGCGAACTAAAACTTTGCTCAAGGTAGAACCGGCGCTTTCGATTGCCTTTTGCCTACGCGGATCCGCTAGACCAAGCCCCAGACGCAATGCGATGGCCCGTTGCGTATCTGATCGCCGCGTTCATCGGAGCCGTAATTCTTATCGTTGCTTCGCGGCTTATTGCGCCGTCGAGATGGCGCTAGTTGCGTTCCGCGGTTCAAGTCAGTCGAATCAAGCGCTTTGCGCTACCTAGATACGGGCCGCTGGCCTCCGCCGCCGGCCGTCTCGTTGCGCACGCAGTTATCACGAGTGACACCCTTCCGAGTGGCGTTGCACTGCTGGATTGTAGCAAAGCCGCAATTTCGCCCGCCATCTTCGGTCGTGAGACAATATCGCCCGTTCTGTCCTTGTCGGGCGTCTGCGGCACTCAATGTTGTCGTGAACACGGCAATAACAACCATCAAGCCTCTCATGGTCGTCTCCCTTGCTTGAGTGACAGCTGTCAAAATTCTCCGGTCTTCTTCTTGGCAGGCTCTCGGTGTGCGTATGCCACTTCGCCAATTGGTTTGTCCGGCGTTCGGTTGTCTCCGGCTTCCTGGGAAGAATTTGGCACGGTCCGATTTGACGAGGAGGCCGCGCCGCCTTCCTTCGCAGTATTTTTCCTGGGGCGTTCCTTCTGGTGATCTTCACGCATGGCTTGCTCCTTTGAGGATTCAAGCGCTGGCAATCGGTGAAGTTCCCGAGGAAAGCGCTGCCGAACAAGGAGCTTGTTTCAAAAAAGGCAAAATCACATGCTGTCTCAACATCAAACTTTTCAGCTGAGAAAGCGTTAGATAAATGCGCCGGGTGGCAACCGGCCGTAACAGGGGTGGTGGACGCAGTTTGTTTTTGCCGGCTTCTAACTGCGGCAACAACGCATCGGTACGCGTGGCACCTTACCTGTTCCCGGCGCGTTCATCCTAGGATCCGACATGGCGACATCAGGCAGAACGGGGGAGGTCGTTGCAGTCAGTAGCGATCAATCGCACCGGTTCAGCAAACCGAATCGGCTAAACATTCGGTTGATTGAGGGACACGGCATTGATGGCGATGTTCACGCCGGGCCCGTGATCCAACATCGTTATCTTGCCAAGCAGGCCGCCGAAGCTCCGAACAGCCGCCAAGTTCATCTACTTCAAGCCGAACTGTTTCATGAATTGCGGATGCTGGGCTTTGACGTTAGCCCTGCGCAACTTGGTGAGAATATTACCACCAAAGGCATTGATCTGCTTCGCCTGCCGCTTGGTGCGATACTTCATTTGGGCAACAGCGCCGTTGTCGAATTAACCGGCCTCCGCACACCCTGTGGTTATATCGATAAATTCCGCAAAGGGCTGAAGCGCGCGATGATCGTCCCAGGGCCAAACGGCGTCACGTTCCGGGCCGGTGTCTTGGGCGTCGTGCGCGCAAGCGGCGATCTCTCACCAGGCGATATCATAAGTGCCAAAGTTCCCCTCGGTCTCGCCCAACGTCTTCCGGCGATCTAGTCATCTGGAGAGAAGGGAGACGGTATTGTAGCGTTTTTCAGCAAGCAGCACGAAAAACTGGTTTGGCAGGTCTAGTAAGGCCTAGCAGTTTGCTGAAAAAGGTTTTTGGAGGGGGTCATTGAGCAACATTGATTCAAGAGTTGAGCCTGTAACGAACGATAGATTCAAGCCAACGCCGTTTTCGATTCTATTGTTGCTCATGACCGCATTCGCCCCGAGTTTTTCAGCAGACTGCTAGCAGAAACCAAGCGTCCGCGTTTAGCCCGCCGGCTTAAGCGAGACCTCCGCCACCTTGTCCCTGTAATCCTTTTTCGGATCGACCCCAATCATCAGTTTGATGCCGGCAACGAGGCTGAACTCGTTCTCCCAAATCTCGGCGCGCTCAGTGTCGAAACGCAGTAGCGCGAGCTTCGGATCACTCTTGCCGCCCTTAAACCACGCGGCGATGAAGTTGTTCCACAGCCGGTCGATCACCGCGCGGTCGTTGTCAACCGTGAGGTTGCCGTGCACCGTGGCGAACAAGTCATGCCCCTTCGATGCAAAGGTGGCGATCGCGCGATTTCCCCGGCCTGCAGCCAGCATTTGCACGATCGTATTGTCTTTCGAGGTGAAGAACCATATCGGCCCGCGCTCGTTTTCGATTTGCGCGGTCATGGGCCTGGCATGACCATCCTCAACGCCGTCGAGTCCTATCATCATCGTCATATCGGACTTCAGGGATTTCCAGAATTGCCGTTCGAGTTCCTGCGGTGTGGGCATGGCTCGCCTTTCGACCCGCGGAGGGCATTATGGCCAGCGGTCATGTGAGCCGAATGAGGGCTGCGCTTCAAGTCTCGCCTTGCTCGGCCGGCGGTGCCTCGGAATCGTCGTGGTCGCTGCCTTCGCTGCACGCGCACCGGCTGTCCCACCGCTCGTCCCCAGCACGTTGACGGAACCATTGTGATTTGGAGGGGATTGTCGTTTGCGTGTGGTCCGGCGCGAGCCGGCTCCTCGAGCCCCGGCGAGACAAAGTTCGGCCTAGGTATCGTGGGTGGGAGCGATAAATGCAGACCACGGACCGGCTTGACGCTTCTCTAACGGAGGAAGGGCGCTATCGACTGCTGATCGAGGCTGTAATCGACTACGCCATCTACATGTTGGATCCTACTGGCATCGTGACAAGCTGGAACCCTGGCGCACAACGTGTCAAAGGCTACGCTTCCTCTGAAATCATTGGTCAGCACTTTTCCGTTTTCTACACCGAGGAAGATCAGAAATCGGGGCTTCCGGCGCGTGCCCTTGAGATCGCCGAGCGTGAAGGCAAGTTCGAAAATGAAGGCTGGCGGGTTCGCAAGGACGGCACCCGTTTTTGGGCCTTTGTCGTTATCGATCCTATTCGGCGGCCATCTGGTGAGATCATTGGCTTCGCCAAGATCACCCGCGACCTAACCGAGCGAAGAGAGGCGCAACAGAGGCTCGCAGAAACGCGCGAGGCCTTGCTTCAGTCGCAGAAGATGGACGCGATAGGGCAGCTCACCGGCGGCATTGCCCACGATTTCAATAACCTTCTGATGGCCGTAATCGGCAGCCTCGAATTGATGCGGAAGCGTGTGCCCAATGACCCAAAACTCAAATCGCTCCTTGAAAACGCGCTTCACGGTGCGCAGCGGGGCGCGACGCTGACCAAGCGAATGCTGGCTTTTGCGCGGCGGCAAGAGCTTAAGCAGGAGGCCATCGACATTCCCGAACTCGTTCGCGGAATGACAGAGCTGCTTCAGCGCTCGCTTGGTCCATCCATCAACATAGAGACGCGCTTTCCCCTTGTTAGCAAGCCGGTCCTTGGTGACGCAAACCAGCTTGAGATGATACTGCTCAATCTCACCGTCAACGCGCGCGATGCCATGCCTGACGGTGGCCAGATCGTCATCGCGACGCGGGAGGAAGTTCTGCGGGCGGACGAAGGCAACCAACTGAAACCCGGCACCTATATTTGCCTCACCGTGCGCGATACCGGGATAGGAATGGATGAGGTAACTCTAGCGCGCGCAATGGAGCCTTTCTTTACAACCAAGGGGCTCGGTAAAGGAACGGGACTTGGCTTATCCATGGTTCATGGCGTCGCCGAACAAACCGGGGGATGGTTCACTTTGCGGAGCCGGAAGGGCAACGGCACGACTGCCGAGCTTTGGCTACCCGTAGCAGAAGGAAAAGCTCCGGCAGTTGGTCGAAGTGAGCAGCCAGTAAAAGATGCGGCTTTGGGTCGACATTCCCTTGTCGTGATGGCTGTAGACGATGACGAACTCGTTCTGACTAATACCATCGCCATGTTGGAAGAACTTGGCCACACCGGCATTGCAGCATCGTCTGGCAACGAAGCGCTCAACATTCTCAGGCAAGAAAGTTCGATCGATCTGGTCCTCACCGATTACGCGATGCCGCAGATGACTGGCCTACAGCTTGCCG
The DNA here is from genome assembly GCA_963814215.1 of uncultured Alphaproteobacteria bacterium. Lineage (GTDB taxonomy): Bacteria > Pseudomonadota > Alphaproteobacteria > Rhizobiales > Xanthobacteraceae > Z2-YC6860. Next base: position 2,422 of record CAWFCM010000004.1, on the reverse strand, counting down.
CGGCGATCAAACAAGAATGGCCAGAAATTCGCGTCATTATCGCCTCCGGTTTTGCGGAAATGGACGAGCCGCAGATCGAGCCAAGGCTACCGAGGCTTGCGAAGCCGTTTACCGAGGCCGAGCTTGCAAAGGAGCTTGCGCGAGTCGCTCAACAAATACCGAATGCTGGACGCGTGCTGAAATTCCGTGCTGGCTCGACCCCAGCAGATTAATTCCTGCTGGACGTTAAGAAGATGCCGTAATGGGCCCCGCTCGGTGGCAGCAGGGCGCGGGCCCCTTTCATGGGCACAAGCAAAACCGCCCTTGGCAACAGCCGGGGCTCCTGGCATGCGAAGGCTGGGGTTATGGGCTGAAAGGGCCGATCGACGTTCGCAGAACTCGGGCTTGGGTAAGCACAAATCAATGAGCTTGTTGAGAATATTCCCGAGTTGGCAGCGCTGGTCGAACCACTGCTGCGAACGCGCAGAAGCCAGGTCCTTCCGAAGCTTCGCAAGAGAAAGCCCCGGTTCTCGCGACCGGGGCTTTTCCGTACTGGCTGCCACCGCGCGGCCAATATGCATTATTTTTATTCTTTCGATTTGACCGGCTTCGATGAACCGTCGGGCGCGGCCATGTTGCCTGGGGGCGTTTCACCCTGCGGACTGGAGGCTGGAGCACCGCCACCGCTGGGGGTGGTGGCCGGCGCAGTGGTATCTGACTTCCCTTTCGCGTCGGGCTGCAATGGTCGGCCCATCCCGTCACGCGAAGCGGTAGGATCCTGGGACTGGCTCTGTGCCGCTGCAACTGCAGTGCCGGCCAACAAACAAACAACAGCGAGGGAAATGCGCATAAAACCTCCATCTGGCGCATATCAACCGGAGTTCAAGCAAATAAGTTCCAAAAGAAAACATCCGGGGTATTGGGTGCGTAAGTCTGTTGGACGTTTGGTAGCCCACGTCATACGGGATGTGACTTCCCGATGATCCGTAAGCCTGTCGCCATCGAGGTCGTGGACGAGGGCGAGGAGCGCTTTGTCGTCACTACGTATGCTGACGGCGAAGTACGGCGCACACGCATCGACCCGAACCAGAAGCCCACGCGGAAGCCGCGCAAGCCGGTTGCTCGGGCGTGGTCGCGAAAGGCTGGACCGTCACCGCAGGTAAATGCGGCCCGCTCAAACTGCGTGGAACTTCTCAGGTTCCTTCTCGCTTCTCAGAGAGGCGATCCAAAGGAGAGATAGATGGGAGCCAGGCAGAAAGATCGCTTTTCCAGAGCCGCGAAAGCCGTAGCCGCGGCCGAACGAGCGATCCAGAGACGGATCGACAGCAAGGAACGGCGCAAGCCCAAGAAGCAAACCGTCGAAGGCGGCCATGCAGGCCGGAGCCCGTCGCTACCCTGTTCCGCCGCTACCAAAGCAGCACCTCGTCAAACCCGGCCGGGAAGCGGATCTCGCACTTGCGCCGATGTTCGAAGCCCCGCACTACAAAGGCTCGGAAAAGCTACTGGACAAGGTCGCGTTGGTAACCGGTGGCGATTCTGGAATTGGCCGAGCAGTTGCCGTTCTATTTGCCCGCGAGGGAGCCGACGTCGCCGTTGCCTATCTCAACGAAGATGAGGACGCCGAAGCCACCAAGGAAGCGGTCGAAAAGGAAGGTCGGCGCTGCATTCTGATCTCCGGCGATGTGGCCGATCCTGAATTTTGTAAAGAAGCAATCAATCGTACGGTCAAGCAGCTCGGCGGCCTCGACATCCTCGTCAACAATGCTGCGTTTCAAGAGCACGTGCCGGCGCTTGAGGATTTGAGCGACGAGCATTTCGACCGAACGCTCAAGACGAACCTGTACGGCTACTTCTACATGGCAAGAGCCGCCGTTCCGCATATGAAACCTGGCAGCGCGATTGTAATGACCGGATCGGTCACGGGACTGCTCGGCAATGCCAAGCTGCTCGACTATTCGATGACAAAGGGTGGCATTCATGCGTTTGTGCGCTCTCTAGCCACGCACCTCGTCGACAAAGGTATCCGCGTGAACGCGGTCGCACCGGGACCAGTGTGGACGCCGCTCAATCCAGCGGACCGGGATGCAAAGGGCGTATCGAAGTTCGGCAGCGACACTCCAATGAAGCGGCCGGCGCAGCCAGAAGAAATCGCGCCCGCCTTCGTCTTCCTGGCAGCACCGAGTTGCTCGAGCTACATCACCGGAGAAATTCTGCCAATCATCGGTGGTTATTCCGGCGGCTAAACAGGTTTTTGTTGGCCCCAACGGATGGACAATGAAAACGGCTAGCGCCAGCATCATCCGTAACCTCGATCCGTTGGGTAGCCTGAGAATCTCTGCTCAGTCCAATCGACAACAGGAGGATCATCATACTCGCCCTCAATTTGATCGCGACCTTTGCGGCAGGCAATGCGATTGCGCGCCATCCTTTCGCAGTGGCGGAC
>CAWFCM010000003.1:0-23003 GCA_963814215.1 uncultured Alphaproteobacteria bacterium | reverse complement strand
ATCGCATTTACAGAAACTTTGAAGACTGGCTTGCGCTTTTCGGCAAATGCGCGCTGCGCTTCCTCCGCATCCTCGGTGGAATCGAGTTCGCACCGGCCTCGCCCTGGCAGAACGGCTTTGCCGAACGACTGATCGGATCGATCCGGCGCGAGTGCACCGATCATATTGTCGCGTTAGGCGAGGGCCACCTGCGCTGGGTTCTGCGATCTTACGCGCACTACTACAATGAATCACGGACGCATTGGTCTTTGAATAAAGACGCCACGATCCATCGGCTGATTGAGAGCGTCGGAACCATCGGTTCACGGCCATTTCTTGGAGGACCGCATCACCAATGAGTCCGGGTTTAGGTTTTCGGTGCACGCAATGTGCGAACGGCCACCTGACCGCTGCTCGGTTGGTTGTTTCGGCTTGCGAAACTCGTCCGTGACGAAATCAACGAAGACGTAGGTCATCGCCGGCTTCAGCGTCTGGCTCGTGTGGAAGTCCCTTGATCCAAGTCGTCAGCGCTTCGACGACTGACTTGGGTCGCTCCGGGATTAGAGCGTGACTGGCATTGGGAATAACCATGATGGTGACGCGCTCACCAAATTCATCCTTCATTTCGTTGCGCTTCGAATTCCGGTTTGAAGGGGTCCTGCGCCGCCTGAAGGTCAAGCAACGGAGCGGTGCCCCCGGACCACCATTCGTCCTGGCCGACGGCGGCAACGGCGGCGCGCTGAATATTGCGGATTTCTGGGTGCCAGCCATGCAACCAAGCCGAAGGATCGTTTTCCGGAGCAAAGAATGCAAAGCGCAAAGCAGCCAGCCGCTTCTCATCGGACAGGGAGAGATTTCCAGCGTCGGTAACCGCGGTGGTCAGTTCGGGCGCGTATTGTTTGGCGGCGGCGGCCGCAATGACCACGCCGCGTACCAGCTTCGGATGGTCAGCCGCGGTCATCCTGGCAACCCAGTTGCCGAAGGCATGGCCGACGATGACGGCGCGTCCGGCGCCAAGCTTCCTGATCACCTCGGCAATATCGCGTGCAAGATCGTGCAAGGTGATGTTAGCCATCGGACCGGTACTGCGTCCTATACCGCGCGGCTTCGGACGCAGAACACGAAATCCGAAGGCGGCGAGTCCTTCCGCCACCTGATCGTAGTCGTCGGAATCTCGAGCTAGTGACGGCAGCAGAACGATGGCCGGACCAAGCCCTTCCGCAACCACTTCGACTTGAACGTCCCCATAGCAAACAAGCTCGGTGCGGCGCTCAGCCGCTGTTGCGGTGCCGGCTAAGGTCATGTCCAGAACCGCAACAGGTAGGAACGTTCCTGGAGTGAATGCGTTGGGTGCATCAGGTCTCTCGCATATTGACCTAAAGGTCAGCTTTATGGCATATGCCGTGGCGGCGCAATGCTTGCCTGTAGCGCCCGGGTGGACTGACACGGCGTGCAGGGCACGCCAAGTTGGAGACCAAATGAGATCCATGCAACGCAAGCCCGCGCTCGATTTGGATCGGAGTGCCGTTTCGCGCTACCTCCAGCTTGCCGGCCTATTTCGGCGGCGCATCGAAGCGGGTGAATGGCCGATCGGTCGACAGGCCCCGACTGTTGACGAGCTGACAACCGAGTGCGGGGTCGCGCGCGCGACCGTCCGCAAGGCTCTCGACATGCTGGAAGACGAAGGCCTCATCGAGCGCTACCGCGCCAAGGGAACCTTCGTTCGCCAACGGCCAAAGCAGCAGCTCTGGTGCGAAGTGGCGACCGATTGGTCCGGACTGTTGGCGGCGCGCGACGAGGCTGTCATCGAGGTGCTGGCCGATGAACGCGGTTTTCAGCCTCCGAACGTTCCTCACCCCGTCGGCACGATGGCGCCATCGTACCGGCGCTTGACCCGCCGTCACGCGCGGCATGGCGCACCATTCCTGCTTGCGCATCTCTATATCGACGAACGGCTCAGTAAGCGCATCTCGAAGAAGGACCTGCAGTCGAAGACAGCCCTGAAGCTCATGGCGGATATTCCGGGCCTCAAGATCAAGGATGCGCGCCAGACGCTCACCATTAGTTCCGCTGACGTCGAAACGTCGGAGTTCCTCGACGTGCCGCTCAACGCTCCGATTGGCGTTGTCTATCGCTCGGTGGTGGATCGTTCGGGTTGCCTCGTGTTCATCGGCGAGGGGCTTTACCGCGGCGACATGATCCGCGTCGATATGAAACTGAAATGATGCGCTCCGGAATCTGGTCATGAAGCTGCATTGGTCGCCCCGGTCGCCGTTCGTACGGAAGGTCATGGTGTTCGCCCACGAGACGGGGCTCGTCGATCGCCTGACTTGCGTGCGGACCGTGGTCGCGATGAATGCGCCGAACGCCGTTCTGCTGCCGGACAATCCGCTGAGCAAACTTCCAACCCTGGTGCTGGATGACGGCACGCCGCTCTACGACTCCGCCGTCATCTGCGAATATCTCGACACGCTGCACGATCGGACGAGGTTGTTTCCAACCGACGGCCCGGCGCGGTGGACGGCGCTGCGGTGCCAGGCGCTCGGTGATGGCTTTCTCGACTTCCTGTTGCTGTGGCGCTACGAGCGCGAACGATCGCCGCCGTCGCAGACGCTGCTCGACGCCTTCGCCGCGAAGTATCGGGCCACGATGATGTCGCTGGAGCAGGAGGCGACGGCGCTCGAACGCACGGCGTTCGGCATCGGCCACATCGCCATCGGATGCAGCCTATCGTACCTGGATTTTCGCTTCGCCGACCTCAACTGGCGCAATGGGCATCCGCAGATCGCCACGTGGCATGCGTCCTTTGCACAGCGGCCATCGGCCAAAGCAACTGAGGCGGTGGAGGGTTGAATGGCCGGTCCACTGTCCAACATACGTGTGCTCGATCTCAGCCGGATCATGGCGGCGCCTTGGGCCGGTCAGATCCTCGCGGACCTGGGTGCTGACGTCATCAAAGTCGAGCGCCCTGGCGCGGGCGACGACACCCGCACATGGGGCCCGCCCTTCCTCAAGGACGCCTCTGGCAAGGCGACAAAAGAGGCCGGCTATTATCTATCGGTCAACCGCGGCAAGCGATCGATCACGCTTGAACTCGACAAGCCGGAAGGCCAGACCGTCGTGCGCGCGTTGGCGGCACGTTCGGACATCGTGCTGGAAAACTTCAAGGTCGGGACGCTGAAGCGCTTCGGCCTCGACTATGAGGGCCTCAAGGTGGTCAACCCCAGGATCATCTATTGCTCGGTCACCGGCTTTGGCCAGACCGGCCCCAAGCGCGAAGCCGCCGCCTACGACTTCATGATCCAGGCGATGGGCGGTCTCATGAGCATCACCGGCGAACGCGACGGCATGCCGGGCGGAGGGCCGCAGAAGGTCGGCGTGCCGATCGTCGATCTCATGACCGGGATGTACGCCACCGTCGGCGTGTTGGCCGCTCTGGCGCGCCGCAACGAAACCGGGCAGGGCGAATACATCGACTTGGCCATGCTGGATGTCCAGGCGGCCTTCCTCGCCAACCAGGCGATGAACTGGCTGGTTTCAGGCAACGCGCCCAAGCGCGGCGGCAACCGCCATCCCAATATCCAGCCGCAAGATGTTTTTCCCTGCGCGGATGGCTTTGTCGCGCTTGCGGTCGGCAACGATGGCCAATTCGGGCGCCTCGCCGAAATTCTCGGTCACCCGGAGTGGATCGGGGATGAACGTTTCGCCACCAATCCAGCGCGCGTGCAGAACCACCCGCTGCTCGATCCGCTGCTGCGCGCGGAATTCGCAAGCCGCTCGCGCTACGAGTTGATCGCCGCGCTGGATGCCGCCGGTGTGCCCTGCTCTCCGATCAACACGGTGCCGGAGGTGTTTGCCGACCCCCAAGTCCAGCATCGCAACATGCTGCGAAAGTTGCCGCACCCCACAGCCGGTGAGGTGCCTCAAGTGGTGAGTCCGTTGAACTTTACCAACGAACCGCTCGCGTTCGACCGTCCGCCGCCACTCCTCGGGCAGCACACGGAGGAAATCCTGCGCGAACTGGGACTATCGTCGAATGACTGACAGTGGACACCCGCAAATGGCTCGCATTCACCTTCCCTCGGCCGACGAGATGACTCCCGAGCAGCGCAGTGTCCATGACGAGGTCGTCTCGGGCGTGCGCGGACGTCTGGTCGGACCATTGAGGGCGGTGATCCATAGTCCAGACCTCGCGCGCCGTTGGTCCCGGCTGGGCGAGTACCTGCGATTCTCGACGTGCCTGCCAAAAAAACTGAACGAGCTTGCGATTATCGTCACCGGGCGGCGCTGGAACAGCCAGCTTGAATTCCTCATTCACGCAGAGGCCGCGATTGCCGCGGGTCTCGATCCTGCATGCGTTGAAGCGATCCGCGTCGGCCAGAGCCCGGCATTCGCCGACGAGGCCGAGGCCGAAGTCTATGAATTCGCACGCATGCTGCAACAGACCGGTGGCGTCGATGCTTCGGTGCACGCAGCGGTGACGAAGCGCTGGGGGGCTCGTGGCGTTGTCGAACTGACCGGTGTCATCGGTTACTACACCATGGTGTCGATGACGCTGAACGCCCATGAAATTCCGATCCCGGCCGACGCGAAAGCACCGTTCTCTCCGGTGAACGATTGCAGCCTGACGACGCTGCCGCCCTGCCGGATGATGGCCCCGTCAGGCGCCGCATCCTCGTGATCAATTCGCAACAGCTCTACGGCTTTTGACAATCGGCCACGAAAGGATACCGACATGGCTGAAAGCTACGAGTGTTTCAAAGTCGACGTCGCCGATTTCGTTGCGACGGTGCGGCTCGCTCGCCCGCCGGTCAACGCGCAAAACCGCCGCTTTCGGGAAGAGATCATTGCCGTCTTCGACACGCTGAGCGATAGCCCCGAGGTCCGCGCCATTGTGTTGACAGGCGAGGGCAAGACCTTTTCGGCTGGCGCCGATCTCAAGGAGCGGCCAAGCCTCAGCCAGGAGATCGGAGCCTATCCTCGGCACAACCGGATCGTTCGAGAAAGCTTCAATGCCGTCATGGAATGCGAAAAGCCGGTCATCGCAGCGATCAATGGTGCGGCGATCGGAGCCGGCTGCGTGCTCGCGTTGTGCTGCGACATCCTGATCGCGAGCGAAGCTGGTTACCTCGCCATGACCGAGGTTGATGTCGGTCTGGCCGGCGGCGTCAGCCATGTGCGGCGGTTCTTCGGAGAGTTCGACGCGCGGCTGCTGATCTACACGGCGCGACGGATGAGTGGTCCCGAGCTCTACCGGATGGGCGTGGTTTCGGCCTGCGTTTCAGCCGATGCGCTTCTCGACACAGCGCATGGCATCGCCCGCGAAATCGCAGGCAAGAGTCCCCTTGCGATCAAAGCGGCAAAACGATCCTTCAACGTTACGGAGGGCATGCCCTTGCGCGACGCCTATCGCTTTGAACAGTCCCAAACGGTGGCGCTTGCTTCCACGGAAGATACAAAGGAAGCGCTGCGAGCATTTGCTGAAAAGCGCAAGCCGATTTTCACAGGCAGATAGCTGCAAAGTGTCCCGTTCAAGCGTGCGCTCGCAAATTCGAGATGGAGAAAGCCGTGACATCCACGATGAAGCGATACCGGCGGCGAGTGGTTTCGTACTGGCTGTCATGCTGCCTGGCCGTCGGGATGATGATCTCTGGTGCGGACGCACAGACTTTCCCAAATCGCCCTCTGCGCATCATCGTGCCGTTCGCGGCCGGCGGTCCGAACGACGTCGCGGCTCGCTTGGTCGCCGAAGCGTTGCGACCGCATCTCGGCATGTCCGTCGTGGTCGAGAACCGCGGTGGCGCGGGAGGACTCGTCGGCGCCGAAGCGGTGGCCAATGCAGCGCCCGACGGCTACACGCTTCTTTTTGGGACCATCGGCCCCCTGGTCATAAGCCCAAGCGCCAGCACGTTGCGCTACGACCCGGCCAAGGATTTTGCCCCGATCGGTCAGGTCTATCGCTCGGCGCAGGTTTTTTCAGCCAAACCAGGGCTGGGCAAGAAGACCGTCCCGGAATTCTTGTCCTATGCCAAGGACTATCCAGGCAAGGCCACGATCGGGACTGCGGGGATCGGAACGCTGCCGCACCTGACGACTGAACTGCTCAAACGGGATGCGGCGGTGAACGTCACGCACGTTCCCTATCGCGGCACCAATGCGGCGCTGGCCGATTTGATTGGTGGACAGATCGACGCCATTTTCGGCGAGGTTTCGGTGATGGCTCCAAACGTACAATCCGGAAAAGCCGTGGCGCTGGCCATTACTTCGCCGGAGCGCTCCAAGCTCTTGCCCTCAGTCCCGACCATGAACGAAGTCGGCATGCCGTCATTGACCATCGAAAGCTGGGGCGGATTGCTCGTGCCGGCGCGCGTACCGGCGGACGTTCTTGCACATCTGGAAATGGCGCTGCAAAAAGCCTTGCGTGAGCCGTCATTCCGCGACGCTGCGGAGAAGCAGGGCTGGAGTCAGGTCACAGGTTCACGCAAGGATTTTGCCGAACTGCTCGCAAGCGAGACGATCAAGTGGAGCCCGATTGTCAGGTCGCCCGGTCTTCAACTCAACTGAACGATATGGCAGGACGCGACGATTTCCGATGAGGGTTGAGCATCCGGCCGTTTCCGAAGGAATCAGATCGGTAAGACAATCCGCCGTCAGGTCGGGATTCTCTGGATCCGTGCTCTCGAAATAACAATCCCTGTTTGCGGGCGGAATTTTCCCTGTTCCTTGTCTAGGGAATTTGCTCAAAAAACCTCGATGATCCGTAGGCAATCTGCCGCAGGAGTGGCGACAAAGCCGCCCCACTCCGCGAAATTCCCTGTGAAATTCCCTGTTAGCAGGGAATTCGATGTGGAGACGGGTTCGAATCCGACTGCCCTCGCGGGGAATTCCGTTTTCGAGTCCCATGACGTGGCGTCTGTTATTTGCCGAGCGGACGTGAGAAAAGTTCTTAGAACGTCTGCTGTTGATCCCAAGTGAACATGAGAGCATTCGAGATATGCTCGCATTCCAAAGCCATTGATCCAGCCCACCCCGCTTCTGACTTTATTTTTTGACGCTAAAATATTCGGCTTCTTCTTTTGCCAGCGCCTTGGCCCATACCTTCACCGTGTCGGGCCCAACGCCGGACTCAAACCAGCGCCTACCAAAGCTCGTCACGGCATTTGCTCGTAGTTTTCGGTCGAGTCGAAGCTCCACCATCGCGCGGAGCAGTTCGAGGATGGACTCGCTGCAAATCGGCGGCGTGCCGTCCACCCAGCCGTGAGCGATGCCGGATGTCGGGTCGATCAGGCCGGCTCGCGACGAGGCATCGGCAACACGCTGCTCGACAGCGAGCGGGTGCAGCGCCTCCGGCAAATGGAGCGCTGCGGCGAGGCAGGCCTCGATCGCATAGGCGCCCCAGTTTGCGATCGCGGCGACGACGAGAATGTCCGCCGAAACCTTGGTGCCCATGATCTTTCCGGTCGGCACGATCTCGTGCACGTCCTTCAGGATCATGCCCATTCCCACCTCGTTGCCGCCGTCTCCGATGCCGATGTTGAGGATGCCGCGCGACTTGGCCTCGTCAACGAAGATGTCAACCTTGCCAACCACGTCGCTGACGTCGAGGCCCGGCCCGGTGTGATAAGTGCCGGCGGGAGAAGGCGCTGGCTTCTCGATGGAGACCATCGCTTTCGGCTTGGCGCTGTCGAACAGTTCCTTGGCAGCAACAGAGGCACGTTTTGGATCGATCGGTAGCGGGGCGATCACGGCCTTGAACGGCGTCATGCGGGCAAGTTCAAAATCGACAATGTCGAGTCCGGTGGCGCGCACAAGTTCGGCCATGCGCGGAATGTTGGTCACTTCGGTGAGGAATACTGGTGTCGCGTCCAGCGCGATCGCGATCGCACGACCGAGGTGCGCCGCGCCGATTGGTCCGTCACCTTCAGTAATCATCGAGGGTGGGTCAAAAAAGCCAGCGCAGATGATGACAGTGTCGCGGGGTTTGACACGGTCCAGCAGGCCGCGGGCCGCCAGCATGCTCAACGGTTCTTTTTGCTTGGCGCGGGCGCACTCGTAGAGTTCTTTGGTGATGTTGCGCGTGGTCAGGTCAGCGCCGCCGCCTGCCATGAACACCTGGGCTGAAACGAGCCGGTCGGCGGATTCTCCCACAACCTGGCAGAGATCGGCGTCGTAGCTGGTCATTTTCACTCCTTTGCGGCGTTTCCAGTTGAGTTTCTATCGCATAACCACGTGACGTGCTCAGCGCAGGACCGAAGGCAGCCATAACGCAATGCCGGGCATCAGGACGAGCGCGAGGACCGATAGGATATAGACGAGAAGAAAAGGCATCACGCCGGTGAAGATATCAGCGATCGAACCGCCGTCCTTTCGCATACCTTGGAGGACATAAAGCACGGTGCCGTCCGGGGGGCTGATCAGCGCAATCTCAACCAGCATGGTGATGATCACGCCGAACCACACGGGATCGTAGCCCAGCGCTTTCACAACCGGAAAGATCACCGGGATCGTAGTGATCACCATGGAAAACCCTTCCATGAAGGTGCCGAGCGCCAGGTAGAATCCGATGATCAGCAGCATGATCGCCCATGGTGGCAGGGGGAGGCCTGCGACCGAGTTGGCCATCGCCTGCGGCACGCCGAGGCTGGTGAGAACATAGTTCAGGAGGTACGCTCCGAACAGGATCAGGCCGATCAGCGCCGTGTTGCGTGCCGCTGATTCAGAGGCGACGTTTAGCATCGACCAACTCAGCCTCCGGTCGATGGCGGCGAGCACGATCGCCGCGACAACGCCGAGGGCGGCCGACTCCGTCGGCGTCGCGAGTCCGCCATAGATCGTGCCGAGCACGATGGCGATCAGCGTGAGGGTCGGCAGCAGATCCACGAGCCCCCGCAGCTTTGCGGCAAGCGGGACCACAGGCCCAATCGGCAGCGGATGGCGCAGGCCATGAATGAAAATGACGGCGACGAAGGCGAGCAGCACCAGCAGGCCCGGCCCCAGTGCCGCAATATAGAGCGCGCCGACCGACGTTTCTGTAATCAGGCCATAGATTATGAACGTGATGCCCGGCGGAATTAAATTGCCGAGTGCGCCGCCGGCCGCGAGCGAGCCCATCACGTAGCGGCGGTCGTAGGCTGTGGAGCGGAAGAATGGCAACGCGACCGATCCCATCGTCGCGGCGGTGGCGATCGATGAGCCGGATACCGCCGAGAACACGCCCGACGCCACGATGTTGGTGTGTAGTAGTCCGCCCGGCAGCCGGTTGAGCCAGAGATTGAGCGCGCGGTACAGCCGGTCAGACAGACCTGCGCGTAATAGGATCTCTCCCATGAGCAGGAAGAGCGGCACTGCGATGAGAATGAAACTCGAACTCGGACTCCAGATCGTCTGCCCGATGAAGAGCCAGAACGGTCGGTCCGAGAATGCAAAGCCAGCGATAAGGCCAAGGATACCAAGAGCCGCGCCAATGTAGACGCCGGACCCGAAGAATACGAGGAACAGGCCGACGAGCGCGAGGATTTCGCCAATCGGCAAACGTGCGATACTGTGCCCTGAGAGCGAAAGCCCAATCCCGACTGCGAGCAACATCAGCAGGAAGAGGATGGCGATCATGGCCGAGGCTGCGCAGCATCGCTGCTGTCCACTCCGGCTGCGGCGATTGCCTCAGCAGCCTCCTCGTCGTAGCTACGTGCGTGGAGCATACGCTCCACATCCCTTCCGCGCCCGACGCCGAACAGGACAATGCATTCCACGAGCATCGTCGTCGCGAGCAGGAAGAACATACCGAACCCGATTGCCCATAAACCTTGCGGGATGACCAACGGCACGCGCAACAGGCTGATGTCAGTCGCTTGAAATAGCCACGACTCGGCGACGAGGTCGATTGCCCCCTTCGCGATGAACCCGACGAAGACCACTAGCAGGGCGAGACTGACAATGTGCAGCCCGTAGCGGGCGTTGGGCGGCAACCGCTGGATGATGATGTCGATGCGGACGTGACAGCGCTCGACGAGCGTGTGACCAAGTGCCCACGTGGTGCCGAGCGCCAGCATATATCCAGTCAGTTCGACGGATGACTGCGAACTGACCCCAAAGAAATTGCGGCCGATCACGTCGCCCGCGATGAAGAAGGCGCAGAATACGAAAACCCAGCCAGCCACATGGCCCATCACGCGATGAATTGCCGCCTGTGCGAGGCGCAGGCGGCCGAGCGGGCGAAGCATGATGCCGACTGAGTTCATCCAGTTCGGCTTCAGTTCGGCATACGCACACCCGAAATAGGCGCAACGACGCGGTTGTAAACCTCGCCGCATTGCGCGCCGCAGCGCTTGAGCCAGGTCGGGAGGATGTTCTGGGCCAGCACGGTCCGCACTCGCTCCTGGTCCGCCGCCGTAGGCTCCTGCACTGTCATCGGGTTCTTGGTGACGACAGTGCCACCCCGGCACTTGGCTGCATCTCCGATGTTACAGGCGATGCCTCCAGCGGTAAGGCTGTCGGCAAGTGCCCACTGGCGGTCCTCAACCTCCTTCATCGTATCTTCGAGCACCTTTCGCAGTTGCGGGTCGAGCTTGTTCCACCACGTGAGGTTAACGAAGTAGGCTGCTGTCGACCATCCAATGGTGAGATTGTAGATGCCCTTCGTCACCTCGTACCATTTGACGTTATTGCCGGTTCCGGTGCCGGTGATGGCGCAATCCACCGTGCCGCGTTCGAGCGCGGTGTAGACTTCGGGAAGCCCGATGCCGACGGCCTGCGCGCCAACCGCGTTGACGAAGTCGTTGATGGAGCCGCCCCCTGTACGGACCCGCTTGCCCTGGATGGCGGCGAGGTTCGTTGCAGGTTCGCGGCAGAACAGCACCTGCGCGGTATAGGCGAAGGTACCGACGATCCGCACGTTGAACCGCTCCAACGCCTTATTTGCATCCGGAACGATGGCCTCCGCCACGCGGCGCGCTTGTTGAACCGTCGGATTGAGACCGGCGAGATCGGCGACGTCGAGCAGCGGTACGTCACCCGAGACGCTGTTGAGCGGCGCAGTTCCCATGTCGACGGTGCCGGAGCGTACGAGGCGAATGACTTCCGGTCCGTTGACGCCGCGCTCGGTCCATGTGGCGAGCGTCACCTCGAACCGGCCGTTGCTTTTCTGCGGCAGGCCTTGCCTGATGAGAGGAACGTCCACTTCGGTGAATTGCGGTTGGCTGATCGCGGCCTGATTGACCGCCGTCATTTTGACGACCGGACCAGATGCCTGCTGAGCGTTGGCGGCACCCGCCGCGGCCGCCAATACCACCCACGCAACAGAGTGTTTCGCAATCTGGATCATTGTTCGTTCTCCCTCAGCACCGCAGTTGCAATGCAAGAAGGCTACCAAATTCTCAGATCTAAGCGACACCGCCTTCGCGACTAGGCTGCGGCATAGTGCATGGCTGCCAAGCTTAATACTTGGGCGGGCAAGTTACTTTTCGCCGAATAAGTGTCTGATGCCGGGAACAGGAGGATAGAGATAGATCGGAACTGCCGTTTGGGATGGCCGTCGAGCAAGGTTCCCATTTGCCGATTTGTCCGCGTGGAGACGCGGTTCGATCGGGAATGCGTGAGTTCGAATCCTCTCACTCCAGCCAACCAGTGCGGTCTCTCATTTTTTGTTGGCAGAACGTGCAAGAAAGCCGGCAAATACGGGGCATTTTGCGCGTGCTTAAGTCTCTCGAGATTCCGGATTCGAACCAAAATTCCCGATTTCGCCTGAAAGTCTCTCTCGTTTTCCTGGGAAATGGCGGTTTTGCGGAGTCAAAAGGTGGAGACTGGTTCGATCATCGACTGAGTGGTGGGGGTAGGCGATGACGCAGGAGGCTCCACGACTGGCGCAACTAGTATTCCTTCACGAAGTGTCCCAACTCGTTGCGATAAAATTCGACATCTCGCCAAGCGCCTTTTTCTTTTCTGAATTATGGGGATCGCAGGCCTCGTAACTCTTCCGCCACCCCACCAGGCCACGCGCCAGCTGGCGCTTGATGCGCTCAGGATAATCCATCTGCTTCACCCGCAGACGCTGCGGAAAAACTCCATTGACGACATAAGGACGGCGCGAACCGTCACCGTATGCGTCGCGTTGGGCCGCCCAAAAGGCGACCGGCAACGGCTTGCCCCAGTGCTTGTCGAGAACCTTGATCACGACTTCCGATGCCTCGATGGGCGTCACCGGAAACAACGTGCCCGACATAAGCCCTGGCATTCGCAAAGGTGAAGGTGCTGGCCAGCCTGTGCCACGACAGACAGGCATTGTTGATGATGATCGGCGTACCTTCATCTGCCAAGGACTGCGGAAACACGATGTAGTTATCATCGGCCATCTTCATCGCGGATGAACCGACGACCCGCTCGACGGTTTCCTTCCTGACCGGTTCGAGCTCGCGCTTCCCGGACCGCGTCTTCTCCATGAAATCCAGCATTGCCGTCCCGACATATAGCTTTTCCTTCTTGCGTGGATCGTTCCAGTCCACGCCATCCATAGAAATGAAGCGCATGAACTGCGATACGCGCAGCACGTTGGGATCATCGGTGCGCGCGAGCCCGATCGCCAGATCGACCACTAGGGTACGATGAATGCTCTCGGAGTCTTCGTATTCGTAGGTCCAGCGATAGCCGGAGCAGTCTCCGCAGTGAGTTGCGATGATGAGGAGATCGTATGGAAACCTCTCGACCATATCGGAGACCATCCGCACGTTCGCGGCCTCGCGCTCGTAGCCGCGAATAAATCCGTTATATCCCCGCCAAAAGCGGTCAAAGGTCGGTCAATCGGAGGATGTCCGCTCTCGAAGCCGGCATTTAGACATGTTCATATATTACTGCGTGGCGCACGTCGTCTTCGATAAGCCGCCAGATGCGGTCGACGTAATCTACGAATTCGGGATTGCGCTTAATAGCAAGCTGCCGTGGACGCGGCAGCTTGATCTCGACGCTTTCCTGCAACCGTCCGGGCCGGCGTGCGAACACCAGCACGCGGTCGGAGAGGAACACCGCCTCGTCGATCTGGTGGGTGACGAACAGCACGGTCTTGCGACCTTGCTCCCAGATCCGCATCAGTTCGGTCTGCATGATCTCGCGAGTCTGCGCGTCGAGCGAGGCGAACGGCTCGTCCATCAGCAGAATCTCCGGGTCGATCGCGAGCGCCCGCGCCAGGTTGACGCGCTGGCGCATGCCGCCCGAGAGCTGACGCGGATAGTAGCCTTCGAAGCCGCCGAGCCCGACAAGCTTGAGCAGGTCCAGCGTGCGCTGCCGCTCTTTGGCGCCAACCTGACCCATTACCTCGGGTCCAATCAATGCGTTGGCCAGCACGGTACGCCAAGGCAGCAGGCTGTCGTTCTGGAACACGAAACCGCGGTTGCCGCCCGGCCCGCTCAGCTTTTGACCGTCGAGCAGGATCGTGCCCGAACTCACCGGTTCGAGACCCGCGACCATGCGCAGGAAGGTGGTCTTGCCGCAGCCGCTCGGTCCGACGACGGCAATGAATTCGCCGCGTTCGACCGCAAGGTCGATGTTTTGCAACACCTGCAGGTCGCCGAACTGCTTATTCAATCCGCTCACTTCGAGCTTGCGGGTCATGGTTGGGGCCTGATCGGTGAAAGTTGAAACGAGCGCTGACCGCTGGTCTTTCGCTGGGACATGATTTCTAATCTCTTGTCCACGGCACGAGGCGCTTCTCGATCCAACCGAATCCAGCAGTCATGGCGATGCCGGCGACCGCAAGCACGATCACGCCTGCAAACAGCTCCGGCATATTGAAGGCGTCGGCCGACTGGCTGATCAGCCGACCGAGGCCGGCCCGCGAGCCGAACAGCTCGGCCACCACGACGCCGATTAGGCCACGGCCGATCCCGAGCTTGAGGCCGGCCAGGATGAAGGGCAGTGCCGACGGCAGCGACACCTTAAAGAAAATCTGACGTTCCGTGGCGCCGAAGCTTCGCAGCATTTCGATCAGGCGTTCGCTCGTGGTGCGCAAGCCGGCTTCGGTGTTGATAGTGACGGGGAACAGCACCAGGAAAATCACCACCAGCACCTTCGACCAAATGCCGATCCCGAGCCAAAGAATGAACAACGGCGCCAGCGCGATGGTCGGGGTGGCGTAAAGGCCGGAAATCCACGGCTGCATTGCTTGCTTAAAGCGGATGCTGTTGGCCATGCCGAAGCCGACGGCGATGCCCAGCACGCTCGCGATCGCATAGCCGATCGCGAACTCAGCCGAGCTGATCGCGATGTGACGCTGCATCTCGCCGGTCAGTGTGAGCGTGTAGATCGCCTCCACAATCTGTGTGGGCGCCGCCAGGAACAGAGGGTTGGCGACGAGCAGCCGGCTCACCATCTCCCACAGCGCGAGACCGCCGAGCACTGACAGGATGCCGGCCGAATACTTCTCACGCGCGACTGCCCACATATCAATCGGCGACTTGGGTGACGCCTGCCAGGAATAGCCGGTCGACCGGGAAGTCCTTTGGAACATCGCCGAGCGATTTCAACGCATCGAGCAGCTTGCCGACCAGAGACTTCGACACCTTGCCCGTGGGTTCGAAGAATTTACCGCCCATCAGATAGTCGTAGGCGCGTTCGCAGTCTTCCGCTTTGAGCTTGCTCACTTTGTTGAGAATCTGCACGGCCTCGGCGCGATTGTTGGTGTCGTAAAGCCAGGCGATACTCTGGTTGTAAACGCCGACCAGTTTGGCAAGCGTGGCTTTGTTGCCCTCGGCCCATTTCGTGTTCACCGCAATTCCGGCAAACGGCATATCGACGTATTCGTTGATGTTTCCGAGATTGTTGAAGCCTGCGGATTGGGCATTGAAGTTGAACGGCGGGGTCAGGATGGCTGCATCCACTGCTCCTGACTGCAGGGCGGCGAAGCGGGCCGACGTTGCTCCGGCATAGGTCATGTCGAACTCGCCCGGCTTCACGCCGCCTGCCCCCAGCATCCGCTCGACATAGATGCGGGTGATGTCCTTGGCGCCGCCGACCGAGACCAGCTTTCCCTTGATATCGTTCGGAGTTTTGACGTTCGGCTTCGCCATCAGTGCATACGGCGGCCGTTGGATTTCCACGCGCAAGATTGCCACGGGAGCGCCCTTTTCTGTGGCGCGAATCGGATCAACCAGTCCGGAATTCGTGGAGACGTTAAGCGAGCCTGCCGCGAGTTGCTGGATGACCGAAGCATTAGATTGCGCATGCACGATATCGGGTTTGATGCCCGCGGCGGTGAACAGTCCTTTTTCGATTGCGACATAGGTCGCCCAACTGTTGGCCGACGAGGAGCCGACCGACCCCATGATGACGGTTTCCTGCGCCGCGGCAGGCATGCTGACGAGGACGAGCGCCACCACCACTCCGGCGGCATACGACATGTGCTTGTTCATCGTCCCCTGCCAAGCTTCAATTGCTCATCTGCGTGACACCGGGCAGCACTAGGCGCTCGACGTCGAACGATGCCGGAATGTCACCAAGCTGTTGCAAGGCCGCGACCAGCGCGTTCAGCTTGGTCCGCGAGATCGCGCCGGTGCGCTCGAAAAAATTACCCTTGTGCAGAAAGTCATAGGCCTTTTCGACGTCATCGGTCTTGATGCGGCTGACGGTCGCCATCATCGTGACGGCTTCCGCTCGGTTTTTCGTGTCGTAGAACCACTCGACGCTCCTCTTGTGCGCGGCGAGAATCCGCTGCAACAGCGCTTGGTTCTTCGCCGCCCAATTCCGGTTGACCACCGTTCCTGAGAACGGCAGTTCGGGCGCGTAGTCGACAGTCAGGCCGAGATCGTTGAAGCCGGCGGCTGTTGCATGGAAATTGAACGGCGGCAGCAGGATCGCGGCATCGACCGCGCCGGCCTGAAGCGCGGAAGCGCGCGCCGAGGTCGCGCCCGCGAACACCATATCGAACTCGCCAGGCTTGACGCCGTGCGGCGCCAGCATCCGCTCGACGAAAATCTTCGTGATGTCTTTGGGACCGCCGAGCGAGATGGTTTTGCCCTTGAGTTCCTTCAAGCTCTTGATGTTGGCTTTAGCGAGCAACGCATAGGGCGGCGCCTGCACCTCGAAGCGCACGATGGCAAGCGGCGCGCGTTGATCGATGGCGCGGATCGGGTCGACCAGCCCGGTGGACATGGTGATGTCGAGCGAGCCAGCGGCAAGCTGCTGCACGAGATTTGCGCTCGACTGCACGAAGATCACGTCGAGTTTGATCTTCTCCTCGGCGAAAAAGCCCTTGTTGATGCCAATGAAGACCGGCCACAAATTGGCCGAGGCCGAGCCCACCGTCCCGACCGTGACATTGTCCTGTGCGCGGGCAGGAGACGAAACAATCAGGGATAGAAGAAGCGTAGCGCCTAGCAGCAGCGCTTGAGCGCCGCGATACAGTATCGTCATGGCCCCCTCCGACTTGTTATTTCTTCGCCGCCTTATTTCTAGCTGACCCAGACTTGGCCTGCGCGACATAATGCCGTGCAATTTCCGAGCCAGTAGTCTTCCAGACTTTCTTGTGTTTGCAGATGTATTTCAAAGCGGCGTCGAGCGCGCCGATCCGGTGCGCCACGCCGATCAGGTACGGATGCAGCGCGATTGCCATCACTCGGCCGGATTTGGCGCCTTCGCGGTACAGCACGTCGAACTGATCACAGATCATCTGGCGGAAGCCGTCGGCGCTGACATACCGCTTCTCGATCGCCGATTTGTCGTTGAGCTGCTGGGTGTATGGCATCGCGATGATGGAACGTCCGGCCTCTAGGTTCATCGTGTAGGGTTGGTCGTCGTTGCACCAATCGCCGACGTATTCGACGCCTTCGGCGGCGAGATGATCGAGCGTCTCCCAGGTTTGCTGCAAGCCGGAGCTGAGCCATCCCACGGGGCGCTTGCCAGTGTGCTGCGCGATCGTGCCGAGGGTGTTGCGGATGATCTGCACCTCTTCGCCGGGCGCAGCGTCGTTCAATCGACGCGTGTTGCTCTCATTATGACCCATCCATTCCCATTTGCGCTTCTCGCCTTCCGCCATGATGGCGGGGTGTTCCGCGCATAGCTTACTGTTTAGCGCGACCGTGCCCTTGATGTCGTAGCGGTCGAGCGTCTCCATGATACGGAACACGCCGACGCGATTACCGTAATCGCGCTCCGACCACATCACCACGTCGGGCACCTTGCCTGGGCCGTAGCCGCCGGGCCGTTCCTCGAGCGAAAAGTACTCGATGTTGGGGATGATCCAGAGCGCGACATGGGCGCCGTTTGGCCATTCCAAGCGCGGCCGACTGATGATCGGGGAATAGGGGAATGGGCCGTAGGACTGTGGTTTCATTCTCAGCCCCCCTTCTTCACGGCCTGACCGTGGAGATGTGCGACGACCTCGTCCACGTCCATCACGTCGGCATATTTGTGATGCAGGTCGAACAGATTGACCTTGTGGGAGAGTAGGCTGCGGTCGAAGCAGCACTCCTCGACCAGCACAACATGGAAGCCGTGCGAATAGGCGTCGACCGATGAAGCACGCACGCAGCCCGACGTACTTTCTCCACAAACGATGACGGTCTGAATTCCAAGTTGCGTCAAGTGCGCCAGTAGCGGCGTGCCGTAAAAGCCGCTGGCGCGCTGCTTGGGAACGATGACGTCGCCCAGGTGCGGCTTGAAATCCGATCGAATGGCATAGAGCGCAGGATCACGCGGCACGTTTCGCCGCTTGGTCGCTGTGACGCGGGTCGGCGCGCTGTCCGGCTGCGTATCTTGGGTGGTGTAGAAAATCGGGATACCTGCCGCGCGCGCGGCAGCGAACAGCCGTTTAGTGGGCTCGATCGCGGCGTGGGCGTTTTCACCGCAGGAGCTGGGATAGGTTTTATGCAACTCAGCAACAGGCTTCGGGCCGCCTTGATAGGACAACTCATAGAGATCGATGGCGAGCAGGGCGGGTGAGGGGCCAATAAATGTCTTACGGGCGTAGTGAGTGTAGATGTCCAGGACGTCCGGCGAGATAACGTCCTTCCAGCAGTGATTTTCGAAGTCATCAGCCATCGATCACCCCCAAGAGATAGTTTGGAACACTTGCCGCGATGTAGATGCAAGAGCGTACCTGGAAATCGGCAGCCGAACAATTTCAACCAGACGGCATGGCATAGACACCGCCACCTCGCTGAAGCACCATCCGAAAAGCGTCTCTGCCCGGCCCTATCAGTCACCTCCGCGAGGAATATTCCTATAGCGCAGTACTGCGGAGTTACTGGTCTGGGGCTGGCAACAGGCTAATCCGAACGTTAGGCTGCTTCACAGCGGGACCGGTTCCGGAATGTTTGACCCGGACCGATATCGGCACGGAGGTAGGTATGCGTGCAATTCGAACGCTGGCGATCACTCTGATTTTGGCGCCAATTTTTGGCGTGACGGGCATAGAGCCGGTCGACGCGAAGGATAAGGTCAAGGTTGGCTTTATCGGTTCGTTGACCGGGGGCACGTCCGCCAACGGGCTTGGCGGCCGCAATTCAGCGGATCTTGCCGTCCGTCTTCGCAACGCCGATCCGAAAGCGAAATACACCTACGAAATGGTTTCGCTCGATGACGAGTGCAAACCGAACGTCGGCGTGCAGCAGGCTACCAAATTGGCGGCGGACAAGGAAATCATCGCTGCGGCTACGCACTACTGCTCGGCGGTCGCCATCGCTACGGTTGATGTCTATCACAAGTTTGGTCTGCCGATCATCGTGTGGGGTGCGGTGCTGCCAGATATTACCTATCGCAACAAGTATTCCGAGATTCACCGCGTCAACGGCACCATGATCAACCAGAATCAGCGCAACGCGGAGCTGATATCGAAGGCGGGCTTCAAGAACGTCGCTGTGATCCATGACACGACCGATTACGGCAAAGGCCACAACAAATACTTCAGCGAGGCGCTGGCCAAGCACGGCGGCAAGATTGTAGGTACGTTCGGTGTCACATCCGAACAGCAGGACTTCAGCGCCGAGCTCACACAGATCAAGTCGCTTAACCCGCAAGCGATCTATTTCGGCGGCCTGACGCCGATTGGAGTACGCATCCGCGCGCAGATGGACAAGCTGGGACTCAACAACGTGCTGCTCGATGGTACCTCCGGCATCAAGTCGGACGCCTATATAGAAGGCCTTGGCAAGCTGGCGGAAGGCTCGCTGTCCTTCATCGAGGGCGCGCCCACTGAGCGTCTACCGGGCGGCAAGTTCTTCCTTGAAAAATATAACGCTCAGAACTACTCCAACCCGCCGGAAGCCTACGGCGCCTTCGCCTTTGCCGCGATGAACCTGATCCTCGACACCGTCGAGCAGCACGGCCCCAATCGTAAAGCGGTGCAGGCCGCGCTCAACAAGGTGAAGGATCTCGAACTCGATTATCGGCAAGATCACCTTCGACGATCACGGCCAGAACACGGTTGCCATCATCACCGCTTTTGTCGTCCAGGACGGTAAGTGGGTGGTCTGGGAAGACAGTGAATACGCGTCTGGCAAGCGGAAGCTGCCTGGCCAGAAGTAGCGTGGTGTAAGCGGGGGAGGCCTTGAGCCCCCTTCTTGCGTTCAATCTGTCGAGACAGGCGAGGTTCACGGTATGGATCCGGGGCTGATCGCCCAGCACACCATGAACGGGCTAATGCTCGGCATGATGTACGCGCTGGTGGCGGTGGGCTTCACGCTGTTCTTCGGTGTGCTTGACGTCATCAAATTTTCGCATGGCGATGTGCTTACGGTCGGCGCGTTCACGGCGCTGGCCGCCTTCATCGGGATGCGCAGCATCGGTGTCACCTCCGATGCTGCGCAGCTCCTTGTGATTCTTCTGGTCGCAATCGGCACCATTGCTGCGTTGGGTGCGGTGACAGCAAAACTGTTTGTGCTGCCGCTGCGCACCGCGCCGGCGCTCAATACGCTTCTGATCACACTGATGCTCGGCACCGTGCTGCGTGAAGCCGTCCGCCTGTTTTATCCCGATGGCGCGAATCCAAAGCCGTTTCCGCGCCTGCTGCCGTCCGATTCCATCAATATCGGCAACCTAAATCTGCGGCTCGATAACGCCATTCTGCTGGCGGCCGGTGCGCTCGTCATCGTCGGCCTGCAATTTCTGCTCAACCGAACCAAGCTCGGTCTCGCGATTCGCGCCGTGGCGCAGGACGAGGAAACCGCGAGAACCATGGGCGTAAACTTCAACGCCGTCGTGCTCATCACGTTTGCCATCGGCTCGGCCCTGGCGGCGTTCGCGGGAGTTATGAATGGCCTTTATTACAACGAGATCAATTTCGGCATCGGCCTTTATCTCGGCGTAGTGGGATTTAGCGCCGCCATCATCGGGGGCCTCGGCAGCATTTATGGTGCAATCCTTGGCGGTTTCCTGTTTGCCGCGCTGCAGACCATCGGCGCGGTCGCGCTGCCGTTCGCCAGCGCCTACAAGGACGTTTTTGCCTTCGCCGTGGTGATTGCGCTGATGGCGTGGCGGCCCACCGGGCTCATCCCGGAGAAGCTGAGCGAGCGGGTGTGACGTGGCGCTTGCGGGC
Organism: uncultured Alphaproteobacteria bacterium; assembly: GCA_963814215.1. GTDB lineage: Bacteria > Pseudomonadota > Alphaproteobacteria > Rhizobiales > Xanthobacteraceae > Z2-YC6860. Next base: position 2,509 of record CAWFCM010000003.1, on the reverse strand, counting down.
CTTGATAAAAAGCCATCGATTCTGCCGGGCGCCGCGGCCGTGGTCTTAGCGACGGCATTTCTGATCGTCCTGCTGCGCGTGGAAAACCAGAAGGCGGTCATCACGCTGCTGGTCTTCGGTATGGTGGCCGTGGTCGCCACGAATTGGCTCGGCTATTTCACGCCGGTCGCGCGCAGCTTTACCGCGCGCGAAGATGCTCTTGGCCCGTTCACCGTGGTCGCCGCACTCGTGGTCGCCGCAGTGTTCCACGAGGACCATTTCGTTCTGCTGATGCTTTGCACGGTAGTGCTTTACACCGTCGCTACGCTGGGGCTGAACATCCAGTTTGGCTACGCTGGCGTGCTCAATTTCGCCGGAGCGTCGTTCTTCGGCATTGGCGCCTATACCGCGGCGGTGCTCAACCAGCACACGGCCGTGCCACATCTGCTAGTGCTGCTGACCGGCGGCGCCATGGCAGCCATGATCGGCTCGTTGCTGCTGTTGCCTGTGTTGCGCACGCGCGGCCACTATGCCGCGGTCGTCACCATCGCGTTTGCGTTGCTGCTCAAGACATTCTTGGAGGTCAACGACATTCTCGGCGGCCCTCAAGGTCTTCAGGTTCGCGGCATGAACATCTTCGGTTGGTCATTCAATAACAATATCGAGTTCGCCGGCATCCAGCTGTCTTTTTACGTCAGCTATTTCCTCTTGAGCCTGATGATTCTGATCGTTGCTTTCCTGCTGGTGCGGCGGGTCGAGCGCTCGTGGATCGGACTTAATCTCGATGCGTTGCGGCTCGACGAAACCGCGGCGAGCTGCTTCGGCCTCAACATTGTACGTTGGAAGGTCACCGCCTTCCTGCTCGGCAATTTTCTCATCGGCACGGCCGGCGCGTTGTTCGGTATGGTCGGGGGATTCGTGCAGCCCAACAACTATACGTTTGCCGATTCGCTTATTCTGGTGTCCATCCTGCTGCTCGGCGGAATCGGCAACCCCTGGGGCGTGGTGCTTGCGACTGTTCTCGTGGTGATCGTTCCGGAAAAGCTGCAAGTGATTCAGGAATACCGCTTCATGCTGTATGCGGCGTTGGTCATGATCGTGTTGCTGTTCCGGCCCGAGGGGCTGCTACCGCGTCCGGTGCGCCGCTACTTCTCCGAATGGCGGTCATGACCACAAAGCCCCTGCGATACGACGCCGTACTTTCGGCAAAGGGCCTGACCCGGCGATTCGGTGGTGTCGTCGCGATTGATCAGCTTGATCTCAACGTGGCGCAGGGCGAAATCCTGGGCCTGATCGGTCCGAACGGCTCGGGCAAGACCACATTCTTCAATGTCATCACCGGTCTTTACGCCGCCAACGCCGGCACCGTGTCATTTGACGGAAGCGACATCACTCACGCTTCCCCCCAGGAAATCTACCACGCGGGCATATCGCGCACGTTCCAGCGCTCTCGGTTGTCGCTGCCGTTGTCGATATTCGACAACATCATGATCGGAAATCACAAGCGCCTAACCCAGCGCCTGTGGTTCAACCTAATGAACCGCCGCGCTTTTAAGGCCGAGTTCGAGGCGAGCTACGCTGAGGCGCAATCGCTCGTTGCGGTCTTCAATCCGCCGCTGGCGCAGCGGATGATGGAACCGGTCACCGGGCTACCGATGATCGACCGGCGCCGCATCGAGATCTGCCGAGCTTTGGTCAGCCGCCCCAAGCTCCTGTTGTTGGACGAGCCGTCCGCCGGCATGACTCACGAGGAAACTGCCCATCTGATGAAGGATATCCTCGATGTGCGAACCCGCATCGAAGGCCTTACCATCGTGATCGTCGAGCACGAGATGGGCGTGATCGAGCGCATCACCGACCGTTGTGTGGTGCTCAATTTCGGACGCAAGATTTCCGCTGGCACCTTCGCCAAGATTGCCGCCGACCGGCAGGTGCAGGAAGCGTATTTGGGTTTGCAATGACAGACAGCAACACCAATGCGCTGGTTATCGAGGACGTTAGTACCGCCTATGACAAGGCAAACGTGCTGGAGAACGTTTCGCTTACGGCGGCATCGGGCAAGATCACCTGCCTGCTTGGCTCCAACGGCTCCGGCAAGACCACATTGGTCCGCTCGATTTCTGGGCCTGACGCCGCCGAACAAGGGCACAATCCGCTTTGGTGGCGTCGATCTCACGGACCTGCCGACCCACCGTGTGATTGCGGCCGGCGTCGCTTGCATCCCGGAAGGGCGGCGCGTGTTCTCGAAATTCACGGTCGAGGAGAACCTACGCATTGGTGCCTATCAGGAGACCTCGGAGGCGGTGGTCGCCGAGCGCATGGCGAACGTGTACACGACGTTCCCGCGCCTCGCGGAGCGGCGTAAACAACTCGCCGGGACCATGTCAGGCGGCGAGCAGGCTATGGTATCGATCGGGCGCGGCCTGATGCGGAATCCGAAGCTGCTTCTCATCGACGAGCCGTCATTGGGGCTTGCACCGATTCTTGTTCAGGAGAATTTCAAGATTATTCGACGTATCAACGAACAGGG
>CAWFCM010000002.1:0-26759 GCA_963814215.1 uncultured Alphaproteobacteria bacterium | reverse complement strand
GTTTGGACTGACGTGCGCCAAGTATCAATCGGGCGAGGTCGATTGGGACGGCAGAATATCGCGCTGTGGAGACGAGATGATGCGGACGATGCTCTACGAAGCAGCTCAGGCCATGATGCGTTCCAAGAAATGGTCCTGGCTCAAGGCCTGGGCGATGCAGATCGCCAGGCGTCGCGGCATGAAGAAGGCAATCGTGGCGCTGGCCCGCCGGCTGGCCGTGATCATGCACCGCATCTGGGTGGACGGCACCGAGTTCCGCTGGACCCGAGAACAAGCCAGCAGCATAAAACCGTGAAAGATCAGATCCGATAGGAGGACACTCGAGCTCCACCCTGCGGTGGAAAGATGTCCCTCGCGGGACGATGGATGAGGTGAGTTCGCATGTCCGCTTGGACCTGCCGTCTGTCTGACGGCAAGGCCGACCGAAAGATTGTTCCACCTCGTCCTCGGATCCCATGATGGAAGGGCCTTGGTGCCGATTCCGAAGAGAAGCGCGAGCCCGTGAGCGACATCGACACTGCAGTGGTGGATAGCCTGAAAGTGCTTGACCCCAGACGGCCGATTAGAGAAGCGGACATCGAACCGACCATCGCCGATGTCCGCTTTGTGCCATGTGTGGACGGCTCCGAGTTGGCAAGAGCTTTCTTCACGTTTTACAGCATTGGTCGGTGCAGCCATGTGTTCGGCCTTTAGATGCGGTTCACATGACCGCTGGCCATAATGCCCTCCGCGGATCAGGTCCCGGTCAAAAGCACGCATTCGATAACAATGCGATGGCACATGTGGGTTGTCCTGACCGCCGGATCGACCGGCTCTGCATTACGTGCTGTTCGCCCCTCCCAACCTTCACATCACGCCGGGTGTCCGGCGCGATCTCGTTACGCCGCCAACGCGACGGGATTCCTGTAGCGCTCACCCCTCGCCATCATGGCCCAGGCCATCCGCGCGAGCTTGTTGGCAAGCGCGATGGCCGCAACCTTGGTTGGCTTTCGAGCCAGCAGTGCCGTGAGCCAGGGCCGATGCTTGGTGCCGTGGATCTTGGCATAGCGGATGACCGCGAGCGCGCCGGCCACGAACAGGCCGCGCAGATAGCGGTCACCCTTTTTGCTGATACTGCCGAGCCTGTCCTTGCCCCCACTCGAATGCTGTTTCGGCACGAGCCCGATCCAGGCCGAGAAATTGCGACCGGATCGGAAGGTCTTGGGGTCGGCAACACTCGCAACCAGGGCGGTTGCCAGCATCGGACCAACCCCAGGAATGTAACGAAGCCGTTTGCTCGTCTCGTCGGACCGATGCCAAGCCATGATCATCCGGTCGAACTCCCCAATCTGCTCCTTGAGGCTGAGCAGTTGAGTGCCGAGCGCGGCAAGGCACGCGCGGGCAACCTCCGGCACCCGTTTGTCGCTCGGGTCGGCAACAACATGCAGAAGCTCCGTGACCCCTTTGCGCCCGACTGGAGCAACAATGCCCAACTCGGCAAGGTGAGCCCGGATCGAATTAATCACGGCAGTCTGCTGGCGGATGAATAGATGGCGTGTGCGGTGAAGCATCAGGCAACTCTGCTGCTCAGGCGTCTTGGTTGGTACGAACCGCATGTTGGCTCTGGTGACGGCTTCGCAAATCGCCTCAGCGTCAGCCATGTCGTTCTTCTGCCGTTTGACGTAGGGCTTCACGTAAGCCGGCGGCATCAGCCGCACGGTATGGCCGAGTGCCTGGAGCTCGCGCGACCAGTAGTGCGACGAGGCGCAGGCCTCGATGCCAACCAGACATGGTGACAGCTTCTGGAAGAACGCCAGGACGGCGCGACGCTTCAACTGGCGGCGGATAACCACCTGGTCGGCGGCATCAACGCCGTGGACCTGGAAGACTGACTTGGCGATGTCGAGACCGATTGTCGTGACTGTCTGCATGGGGAGCTCCTCTCAATCGTGGGAGCCTTAACAGCGCCCACATCCATGGCACTCACGTGCCGGGTGGAGGAGCCGTCCACAGCATCAAAAGCGGACATCGCGCGCCTTATTCGATCACCGGTCGCAGAATATTGCCGCAAGCTGATTATTGGCCGGGCCGACACTAGAACGCGGTTCAACGCAGCAAGAGAGCCGGAGTATAAGCTCGCGCTTCTTGCCGGAACCTAGTTTCTGCGACGTTGTATCTCGGTCAGTGTTCTTGCGAGATTACGCTTCGCGTCTTCATGCTGTCGCGGGGCGTGATCAGGGGTGAGTTCCTCCAGCGCCGCCCGATAGGCAACGACCGCCTCCTCCAGCCGTGTCGTCCCGGTCTCCCGCTCCCCGAGTGCACGGAGCGCGACGCCGAGGTTCTTCTGCGTCAGGGCCCAGTCGAACGGCACGCGCGCGCGCGTGATTTCCTCCAGCGCCGCCCGATAGGCCGCGACCGCCTCCTCCAGCCGTGTCGTCCCGCTCTCGCGCTCGCCGAGTGCCCGGAGCGCGTTGCCGAGGTTCTGCCTGCGTCCTGGCCCATTCGAGCGGCACGCGCGCGCGAGTGCGTTCCTCCAGCGCCGCCCGATAGGCCGCGACCGCCTCCTCCAGCCGTGTCGTCCCGCTCTCGCGCTCGCCGAGTGTCACGAGCGCGATGCCGAGGTTCATCTGCGTCATGGCCCAGTCGAGCGGCACGCGCGCGCGCGTGCGTTCTTCCAGCGCCGCCCGATAGGCCGCGACCGCCTCCTCCAGCCGTGTCGTTCCGCTCTCGCGCTCGCCGAGTGTCCGAGAGCGCGTTGCCGAGGTTCACCTGCGTCATGGCCCATTGGAGCGGCACGCGCGCGCGAGTGCTTTCCTCCAGCGCCGCCCGATAGGCAGCGACCGCCTCCTCCAGCCGTGTCGTTCCGCTCTCGCGCTCGCCGAGTGTCATGAGCGCGACGCCGAGGTTCATCTGCGTCATGGCCCAATCGAGCGGCACGCGCGCGCGCGTGTGTTCTTCCAGCGCCGCCCGGTAGGCCGCGACCGCCTCCTCCAGCCGCGTCGTCCCGCTCTCGCGCGTCGCCGAGTGTCCGGAGCGCGTTGCCGAGGTTCACCTGCGTCCGGGCCCAGTCGAGCGGCACGCGCGCGCGAGTGTGTTCTTCCAGCGCCGCCCGGATAGGCCGCGACCGCCTCCTCCAGCCGTGTCGTCCCGCTCTCGCGCGTCGCCGAGTGTCGAGAGCGCGATACCGAGGTTCATCTGCGTCCTGGCCCATTCGAGCGGCACGCGCGCGCGAGTGTTTTCCTCCAGCGCCGCCCGGTAGGCCGCGACCGCCTCCTCCAGCCGTGTCGTCCCGCTCTCGCGCTCGCCGAGTCTCGAGAGCGCGATGCCGAGGTTCATCTGCGTCTGGGCCCAGTCGAGCGGCACGCGCGCGCGGGGGCTGAGTTCAATCAAGCGCTTGTTCCGCGCGATCGCGGTTTGCAGCGCGTCGTTGTCGCCGAATTCGTCTCCCTGCTGATAGTGAGCCTGCGCCTCCCGATACGAGGTAGCGCATTCGCTCCGTTTCATGGGAACTCCCCGGCGGAAACACCGCGGCCGCGTCGGCGAAGTGCTTGGCGGCTTCGGCATAGCGCAAACGGGTCAGAGCGATCTCGCCGCGCTGCGCCAGCGTCGCGGCGGCATTGACAGCAAGGCGGTCGAGAGAGCGCCTCTGCTCTGCCTCGATACGCGCCAGAAGACGCGTCCGCTTCCGCGAGCTTGCCTGCATCGATCGCCTTCCTCGTCGTCAATCTTGAGTGCAGCGATTTTTGGATCGTCGCCCGTCTGCGGCGATGCTGTTGCGCGAAGATCCTTGAACCGCTCCGCCACTTCAACCAGCTTGGACCCAAGATGCTCAGGCGGAATGTTCGCCTCACCCAGGATCGTGAGCGCAGCCTGGACTTGCCGCTGATTGAGGGCGAGTTTCTGTTCCAGCTCAGCAATCAGTTTCTTTTGCGTCTCGGACAGGTCGCCGTATAGTTTGTTGAGTGCCGTGAGTTCCTCCGGGGGAATCCCAATATTAATCGTGGAATTTCTCAGCATCGCGGCCGATGACCACTCCACCTGTCTCGGCACTCAACGTCTGTGCCGCCGCGCGCGGGCTCGCCCCAAAGAACCAAATGACGACCGCCAGTCCGAACAACAAGCGGATCATTAATGGATCTCCTACTTCGCTGGTGACGGCGGCTTTGGTTGACCCGTCGTGATCTTCGCACCAACGTGGTCCCGACAAAATCGTCTGCTGCCGAGTTCCGGGACGCGAACTGGAAATTTTCGGCTCTCCTACCGGGTTACCACCGGTCGCGTCGCGCTCCCGCAACGAGCAGACGAGCTTCGCAAAAACGTCGATGACGCGAACCGGGTTGTCCTCAATGATCCAGTCTTCCAGTGATTCAGGAAACAGCGTCCTCTGACCGCGATCCGCTCCCTCAACGAAACGCCTCATCCGATCCTCCCGAAAATCGCGTGAGAATCATACCGCCAGAATCATTCGAAGCAGGACGTTTTTACACAGCCTGGACCCAAAACGGACATGTCCGGCCTCTTCCAGACTACGTACCTCAGCCGTTACCATGCTGCCCTCCGAAGTGAGACACGGGCATGAGGCGGCGCGATTTCATTGCGAGCATAGCTGGTGCGGCTGTGACGCCGGTGGCGCGTGCGCAGCAGGCGACGCTGCCGGTTATTGGCGTGATCAGCGCGGGATCGCGAGATGCGTACGCGGGACTCCTGGCCGCGTTTCGGCAGGGTCTCAAGGAAACCGGTTACGTTGAGGGCGAGACCGTTGGGATAGAACTCTCGATGGGCAGATGGGCAACTCGACCGGTTGCCGGGCCTTGCGGCCGATCTGGTTCAGCGTCGGGTGGCGGTCATTGTAACGACCGGTGGCAGCTCGTCACCCGCGGCCATGGCCGCAAGTCGCACGATTCCTATCGTGTTTCTGAGCCAGAGCGATCCGGTCAACGCCGGCTTGGTGGCGAGCTTCAACCGGCCGGGCGGCAATGCCACGGGCCTGGCCTTATTGACCGGCCCCCTGGTGGCAAAGCGGCTGGAGATTGTCCTGCAATTGGCGCCAGCGGGCGCGCCGATCGGCTATCTCATGAACCCGCAGTCTGTCGGGGAAGCCGGGGATTACTTGCGCGAAGTGCAGGCCGCGGCGCAGGTCATCGGCCAACAACTCATTATCGTGAATGCCGGTAGGCAGCATGACATGGCTGCCGCTTTTGCCGCGCTCGTTGACCAGCGAGCCGGCGCGCTCATCGTCAGTACCGATCCCTACCTCTTCGGGCGGCGCAATCAAATCATTGCACTGGCGGCACGCCATGTCCTTCCCACGATCTACGATCGGCGCGAGTTTGCTGCAGCCGGGGAACTCATCAGTTACGGAACGCACCTGGCCGACGCCTATCGCCAGATCGGCGTGTACGCGGGCCGTATCCTCAAAGGTGAGAAACCTGCCGACCTTCCGGTAGTGCAGCCGACCAAGTTCGAACTGGTCATCAATCTCGGCGTCGCGAAGGCGCTTCGCCTGCAAGTTCCTGATAAGCTGCTCGCCCTGGCCGACGAGGTGATCGAATAGGCGGTGAAATTTGCTGCGGTGCGAATGGTCGCTAATAACGGACATCCGGCATTTTCTCCCGTTGTACTACTGCGCTTGCACAACTCAATTTAGTCAGGCGCTTTTGGGGACCCTCGCAACTAGCGGGAGGCGAACCGGTCGGCAAGAACCCGAAACTTTGCCAATTGATCCGGCAACAGTTCCCGCTTTTCATCGCGCGCGACGAACACCTTGAACATGATACCGCCATCCACGTTGAAGAACAGAATGGACGCCTGGGGGCGGCCAAAGAACGGCCTTTCGACAAATCCTATCTCCGAACATCGCTCATGTCGCAAGTGGCCGTGGAAGCCGTCTGGCCCCGGAATGTTGTAGTAGCCGCGCGAAACGCTACCGGCACGCACAGGCCCGCTGAACTCCATCACTCCATCATCGGTGTGAATGATCAAAGTCACACCTCCCCAGCCGGCAACATCTGCAAGCACATCGGCAAACGCGCTACCAAGTACGAAGCGACGCATCTCCGGCGGCAAAGCGCCGACGGTCTGCCGTAGTGTTACGCCATATTTTTTGGCGACATCCTCGAAAAGCGCGCCCGGATCGGCCGCCATCACGCCAGCGAGATCGACAGCGACCAATTGGTCGACGCTCGCCATGCTAGGCGACCGCTTTCTTGGCTGATTGACTCAGCTTGACCTCAAACCCCTCGAACTTGGGATGCACCAAGTACATCGGCGCGCTTGAGCTAGTGTTACCCGCACGGGCGTGCGCCGCGCGGAACTCTTCCGACGTGGTCCAAGCCTCGAACGCTGCCTTGCTCTGCCACACGGTGTGCGAGGCGTACAATGTGTGGTCCTCAAGTTCTGGGCCCTTGAGCAGTTGGAATTCCACAAACCCCTGCATCCGGTCGAGATAGGATTCGCGGGTGCTCCAGACGTTTTCAAAGTCCGCTTCCCTCCCTTTTACCACTTGAAACCGATTCATTGCGATAAACATGATTCACACTCCCTGAGATCGAAAAAAGCATAAGCACGGCCGTACCACACGCGTGCACGCCCGCGCACTCTTCCGGCGATGACGACGCCGTTAGGACCTCGGAACCGCCGAGACCGCTTTGTAGAACGAGTTGCCGAAGAACACTCTCACGCCACCCTTAACCACGCGCCCAGGGCTGAACGAATTGGTCGCCGTCGCGCCTGTCGTCGTCATATCCAGGTAGCGTGCATATTTCTTGTCCACGATGTTATCGATTCCGAACTCCCACTGCACATCCGGGTTCGGATTAAACGACGCGTAGAGATCCAGCAGATTGTAGGCGCTGGTCGGCAGGATGGCCGTAGTGCCGGCAGGAATTTCCGACAGCGGCTTGGCGTCAACCCACGTCCAGCGAACCAGCGCGGTAATCTTGCGATCCAGTGCCCGGCCGCCGAGAGTGCCGACCACCTTCTGCGGCGGAATTTTCAGGAGCGGTCCGAAGGTCTGGCGATTCTCGCCTTCGGTGTAGCTGTGCACCAGCGAGGTGAAGATCCAGCCTGCATCGTAGGCTCCTTCGAATTCAGTGCCATGGAGAATAGCGCCCGCGATGTTCTGGTACTGCAGGCAACCCGCAATCGGCACCGGGCAGACCAAGCCGCCAATTCCCGCCCGGCGGAACGGCACCGTCGTCATCTCGATGAAGTCGTCCACGTTGTTCCGATAAACGTTCGCCTTGATGCGAAGCGTGTCGCCGGCCACCGCCAGGTTGTTGGCGCGGATGTTGATGCCGCCCTCGATCGTCTTGCCGACTTCAGGCATCAGCTGCGGGTTCGACAGGAAGATGAAATTCGAGCCCGGGCCGGCGAACGGATGCTGGCCGGTCACAAACGCTTCGGTAATCGCCGGCGCGCGATAACCCTCGGCGTAGGTGCCATAGAAGGTGAACCACTGCACCGGCGTGATGCCGACCGTGGCTTTGGGAGAAACTCGGTCCCCGCTGGTGGACGTTCCTGCACCGCTGAGTTCGTACTGATCATAACGCGCGGCAAGGATCGACTCGAACCACGTCGAGTAATTGCTCCGCAGCTGGAAGAATCCGCCACCGACAGACCGCTCACCGTTCGGCGTGAACAGGTCGCCGGTGCCGCTTGGATCCGTGACGTTGACGCGGTCGCGGAACCAATCGCCGCCATAAGTCGCGGCATGGCGCAGCGGCCCGGTGTCGAAACGGCTGGTGTTGTTGATGTCCGTGCCGGTCGTCTCGATCGCGAAGGTTCGCACGCTGCCAAGCAGGCCGCTGATGGCGCTGTTGGTACCCTCGACCTTGACCTGCTTGGTGTCGGTCTGGGTCCAATAGACGTTGCCGTCGAAGTCGAAAATTCGGTCCTCCGGACGGCTGTACTTGTAGCGCGCCGACGCGATGTCGTTCTCAACCCGGGTCGCGTAGACAGTCGCGGTTCGCGTGGCGTTCGGCGTGCCGTTTTTGAATTCGGTTTCGTAGAAAGTGCCACCGAGCTTGATCTCGTGCCCAAGCGCCGGCCGCATCGTCAGCTTGCCGATCCCCGTGTGGGTCTCGAACCCGCTGTTGAGCACCGCAATGCCTGAGCCGTCGTCGTAGTCCTTGTTCTTGCGCCAGGTGCCGCCGATCATCGCATCGACGTTTGGCGTGAGACGGGCCGCCGCGAACGCCGATCCCAAACCGCGGCTGGTGTTGGTTCCGACCTCACCGTGGGTGAGCACGCCGGCGCGCTGGCCGGGCGCGAGAATGTCATCGACATCCTTCGTGCGCATCGAAACCACGCCGCCGATAGCTCCCGAACCGTAGATGTTCGCAACCGGGCCGCGCGCCACGTCGGCCGCCGCCAGCAGCTCGGGCTCGAAATAGAACAAGCCGTCGGCATTGTGGCCCGTTCGTTGAAAATTCTGCCGCGCGCCGTCGATCAGCACTGCGACGCGGCCAAAGTCCTGCAAGCCACGGATGTTGATCGCAGAGCCTTGGTCGTCGCCGCGCTCCTGGAACCACACGCCCGGCATGCTTGAGAAGATGGTCGACATCTTGCTCGGCATGAATTGTTTGATCTGCTCCTGACGAATGGAGCTGACTGCCGCAAGCGCCTGGGTCGTGGTTTCCGGCGTCTTGGTCGCGACGATCGTAATCGGGTCGAGCGCGATTGACGTTTGCGCGTCCGCCGGCGTTAGCACTCCGCTGGCAAACAATGCAATCGACGACACGCCAACGAGCAAGCCATTAAAACGGTTCATGACAGTCCCCACCGCACCCAAAGTTTTTGAAGTTTCTTGCGGGCTGGCGGGCGAACGCGCGGACGCGACGGCTTGCTGGCTTGCTCCGCGCGCACGTTGGCGTCACGGTTAGAAATTCATCATTCAGCAATCGCCGCCGGTCAAGGGCAGATATCCAAAGTTTCAAGCATCTCTAACCAAGCGCTGCTGCACACGCGGTTAAACATCAAAACGTTTCTAATGTAGATGCTCAGCTTGAATACGTTCCAGACTAAAGGCGCTTACAAGCAGGACCGGCTTCGTTAGTGTGCGGCCTAACATGACCGCTGCGTCCGACAAGCCCGATGCAAATGCCAATATCTCGAAGGCTGCAACTGCCGCCGCTGCACGCAGCATCGCGCTCACCGATAACCGCATCGAAAGCAGCGACCTGTTCACTTCGACCCGCGAGATCACCATCGCGCACGGTGCGGAAATCTACCGCCTGCGCCTGACCTCGCAAAACAAGCTGATCTTGACCAAGTGAATTGCGCATCATGACCGATCCGTTCGGCGCTTCCTGGCGTTGGCTCGTTTTTTTTGGTGCCGTTCTCCTGCTGTCCGCGGGCAATCTCCCCGCGCAAGCGCATACCGTGCGCGATGGAACCGGCCGTACGATCGTCGTTAAGGACACGAGCCGGATCGTCTCGGTCGGCGGTGCGGTCACTGAAATCCTTTATGCGCTTGGCCTCGAAAAGAAGGTCGCCGCGGTCGATTCGACCAGCCAGTATCCACAGCAGGCGCTGACGGAAAAGAAGAACGTCGGCTACATGCGTCAGCTCTCGCCGGAGGGCGTACTCGGTCTGGCGCCGTCTCTGATCTTGTCGATTGCCGGCGCCGGCCCGAAGGAAACCATGTCGGTTCTCCACGCTGCCGGTGTGCCTCTGGTCACAGTGCCAGACGATTTTACCGGCGAAGGCATCCTAGAGAAAATCCGTATCATCTCACAGGCCGCCGACGCCGATGCGCGCGGCGAATGCCTTTCCGCAGCACTGCGGGCCGACCTAGCTGCACTGCAGACACTGCGTGCAACAATCCGCAAGGCGGTGCGCGTGATGTTCATTCTGTCTTTCGTCAACGGCCGCGCCATGGTCGCCGGCCGCAACACCGCCGCGGACGGCATCATCAAGCTGGCTGGCGCGGTCAACGCCATCAAAGAGTACGAGGGCTACAAGCAGATCAACGATGAGGCTGCGGTCGCCGCACGGCCCGACGCCGTACTGGTAATGAGGCGCAGTAGTGCCGAGAACCTAACGGCGGAAGAGGTGTTCAAGCATCCGGCACTGAGCGTTTCGCCCGCGGCGGCCGCCAATGCATTCGTCATGATGGACGGGCTCTATTTGCTCGGTTTCGGCCCCCGCACTGCGCGCGCCGCGCGAGACCTCGCCGGACAGCTCTATTCCGGCTTGAGCACGGATACACTGCCGTCGGAACAAGCCAAACCGTTGAACGAGTTCTGCCCTCAATGACAATGGCTTCGACTCTGCCGGCCGTGGCGCCGTCCGGCCTCGCGTGGTGGCGGTCAAGGACGGCAGCCATCGTGGTGACCGTTGCGTTGCTGTTGCTGCTTGCGATCGTGACCGTGATCGCCGTCACGATCGGCGCCGCTGGAATTCCCGTGCGTCGGGTTCCTGCCGCGCTTGGTTTCGCCGTCAGCGACAGCGACGCGGCGACGCTTGCCCGCGACCAGCTCGTGCTGTGGTCGATCCGACTGCCACGCATCGTGCTCACCGTCATGATCGGCGGACTCCTGGCGGCCAGCGGGACCATCATGCAGGGTCTGTTCCGCAATCCCCTGGCCGACCCGGCGCTGTTTGGCGTCTCCAGCGGCGGGGCGCTGGCGGCCGCCGCGACAATCGTGACCGGCGACCGCATGCTGGCGGGTTCCGGCGCGGCCTTACCGTTCGAGTTGCTGCCGCTCGCCGCGTTCGTCGGGTCGCTAGCCGCGACCCTCATTCTCTACCACATCGCCACACGGGAGAACCGCACCTCGATCGCGATCTTTCTGCTCGGCGGCCTGGCGATCGCGGCGTTGGCCAATGCCGGCATCGGCCTCCTGGTGTTCATGGCGGACGACCGGCAATTGCGCGACATCACCTTCTGGCTGCTGGGCTCGATCGGCGGCGCAACCTGGCCGAAGGCAGCGGCCATCGCACCGTTTGCCGCGGCGATGCTTCTCGCCATCCCGTTCATCGCACACGGCCTCGACAGGCTGGTCCTCGGCGAAGCCGAGGCATTCCACATGGGCGTCGAGGTCGAGCGGCTCAAGCGCTGCTCCATCGTCCTGGTTTCGGCGATGACCGGAGCGGCGGTGTCGTTTGCCGGTGTCATCGGGTTCGTCGGCATCGTTATGCCACACCTGCTCCGCATACTGATCGGGCCACGGCACAGCGTGCTATTACCGGCCTCGATCTGTCTGGGCGCAATCCTACTGCTGGTTGCTGACACCTGCGCGCGCACGCTGGCGGCTCCGGCCGAAGTCCCGATCGGTATCCTAACCGCGCTGGTGGGCGCACCGTTCTTCCTCGGCGTGCTGATACGCCAACGGACGCTGGTCGGATTATGAGCGCGGTGCTCAAGGCTTCGAATGTTTACTTTCGAATCGACGGCAAAGCGTTGCTCAGCGACGTATCGCTCTCGATCGCCCCTGGCGAAGCGGTGGCGCTGGTCGGGCCCAATGGCGCTGGCAAGTCGACGTTGCTGCGCATACTGGCAGGCGAGATGGCCTGCAGCGAAGGCGAAATCCGTCTGAAGGGGCGTGCGCCGCGCTTCTACGGTGCGCGGGCCTTGGCGTTGCACAGGGCCGTGCTGTCGCAGTCCCCGGTCGTAACGTTCCCATTCTCGGTCCGTGAGATCGTGCAGATGGGCGGCGGCGAAGTTCGCGGCGCCGCCGTCAACGCGCTAGTAGACAGCGCTCTGGCGGAGGTGGACCTGGAGGGCTTTCAAGACCGCATCATCGGAACGCTGTCGGGCGGCGAGCAGCAGCGTGCGCATTTCGCGCGTGTCATGGTGCAACTGACGTGCGGTATGGCGGCACACGGCCCGGGCGTATTGCTTCTGGACGAGCCGACCGCAAGCCTCGATTTGCGCCACCAGCTCGATCTTGTCGCAGCCATCGGCCGCCGCTGTGACGACGGTGTGGCGGTGATTGCAGTGTTGCACGATTTGAATCTCGCGGCGCGGCTGGCCAAACGGATTATCGTGCTCCAACAAGGCCGCACCGTCGCCGACGACACCCCTGCCAACACTATCACCGACGAAATCGCTCGCGAGGTGTTCGAGGTTGCCGACGCGGTGTTGCGGATGCCTCCTCCGGGCATGCCATTTGTGCTTCCGCATCGGGCAAGAAAACAGTCGGCTTTCGAATAGGCCACAACGTACTCTCCGTTATTGGGGGAAGAGCGGACATCGACAAGACAGGCCGCCATGTCGCCTAATGACCCAGGCTGTGTAAAAACGTCCTGCTTCGAATGATTCTGGCGGTATGATTCTCACGCGATTTTCGGGAGGATCGGATGAGGCGTTTCGTTGAGGGAGCGGATCGCGGTCAGAGGACGCTGTTTCCTAAATCACTGGAAGACTGGATCATTGAGGACAACCCGGTTCGCGTCATCGACGTTTTTGTTGACGAACTCGAACTGGCTGAGCTTGGATTTAGCGGGGTCGCCCCCGAGGTCACCGGCCGTCCTTCGTATCATCCGTCGGTACTGCTGAAGCTCTACATCTACGGCTATCTCAACCGGGTGCAGTCGAGCCGTCGGCTTGAGCGGGAGGCCGGGCGTAACGTTGAGGTTATGTGGCTGGTGGGCCGGCTCGCTCCCGATCACAAGACGATTGCCGACTTCCGCAAGGACAACGGTCGCGCGATCCGGCAGGTCCGCGCCCGATTTGTCGCACTCTGCCGCACGATGGGCCTGCTCACGCAAGCCAGCGTGGCGATTGACGGCTCGACCGTGACCTTTTGCTGTCCCTTGCCGCGGTGTCGGTTGAGACTTTCGAGCAGCGTTGTGTAGGTCCGCGAGAGCTTGTTCGCCTGGTTAAGATGTTCCCGCCGCCACTCAAGCGTCTGCGAGTTCATGGCTCGCCGGTAACAATCCATCGAGGCGCTGTGGCTGGCGACGAGCTGCGCGGCGAGCATCCCCTCAAGCTCATCCTTCGGCGCAATGCCGTTCATGGCCTGCAGAGCGGCAATCCAGGCCTCGTCGCGGTGTTCTTCGTCGTCTCGCGGTGTCAGGGAATTACCGACCTGGTTGCAAATGACCTGGTTCCAGCCGTTGCTCATCGACCCGCCAAGGTTTTTCAACTCGCCTTTGCGGTTCTTCGAGACATCGAGAATGGGCTTGTCCGGTTTCTTCGCAGCCTTTGCCATCATGCAATTCCTTGTTTGATAATTTCCATCATAGACGACTTCATCCTCTCACCTGACTTTGCGCCAATGCACCGCCCCGTTTTGCCGCCCAGGCGTCCATGCATTCCCGATGAAGGGGGGCATCAATCCCGTCCACGCTAGCCATGACCGCAGCTCCCGGCTTGTGGCAGTGATTGCAATCTGTGTCGCCCGTTACGCTTGTTACGCATTTCCCAGGGGGTTTAGGGATATAGCGAGGCCAAACGTCCAGGAAGTCTGCTCGCTGATAGCCCTTAATGGTCCCGAGGCCCAACCTGATCGTTTTGGACTTCACGTCATACTGTCGAAGTCGCCGGGCTAGGCCGCGCTCATCTAAAGGCTTTCCTCTGATGTCGCCCCAAGGGGATTCTTCCAGAGCGCAGAGTTTGTCCAAGATGTGTTTGGACGACATCTGCTCCGTATCGCCAAACACCGTTTGAATATCGGCCAGAAGCCGAATGCCGAGGCTGACCTCCATGTCCGTGGCTTCCGTAACAAGCGCAACACCGGCAGAGCGAGCGCGTGCAGTCCAGTCGCCCCCGATGGCGTCCGCGATCCAGATAAGCGGCTCCCAAATGTCCGCAGCGCGATCCTGAATTTGGTCTGGCAACTCTGGCCACCGGATTTCGGACGGCTGCGAAGCGGCCCACGTCTCGATTGCCTCCCGAATACGGCCAGCATCTTTCGAGACAAGACGCCTTCGGAAGCTCTCCACCTGCTCCCCCTGGTGACGCCTTCGCATTCGCACGATCACCGATCTGGAAAGGATCGTGTCCGGCAGCCAGCCAATGCCAGCGAGCGCCACGGCGCAATAAGCCTCAATGCCTTCCAGCTCCGGAGGACCATTGCCGCGCAGCACGCAGCGATACGTCTTTGCGCCCCGTTCGTAGCCAGCATTAAGCAGGCCGCGAATATCCTCGTTTTCCTTTGCCTTGGGACCGAAAACGGTATCGATCTCGTCGAACAGCAACGTAGGCGCGCCGCCTTCGCTTTGAACGCAGCGAAATAACGCCGCGGGCGACATGTTCACGGTCTGCATCGGCCTTGGCACCAGAAGCTTAGTCACGTCGAGCGCACGAGATTTGCCCGACTGCGGTTCGGCAGACAGAAACGCAATACGGGGCGTGATGTCCCATCTGTCCATCATGTGCGCGTGAACGATCCAAAGAGCATGTGCAACACGCGCATGTTCACTGGGGTAGGCCACAAAGCGACCGAGAAAGTCATAGACCTCGCGCAGCATTCGCTGCCCGGCCTGTTCGTCGTGACGCAGCGTGTGCGCGTCTAATTCCTCGTTTGTCATGCGGCTTCCTTCGCGGGCATCGACGCAATCTCTGGGTTCACGTATTGGAGGGCTCCGATCTCATCCATCCAGCCGACTGCAACTTCTGGTGAAACCATGCGATATTTCAGCGCTAAGCCGACTTCATCGCATTCGAGCAAGAGCAGTTGGATGCGGGTGCGAGCGCACCGCAGAGCTGCGGTTAGAGTTTCGTATTTCGCCCCAGGGGAGATGTTGCTCATGCGGCGCTCCGCGTAAGAACATCAACAACCTTTAGGGCTTCGATCCGCGCGACATGGGCGTTTTTTCGATGATGGCGGGCATCATCCTCAATCGCCTGGAGAACTGTCTTTTGCGGTCTGTCTTGTGGCTTCTGGCGAACGCGAGGAACGTTAGCGTGGTATTCCGCCATCTCCGGGCTAAAGTTCTTGTCGATCAACATCCGATAGCGGCGCCACGGGGTTAAACCGTCATTGACTGTCGCTGCATCGGGGTTGCTGGCGAGGCGGTCGATCCTATTGCGGGCCAGATATTCCAGCACCGCTGCTTTGACCTTGGTTCCCGCCGCCAATTCAATTTGGCGTATCCGCTCGCTGGAAAGGTCAAACTCATTAGCGAGTAGTTCTAGCGTTGGCGGTTCTTCCGCAAGTACGCGAGCATCGAAGATGCGCAACTCGCGTTCATCGAGGGTGTCGAGCGCAAACGCTAGCGCTTCGCGTTCCTCGGCATTAATCAGAGTGGCTTCTGGCCCAGGACCGTCATCGGCAAAGAAGTCGTGGGAAGTGATGTCGTTGCCGTCATCATCTGTATAAATGACTGCATCCAGCGAAAGGTCACCGCCATGCGCGACCCGGGCTTCTGCGAGAAGCACGTCCTTGGCCGTCAGATTAAATCTGTCCGTTGATAGGGTGCGCCCGATGGAGGCGGCCTCGCCCTCACCACCCACAAAGCTGATGCCGCGTTTTGCTTTCTCCTTGTTGAGATTGAAAAAGAGATGCTGCTGTTTCGTCCCGCCCAGCGGACCTATCGAATAGTTCGCCAGTTCGGCCTTCAAAATCGCTCCGCGCATCCATTGCCATGCGTAGGTCTTTAGCCTGCCGTTGGCTGGGTCAAATCGATCGACGGCCAATATCAGCGCGGCCATCGCCTCGCTCATCGCATCATCGAAGGGGAGTTTGCGCCGATACTTGGCGGCAAGTTTGCCGCATAAGAACCAGTGGCTTTCGATTAATCTGTTGCGGGCTTTTTGATCGCCAGCTCTGGCGCGTAGAGTTAGGAGAATCTCCTCACTCGCAGTTATCGTCGCGCCACGTTTCCAGTGGGGCGTCAGATTATCTTGGCTTGTGCGCTTGCAAGCCTTGCTGCGGTAGTCACTGTTATCCAAGCCGCTCGCGTCGAAGAGATTTGTGCGAATACGCGGCTTGTTTTGTTCAAAGATCAAAAAACCAGACTGGTCGGCTTTATCGAGATATTCGGTGTTGTCGCCCTCCGGCAAATCTTTGTATTTGCCAGACGACGCTTTCGCGGTAATATTCATTATAGATACCTTCAAACTTTCGCCCGGTTCTCACCGCCTTCTGGCTGGTGCTGACCGGGCGAATTTTTTCGTCCCGGCCAGAATGGGCGTTTGTTGCGATAACTCGGTGGGTTACACGCATGACTGTTCCTTCCGCTGTTTAGGCGGCTGTCCTTGCCTTTGGCTGCCAGGGTGACCACGCAGGCAGAGATGCAACAAAGCGCTGCAGCTCATCCTCGGTAATCAATGTCAGCTTTCCAGACTTCACTGCCTGGATCGCGCCTTGATTAATCAACTGATAGACTCTTGAGCGTGAGCCAAGCGCAGGGCAGCGCCGCACCGCCTCCGAAATTCGATAGCAAGTCTGTTGCATTGCGCGATCCTCCATCGTCCCGAAGCGCACAACTGCACTTCCTAAAATCAATGTGGACGTAACTGGACGATCTAAGTAGTGGGATTTAATTGGATTGGAATTAAATACCGGGGCTTTCCCCCAGACCCACAGCCCCGGCTGTGAATGCCGCCAATGCCCTTGCGGCCCCGCAAATCAGCACGGGCTCAGATTCGGGCTAATAAAGCCTCGGCCAACGCCCCCTGCCTTGCTGCTCGCTTTACTTCATTGAGTATTACGTCACGAAATACTGCGTGATGACGAAACAGGCGCATTTTATGGGTTTTGGCATCAGCGTGGTTCGATAGCAGACCAATCTTTTTGTAATGGCGAATGTATTTCTTGATGCATTCCTTTTCGTTGAGGTTGTTTTTTTCTGCATCTGCCATCGCGGCAAAAAGAACCATGCTGTCCACGTGCGAGATGTTGAACTTCCTACCTCTCTTTTTTTGGCGCTGAAATTCGGGCTGCTGGAAAGCGAGAAGAAGCCCAACGGTGGAAAGCAAGAGGGAGCCGCCAAGTTCGGATTTGTCAAAGTTGAGATTGAGCCTGCGCCGCATATTCCGGGCTGTTTACTAGCTCAAATAAACGCTTAGCGAGATCAACGGTCTCCGCTTCCGGCATGATTAAATGCCCTTCCGAAGCGCGACAACCCTTCCGCTGGTGCCGTGCTGCTGACCGCAAAACGTCGCCCAGGCATCCATCAGCCTGCTGCGCTTATCGAACAGCGTACCACGCATGTACGCCTGCTCCACCTCGTTCCCGATAGCGTGCGCCAATGCAGCCTCGGCCAGCTCGCGGGGGAAGTTGGTGCACTCCCCTACCCATGTCTTGAACGTCGCCCGGAAGCCGTGCGTGGTGCAGTCGTAGCCCATGCGCTGGCGCACCAGCCTGAAAGCCGAGTCCGTCAACGAGCGGCCTGTCTGGCTGGGGAATACCAGTTGATCGCCGGTCAGCCCCTCCATGTGCGGGCGCAATATGGCCACGGCACGAGACGACAACGGGACGCGATGCTCTTTGCCAGCCTTCATTCGGTGGGGAGGAATGGTCCAGACCCGCTCATCGAGATCAACCTCGGAACGCCGCATGTCTGCGACCTCGGCGGTACGGGCTGCGGTCAGGATCAGGAACTCAAGCGCCCTCGCCGCTGTGCCCTCACGCTCCCGCAGCTTGCCGATGAACTGGCCAACCTGGGGATAGGGCAGCGCTGCATGATGCGTCACCTTCCGAACTACGCTCGGCTTGGCTAGCAGGGTGTCGAGATTGCCCCGCCAGCGGGCCGGGTTGTCACCCTCGCGGGTTTTGAGAGTGGTGGCGCGGCTCAGCACCGCCTCGATACGGGATCGCAGCCTGGTGGCTGTTTCCGTCTTGGTCGTCCAGATCGGTTGGAGGACTTCGACAACATGCTCGACGGTGATGTCCCGAACGGCCATGTCGCCAATGACGGGATAGGCATAGGTCGCCAGGGTATTCTGCCACTGCTGCCGGTGCTTGTCGTTCCGCCAGCCATGCGCCTTCGCAGCGATCAACCCCTCTGCACATGATCGGAAGGTCATTTCGGGGCGGGAGGCTACCGCTGACGTGCGGCTCGTCTTGCGCTCCTCGATTGGGTCTAGGCCCTTTAATCGAATCTGGCGGCAGCTCTGGGCCGATGCGCGGGCATCCTGAAGCGATACGGTATCGACACTGCCAAGCCCCATGTAGCGCTCGGAGCCGTTCACTGCGTAGCGGAATATCCAAGAGCGAGCGCCACCGCCCGCGACCTGTAGATACAGGCCTCCGCCGTCCGCGTGCATCCCAGCCTTAGCGTTGCGGACTTGGGCGACCGTTAGCCGATTGATCTTCCCAGCCATGAAATCGATCCGCCATAACCCACGTGGCTACCCACGTCCTATAGCTGGTTGATGGTGGAGGCAAGCGGACGATGGGAGAAAATGGTGGAAATCAAACCCAATAACAATGGGGATTTCTCGGTGCCAGATGCGGGGATGTCGGGCGACAATGCAGGGGGGCTGGCGGAAGGGGTGGGATTCGAACCCACGAGAGAGTTGCCCCTCTGGCGGTTTTCAAGACCGCTGCCTTAAACCACTCGGCCACCCTTCCCGCTTGGTGAGACCAATGACTTGAAAACTGATCCATCAGATCGCATGCGACTTTTGCCACCAAAATCTCGTCGCGCGGTCGGGTCATGCCTTATCAGGTGTCGCTCATTCCCGCCACCGCGACGTTGATTGCAGCTCACGTCTTGTCGTCGTCGTTGTGGAATGGTCGCATCATGCAGAACGTGATTTGAGGCTAGTGTCGCGGTCCCGGCATCAATCGCCGGTCGGCGCGCCGGATCGTCCCGGCGCCCCGATCCATCAATCGAATTTTAGGTCGCGGCGTCTCGCCGCCTCAATAGTACGTGTAGTAGCCGGGCTGACCCCATGGGCCATAGCAGACGTTCACCCACTGCCAGCCGTCGTAGCGCCAGCACGAGTCGTAATAGGCGCTTGAGGCGAGCAGTCCAACCCCGAGCCCGGCCGCGACCGGCCAACCCCAACCGCGATGCCGCCAGCCATGACGGTGACGCCACGGACCGCCGGCCCATGCGGCACGGTGGCCGATGAAGGCCGGACGACCGCGCCAGCCGACGCCCGGCCCGGCCCAACGGGCGCCACGAAAGCCGGGTCCGATGACGCCGCCGCGGAAGCCGGGTCCGATCGCGGCACTGCGAAAACCGCCACGGACCATGCCGCCGCGAAAACCGCCGCCAACCACGCCGCCGCGGAAGCCGCCGCCAACCATGCCACCGCGGAAGCCGCCACCCATGGGGGTGCCGCGGAAGCCTGCGCCTCCACCGCCGCGGAACCCACCGCCGCGTTGCGCAGACGCCTCCTCGATCACAGCGAATGACAACAGCGCCACTGAAGCGCCCAACAGCAGGAACTTTTTCATAAACTCCTCCTTTTCCCAGATCGCAGCTGGGAAACTGACCAAACAAGCCGCAGCGCTTCTACGAGTTCCCCCAAGGCGCCTGCGTTTAATTGCACTCAACTCCCGCCCCGGTACGCACGAACCAGAGCGACACTGGCAACTCTATGATTCCAGTGTCCTTTTGCACCCGACATTCGCAAAGGTGGCTCCCCTCAACAATCGTGCGAACTTCGGGTCCGGACACACTGGCGCGGAACCCGTTCCCCACCCCACGGCGTTAGGACCTGCGGCGAGCCGCCCCAAGGAGGCCCAATGACCAAAGCGATGGATGTGCTGTCCCGGTTCGCGTTCGGCACCGCGAGCCTGGTACTGATGGCGCTGTCGCTGGCGCTGATCGTCTACGGCACGGTCGGCGTCATCGCCGGCATCACCTCATCATGGGCGGATGCCAGCAACGCGCTGCTCGCCGCGATCGGCTATGTGGTGATCTCGCTCGCGGTGTTCGACGTCGCCAAGTATTTCATCGAGGAGGAGGTGATCCGCGGCCGCGAGATGCGAACTCACCTCGGAGGCGCGGCGCAGCCTGACAAAGTTCATCTGCACGATCTCCATCGCGGTGTTCATCGAAGCGCTGGTCACGGTGTTCCGCGTCAGCCAGCAGGAGGATCTGCAGCCCCTGCTCTACCCTACCGCGCTGCTGCTGACTGCGATTATCATCGTGGTCGGGCTCGGTCACTACCAGCGGCTGAGCGCCGAGGTCGAGCAGAAGGTCGAGGCCAAGGATAAGGCCAAGCGGAACTGAGGCGGAATGCTGCCATCCGTGGCGATCATCGGCGCTGGAATGGGCGGGTTGACGCTCGCCGCCGCGCTGCTCCAGCGCGGCTTTCCGCTGCGCGTCTACGAGCAGGCGCCGCAGTTCGTGCGGCTCGGCGCCGGCATCCAGATGAGCCCCAACGCGATGCGGGTGCTGCGCGGCATCGGCCTTGAGCAGCGCATCCGCGCCCGCGCGTTCCAGCCGCACTCCTGGACCAACCGCGAGTGGGACTCGGGCGCAATGAAATACGAGCTGCCGCTCGGCGCCGACGCCGAGGCGAAATACGGCGCGCCGTATCTCCTTATGCATCGCGGCGACTTGCACGAGGCGCTGGCCTCGCGCGTGCCCGCCGAGCTGATCTCGCTCGGCCGCACCCTCACCGATCTGGACTGGCGCGGCGGCGGCGTCGCACTGCACTTCGCCGACGGCTCGACAGCGCGCGCCGATGCGGTCGTCGCCGCCGACGGCATCCATTCGCGCGTGCGCGAGCTGTGGCGCGGCCAAGAGCGCGCCAACTTCACCGGCCGCGTCGCCTATCGCACCACGTTCCCCGCTTCGCTGCTGCGCGGCTACCAAATCGACGAGTGCTGCAAATGGTGGGGGCCGGACCGCCACATCGTGACCTATTACGTCACGTCGAACCGCGACGAGGTGTATTTCGTCACCAGCGTGCCGGAGCCGGAATTCACGGTGGAATCCTGGTCCGCGACCGGCGACCTTGAAACGCTGCGCAATGCCTTCACCGGATTCCACGACCAGGTGCGCCGGGTGGTGGAGGCCTGTCCGCGTGTGCACAAGTGGGCGATCGTCGACCGCGATCCTCTGCCGCACTGGGGCGAAGGCCGCATGGTGCTGCTCGGCGACGCCGGTCACCCGATGACGCAATACATGGCGCAGGGCGCCGCCACCGCGATGGAAGATGCGGTGCTGCTGACGCGCTGCATCGAAGCCGCGCCGGACGACATCCCATCGGCATTCCGGCGCTACGAGACCGTGCGGCGCGAGCGCACATCGCAGATCCAGGGCACCTCGCAGAAGAACACCTGGATGCGCGAGGCGACCGATCCGGCCTGGGTCTATGGCTACGACGCCTGGACCGCACCGCTCGATCCGGCGCCGATCGCCGCTTAGCGCTCGCAGGGGGTCCTTTTGTTCGTAATTGCCGGGTCACTTCCATGTAAAGATGGATGCGCGGGTCAAGCCCGCGCATGAAGATGGTGAAAATCAGAGTCGTTTGCGCGACAACCGCAGCGCATTGGCGATCACACTGACCGATGACAGCGCCATCGCTGCCGCACCGATCATCGGCGAAAGCAGGATCCCGAACGCCGGATAGAGCACGCCGGCCGCGATCGGCACGCCGGCTGCGTTGTAGATGAAGGCGAACACCAGGTTCTGGCGGATGTTGCGCATCACTGCCTTGGACAGGCGCCGCGTCTTGATGATGCCGTTGAGGTCGCGCTTGAGCAGCGTGACCCCGGCGCTTTCGATCGCGACATCGGTGCCCGTCCCCATCGCAATGCCGACGTCGGCGGTGGCGAGACCCGGCGCGTCGTTGATGCCGTCGCCCGCCATGGCGACCACGCGCCCTCGCGGCGCAGCCGCTCCACGATCTGCGATTTCTGCTCGGGCAGCAGGTCGGCCTCGACCTCGTCGATGCCGAGTTGCTTTGCAACCGTGTTCGCGGTGGTGCGGCTGTCGCCGGTCAGCATGACGATGCGGAGTCCGGCGCGCTTAAGCGCCGTCATCGCCTCGGGCGCGGTGTCGCGCACCGGATCAGCCACCGCGATGACTTCCGACGCCTTGCCGTCGACCGCGAGGAACACCGCGGTCGCACCGTCCTGCCGCAGCCGTTCCGCCATCGGCTCCAGCTCCGGCGCGGCGACGCCAAGCTCAGCGAGGAATTTCGCGTTGCCGAGCGCGACGCGATGGCGCTCGATCATGCCGACGACGCCCTTTCCGGTCGGCGAATCGAAGCCGCGCACGTCGGGAAGTTCGATGCCGCGCTCGGCGGCGGCGGCGACGATGGCCCTGCGCGATCGGGTGCTCGCTGCGGCTCTCGACGGCGGCGGCGAAACGCAGGATGTCCTGCTCGTCGAGGCCATGGGTCGGCGTCACTGCGATGACCCTGGGCCGGCCCTCGGTGAGCGTGCCCGTCTTGTCGACCACCAGCGTGTCGACCTTTTCCAGCTCTTCAGCGCTGCGGCATCCTTCATCGAGCACGCCCTCCTTCGCGCCGCGGCCGACGCCGACCATGATCGACATCGGCGTGGCGAGGCCGAGCGCGCAGGGGCAGGCGATGATCAGCACCGGCCACCGCACACACGAACGCGTACGCCAGCCGCGGCTCCGCCGGGCCCCAGATGTTCCAGGCGATGAACGTCAGCACCGCCGCAGCGATCACCAGCGGCACGAACCACGCCGCCACCGCGTCGGCCACCGCTGGATCGGCGCGCGGCTCCGCTGGGCGTTGGCGACCATGTCGACGATGTGCGCGAGCACCGTGTCGCTGCCGACCTTCTTGGCGCGCATCAGGAACGCAGCCGGTCTGGTTCACCGTGCCGGCGATCACGGCGTCGCCGGCTTGCTTTTCGACCGGCATCGGTTCGCCGGTGAGCATCGATTCGTCGACTCGTGCTCGCGCCTTCGATGATCTCGCCGTCGACCGGAATCTTCTCGCCGGGCCGCACGCGGAGCATGTCGCCGGCGTGCGACCTGATCGACCGGCAGATCCGTCTCCTCGCCGCCTCGTACGATCACGTGCGCGGTCGGCGGCGCGAGCGCCAGCAGTTCGCGGATCGCGGTGCCGGTACCGCTTGCGGGCGCGCAGTTCCAGCACCTGCCCCAACAGCACGAGCGCCGTGATCACCGCGGCCGCTTCGAAATACACCTCCGCGTTCCGTCGTGCTTGAACGCCTCGGGAATTCGCTCGGCGCCAGAGCCGCCCACGACGCTGTAGAGGTAGCCGCGCCCACGCCCAGCGCGATCAGCGTAAACATGTTGAGATTCAGCGACGCAAACGATTGCTCACGCCGCGCACCAAGAGCGGCCAACCGGCCCACAGCACCACCGGCGTCGCCAGCGCCAACTGCAACCACGACACGCCTTGTGCCCGATCCAATGATCGAGCGGCACGCCGACCATCGGCAGCATCGCCAGTAGCAGCACCGGCACGGCCAGCGCACCGCGCCACCCAGAACCGCCGCGTCATGTCGCGCAGCTCCGATTCGTCCTCCGGTGCGTCGGCAGAAAACACCTTCGGCTCGAGCGCCATGCCGCACTTCGGGCACGTGCCCGGCCCGTGCTGCTCGATCTCCGGATGCATCGGGCAGGTGTAGATCGGCGCCTTCCAGCACCACCTGTTGTGTTCGCTGTTGCCGCTCAGTCTCTCCGGGCGGCAGCAAATTTGACGCGGCATCCAGCCGAGCAGAAATGATAGGCCGCGCTGATGGGTGTGGCGGAATGCCAACCGTTGATCCAGAGTCGACCCGTCATGCCGCAGCCGAATGAGCACGCTCTGCGCGCATCATCGATTCGCCGGGATCCTCGATGGTCTGCATGTCCGGACGTCGCATGACTTGTGAGATATATAGGTTCTGGAAGAGTCACTCTTCTTCACACTGAGCAAGTTCGTCCACGGGTTGGCTACACCCTCCCATCCCCATCGAACAACACCAACCGGGCCGGCGAGACCAGCGCGCTCACGGTCAAGATTCGTCTCGCTCGGCTGCCCCTAAGGCGCTGGTGGACGGCGGGCGGGTGGTGCGCGCGGCTGCGCGCGGGCTACGCGCTGGCGCGAGCACGGGCGCCGACCTCGTCATCGTCGAACACCTGGCTACCCGACAGCGCGCAGGCGGAGGGTCGCTCAACGCCATCAGCAGCACTAGAGGAAAACGGCAAGGTCATCGTCACTGGCTGGTCATGGGCACCAGCCCCAGAAGATCACCGAAGATGTCCCGGCATACTTCGCCATCACGGCCGCAGCAATACGGAGAACGTGCTCGAAGCCGTCCGTCGGCGCGGCGCACCGCGACACGACCGTATCCTCGATCTGGTGCGCAGGGCATCAGTCGCGCCGCGCCGCTACGCCTATAAGAAGAGATACGAGGGCTGAACGACGCGCTGCACGTTCTGGTGCCGATCCCAGCTGCACGGCGACCTGGTGTCGCACCAGGCCGGCGACGTGCTGCGCGAGGCGGAGCAGCAGCTGGCGTCAGCGGCCGGTGTCGAGATCTGTGATCTCCCAGGACCCTCGCTATGGCATCGATCAAGTACGCCGCCAGCCGTTCGAAATGGCGCGAGGTAAGCGGCAAGATCCTCGACCTGGCACACGAGCTGGGCGCCACTCGCGCTCGGTGCCCGGCTCCCGCTACCGTCTATCCCTATCCGCACGTCGACGAGGTGATCACGCTGATGGCGAGGTCGATGAGGACGTACTGCCTCTGAGCGTCCCCATTTCGCCAGCACGCCGCGCCCGAGGTGTCGAGCGCGCCGTGAAGCAGCCGACGCCCGGCGCACGGAGGAGGACGCTTGCCGCGTCGCCGCGCTGGCGCGAGGAATGCCAGACCGCGCTGCGCTCGACCTTCATCGTCGGCTTCCTCCTGGCGGAACCGAGCAGGATTTCCAGTGCTGCTGGATCGCTGATCGGCCGGCCTCGACCGCGTCGGCTACTTCGTCAGCGGTGCGCGGCGCATCGCCGAAGCGGCTTCGAGTCCATGCAGAAGGACGTGGTGGAAGAACCGCTGGCATCGTTTCATGGCGCCAGCAGGCGATCTCCGGCCCGGCGTCTCAGCGCCAGCATCGGCGAGCGCCTTGAGGTCATCATCGACCAGGTCGGACCATCCATGGCGGAGGGCGGCCGCGGCCAGGGTGACGCGCCGGAATAGAACGGCACGGTCTATGGACCAAGCCGGAACAAGCCGCTGCAGGTTGGCAACATCATCACGGTGAAATTCAGAAATCGGACGAATACGACCTGCACGGGGCGGTGGCGTAGCCGCGCGTGTCCCGGGCGCGGCGCGGCGCCGTACGGCGCGCAAGACGCGCGTAAACGCGCTTTTGGTGATGCACTCAGACCCCGGACCCCGGTTTCTTTCTTTTCCGCAGCCAACCGGGGTCCCTGGGCCTCGCTACGCTCGCCCGGGACAAGAGATCAGCGATCAGCGGACTTCCTTCACCACCTTCGCAATCGCACTCGTTAAATTCGACAACTCATCTGCCTCAATCGTAAAGCTCGGCGTCAGATAGATCACATTGCCGAATGGGCGGATGAACGCGCCCTCCTCCACGAACCGCGCCCGCAAGGCATTGACGTCAGCAATCCGCTCCATCTCGACCACACCAACCGCGCCCTGCACGCGCACATCCTTCACGCCCTTGACGCCACGGCAAGCGCCAGACTCACGCGTCATTTGCTCGGAGATAGCCGCCACCTGCTTCAATCGCGGCTCTCGCTCGAACAGATCGAGCGAGGCATTCGCCGCTGCGCAGGCCAGCGCATTGGCCATGTAGGTCGGCCCGTGCATCAGCGCGTGCGCGGGATCGTCCGACCAGAACGCCTCGAACACGTGCTTGCGCGCCACCGTCGCTGCGAGCGGCAATGTGCCGCCGGTGAGCGCCTTCGACAGCGTGACGATGTCAGGCACCACACCCCCGCCGTCGCAAGCGAACATCGTCCCGGTGCGGCCAAAGCCGGTGAAGATTTCATCGAAGATCAGCAGCACGCCGCCGGAGTGCCGGTCCGCCAGCGCGCGCAGCCGCCGCAGTACTGCCGGATCGTGGAATTTCATGCCGCCGGCGCCCTGCACCAACGGCTCGACGATGATGCCGGCGATCCCCTCGCCGTGGATTTGCAGGAACGCGGACAGCGCAGCGTCGCTCGCCACGGGTAAATCCAAAATGACATGCTCCGGCAGCAGACCCTTGAACGCCTCGTGCATGCCAGCGTCGGGATCGCTGACCGCCATCGCACCGGCGGTGTCGCCATGATAGCCGCCGCGAAACGCGATGAATTTAGAGCGCGAATGCTCGCCGCGGTTGCGCCAGTGTTGCAACGCCATCTTAATCGCGATCTCGACCGCGACCGACCCCGAAGTCGCTCGAAGAACACGCGGTCGAGGTCACCCGGCAGCAGCGCCGCGAGCCGCCCTGCCAGCGTCAAAGCCTGCTCATGCACCAGCCCGCCGAACATCACATGCGGCATCGTAGCGAGCTGGCGCTCCACGGCGTCGCGGATATGCGGGTGATTGTAACCGTGACAAGCCGTCCACCAGGACGCGATGCCCGTCGATCAGTTCGCGCCCATCGGCCAGCACGATGCGGCAGCCATGCGTGCGAACCACCGGCAGCGGCGGCCGCATCGTCTTCATCTGCGCGTAAGGCAGCCAGACGTGCTCCAGGCCCGGCGCGTACCAGTGGTTCTGATCCATGGGGCCGTACTATAAACGGCAAACATGCCGTCACTCGATGATTTCGCGAACCAGAAGCTCGCCGAGCTGGAGAAGGCGCACCTTCGCCGGACGCTCGCCGATACGGAGCGCACCGACGGCATCTGGGTGAGCCGCAACGGCCGCCGGCTGCTGTCGTTCTCGTGCAACGACTATCTGGGGCTCACGCAGCACCCCGCCCTCAAGGCCGCAGCCATCGCGGCGATCGAACGGGATGGCGTTGGCGTCGGCGCTTCGCGG
>CAWFCM010000001.1:0-397451 GCA_963814215.1 uncultured Alphaproteobacteria bacterium | reverse complement strand
CGCTCACCGCGGCGTCGAACAGGTTGTTGGGGTCGGCGACCCGGTCGCCGTTGCCGTCGCGGCCCAGCGACACCCAGGTCGTGGGGATGAACTGCATCGGCCCGACCGCCCGGTCCCAGGTCGTGTCCCCGTCCCAGCGGCCGCCGTCGCTGTCGGGGATGCGGGCCACCCCGTTGCCGTCCAGCGGCGGCCCGCTGATCCTCGGGCTCACCGTCCCGCCGGCGCTGAACCTGGTCGCCGGCCCCCCGAACAAGCCATGGTTGGACTCGATGCGCCCGATGCCGGCCAGGACCGGCCAGGGCAGCCGGCAGTCCGGGTCGAACCCGGCCGCCCAGGCCGCGGCCTCGCGGTAGGCACGAAGGGTGAGGGCCGGGATGGTGGAGCCGCCGCCGGCCGGGACCACCCAGGCGGCCGGGGTGGCGGTGGCGCCGGTCCCGCCGGCCGCCCGCCGGGCCGCCGCCCGGTCAGGCCCGGCCTCGGCCGCCGCATCCCGTCCCCGCTGCCAGGCCTGGATCTGCAGGCGCTCCCACTCGGCGGCGCTGGGGGCGCTGGTCGAGGTGACGCCCGCCACCCCGGGTGGCCGGCCGGCGGCCAGGGCGCCGGCGGGCACGAAGCCGGGGGCCGCGACCGCCCAGGCCAACAGGGCCACCACGCCCACGCCTCCGGCCCGCAGGCGGCGGACGAAGGTCGCGGACGGCGGTGGCGGTCGATGCAAAGGGCGGCTCCCCGGGGTGCGTGGTCTTCCATGTTGGCACGTCATGGCCGAGAATGCGCCCCCGAGCCGGTAACGACAGCTCTGTCGTGGCACGACACAAGCGTCTTGGTCGGCCTTGTCGCGCCGTTGTAGAGTTTGGCGGCTGGGGATATGGGGGAGGTTGCCGATGGAAAAGCAGGACAACCTCGCCGGCTGCCTAGTTCTTCGTGACCAGGTGACGGGAACGTCGCCCTCTGCTCGTGTATCGTATGGACTCGCCTGTACCCTTTTGGCGTGTTCGGCAACTGCCCAGCTCAAGCTCATTCGTGGGGCCACCGTGGTGAAACCGTGACGGTCAAGGCCAAGAAGCGGAAAGAGCTGCGCAGCTTCCGGCTGGTCGCGATGGCCGCGGCGGCGCTGGGGGCCGGGTTCCTGGTCTGGGTCGGGCTCGGGCTGGGCGCCGAGGAGACCACCACGCTGGTCAGCAACCTGTTCCAGGCCGTGGCCGCCCTGGCCGCGGCCGGGGCCTGCTACAACGCCGCCCGCCGCAACCCCTACGGCTTCGGCCGGGCCTGGACCGCGTCGCTGCACCGGGCCTGGCGGCTGCTCGGCTCCGCCGCCCTGGCCTGGGGCCTCGGCCAGGTCGTCTGGACCTTCATCGAGCTCCGCGGCGAGGAGCCGAGCGTGCCGTCGCTGGCCGACGCCGGGTACCTGACCGCGCTGCCGCTGC
This sequence comes from uncultured Alphaproteobacteria bacterium, assembly GCA_963814215.1. Lineage (GTDB taxonomy): Bacteria > Pseudomonadota > Alphaproteobacteria > Rhizobiales > Xanthobacteraceae > Z2-YC6860. Next base: position 396,027 of record CAWFCM010000001.1, on the reverse strand, counting down.
TGGTCGCCGGGGTGCTGGCCTTCCCGACGGCCCCGATGCGGGCCACGGCCCGGCTGCGGACCCTGCTGGACGGCCTGCTGATCGCCGCCTCCCTGCTGTTCCTCGGCTGGGCCACCGTGCTCGGCGACGCCTTCTCCTCCAACGGCGCGCCTCCTCGACCCTGGAGCGGGCCGTCCTGCTGGCCTACCCGCTGGGCGACATCGTGGCCGGCACCATCGTGCTGGTGCTGCTCACCCGCTCCCGCGGCCGGGGGGTCGTGCACCTGTCGATGATCGCGGCCGCGGTGTTCTCGCTGCTCATCGCCGACCTCGGCTTCGCCTACAAGAACTCGATCGACAACTACGGCACCGGGGCCATGGTCGACGCCGGGTGGGTCCTCGGCTGGCTGCTGCTGATGGCCACCGCCCTCAAGCCCACCGTGGCCGAGCTGCGCCGCAGCGACGACGAGGACGAGCCGTCGATCACCCGGCTCGCCCTCCCCTACGCGCCGCTGGTCGTGGCCGCCGTCACGGCCCTGATCATCCAGATCGTCACCGGCGAGTTCGAGCCGTTCCTGGTCTACACCGGCACCATGATCGGGCTGCTGGTCATCTCCCGCCAGATCGTCGCCCTGATCGAGAACCGCCAGCTCAACGCCCGCCTCCGGGCCACCGTGGAGCAGCTGTCCGAGCGCGAGCAGGAGCTCAAGGACGGCCTCCGCCGGGAGCTGGCCGCCGCCGACCGCCTGCGGGCCGCCGACGACATGAAGGACACCTTCCTGCGCGCCGTCTCCCACGACCTGCGCACCCCGCTCACGGCCATGCTCGGGGTCGCCGTCACCCTGGAGCGGACCCGGCTCAACCTGCCCCGGGAACAGGCCCTCGACCTGATCGGGATGCTGGTCGAGAAGACCCGCAAGCTGGAGCGGCTGCTCAAGGACCTGCTCGACCTCAACCGGCTCGAGGAGGGCGTGCTCGAGCCCAACCGCTCCCTGACCGACGTCCGCGAGCTCGTCCACCGGGTGGTCACCGAGGTCGACCAGCTCGCCGGCTGGCCGATCGACATCGAGGCCGAGCCCATCCAGGCGTTCATCGACGGTCCCAAGGTCGAGCGGATCGTCGAGAACCTCCTGCTCAACACGACCAGGCACACGCCCCCAGGGACCAGGGTGTGGGTCAAGGCCCTGGCCAGGGGCCCCGACCTCGAGCTGATCGTCGAGGACGCCGGGCCGGGCGTGCCGGCCGAGCTGGCCGGCACGATCTTCGAGGCGTTCCGGCGCGGCGCCGGGGCCGCCCCGACCATGGCCCACGCCCGCGGCGTCGGCATCGGCCTGTCGCTGGTGGCCCGGTTCGCGGCCCTGCACGGCGGGCACGCCTGGGTCGACGAGCGCTGGGGCGGCGGGGCCGCGTTCCACGTGCTGCTGCCCGACGTGGTCAGCTACGACCGCGGCTACGCCCAGGTCCTCGACCGGCTGTAGCCGACCGCCGATTGTGGCGGTCGGAGTGGATAGTTGCCGCCGAAGGCGGCACCAAGCCCGGTTCTGCGCGTATGCCCCGTCTGCTATCGTGGCTGCGCGGCCGCGCCGCCCCCGGTTGACGGGTGCCGACCGTCCCGGGACAGCGCCGGCCTCGGGCCCCACAGCGGGCCCAGGTTGCGAAGGACCCTGCCGGTAGGCCGAGCAGGCACCTGCGGACGCAAAGGCACCACCGATGGCGCAGACCACCAATCCCGGACCCTTCTTCCACCGTGTCCCGAGGGCGCACGCGGCCTCCCAGCCGTTCACCTACCCGCTCCAGCGCGAGTGGGCCGAGCCGGACTGGACCCGGCTGCCCGGCTTCCGGGACGTGACCCGCGCCGAGTGGGAGACGGCCCAGTGGCAGCGGGCCCACACCGTCAAGAACCTGCGCCAGCTCCAGGCCGTGTTCGGCGAGCTGTTCCCGGCCGACCTGCTCGCCTCGATCGAGCGGGACCAGGCCGAGCGGGCGACCATGTCGATGCTGCTCCCGCCCCAGATGCTCAACACCATGGACGAGCGGGACCTCTGGGCCGACCCGGTCCGCCACTACATGCTCCCGGCCTTCGACGACCGCGACCCGGACTGGCCCAGCCACCCGCTGTCGACCCGCGACAGCCTGCACGAGGCCGACATGTGGGCGGTGGAGGGCCTGACCCACCGCTACCCCACCAAGGTGCTGGCCGAGCTGCTGCCGACCTGCCCCCAGTACTGCGGCCACTGCACCCGCATGGACCTGGTCGGCAACTCCACCCCCCAGGTGGCCAAGTACAAGTTCGAGATCAAGCAGCCGGCCCGCCACGAGCAGATCCTCGACTACCTGCGCCGCACCCCCAGCGTCCGCGACGTGGTCGTGTCCGGCGGGGACGTGGCCAACCTGCCCATCAGGGTGCTGGAGCAGTTCGTGTCGGCCCTGCTCGACATCGACAACATCCGCGACATCCGCCTGGCCTCCAAGGGGCTGATGGGCCTGCCCCAGCACTTCCTCCAGGACGAGGTCCTGGCCGGGCTGGAGCGCCTGGCCACCAAGGCCGAACGGCGCTCGGTCGACCTGGCCCTGCACACCCACGTGAACCACGCCAACCAGCTCACCCCGCTGGTCGCCAGGGCCGCCGGGGCCCTGCACGACATGGGCTTCCGCGACGTCCGCAACCAGGGGGTGCTGCTGCGGGGGGTCAACGCCACCCCCAAGGACCTGCTGGAGCTGTGCTTCACCCTGCTCGACCGGGCCAAGGTCATGCCCTACTACTTCTACGTCTGCGACATGATCCCCAACTCCGAGCACTGGCGGACCTCGATCGCCGAGGCCCAGGAGCTGCAGCACGCCGTCATGGGCTACCTGCCCGGCTTCGCCACCCCCCGGGTGGTGGCCGACATCCCCTTCGTCGGCAAGCGCTGGGTCCACCAGGTCGAGGACTACGACCGCGACAAGGGCATCTCCTACTGGACCAAGAACTACCGCACCGGCATCGAGTTCGACGACCCCGACGCCCTCAGCCGCCGCTACGAGTACTACGACCCGATCCGCACCCTCCCCGAGTCGGGCAAGCAGTACTGGCGCCGGTTCGGCGTGCCCGACACCGTCCCCGTCACCTGATCCGCTTCCCCGCGCGGCGTCAGTCGCCGGCGAGGTCGCTGGTGGCGGCGCGGCCGGCGTCGGTGGTGCGGCGCAGGAACGAGGCCAGCAGGTCGAGCTCGTCGTCGGTGTGGCCGGCGAGGATCTGGTCGAGGGACGCGTTCATGCCCGAGTAGAGGCGGAACACCTCGGCGCCGCGGTCGCGGAGGGCGCGGACGACGACGGCGCGGCGGTCGGACGGGTCGCGCTCGCGGGCGACCCAGCCGCCGCGTTCGAGGCGGTCGAGGATGCCGGTCACGGTCGCCGGGTGCAGGCCGGCGGTCCGGGCCAGGGCGCTGGGGCTCAGGGGACCGTGGCGGGCGATCGTGTCCAGGCAGCCCAGGTCGATCTCCTTGAGATCCAGGTGCGCGCCGACGTGGTGGTTGAGCCGCGAGAGCTGGACGCTGAGCTCGCGCATCGACTCCTTGATGGCGTTGACCGAGCGCCGCCGGCGCCGGGCCGCCTCCGCATCCCTTGTTGTTCTCGAACTCATATAGTATGGTCTCCATATGTTCTCGTGATCGAACATAGTGTAGCCGAGGAGCAACCATGAAGCTCACCATCGTCGCGGCCACCGGTGGCATCGGCCGCCACCTCCTCGACCAGGCCCTGGCGGCCGGCCACGACGTCACCGCCGTGGTCCGCAACCCGAGGTCGCTTCCCGGCCAGGTCCGTGTGGTCACCGTCGCCGACCTGGCGGCCGCCGACCCGGCCGTGCTCGAACCCGCGGTCGCGGGGGCCGACGCGGTGCTCTCCGGCCTGGGGCCGCGGTCGCGGTCCGACGCCGGGATCGCCTCGCGGGGGACGCGGGCCGTCGTCGCGGCGATGCAGGCGACCGGGGTCCGGCGCATCGTCGTGGTCAGCGCCGCCCCGGTCTCGACCGTGGCGTCGCCCGGCCGGCCCAACCCGCCCCGGCACGACCCGGGCGACGGGCTCGTCACCCGGCACCTGGTCATGCCGCTGCTGGTGGCCGCGCTCCGCGAGGTCTACGACGACCTGGCCCTGATGGAGGACGTGCTGCGCGACAGCGGCCTGGACTGGACCGTGGTCCGGCCCCCGCGCCTGACCGACCGGCCGCTGACCGGCGCCTACCGGACGGCGACCGGGCGGAACCTCCGCCGCGGCTTCCTGGTGTCCCGCGCCGACGTCGCCCACCTGATGCTGCGCGTGCTCGACCAGCCCCAGACGATCGGGCAGGCCGTCGGCGTCGCCAACTGACGGCGGTCGGGCGGGCTCAGCCCCGGAGCAGCTCGGTCACCTGGAAGGCCAGCTCCAGGGCCTGGCTGGCGTTGAGGCGGGGGTCGCAGGCGGTCTCGTAGCGGCGGTGCAGGTGGCCGTCGGTGATCTCGTCGGCGCCGCCGAGGCACTCGGTGACGTCCTCGCCGGTCAGCTCGACGTGGATGCCGCCGGGGTGGGTCCCCTCGGAGCGGTGCACGGCGAAGAAGCCGGCCAGCTCGGCCATGACGTCGTCGAAGCGGCGGGTCTTGTGGCCAGACGGTCCGACGAAGGTGTTGCCGTGCATCGGGTCGCAGGCCCACACGACCGTGTGGCCGGCGTCGCGGACGGCCCGGACCAGCGGCGGCAGCCGCTCCTCGACCCGGGCGGCGCCCATCCTGGCCACCAGGGTGAGCCGGCCCGGGACCCGCCCCTCATCGAGCAGGTCGCACAGGGCCACCGTCTCGGACGGGGTGGCCGTCGGCCCGAGCTTGACCGCCACCGGGTTGCCGATGCCGCGCAGGAACTCGAGGTGGGCGCCGTCCAGCTGCCGGGTCCGGTCCCCCACCCACAGCAGGTGGGCCGAGCAGTCGTACCAGCACCCGGTGAGGCTGTCGCGCCTGGTCATGGCCTGCTCGTAGCCGAGCAGGAGGGCCTCGTGGGAGGTGTAGAAGTCGACCTGGTGGATGACCGACGAGGTGGCCAGGTCGATGCCGCAGGCGGCCATGAACCGCAGCGCCCGGTCGATCCCGTCGGCGACCGCGTCGTACCGCCGGCCGGAGGGGCTGCGGGCCACGAACTCCTGGTTCCAGACGTGCACCTGGTTGAGGTCGGCGAAGCCGCCCTTGGTGAAGGCGCGCAGCAGGTTCAGGGTGGCCGACGACTGGTGGTAGGCGCGCAGCATCCGGGTCGGGTCGGGCCGGCGCGCGGCCAGGTCGAAGCCGAGGTCGTTGACCATGTCGCCGCGGTAGACCGGCAGCTCGACCCCGTCGACCCGCTCGCTGGGGAGGCTGCGGGGCTTGGCGAACTGGCCGGCGATCCGGCCCACCTTGACCACCGGCAGCCCCGCCCCGTAGGTCAGGATCACCGCCATCTGCAAGATGACCTTGAGCTTGTCGCGGATGGTGTCGGCCGAGAAGGCGTCGAACGACTCGGCGCAGTCCCCCGCCTGGAGCAGGAAGCCGTGCCCGGCGGCGACCGTGGCCAGGGTCGACTGGAGGGTCCTGGCCTCGCCGGCGAACACCAGCGGCGGCTGCCTGGCCAGCTCGTCCAGGACCCGGTCGAGGGCGTCCGGCTCGGGCCAGTCGGGCTGCTGGGCGGCCGGGAACGCCCGCCAGGACTCGGGCGCCCAGGACGTCGACGGGGTACGAACGGTGGGGTTCATCGGTATATCGTCGCAGAAGGGCGCCGTGACGCGCATGCGCCGGGCAGCCAGGCGCCGGCGCGCATCCCGCGGTCAGTGATGGCCGAGCACCGGGTGGGGCCGGTAGAGGGCCTCCAGGCGGCCACCTCGTCCTCGCTCAAGGTCCACGGGATGCACGCCGATGCCCTGGTCGACGCAGAGCGGGATCATCTCCCGCTCCTCCTCGCGGTAGATCAGGTTGTAGTGGTTCTGCATCGACACGAATGGCGTCCAGCCGTTGCGCGTCGGCGACGTGCTGCGCCTTGGCGAACTGCCACGCGTACATGCTCGACGCGCCGAGGTAGCGCGCCTTGCCCGACTCGCACCACGTCGTGCAGCGCCTCGCATGCGTCTCCTCGATCGGGGTCTCGTAGTCCCAGCGGTGGATCTGGTAGAGGTCGACGTAATCGGTGCCCAGCCGGCGCAAGCGAAGCGTCGATGCCGGCCAGGATGTGCTTGCGGGACAGGCCGCGGTCGTTGGGGCCCGCGCCCATCGGGTAGTAGACCTTGGTGGCCAGCACGTAGTCGTCGCGGCTGGCAAAGAGCTTGGCCAGCAGCCGGCCGGTGATCTCCTCGCTGACGACCGTCGGAGTAGGTGTCGGCGGTGTCGAAGAAGGTGATGCCCGCCTCGACCGCGCGCCGCACGATCGGCTCGGCCTCGTCCTCGCCCAGCGGCCACGCGCCGTTCGGCCCGGACGCCGTAGCTCATCATGCCGAGGCCGATCCGCGAGACCTTCAGGCCCGACGAACCCAACCGCGCGTACTGCATCCCGCCTCCTCAGGCGTGCTCACGTGGAGTCCATCATCGGCCGGGACCTGGTGCAGCGCGACGCCGGCGACGACCAGCGCGATGCCCACCAGATCCTGGCCGGTGGGGAGCTGGCGCAGCACGATCGCGCCGATGATCGTGCCGAGCATCGGGCAGCAGCGCCAGCATCAGGGCGAAGCTGGCGCGGGGCAGCCTCGCCATTGCCAGCTGGTCGGTGACGTAGGGGATCACCGAGGAGCACACGCCCACGCCCACGCCCGCCAGCAGCAGCTCCGGGTGCGGCGAACGCCGCCAGGGCGCCGCCGAGCCCGACCGGGGTCACCACCACGGCGGCGACCAGCATGGCCGCGCCGAGCTGGTCGATCCCGCTCATGGCGCCGGTGCCGGCGTCGGTGTTGGCGACCCGGTGTCCGAGCACCACATAGAGCATGAACAGCGCGCAGTTGCCGAAGGCGAAGGCGAACCCGAGCGGCTGCCCGGCCAGGCGCAGGTCGGCGAGCGCGGCCACGCCGCCGACGGTGAGCGCGAGCGCCGCCGGCGTTGCGTGGCGTCCTGACCCCGCGGTCGCCAGCAGCACGACCCCGAGGAACTCGATGGCGGCCACGGTGGCCAGCGGCAGCCGCGCCACCGCGAGGTAGAACAGCACGTTCATCGCGGCCAGCACGACCCCGAGCTGGACGAGCAGCACGCGCCCGCGCCGGTCCATGCCGGACGAGCAGCCGCCACGGGCGACGCCACACTGCGAACAGCGCGGCCGCGGCCGCGATCCGCAGCCAGGCCACCCCGAGCACGTCCAGGTGGGCGAACAGCAGCACCGCGAACGCCGGGCCGAGGTAGTGGAACACCGCGCTGACCAGGAAGAAGGACTGCGGCGGCAGGTGCTGGAGCCGCGACCGCCCGGCAGCGGTCGGTGCTTGCGTGATGTCGTCCACCGGAGGGATCGTACGAAGGTGGCACCCCGAGGTGAATGGCCGAACGTCGGAGCATGGAGCGTGCTGGTGTCGGAACCACGGAACAACAGGCCCCACGCCTTCGATTCAATGGACGACATCGACAGGCGCCTGGTGGCGGAGCTGTACGGCGACGCCAGACTGCGGGTCGCCGAGCTCGGCCGGCGGGTCGGGCTGTCCCCGCCAGCGGTGGCCGAGCGGCTCCGCCGGCTCACCGAAGGTGGCGCGGTCCGCTTCCGGGCCGAGGTCGCCCCGCGCGCGCTCGGCTACACCATCTGCGCCATCGTCCGGGTCAGCCCGACCACCCGCGACCTCAAGCTGATCCCCGACATCGCCCGCCAACTGCCCCAGGTCACCGAGTGCTACCGCATCACCGGCGACGACTGCTACTTCATGAAGGTGCACCTGCGCTCCATCGAGGAGCTCGAGCCGATCCTTGACCGGTTCAACGCCGCTGGGCCGCACCACCACCTCGATCGTCAACGCCACCCCGGTCCCGCCCCTCTACCGCTCCCCGTCGCAGCCGGGGCGAAGCACCGTTCCACTCCTCCCTGGGGCGCGGTGACAGACTGTCTCCACAGGACGCGGCAAGGAGGCGGCGATGGACACGGTCAGCGGACCCTCCATACAACTTCACGCAGTGACGTTTCCACCCTCTGCCAGTGCGACGCGCGGTATGCGTCACTTCAGCGCCGCTCCATCGTCAGGGGATCACCCGCGCCAACTTGTGATCCGTCCCCTTACGCCTTCCGGATCAGTGAGGAAGCCGACGGTTGAGAGAGCACAGGGGCGTTTCACGCTAACAGGAAATCTGACGGACCCATTTTGTTCAAACTGCTTACGCCAAGTAGCACAATTTCCTGTTGCGAATTGTCATCGATGACAATCCGCATGTCATTGCCAACAACGGTGAGCTCAACTCTTTCAGAAAAATCGGCGGCGGTAATGCCGAAGGCTGTGAAGTCGAGATAGTCCTGGCTGCCACGATCAGGGTCCTCGAAATCTTCTATCGTGTCTCTTCCGAAACCCGAGCGCAAAGACAAAGGTATCGTTATTGCCGCCTCCCCTCAAAGTGTCATCGCCGATGCCGCCGACCAGGGTGTCAAGACCCCCTGAGCCAAATAGGAAGTCATCGCCCGCGCCACCGTCGATCCAATTGTCGGCGCCATCGCCTCGCAAATTGTCGTCGCCACTGCCGCCAACGACATTTTCGACCGACGAGAAAAAGTCTTGCCCAGTCGGGACTTGACTGCCTTTCGCTCCGAGCGTCACCTCCACGCCGCTGGTGAATGCGGAAAGGTCCAACGTATCAATGCCGGCCCCTCCATTGTATTCGTCGTCGCCGTCATTAGGCGTGGCGATGAAGGTGTCGTCGCCGTCGCCACCGCGGATAGTGTCTTCGCCCTCTCCACCCGTAATCGTGTCGTCGCCGCTCTCACCCCAAACGAAGTCGTCACCCTCCCCAGCGAGTACGATGTCATTGCCTGAACCAGCATGGATACCGTCGTTACCCCCCTGCGCATCGATCAAGTCGTCAGCGTCGGTGCCGTTCAGGACACCGCCTTCGTCGCCGTTGAAGTCGGGCTCATCGACGCCGTTAATGGTGATGACAATGTCCACGGGCGTCCCATCGACCGAGTACACGGTAGGGGTCCAACTGACCGTTCGGTCGAGCCGTTGGATGTCTGGGTGAGAACTGTCGAGCTCGACGCTCCAGGCCCCCAATTCTGAGAGAGTCAAAGTCAGGCCGGGACGGGTTATGACGGCGGCTTGAAAGGCTTGCTCATCCAATCCGTCCACATCGCTGATGGTTAACTGGCCGTTCGCGGTCTGAGCTAACGGGTCATCTTCGGTAACGCTACCGATGGCGATACCGCCGATGAGTGCAGGATCGTTGACCGGCGTCACATCAAACGTCGCAGTGTCGGTTGCCGTCGAGTACGCGGTGGTGCCGCCATTCCTCGTCGTGGCAGCGGTGCCGCCATCCGTGCCCGAACTCTGATCCCAGGCGCGGAACCTGATGTCGGCCTGCCCATCGTAGTTGGCGTTGGGTCGGAAATAGAGCCGATTGTCGCCATCCGCCGCCAGCAGAAGCGCTTTGCTCTCAGTCACCGAACCCAGCAATTTCCACTTCGCACCGTTGTCCGTCGAGTAGTACCAGGTGCCGTTGGTGCCATCCGCCGCAGTGATCGCGATGCCCGTCACTGCATCGGCGTAACGTCGATCACGTTGTCAAGCCGCCACCGCCGGTGAAGTCCACCAGCGATGAAACCAGCGTGCCGACCGCTCCCGAAGGTGCCCCGGCGTCCTCGGCAACCGCATTGCCGACCGGTGTCTTGGTATTGTCCAAAACCGGCGCGTCGTTCGGCCAACCGTGTCCACGGTCCACGTCTGGCTTGCCGGTGTCAGATCGATGTTGCCGGCGGAGTCGATCGCACGGACCTGGAGTGTATGGGCGCCTTGCGAGAGATCCGTGTAGCTTGACGAAGCGCCGGCCGACGTAAAGGCGCCGCCATCGAGGCTGACCTGGAAGGTCGATCCCGCCTCGGTGGCGGAGAAGGTGAACGCCGCGGTCGTGCTGCTCACCGTCCCGCTCGGACCCGACGTGATGGTCGTGTTCGGCGCAACCGTGTCCACGGTCCACGTCCGGCTTGCCGCTGTCTGATCAATGTTGCCGGCGGCGTCGATCGCACGGACCTCGAACGTATGGGTGCCTTGCGACAGGCCCGTGTAGCCTGCCGGGACCGCGCCGAAAGCGGCGCCGTCGAGGCTGGCCTGGAAGGTCGATCCCGCCTCGGTGCCGGAGAAGGTGAACGCCGCGCTCGTGCTGCTCACCGTCCCGCTCGGACCCGACGTGATGGTCGTGTCCGGCGCAACCGTGTCCACGGTCCACGTCCGGCTTGCCGCTGTCTGATCAATGTTGCCGGCGGCGTCGATCGCACGGACCTCGAACGTATGGGTGCCTTGCGACAGGCCCGTGTAGCCTGCCGGGACCGCGCCGAAAGCGGCGCCGTCGAGGCTGGCCTGGAAGGTCGATCCCGCCTCGGTGCCGGAGAAGGTGAACGCCGCGCTCGTGCTGCTCACCGTCCCGCTCGGACCCGACGTGATGGTCGTGTCCGGCGCAACCGTGTCCACGGTCCACGTCCGGCTTGCCGGTGTCTGATCAATGTTGCCGGCGGCGTCGATCGCACGGACCTCGAACGTATGGGTGCCTTGCGACAGGCCCGTGTAGCCTGCCGGGACCGCGCCGAAAGCGGCGCCGTCGAGGCTGGCCTGGAAGGTCGATCCCGCCTCGGTGCCGGAGAAGGTGAACGCCGCGCTCGTGCTGCTCACCGTCCCGCTCGGACCCGACGTGATGGTCGTGTCCGGCGCAACCGTGTCCACGGTCCACGTCCGGCTTGCCGCTGTCTGATCAATGTTGCCGGCGGCGTCGATCGCACGGACCTCGAACGTATGGGTGCCTTGCGACAGGCCCGTGTAGCCTGCCGGGACCGCGCCGAAAGCGGCGCCGTCGAGGCTGGCCTGGAAGGTCGATCCCGCCTCGGTGGCGGAGAAGGTGAACGCCGCGCTCGTGCTGCTCACCGTCCCGCTCGGACCCGACGTGATGGTCGTGTCCGGCGCAATAAGATCGACGATCTCGACGTGGAACGCGCTCGATGCGGCGCTGATATTGCCGGACGCATCGGTCGCGGTGGCGGTGAAGTCGTAGTCCCCCAAGGGCAGCGCGTTGAACGGTGCCGACCAGACGCCGCCAGGTCCGGTGTGAACTTGCACGACGTGGCCGGCGCCGTCGCTGACCGTCACTTCCTCCGCATCCAGCGCGGCGGTGCCACTGACCACGATGGATTGCGCTTCGGTGATGTGGTCGCCGAGGATGCCGGTGTCGGGCGAGATGCCGGTGATCACCGGCGGAGGCGGTATAAGATCGACGATCTCGACGTGGAACGCGCTCGATGCGGCGCTGATATTGCCGGACGCATCGGTCGCGGTGGCGGTGAAGTCGTAGTCCCCCAAGGGCAGCGCGTTGAACGGTGCCGACCAGACGCCGCCGGGTCCGGTGTGAACTTGCACGACGTGGCCGGCGCCGTCGCTGACCGTCACTTCCTCCGCATCCAGCGCGGCGGTGCCACTGACCACGATGGATTGCGCTTCGGTGATGTGGTCGCCGAGGATGCCGGTGTCGGGCGAGATGCCGGTGATCACCGGCGGAGGCGGTATAAGATCGACGATCTCGACGTGGAACGCGCTCGATGCGGCGCTGATATTGCCGGACGCATCGGTCGCGGTGGCGGTGAAGTCGTAGTCCCCCAAGGGCAGCGCGTTGAACGGTGCCGACCAGACGCCGCCGGGTCCGGTGTGAACTTGCACGACGTGGCCGGCGCCGTCGCTGACCGTCACTTCCTCCGCATCCAGCGCGGCGGTGCCACTGACCACGATGGATTGCGCTTCGGTGATGTGGTCGCCGAGGATGCCGGTGTCGGGCGAGATGCCGGTGATCACCGGCGGAGGCGGTATAAGATCGACGATCTCGACGTGGAACGCGCTCGATGCGGCGCTGATATTGCCGGACGCATCGGTCGCGGTGGCGGTGAAGTCGTAGTCCCCCAAGGGCAGCGCGTTGAACGGTGCCGACCAGACGCCGCCGGGTCCGGTGTGAACTTGCACGACGTGGCCGGCGCCGTCGCTGACCGTCACTTCCTCCGCATCCAGCGCGGCGGTGCCACTGACCACGATGGATTGCGCTTCGGTGATGTGGTCGCCGAGGATGCCGGTGTCGGGCGAGATGCCGGTGATCACCGGCGGAGGCGGTATAAGATCGACGATCTCGACGTGGAACGCGCTCGATGCGGCGCTGATATTGCCGGACGCATCGGTCGCGGTGGCGGTGAAGTCGTAGTCCCCCAAGGGCAGCGCGTTGAACGGTGCCGACCAGACGCCGCCGGGTCCGGTGTGAACTTGCACGACGTGGCCGGCGCCGTCGCTGACCGTCACTTCCTCCGCATCCAGCGCGGCGGTGCCACTGACCACGATGGATTGCGCTTCGGTGATGTGGTCGCCGAGGATGCCGGTGTCGGGCGAGATGCCGGTGATCACCGGCGGAGGCGGTTCGTCGAAGAACTTGTAGATCGCCAGGAATTCGTCGCCCAAAATTTACGCCCGACATTCCTTCCCAAGCTACCGCGAAGGCGCCATCCGCTAGTGCCGTCAGCGTCGGCGTCATATCGTGCAGCCCTGGGCTATTGCTGATATTGACGGGCGCAATCGCCTGCTGGCCTTGGGCATCAAACACGGCGACGAAGACATCCGTGGGGGGTGACGTGCCTACGGACCCCGCCTGGGTTTGCCCTGACCATGTCAGGGCATAGGCGCCGTTCGACAACGCGACGATTTCCGCGACGAATACGCAATATGGATTACTGGCAGTGTCAGTGAAATTGAACGGGGCAGAGATCGGCTGGCCCAAGGCATCGTAGACCGCAGTCCAACCGTCAACGTCGTCGTTCCAAGTCAGCGCGTAATTGCCATCAGGTAACGCGGCGATGCGCGTTCCAAAGCCGAACGAGGAGGCAACCGCGACGGGCGCCGCCACCTCCTCACCCTGATTGTCGTAAACGGCGGTCATAACCTGAAAATTGCTTCCGACCCAGGTCAGCGCATAGCCGCCGTTCGCCAGCGCCACCACTGCGGGTCGATGCCGGTTGCTACGCTCGTGGGACCGACGACCTGTTCGCCCACCGCTGTGTAGACCGCGGTGTAAATTTCCGGAATGCCGCTGTAAGGACACTGCCGGTCCAGGTCAGTACGTAATTGCCATTCGACAGCGCCGCGATCTTCGGAACTTGGTCACAGCGCGTCGGACGCAGAGACGTTGACCGGTTCGAGAATCTCCTGGCCAAGCGTGTTGTAAATCGCGGTATAGATATCGTAATTGGAGACACCGTTGATATCGACGACCGTTTGTTGCCAGGTCAAAGCATAGGCATCGTCCGGCAACGCCGCTACCCACGGATAAAACTCGCTTGTCAGGGCGGAGTCGCTGACGTCGAACGGATCGACCAGCGGAGTGCCCTCGTCGTCGTAAACGGAGGCGTAGATATCTGTATCGGGGATGTAATTCTCCCACGTCAGCACGAACCCGCCACCCGACAGCCCGACGATGTCCGGCCAGGATGAGAGGCTGAAGTCTGCCAGCACTTTGCCGGTTTCTATCTGTTCGCCATCAAGGTCGAACAACCTCCAAACACCCTCACCGCCATCAACGTAAATCAGCGCGAAGGTGCCGTTCGTCAGGGTCGTGAGCTGGGGTGGGTTGGCACCAGGAAATACATTGTCACTTTTGCTGATATTTGTTGGCGCTTTGATTTCAATCAGCGTTGGATTGATGGTGACGGCGACGACCTGCTCGGCTGTGCCACCCTCGCCATCATCAATCAGGATGGTAAAGCTGTCGGCCCCGTTCGCGTCGGGATCCGGTGTGTAGACGAAGGTGTCGCCGAAGAAACCAACCGAACCCTTGGCGGGCTCGGACCCAACCTTCACGCTATAGGAAAGAACATCACCATCAGCGTCGGTGGCGCCGATTGCCACGGCTACCGACGCTGTGTCCTCGTTCGTGACCACATTGTTCGTGGCCACCGCAACCGGGGGGGCGTCGAACTGGTAGATCGCCAGGAATTCTTCGCCCCATAAAATTCCGTCCGCGTCCTCCCCGTCCCAAGCTACCGCGAAGGCGCCATCGGCTAACGCCGTAATCGAGGGCGTAGCATCAAGAAGACCCGGAGAATTGCTGATGTTGAGGGGAGCGACCTGCTGACCTTGGGCGTCGTACACTGCGATGAACACGTCAAAATTCGCGCCTTCGCTTACCCAGGCTAGGGCGTAGGCACCATTCGACAGCGCCGCAATGTCCCAGGCGTAGTCTCCCCCAGGGGTCGTGCTGACCTGAACGGGCGCCAAAACCTGCTGGCCTTGCGCGTTATAGACAGCCGTGAAGTTATCTAAGCCGTTGTTCCAGAATAACGCGTAATTGCCATCAGTTAACGTGGCGATGCGCGGTTCTTGGCCAAGGCCAACCGAGAGCGGCGCGACCACCTGCTCTCCCAGCGCGTTGTAGATGGCGGTCGCGATTTCTACGCCGCCGCCCGGCACCCCACGGTGCCAAGTCAACGCGTAGCCGCCATTCACGAGGGCCGTCGCCTGAACGCCGTCATCATCGAATTCAGTATTGACGCTGACATTCGTGGCAGGGGAAACAGCAACGCCCTGCGCCGTGTAAACCCGGGTATAGATTTCAGACTCGCCGCCGAGATCGACGGCTGTCCAGCACAGCACGTAATTGCTGTTCGACAACACGACGACCGAGGGGCGCTGGTCGTGTATGCTATCGATCCCGGAGACATTGACCGGAGCCGACACCTGGACGCCCTGCGAATTGTGAATCGCAGCGTAGATGTCGGAATTCGAGGTGTCGCCGACCGGCGATTGCCAAGTCACCACGTAGGCGCCGTTTTGGAGTGCCGCAACCTTAGGAAACACCTCGCTAACACCCGCGGTGCCGGTGACATTCGAAGGCGCGGCGGCTTGCACAGCGCCTTGTGCGCTGTAGGCAGCGGTGAAGATTTCGCCCCTAAGTTCCGGGCTGAAATTCAGATCCTCCCAGGTCAGCGCAAATCCGCCACCCGAAAGGGCTGTAATATCTGGAAGGTTATCAATGTTATTTTCGTCTTCCGGTGTTGTGCCAGTTGCGAGTAGTTCGCCCTGAGCGTTGAAAATCTTCCAGACCACGTCGATACCATCCGCGACATCGCCGTATACCAGCGCGAACGTGCCGTTCGTCAGGGTCACGATCTGTGGCGGGGCGAATTCGGGAAATACACCGTCAGTATTGCTGATATTTGTCGGCGTCAGGATTTCGTTCAGGGGCATGGCCAATCCTCTGACAAATAGACTTTACGACGCAAACTTGAGCGTTACGGCCAGCGCAAACTGGCCGTCCTTTCATTCATCAATTTCCGGGTGCTATTCCGGCCACACGGGGCACTTGGAAATGACGCTATGAATTACGAGAAGTATCTTAATACCACAGGCAAGTCATCGTCCAGTCCGAAACGCTGACCAGCCCCCAGGACGCAGCCAAGGGTTAACTTGGCACTCCCGATCTCCACTGCCGTGGCACTCACGTGCCTTGCATCATGGGGCGAGACCACCGAACGACCGTATGATTTCCGCCTGCCGATAGCTGCTTACGTCGCCGTAGCTGCGGAACGTCGTCAGCACGTCCTCATGACCGAGATTTTGCGCCCAGGCTTTGTACTCCTCCGGCGTTTTGCATTTTTGGCCGCCAAGCAGCGCCAGCGTCTTTCTGAAGCTGTGCGGGTTGAAGTACGGCAGGCAGGCCGCCGTGAAGGCTCCCTTGAAGATTGTCCGGATCGGACCGGCGTTGCTCCAGTGCTTGCGGTCCAATCCAGCCACCGCGAATCGAAAATTATCGCCCACCGCGACCTTGGTTGCAGGGAAAAGCGGATCGTCCAGCCCCCAGAGCATTTCCGTTCGCAGATATCGCACCCAATCGGCCACCACCGCCCGGATGTCGTCGCCCACCGGGAAGAACGTGGTGACAAACGACTTCGAGAACTTCGTCCGAACTTCACGCGCGTCCTGATCGATTTTGTCCTCGGCGAGGTCGATGTGCCGGAGCTTGAACGAGGCAGTCGCGCCGTCCCGTGCGCCCGTTAGAATCGTGAAGGCGATCAGCGCCCGGTCGCGTCGCTGGATATCACTGGTCGCAGGCATGGTCTGGATGACATGGCGGATTTGCTCCAGGGTCGGAACTCGCGGGGAGCGGATGGCTTTGGCAATCCGCGTCTCCTTGGCCGATAGGTTGAAGTATTCGGCATCGGAATAGGAAATGCGGGACTTGTAGCCGGGCTGCCCGGCAAGCCAGATGAAGAACCGCTTCAGCGCAGTTAGGGTGGCGTAGAGCGTCGCCTTGCTCAGCGGTTCGCCGCTGCGGTGGCCCTGTTGGCCAGCAAGGTCGCGCTTGAACGCCTTGGCCTGCTCGATATGGAACGCCTTGAAGTCCTTGTACCGGGTATAGGCTTCGAACCGGGCAATCGCCTTCGCCACCGCGTCGATGGTATGCTCGCTGTGGCCCTTCGCCTCGGCAAGGTAGGCGAAGTACTGGCGCTTCATACGCTCGTTCGCGGCATTGTAGCTGGTCATCGGTCGTCGCCTTCAGTGGAGTCACAATTCACGTTGGGCTTCGTCATCTCTTCTATGCGTGCTCCCGCTTGTGTGACCGTGACGTCCAGGTCGCCCCGTACCGCATCCAGTTTCAGCGGGTTGACCCGGCGATAGATCATCCGGTCGCAGTCGGGGCAGATGCCGCGAAGCGAGCCGGTGGTGTCGGCGGTTGTCACGCATTCGGCCATCTTCAACGCGGGCACCTTCGGCGCCCGACAAGGCAGGCAATAGATGCGACCGGGACCGCAGGCCTGCTTCGCGCGCGCACGGCGTTCGGTGAGGAAACGGCGAACGTCTACGCCACGGGCCACGGTTGGGCGCTGACCGTCGATTGCCTCAAGCCCTTGGTTGAACCACTTGCGGACCGTGTTTTTGTGGATGTCGAAAAGGCGGGCCAGGTCCTCCACCGAATAACTGCGGTGGATTTTCGCGAGCCTGGGGTTGGGGTGGCGGGACCCCATCGCTCAACGCGGGTGCGCGACGGTCAACGCCTTCAGGAACCGCGCGTCGGCATCCGACGTGTCACGCGCGGTGCGGGACTGGAGCCACTGCTCCAGGTCCGCCGGGCGATATACCACCCGCCGACCCAGCTTGCAGTAGACCGGTCCGTTGCCGTTCAACCGGAGCTTGGCGAGCGTGCTTTCGGACAGGCCGACGATACGAGCGGCCACTTCGGCGGTAACGACCTTCGGCAAGTCTGCCATCGCAATTCCTTTCGATCCAAATCCGTGAACGCGGGAAAACTGGCGTCCACCGTGATGCGCGTTCTAAGATTCGGAAAGAAAGAACCCGGTCAGAAATGCCAAGCTCTTGGACAGCATCAGAAATGCCAGTCCTTCGGACAGAAATTGCCGTTTGGGATTTTCCGTCTGAAGCGCCAAAGGAATTTCGAGGGTCCCAAACCAGGGAGAGTGGCGATGACCGATGAAGCCCTTTGGTTCGAACCGGTTAGCCTCTTGCCTCGATGCTCGCTCAATGAAGGCCTATTGTGGGTGTGGGCCGAACGAGTGCCGGTCGATAACATCTACGGGAGAAAAACGCGTTCGAGACTTTGCACGAGTGGGAATGCGAGGGAATCTGAAATTCCCCCTGTTCCGGAAGGCGTTCGATACGCTGTCCAATATGTTACAGAGGAGCGACTCAGGAGCAGGACCTATGGGAAGATGCTGAAAGATGCGCGGGAGTATCACGTTGCGAAAGGCATGGAGGAAGCTGAAGCGGTGAGGCAGTGGCTGCCCCTCGTCAGGGCGGCGATGGAATTGCCAGCTACCGAACTGTTTTTGAAGCTTCGTCGCGGAGAAATCGAGGCGACGGGCAAGCGACTTCCCGATGGTGTCGAGATCATCGATTTTGTGGAAGATCAAAATTCTTTTAGCGGTAGCGACCTTGACTTGGTTGATAGCGCCATTCCACACGACTTTTGGACGATGCCAGGGATCGACTGGTTGTCAAATGCTGTGACGGCCCATGGCAGCTGCTATTGCGACGTATCGATGTCGGTCGAAGTGTTGATGCGCCTATTTCCGGGCGAGCGCGAGCCGGTCGTCGGGGCCGAGTTTGTCGGTAATTGCCTGTTGGTCAAAGAGTCTGCGGAGGGCAGCATCCGGCCGCTTCCGAGGAAAGCGCCAGGCCGTCCTCCCCTGTTTGCATGGGAAGCGTTTCATCTTGAAGTGACGGATTTGATCAAGAGCGAGCGGCTGCCCCGGAAAAAAGAAGCAGCCATTCAGCACATGGTCAGTTGGTTCGCCAGAACGCAGGCAGGACAAGTGCCAAGCCGTTCGGCCGTTTCCGAAAAGCTGACCCCGTACTATCGGAGGTTTTTCTCAGACAAGAACTAGAGTTCAAGCGGGCCGCGACGGCAGCAAATCCTTTCACGTGTTGCCCCGGTGCTGCCCCAGAGGGCGTCGCTGTCAAGAGTGAAAAAATCGCGCAGAAATTCTGAATCAAAATCAATGAGTTGCTGGCGCGCCCGAAGAGATTCGAACTCCTGACCCCCAAATTCGTAGTCTGATGCTCAAAGAAACTGACTACGGGACACGCCGAATCAGGAACGGCACATGGCTCTCGCACGGGTCACCGATCGAAACCGGGCTCCAGCAATCGCCGCGCCCCGCGATCCCACATCCCCTCTGCCTCAAGACCGGCCGCTGGTATTGTGCCTGCGTGTCACCGTCGTCGATTGCGCCGCAGCTTCCAGTTCATTCCACGCCGCGTCTTCCACCTTAACCGCTTCCCGCTCGGCCATCCTGGCCCAGTCCCGCTCGACGATCAGCCAAGCACGCCGGATTTCCTCTGGGATGCCTGCGCGCATTGCCTTCTTGTGAGCCTGCACCGCCCTTTCGCGAAAGACAAAAGCCCGCGCCTCATTCAAGCCAGCCTCCACAGCCCGGCTGAAGCTTACCGCATACAGAGGCTGGGCCATGGAAAGCGGTGCGGCGCGGGACGGATCTGGGGCGTGTACTCATAAATTGCGCTTGTTCGGGCAATCGCTGGCTGATGTCCGCTGCCCCGAAACGACCGGACAGCAGACGACTCGATTTGTCCGCTAAGTGCCATTAACAGAAGAAAGCCCGGCGCGGAAGAACTAACCGCGCCGGGCTTCTAGGAACCGCAGCTTAGTTGAGATCGTCGCTGTGACCATCACCAACACGGCAACCGGTGCGGTGGTCACGATGCTGGAAGATGGTTCGAACGGCCTAGCCGCCTTCCTGCACGCGCAGCACTGCAGCGGCCTTCGGGTTTTTCGTCTTGAGCCAATATTTCACCTTGCCGCTTCGGTACGGCGACTTGATGCGCTTGGACACGATGCCTTCGAGTCCCAGCTTGCAGGCGTGCTCGAAGATGCTACGCCCGTCGCCGGTCAGGTGCTCGCTGTACCGAATTCCTGGCTTGGCCTTCCGCAGAAGCTTACCGAGCGCCGCCTTCCGGTCGGCTAGCGGCTCGCCGCGCATGTCCATGCCGTCGAGCGCCAGCAAGTCGAACGCATAGGCGTAGGCGCTGGTGTCATGGACCCGCGCCATCAAACGCTCGAAGTCGGTGATGCTCTTGTCGCCGTCGCAGCAGCACTCGGCGTCGATGATGGCGTGGCGCACGTTGAACCGCGCCACGTCCTCGACGACCAGGGATACCTATCCGTCCAGTCCACGCCGGTCATGGTGTAGAGGCGCATCCGAGCCTTGCGGGCGTGAATCTGCAGCCGGAAGCCGTCGTGCTTGATCTCGTGGACCCAGCCGCGAGCGACCGGTGCCTTCTCGGTGCGGGTCGGCAGGCAGGGGTCGATGAAGGCAGCTGGTACAAGCGCGAACCGCTTGCGGGGTACGCTGGAACGCCAAGGAACCATGGCCGCGAATATAGGCGGCGCGGGCGCGTAGGCATAAGAAGGCCCCGGTCGGGGGCTTGGGAGCTGGAGGGACCAACCGGGGCCTCGTCTAAGGGCCGGAGGAAATGTGGCCCCTTCGACGTTCACCAACGCCGCTCCCGGCGCTGAGTTTCCAATTGCGGCCCTGTTGCGTACTTTTGTCTTTTGACATGTTGCAACGTCAATCGGTTTTGCGCGCTCTTGAAATTCAGTGGATGCGAACCATTTGCGCGCTCATGCCTAGCGGGGTGGCGAGATGACTGTGCGCACGAAAAGACCTCTTAAAATTGTCGTAGCTCCACGGGTTGGAGGCGTCCTTGCAGCGCCTCCGGCTCTCACCGCTAGCACGCACACGGTGGACTACACGTGCGGCTACTGTGGCAGTGTCTTGATGCATGCCGAGGAAGGCCAGGTGCACGGGCTTACAATCCGCTGCACGTCCTGCGGCTCGTACAACGAAACCGAATGACCGCTGCGCCCGTGAAAAAAAACCAAACCCTGAGGAATTTGAGATTTCTCAGCGCGGGATCGTGCACCTTCCGACGAAGGAGAGGTTTACCTCGCATCCCGGCAAACCGGCTGATGGGCTGTGGCGAGACGGGCACACCTTGGCCGCCCTCGACTACGACCAGGACGAGGTGCGTCAGATCGGGCGCAAGCTGTGGGCGAATCACGTCTCCGAGCAGAAGCGCAGCCGTTGACCGGCAAAGGAAAGGCCTCGATCCCTTGCTGTGAACCGAGGCCCTCCATCTAGGGGCCATTTAAGGTGTTGGGGGCGGCCCTTTCGACGCTGGGTCAACGCCGCTCCCGGCACTAAGTTTCCTGTGTGGCAATTGCCGAACCCCGGCGCGGCGCGGTGTACCTCAGATTAGATTATTAGCCAGGAAAATTCGGAGCGCGACGTGCGGAAGTGGTGGCAGATCGGTCTATCGGCACGAGAGATCGAATCCCTCGAGGCCGAAGGGCGGGCATTGTGCGCGAATGGGGACGGGCCTGCGGAACGGAGGGCTGTCTTGAGTCGAGCCCGGAGCTACGGCAGAGGCAGACGCCACCCGCTTGAGGCGATGCGTTTGGGTCGGCTGGCAGCCTGTATGGCGGACCAGATAAAAGGAAATACAGAAGCGGCGACGTTGACCAGGGAGGATGCGCCTCGCGCAGATAAGCGGACGACGGCCTGACGGGTCGATCGCGCGGTGCGACGGTCGGAAGCGAGGAACTAGCAACCTCATATCACGAAGCGCGGGACGGGAGATGGCCTATGCCGCCGCCCCTTGCACGGTGCGGAGCGCGACGCCGCAGTTTGCGCGGCTGGGGAAGTTCAAGGAGTTCGAAATCGTCCTGAAGCTGCGCCCCTGGCGCTACGGTAAGTCGAGCAGGTCGCCCAGCTTGAGTGGAACGAGCGTCACGCGGACGAATACTGACGGCCTTCAGGAAATTTGGCAGAGCCACCGCTAAAGGATCGCTAGCTGCTCAAATCCTTGCCAATCTAACTCGCTCTTCCAGCTTCGGCAGGCTTTTGACGGCAAAAAGCTTCAAATCCGGATGATCGCCGCCCTTGGAGTAGCGTTCGAACAACGAAAGAGCATCGGCCTGCGCGCCGACCTGCGCGCTTGAGTATTCCTTATCGAATTCGGCGCCTTGCAATTTCGTCAATTTGTCCAGGATGGTCTGACGCGCGCTGTCAATCGTGACTGGAATCGAGGCTCGCACCTTCCGCCTTCAATCAGGGATTTCAACGCCTGCGACGATTAAGGGAATCGAACCCCTGTTTCAGCCTTGAGAGGACGAAGTTGCCCACCCGCAATAAAGTGTGGAGCCCGGAGCCCTGCACTAAACAAGTGGAAGGATTTCCCGGTAGCGGCAACACCGGAACTGCTACCTATATGCAGCTTGGACCAGAAAGGCTCCTGAGCATTTGCAGTAAGGAATTGATCTGGCTAAAGTTTCTTTTCCTGATGTCGTCTCCATCACTCCCTCGGGGGGAGAGGGGAAATACCGCCCGATCCGTGAACAACTCAGGCATTCAGTAGTCGCAACGATTGTTCAATTTGGCACCACCGCATCCACCCGCTGCTTCGCCTCGTCCAGCGCCGCCACCGCCTGGTTCATGCCGCGGCGCAGTTGCGTCGTGGCAAACCCCATCGCCGACACCGGATAGCGATCGAGATCGGCCGCCACCGACAAGGGCGTCAGCGGCGAGGTGTGCCCGCCGAGATCGCGGCGGAAGCGCGTGCCGCGCGTGTAGTTCAGCGGCACCAGCATGCGCGAGATTTCGTGCAGCACGCCATTTGCGGCGTCGGCCGTCACGCGGCCCGCATCGAGGCCGGCCGACATCTGTGTCAGCGCCGCGTCGAGCCGCGCCACCGCATTCCGCGCAGGCTGCATGTCGAAGCGTGCGCCCGCCGCCGTTTGATACTTCGCCAGCGTCCCATCGAACTCTTTCAGCAGCGCGCGCCAGTCCCACGGCAGCACCTTGGCGTTGGCGACACGGAACACCGAAAGCGCATACACCTTGATGTCGGTCAGCAGCACGTCCTTGTCCGCGACCGGCATCAGGTCATCGTCGGTGTGCCACTCCAGGTTTCCGCCGTTGCCCATCACATAGTAGTAGCCGCGCTTCTTCACCTCGGCCTGCGGGATGCGCGACGACGACGAGAAGAAGCCGGTGATGCCGAGATTGTTGAATGAGAAGTCCGAGGATTGGTGCGGCCTCCGCCCCTCGGCGTCCTGGCTCGTGACGTCCTTCACCACGCCTTTCACGAAGCCGGCGTTCTCCGCCATCCAGGGGATCAGGTGGTACGCCGTGGCGTCGCGGCAGCCGGGGCTGTCGCAATTGAGATGCGCGAGGCAGTTGCGCGCAAGGTCGAGGCCGAATTCGTCGGCGTACCACGTGCTGCCGGCGAAACGCCCGGTGGAATGGCCGGGCCACCACGCGACCCGCACGCTGCGCTCGAGCTTGTCGCGATGCGTCCACAACAGGCGCGCGATCTCGAGCATGCAGGCGTCGCCGGTCGCATTATCTCCGACCCCCACGTCCCAGGAATCGTAGTGGCCGTGCAGCAACACGAATTTTTCCGGCTCGCGCCGGCCCGGAATCTCAACGACCGGGAGAATGCTCTTGAACCAGCCGGTGTCGAATTTGGTGACGATCTCCGCGCTGCCGCCTTTCTCCGCCAGCGCGATCAGCGCCTTTCCATCCTCATTGTTGACCGCGACCGACGGAATGCCGGGCCGATGCGGCAGGTCTTCGAGATCGGACGTGCCCCAGGTGTAGCTGCCGCCGCCCCAGTGCGCGTATTTGTCGGGATTGACGAACATGATGCCGGCGGCGCCAAGCAACTCCACCGCGGCGGCGCGATCGGCGTTGATCATGCCGAACTGCACCACGATCTTGCCCTTCACGTCCGGTGCGCCGGGCGCCGGATCGAAATTGTCGCCGAACATCTCCGCATTGGCCGGATCCCAGCCTGGCGGCGGATTGACCGGCTTCTCCACGAACACCAGCGGCGCGTTCAAGCCGTCCGGCACCGGCCGGCTCATCGGCGCGGGCCGGGCAAACATTTTCTTGCCGTTGGCTTCGACATGCGCGCCTTTGGGCAGCGCGAGATAGAGCGTCGGCTCGTAGACCTTCACCGGCACGCCAAGCGCCTTGAGACGGTCGATCATGTGCCGCGCCGCGCGATTGCAATCGTCGGGATGTTCGCGGCGGATGGTGGAGAACAATTCGACCAGCGGCCACGCGTCGTCGAGTCTTGCGCTTGAAAGCAGCGCCTTTTCGTCCCCGGTCACGCAACGTTCCTTCCCTGCAAGCGTCCGCTTCGGCGGCGCGCTAGTGTCGCGATTCGGAAGTTCGCTTGAATTCTCAGCAAGCTCCGAAGCGAACTTCCGAATCAAAGCGACACTAGCAACTCAACGATTCTAGTGTCCCCTTGAACCCGAAGTTCGCAAAGGCGGTTGCTGCACAATTGTGCGAACTTCGGGTTCGGAACACTAGTTGATCTTGGTTCCGGTCTGCTGGATCACCTTGGCCCAGCGATCGATCTCTCCCAACACGAAAGCTTGGGTGGCTGCCGGCGTGTCGCCGCCCGGCTCGACACCGAGATCGGCCAGCTTGCTTTTGATGTCGGGCGCCGACAGGGCCGTCACGAGGCTGGTGTGCATCTTGGTCACGATCTCATCGGAAACACCCGCCGGGCCAGCCATGCCGAACCAGTTGGTTGTGACGATGGAGGGATAGGACTCGGCAATCGTCGGAATGTCCGGAAAGGTCGGGCTGCGCAGCGGCCCGCTGACCGCGATGGCGCGCATAATGCCGGAGCGGATGTGGGGCGCAGCCGACGGCAGGCTGTCGAACATCGATTCGATCCGGCCACCGACGACATCCTGTGTCGAAGCCTGCGCGCCGCGATAAGGCACGTGAACGATGTTGATGCCGGCTGCGATCTTCAGCAACTCACCGGTAAGATGGTGCAGCGTGCCGACGCCGCCGGTGCCGAAGTTGAGAGCGCCGGGTTTGGCCTTCGCGAGCGCGACATACTCCGTGAGATTCTTGACCGGCAAGTCCTTGTTCACCAACAGCACGAGCGGAAGCCGACCGTAGATCGTGACGTGCCGGAAATCCTTTCGCGGATCGTATGGCTGATGCATCAGCGTCGCATTGATCGCCTGCGACGCAACCGCAGTGGTCAGCCACGTATAGCCGTCCGGGGCCGCCTTCGCGACTGCGTCAGCCCCGATAATACCCCCCTCCGCCCGGCCTGTTTTCGATCACGATCGATTGCCCGAATTGCATTTGCAGCGAATTCCCGAGCGTGCGCGACAAGATGTCGGATGCACCCGCAGGAGGCGAGCTGGAGATCAAACGAATTGTGCGTGTGGGCCAGGCGCCCTGCGCGCCGGCGGGACGCACCAGCAACAGGCTCGGCGCGGCCAGCATCGCTCTACGTGTCAAAGTCATCACGAGGTCCTTGAATTGGTTGACGAGGTTAGCAACGGTCGCAAGATGCGAAAAGCAAGATCAGGGCTAGTGTCGCGATTCGGAAGTTCGCCTGAATTCTCAGCAAACTCCGAAGCGAACTTCCGAATCAAAGCGACGCTAGCAACTCAATGATTCTAGTGTCCCTTTGAACCCGAAGTTCGTAGAGGCGCCCGCCGCACAATCGTGCGAACTTCGGGTTCGGGACACTAGCCGAGGTTCCATGAGCCGTATTCTGCGCATTGCATCCGCCCAGAGCGGCCCCATCCAGAGGGCCGACAGCCGTCAGTCCGTGGTGCGGCGCATGGTCGATCTGCTCGATCAGGCCAAGAAGCAGAAATGCGACCTGGTGGTGTTCGCCGAGTTGGCGCTGACCACGTTCTTCCCGCGCTGGTACATGACCGACCAGACGGAAGTGGATTCGTGGTTCGAGCGGGAGATGCCAAACGCCGCGACCCGTCCGCTGTTCGAACGCGCGGCCGAGCACAAGATCGGCATCTCGTTCGGCTACGCGGAGCTCACACCGGACGGCCACCGCTTCAATACATCGATTCTGGCCGACCGCGACGGCAAGGTCGTCGGCAAGTACCGCAAGGTGCATCTGCCGGGCCACGCCGAATTCGATCCGAACCGGTCGTTCCAGCATCTCGAGAAGCGCTACTTCGAGCCGGGCGATCTCGGCTTCAATGTCTGGCGCACCATGGGCGGCATCCTCGGCATGTGCATCTGCAACGACCGCCGCTGGCCGGAGACGTATCGGGTGATGGGATTGCAAGGCGTAGAGCTGGTCATGCTGGGCTACAACACGCCGTCGGTGAATTCGCAAAAACCCAGCGAAGGTCCGGAACAGCGCATGTTCCAGCACAAGCTGTCGCTGCAGGCCGGCGCGTATCAGAATTCCACCTGGGTCGTCGCCACCGCCAAATGCGGCGTCGAGGACGGCCACCCGCTGTTCGGCGGTAGCATGATCGTTAGTCCCGGCGGCGAGGTCGTCGCGCAAGCCAAGACCGAAGACGATGAACTGGTGGTGGCCGACTGCGACCTCGACGCGACGGTCTTCGGCAAACAGACGGTGTTCGATTTCCAGCGCCACCGCAGGATCGAACACTACGGCCGCATCACCAGCCAGACCGGGATCGTGCTGCCGCCGGAGGGTTGATCAGCGCATAGGCACGGTCGCGGTGGGCGCTGGCCCGATGCCGTAAGCTTTCGCCATATCGATGTTAGATTTGAGCGCCTCGTTCGTGGCATTGAGCGCTGCGTCGATAAACTCGCGATCCTTGTCGTCACGCCAGGGAATTTCCCGCTGACCGCTGCAATCCACCACACCCGGCCTGGTCACAAAGAAATCCTTCAGCCCATTGCGCGTGGTGATGCTCGCGATCTTGTCGCCCTTGCCTTTCAACCGCAGTTCCACGACGTCGTACAAGGCGATGCAATGCACGTTGTCAATATCGGCAAGCATGGCCGACTCCTTGGTCTGGCTCAGGACCTGAGCCGGGACGAGGGCAAGCCCGGCTGCAAGACTTGCCGCGATAAGACCTGCCGCGATGCATGGGCGCCAATGCCCAACGACACGCAGTTTCATGAATGTCACCCTTTTATTGCCTTATGCCCACGGAGACGAATGGAACAGCTTTACTGCCGCCACGCAGTGAACGCCTGGGCGAACGCGCGCTCGCCGGGCGTGCCTTTCTCCATCGCCAGGATGGCGCGGCGGTTGTTGGCGTAAACCATCGGGATGTCGAACCAGCCGCGTTCCTTCAGCAGCTGAATGTTGCGCTGCATGTCGGCCTCGAGCGCCGAGAGCCCAATCAGGAAAAAGCCGGGCGTCACCTTGACCGCGAGACCAGCGAGCGGCACGCCACGGGTCTGCTCGGCCTGCTTCATCAGCACGCCGGGCACGTTTTGCACGCCGCCCGACGGTGCGTCTTGCGGCAGATTGAACATGATCTCGATGGTGTGGCTGGCCGGCAGCGACGGATCGGCGTTGCGGCGCAGGGTGAATGTCATGGTCATCTTGCGTTCGGGAATTTCGATGTCGGCGCGCACCGCGAGCTCGGCCGGACGGCCGGGCGCCGGCGCCATCATTTCGGTGCGCCACACCGCCGTACCGAGCAGCCGCTTGCCCTGCGGATCGTCCGGATCCTCCTCGTAGAGCACGACGCGCTGCGCCACCGCCGGCGCGCCGGACGGCTGGGTCTGCGATCCGCCGATGCGGTCGGTGATCTTCGGCCGCTGCTGCGGCGCGGTCGTCCCCGGCGTTGCCGGCTGGCTCGAGCCGCTGACCATGGCGACAAGGCTGCCCGCCGCGCTGCCGATCGCGTCGCGCTGCCACCAGGCCAGCACGCCGAGCGCGATCCCGGCCAGCGCAATGGCCGCGATAGTCAGATATTTGCCGTATGCCCGAGGTTCCCGCGGACGCCGGGGCTCGGGCGGTTCCTCGCCCGGGCGCTGCTCAGGCCGCCGCGAGCGCGGCGGAGGCGGCGGTTCGGAAAACTCGAACGATGGCGGCGGCCCTTGTTCGGGCGGCGTCGTCCACGTGTCCTCCAGCGGCTGCACAGGCTGCGGCCGGCGCTGGTCGTACCGCGTCTCGCGCTCGTGGCGCGTCTCATGCCGGGCGCTGTCCTGACGAGCGAAGTCCTGCGGCTGCGGTGGCGGCTGGCGTGTCGCCGCGGGCGGATCGAACGAATGCGATTGCCGCGGCATTCGTGGCGGCGCTTCGGCAGGCTGCCCGCTCATCGCATCGCGGAAGCCGCGCACCGCCTCGTCGGTCAGCGAAGAGGCATCCTGCGGGCGCTCGCGCGGCGCGTCGTGACGCGCGGGACCGCGATCCTGGCCGGCCGTCTGGGCAAGGTCGGCCCATGGATCGCCTGGTGGGTCCTCCGGCGCGGGCGGCGATGCCGGCGGCGGCGGGGGCGCGGCGCGCACCGGCTCATCCCGGCGCGGCGGCGGAGCGGGCCGCGGCGGCAGCGGCTTGCGCGGCTCTTCGCGGGCGCGGCGGGCGGATTCCGCCTCGACCTTGCGGATCGCTTCTTCCAGCGCGAGCCGCTCCCGGGTGATCTCCGACTCATCCAGCGCCGGCACAACGCCGCGCAACTGCGCCACCAGCGCCGTGCGGGCCCGCTCATAGAGCGCGCGCCGGTTCTCGCCGGAGTTCTTGTCGAGCCCTTCGACGGCGCGAAGGATGAGCGGGTGATAGTCAGCCATCGTGCCCGGTGTGTGCCACGCTCAGGTTTCGAATGGGTTATGCATCAGAATCGTATCTTCCCGCTCCGGGCTGGTCGACAGCAGCGCCACCGGGCAGCCGATCAATTCCTCGATCCGGCGAACGTATTTGACGGCCGCACCGGGCAATTGGGCCCATGAGCGCGCCTTCGCCGTCACATCGCTCCAGCCCTCCGCGGTTTCATAGATCGGCTCGACGCGGGCCTGCGCATGTTCGCCCGCAGGCAGATAGTCGATCTGGCGGCCATCGAGCATGTAGCCGGTGCAGATCTTGATTTCCGGAAAGCCGTCCAGGATGTCGAGCTTGGTGAGCGCGATGCCTTGGATGCCGCAGGTTCGCACGGTCTGACGCACCAGCGCCGCATCGAACCAGCCGCAACGGCGCGGACGCCCGGTGACGACGCCGAACTCCTTGCCCTTGGTGCCGAGCGTCTTGCCGATGTCGTTGATCTGCTCGGTCGGGAACGGGCCCGAGCCGACACGAGTCGTATAGGCCTTGGTGATGCCGAGCACGTAGCCGATTGCATTCGGGCCGACACCCGAGCCGGTCGCGGCTTGCGCCGCCACGGTGTTTGACGACGTGACATACGGATAGGTGCCGTGATCGATATCGAGTAGCGCGCCCTGCGCACCTTCGAACAGGATGCGCTTGCCTTCGCGCCGCTTCTCATCGAGCAGCGACCACACCGAATGCATGAACGGCAGCACCTTCGGCGCGATGGCAGCAAGGTGGTCGTAAACGTCGCGCTCGGCGATTTCCGCCATGCCGAGGCCGCGGCGCAGCGCATTGTGATGCGCGAGCAGGCGCTCGATCTTGCCGTTGAGCACCTGCAAATCCGCGAGGTCCATCAGCCGGATGGCGCGGCGGCCGACCTTGTCCTCATAAGCCGGTCCGATGCCGCGGCCGGTGGTGCCGATCGCACCTTTTCCGGAGGCCTTCTCGCGCGCGACGTCGAGCTCCTGATGCAGCGGCAGGATCAACGTGACGTTCTCGGCGATCCGCAAGCCTTCCGGCGTTACAGTGACGCCCTGCTCCTTGAGCCGCCCGATCTCGTCGATCAGCGCCTTCGGATCGAGCACGACGCCGTTGCCGATCACCGACAGCTTGTTACGAACCACCCCGGAGGGTAGCAGCGAAAGCTTGTAGGTCTTGTCGCCGATGACGAGCGTATGGCCGGCGTTGTGTCCGCCCTGAAAGCGCACGACGACGTCGGCTTGCTCGGACAGCCAATCGACGATCTTGCCCTTGCCCTCGTCGCCCCATTGCGAGCCGACGACCACCACATTCGCCATGCGAAAACCTTCCCCCGGACCGACGGCGCCCCGCGTCCACGCGCAACAGCCGATGGGCCTCATCCCGGATAAAGGATGACGCCAATCGATTCAAGGCAAAGCGCCAGCCCCACAACGGCCGCATCATAGCGGAAATCGCTGATTTCTCAAGTATTTGCGACAGCGCGGAAGCCGCCGCGCGGCTCAAAACCGCAGCGGCCTTGCCGACTGCACCTGTGGCAGCGCCCTCACCTTCGCCAGCACGTCCGGCGGCAGGTCGCCATCGATCTCGATCAGCGCAATGGCGTTGCCGCCCGGCGCCTCGCGGCCGACGCTCCGCTTTAATCCAATTCACCAATTCTGCTGCCCGGCTGCTGGGTTTCCTTATGCCACCGCCGCAGCCGCGGTCGCAGGACGTTTGCAAATACGTTCAGGTTCTCGATGATCCAGGCACGCTTGCCGTCATCCGAATCGATATCGAACTCGTCAATGATGATTGTACCGTCCTCTATTTTGGTGCCCGGCGGAAGTTGGGCCAATAGCGCGCGCCGTTCAGATTTCAAGTACTTCTGAATCAAGATGAGGTTTTCGCGTCGTGGCCCAGAAATGAAGATGCCAATCCTCGAAGAATCCTTCAACGCAAACGCCTTGATCTGAATTCCGGGAAACGGTGTATTCAGTACTCCATTATTTGTGGTGAGCCAGATTGGCGCTCCTGCTCAGGATCGTCAAATTTCATATCGAGTACGGACTGCCACCACGTCTTTAGGTGTTCCTTGGGGCCTGGCATTGTCAATCAACAAGACCAAAAACCGACCTTCCCGCAGGCCCCGACTGACTGCATCGACGAACTCCTGTTCTCGGAGCGTACCAACGGCGTTCTTTTGCACAGCGTCGAATGGAATGTTGCCCTGTCTGCCCACGGCAGCCGCCACTTGGCGTTGGAAGTCGGCATACGACCAACCGCCCATTGCAGAAACATAGTCGAGCGTTTGCGCCACGACCTCTCTCCGCGCCTGCGGATTTTTCCAGAGTTTGCACTCGACAATCGTTAATCTACCACGTTCGTTGATGAATACCGCATCGATAGGACCTGCTTCAGTACGAAGCTCTTTTCAAAGGGGCACCAACGGTCCGAAACTAGAATCGATTTCTTCAGTCGGTATGATTTCCGGATTTGCAAATAATACGTCCCGCAGCCATGCCTCATCCTTACCTTTGACATCTCCCACATAGGTTCGCTGCGCCTTCTGGATTTTTCCAGATTCATCGATCAGCATGAGACTTCCGTACATAATCGCTCCCGATAGTACGAAGATTAGAAAGCTCTCGGAATTCCGGCTTCTTTCAATATCCCGTTCGCAGTGAATCTTGATCTCAGCTTGCGATCCACGGTTACGCGGACTCCCGTGCGAGGATGCCACCAAATTTCGTGGTCGCCACGCCCTTGCCGTTTGAACTCGTAGCCGCGATCCCTTCAAAAGGCTGATCACGTCGCGATAATAATCGGCCATTCGAAACGGTATTCGGCCGCAGTCAACCGATCGCTGGCGCGCGCAATGATTTCGACCGACGCTGGAAGATCGGACACGCCGGTTTCCTCAAGCAGATCGAGAATCATCCCGGGAAGCTTCGCGCGCAACAACTCGATCGTTTCCGCTTCGGTTACCAGCCCGCGAACGTCTTGGCTCGTGGCCACCCAGACAGACGCTTCGGGGTCCCAATCGGCATGAATGACAATAGGCTTGGCCATGTCGTGCTCCTGCGCGCTCCATCCTAGCAGAGGGCGCGGCCTGCTGGCAGCCTTTGGCTGCACCTAAAACCGCAGCGGCCTTGCCGACTGCACCTGCGGCAGCGCCCTCACCCTTCCCAGCACATCCGCCGGCAGATCGCCATCGATCTCAATCAGCGCGATGGCGTTGCCGCCCGGCGCCTCGCGGCCGACGTGGAAGGTGGCGATGTTGATGCCGGCGTCACCCAGCGTCGACGAGAACCGGCCGATGAAGCCCGGTTTGTCGAGGTTGGTGATGTAGATCATCGAGGGGCCGAACTCGGCATCCATCCTGATGCCCTTGATGTTGACGATGCGCGGCCGGCCGTCCGCGTAAACCGTACCCGACAACCAGCGGGTGAAGGTCGGCGTCACGACTGTGAAGGTGAGCAGGCTCTCGTAGTCGCCCTGCGCCTCGCGCGTCGTTTCTTCGACCACGATGCCGCGCTCCTTGGCCACGATCGGCGCCGACACCACATTGATGTCCTGCAGCATGGGACGTAGGAACCCCGCGATCGCCGCCGAGGTGAGCGCCTTGGTCTTCATCTGCGCCACGTGACCCTCGTAGCTGATCTGGATCTTGGTGATGGCGCCCTCGGTGAGCTGGCCGGCAAACGAGCCGAGCTTCTCGGCGAGCGCAACGAACGGCTTGAGGCGAGGCGCCTCCTCCGCGGTGATGGAAGGGAAGTTGACGGCATTCGAGATCGCGCCACGCAACAGGTAGTCCGACATCTGCTCGGCGATCTGCAGCGCGACGTTTTCCTGCGCCTCTGTGGTGGCGGCGCCCAGATGCGGCGTGCACACGACATTGGGCAATGTGAACAGCGGATTGCTCGTAGCCGGCTCCTCGACAAACACGTCGAACGCAGCGCCCGCCACGTGCCCCGACTTGAGCGCCTCGTAGAGCGCGGCCTCGTCGACCAGCCCCCCGCGTGCGCAATTGACGATGCGCACGCCCTTCTTCGTGCGCTTGAGCGCCGCGGCATCGACGATATTCCTGGTCTTCTCGGTGAGCGGCGTATGCAGCGTGATGAAATCGGCGCGCTTGAACAGTTCCTCGAGATCGACCTTCTCGACGCCGAGGTCCATGGCGCGCTCGACCGACAGGAACGGATCGTAAGCGATCACTTTCATCCGCAAGCCGACCGCGCGGTCGGCGACGATGGACCCGATGTTACCGCAGCCGATCACGCCGAGCGTCTTGCCGAATATTTCGACGCCCATGAACTTGTTTTTTTCCCATTTTCCCGCGCGGGTTGACACGTCGGCCTCGGGGATTTGCCGCGCCAGGGCGAGCATCAGCGAAATGGCGTGCTCGGCGGTGGTGATCGAGTTACCAAATGGCGTGTTCATGACGATCACGCCTTTGGCGGTCGCCGCAGGGATGTCGACGTTGTCGACACCGATGCCGGCGCGGCCGATCACTTTCAGGTTTTTCGCCCTCTCCAGAATCTTCGGCGATACCTTGGTGGCGGAGCGGATCGCCAGGCCGTCGTAGCGGCCAACAACCTCTGCGAGCTTGTCCTTGTCCTTGCCGAGGTTGGGCTGGAAGTCGACCTCGAGGCCGCGGTCCTTGAAAATCTGCACGGCGGCGGGAGACAGGGCGTCTGAAATGAGAACCTTTGGCATTTGTGTTTTCCATCAATGTCGCAACCAACTCCACTGTCATCACCCGCGAAAGCGGGTGATCCAGTACTCACGAGCGTTGCGATCTATCTGAACCTCTGGGGTTACTGGATGCCCGCTTTCGCGGGCATGACACCGAATTTGTGGGACGCGGATCGCGTCTCTCAGGCCGCCTTGCGCAGCGCGTCTTTGCCTTGGCTGTAGGCCCAGTCGAGCCACAGCGTCAGCGCCTCGACGTCGGACGCCTCGACCGTCGCACCACACCAGATGCGCAGGCCCGACGGCGCGTCACGGTAGGCGTCAATGTCGTAGGCGACGCCCTCCTTCTCGAGGAACGCCGAGATGCCCTTGACGAACTTGGCCTGCGCATCCGCCGGCAGCTTCAAAATCTCAGGATCGATGACCTTGAGGCAGACCGAGGTGTTGGAACGGATACTTGGGTCGGCCGCGAGGAAAGCGATCCACGGCGTGCGCGCAACCCAGTCGGCGATCACCCGGGCGTTGTCGTCGGCGCGCTTCATCAGCGCCGTGAGGCCGCCGATCGACTTCGCCCAGTCGAGCGTGTCGAGATAGTCCTCGACGCACAGCATCGACGGCGTGTTGATGGTGCCGCCTTCGAACACATCCTCGTTGATCTTGCCGCCCTTGGTGAGCCGGAAGATCTTCGGGATCGGCCAGGCCGGCTTGTGGCTTTCGAGCCGCGCGACCGCACGCGGCGACAGCGCGATCATGCCGTGCGCCGCTTCACCGCCCAGCGCCTTCTGCCAGGAGAAGGTGACGACATCGAGCTTGGCGAATTCGAGCGGCTGGGCGAAGGCCGCCGAGGTGGCGTCGCAGATGGTGAGGCCCGCCCGATCGGCCGCGATCCAGTCGGCGTTCTTCACACGCACGCCCGACGTGGTGCCGTTCCAGGTGAACACCACGTCGCTTGCGGGATCGACCTTGGACAAATCCGGCAGTTCGCCGTACGGCGCCTTGAGCTCCGTCATATCCTTGATCTTGAGCTCGTTCTTGACGTCGCTGATCCAGCCTTCGCCGAACGATTCCCAGGCGATCATGGTGACCGGGCGCGGCCCGAGCATCGACCACAGCGCCATCTCGACGGCGCCGGTGTCGGACGCCGGCACGATGCCGATGCGGTAATCCGCCGGCACCTGCAGGACTTCGCGTGTCATATCGATGGCGCGCTTGAGCTTCGCCTTGCCGCCCTTCGAGCGGTGCGAACGTCCCAATACGGCGTCGGTGAGGGCTTGGAGGCTCCAGCCGGGGCGCTTGGCGCACGGGCCGGACGAAAAGTGCGGGATGGCCGGCCGCACGCCGGGCATATTGCTCATTGATCTACCCTTCCAGATAGAAGCTCCTCGGTGGGGAGGAGTGGCCCGCGGATGGGAATAAGGAAGGGGGAGCCGCCCGTCAAGGCGGCAGCCGGACGGTCAGTCCAGCATCCAGCGCAGGCCGATGCGGATTTCCTGGGCGGACATGTCGCGATAGGTGACACGGGATGTGTAGGTCGGCGGCAGCATGCCGGTGACCGTCTCGCCGAGGCTCAGGTAGCGGTAGCTGAGGTCGAGCAGCAGGTTCGGAGAAAACTGATAGCTCACGCCGCCGATCGCGGCCCACGAGAAATTCCAGTTCCTGCCGTCCTGCACGTTTTCCCAGATGGGTTGGGTGAACTGCGCGGTGCGCAGATACGAAGCGCCGGCGCCGGCGCCAATATAAGGCGTGAAGCCGCCCCAGGTGCCCATATCGAGATAGACATTCCAGAGCAGGGTCCAGGCGTCGATCCGGTCGTTATAGAAATTGTTCACCGCAGCGATGTTGCCGCGAAAGTCGGATCGCTCCGAATAATCAATGGTGACGTCGCTGCGGAACCATTTGTACTTGTAGCCTGCGCCGCCGCCGAGCGACCACGCGTTATCGAAGGTCCACGACGTGACCGGAAGCGGCGTATCGACCGAACCGATGCTGTTCCAGCGGTATCCGACATCGCCGCGCGCATACCAGCCTGAGATCAGGTCGGTATAGAACGGTTTTTTGAATTCCGGGAGCCACGTACCGGGCGGGTCGGCCGCGTGCGCGGCTGCGGTCATTGCGAGACCGCAAACCAGCGCCGCGGGAAGTAGCCTGAACCTGCGCATTGCGATACTCCGCTTAGCCTCGACGCATCAGCGGCGGCGGGTACGACGGCATCGGATCGTACTTCGGACCCGAATCGAGGAACCAGCGCGCGCCGAACTTGACGTCGTGCGACGTGATGTTGCTGAAGTGCATCGGGTTGTTGACGTTGTTCTGGCCGAGATAGGTGACCAAATCGCCAGTGAGCGCATCGCCGAGGTCGACATAGCGATAGGCGAACTCGAGGGTGACGTTGTTCGTTACCTTGTATGCGATGCCCGCGTGAGCCGCCCAGGCGAAGTTAAATTTCGAAGCCGAGCCACCGTGCGCGACGCCGCCGCCCGGGCAGGTCGTGCAGATATCCATGAAATTGTTGATCGTGTTGTAGGAGCCGCCGATACCGACACCGATGAACGGTGTGAACGCGCCCCACGTGCCGAGATCGGCATAAACGTTGGCGAGCACCAGCCATTCCGACTTGTTTCCGCGATACTCGTCCGTGAATGTGTTTCCGCCAGATGTGACGATATCGTAGCCGTGGAAGTTAGCCTTGCCGCGATACTCGCCGGTGACGTCGGCGCGCAGCCAGTTGTTGAACTGATAGCCGACGCCCAGGCCGAAGATCGGCGCGCTATCGAAATCCTTGAAGACGTTCTGGACACTGTCGGCCGTATCGTAGAGCGCGTTGAACTGGCCGACCTTTTGATTGCTCATGCCGATATCGCCGCGCAGGTACCAGCCCCTGGCGAAATCTTCGTGGTACGGCATGGGCGGAGGTGGCATGAGCTGCGGCATATCTGCCGCGTGCGCCGCGGTGGCAAACAATCCGACGCCAGCAAATGCAATGGCCCTTACGCCCACCATGACCATGTCCTCTCGTCCGCGTCCGCGCGAAAATCCGGCCCTCGTCGAGGCAACATGGCAGCGAATGCTTAAATGGAGATTAACCTTACTTTTTAACCGTGAATGTTAACGACTGACTTGCGTAGCGCCGCGTTTACGGGCGATTTAAGCGCGGATTAAAGCTTAATTCACGATTGAGACCCGGGTGCGTACACCTTCAAGTTACCGGCGCGGAAACTGGAATCGGCATAGGGGCGCGGAGGTATAAGCCCCTCCGCGTCCCCTGCCACACCACCCGGCATGCGGGTCCGCACCGGGCGGTTCGTTGGGTTGAGGTCAGCGGGCAAGTCGGGGGACTCCCAACTTATCGAAGAGGCGGTTCGGCAGCGCCATATTGAGCGCCATCGCCGAGTTGTGCCACCAACGTCGGCTGTTGGCGGCGACCCGTCTGGCCGCGTCGGCAGGCATTCCGCGAGCCATCAGCTCCCGGTAGACGACCTTGCCGCGCTTCCAGTGTTTGAGCTGCACCGCCCGAAGGCGATGGTGGACCCAACCATCGATGTCGGCAAACACGCTCGGTGTCTGCGCCAGCCGGAAGTAGGCCTTCCAACCGGTGAGATAAGTTCCGAGCGGCTTGCACAGTTGCGGAAGGCTTCGTCCGGCACTGCGCCGGGTCAGCGCCCGCACACGCTCCTTCATGCGCTCGATGGCCTGCGGTGCTACGCGCCGCCGGATGACCCGTCCCTTGGCTATCCAGAACGAGAAGCCGAGGAACTTCGATGCCGTGGCGCGTCTCACCTTGCTCTTGGCTTCGTTGACGCGGAGCTTCAGCTTCCCGAACAGCTTGCGCAGCGAGGTCATCACCCGCTCGCCCGAGCGCTGGGTCCGAACATAGACGTTCAGATCGTCAGCGTAGCGGACGAAGGCATGCCCGCGCCGTTCCAGCTCCTTGTCGACTTCATCCAAGAGCACGTTGGCCAACAGCGGTGACAGTGGGCCGCCTTGCGGCGTGCCCTCGTCCCGCTCGATCACCACCCCATCCGCGAGCACGCCCGCGTTGAGGTAGCGGCGGATCAACCGCAGCACACGACGGTCCGCGATCCGTTTGGCCAGCCTTCCCATCAGGATGTCGTGGTTGACCCGGTCGAAGAACTTCTCCAGGTCGATGTCCACGACGAAGCTGCGGCCTTCCTGCACGTAGGCTTGCGCGCGAAGCACCGCCTCGTGCGCACTCCGTCCGGGCCGGAAGCCGTAGCTCGCATCCGAGAAGGTCGGGTCGAACAGCGGTTGCAGGACCTGCAGCAGGGCCTGCTGGATGAACCGGTCGAGCACGGTCGGGATGCCAAGCTCGCGCTCGCCCCCGCCAGGCTTCGGGATCGCCACCCTCCTGACTGGCTGCGGCTGGTGACGTCCCGCGAGGAGGTCCTCGCGCAGACGCGGCCAGTGCACGCGCAGATGATCGGGCAGTTCCTCGACCGTCATCCCGTCGATGCCGGGACTTCCCGCATTCTGTCGAACACGCTTCAACGCGGCCTGAAGGTTCTGGCGTTCGCACACCTTCTCCATCAGGTCGCTCGCTCCCAGGCGCTCGTCTCCACTGCCAACCGACGACGCTTCCACACGCAAGCGCGGCCCTTGCGGTTTCACCGCGCCGGCCGTTTGTGCGCTCGGGGCTTCCGACTTCTGTGGCATAACTTCGTCGAGGCTCGCGGTCGTCTCGCCCTTCCCAGCGTTCGGCCCTTCGCCCGCCTCCGCCAAGGCTTCGGCGCGGCTACTATGGCTTCTGCTGACTTCTCGCGCCGCTGGTCTCGCGACCCACGTCGCCCTTTCAGGCGCAAGGCGAGATCTCCCCGGGTAAGAACATCGGCCTTCGCTGCACGACCGCCGGATTTACGTTGCTGCGCTTTGGTCACGAGGGCTTCGCGGTTGCTTGCCCGCTCGCCCTGCCCAGCCCCGCCTCATATCCGGTTTCTCTCCGTCGGCCCGCAGCTTCGCTCCCCGCTTCCTTCACGCCGCCCTCACGGTTCGACGCTCTGCGGTTCGCTTCGCTCGCTGTGACCAACTCACGAGAGGACTTTCACCTCCAAGTCGATGCCCATGCCGGGCGCACAAACGAAATGCCCGGCAAAATTTGCCGGGCATGACGCCGCAAGATTCGCTGCGGGAAAAAGCCAGAGCATGATCCCGAAAAGTGGGGGCCGGTTTCCCGCCTGCGCGAAGCCCTGGCACCGGTCGTCGTTGTGGCTTGATGCTTCGGCGGGCGAAGGCAGGTCGGAAAAGATCATGCTCAAAAAAGAAAGCAAACGACGAGTTTGATTCAGCGTAGCTGAATCAGACTTTAGTCCTTGTCGCCGTCGAGCTTGCCGATGTGATGCTGCGAGTAGAGCTCGACACCGAGATCCTTGACCAGCGAAAGCTGCGTCTCAAGGAAGTCGATGTGCTCTTCCTCGTCGTGCATCAGCTTCTCGAACAGGTCGCGCGATACGTAGTCGCGCACGCCGTGGCAGTGCGTCGCCGCTTCCTCGTAGAGCGTGCGGGCCGAGATCTCGGCCTTGAGGTCGCAATCGAGCACCTCCTTGATGTTCTGCCCGATGTGCAGCGGATCGAGAACCTGCATGTTGGGGAAGCCATCGAGAAAGATGATGCGCTCCACCAGCTTGTCGGCGTGCTCCATCTCCTCGATCGATTCCTTGCGCCAGTATTTGGCGAGATCCTTGTAGCCCCAATTTTCCAGCAGCCGGTAATGCAGCCAGTACTGGTTGATCGCGGTCATCTCGTGCCGCAGACCCTTGTTCAGATATTCAACGACCTTGGCATCGCCTTTCATGACCGCACTCCATTCCAACCGGGGTGACGTCCCCGCCATATATTGGAGCAATTCTAAACTAGAAGCCCAGTCAAGGAAATAGGCTCGTTCGGCCCTATGGGCCCCGGTTCCCGGGGGAAATTACCGACCGGCGCCGGCTAGGGCTTCGACGCAGGGCAGCCGTTGCAGGCGGTCGCGCAGGCGGCGGCGTCGAGCGCCTCGTCCATGATCCTGCGGATCGTGCGGGCGCAACGGCCGCACTGGGCGCTGCAGCCGAGGCAGCCATACACCTGGCTGGTCGAACGCGGCTTCGCGTCCGCCTGGACGGCGGAGCGGACATCCTTGTCGCTCAGCACGTTGCAAGAACAAACGATCATGAGTGAGACAATTCCCGGACGCGCAATCGTTAGCGCGCGGGCCGCGGCGGACGCAAAGAAAAAGCGCGGTTTTTATATGTTATCTAATCTACGAAGCGCCCGTATTTGCTGGGCTTTTCCGCCCTCAGGCGGCGGCGTCGGCGAGCACTTCGATGATGCCGTCCACCACATCCTCGACCAGCGACTTGTCGTCACCCTCGCCCATCACCCGGATCACCGTCTCGGTGCCGGACGGGCGGATCGAACCGCCGCTGTTGCCAACATCGCATCAAGTCGCTTTCGGTGCGAAGCAGACTTGACCGGCAGGTAAGTCCCACTGAACCTGGTCGAAAATGACCCAACTCTCGGGCCCCTTCCACGATTCAGCAACCACGTTCGGCGGCTGGTGACGACGCCATGCGAGCGATGACTCGTGACTTGATCGACGCGGCGTTGTCGAGAGGCGGACGGTATTACTTGCCCTATCGTCTGCACGCGACGCCGGAACAATTTCGGACGGCCTATCCGCAGGCGGCTGAGTTCTTCCGGCTCAAGCGACACTACGATCCCGACGAGTTGCTTCAGAATCAGTTTTGCCGGCGATACGGCCTGGAGACCTCCGGCGATGTGGGCACGCAAGCGAATTGATATTGGCTGGCGCGACCTGTTGGCGGCAGCCGGCTATGCGCTGTTTCCCGGTTCGCGAGCGACGGCGCAGCAATCGGCGGAGCAGACGTGGCCCGGCAGCGATGACGTCATCGCGTGTCTGTCGGTGCGCAGCGGATTGGACCTGATGCTCGGTCAACTCGGTCTGCCGGCGGGCTCGGAGGTGTTGGTTTCGGCTGTCACGATCGAGGACATGGTGACAATCCTACGGCATCACGGATTGGTCGCGGTTCCGATGGACGTGAATCCGACGGACATGTCGCCAAGTTTCAAGGACATAGACCGAGCGATCACATCGCGCACGAAGGCGATGCTGATTGCCCATCTGTTCGGCACGCGACTGCCGTTACAGCCGTTCGCCGAAAAAGCTCAAGAGCACGGGTTGCTGCTGTGGGAGGATTGCGCCCAAGCCTTCGATGGCCGCTACGCCGGGCATCCCGAAGCGGACGCAGTGATGTTCAGCTTCGGCCCGATCAAGACCGCGACGGCGCTCGGCGGTGGACTGTTGCGTGTGCGTGATCGCGAATTGCTCACACGGATGCGGTCGGCTCAAGAGACCTGGCCGTTGTCCAACAGCCGCTCGTTCGTGTCGCGAGTCGCACGGTATGCGGTGCTGAAGTTTCTGTCGGGACGCATCGCCTTTCGTGTGTTTCTGGCGATTTTGAAACTGCTGGGACGTGATCCCGACCGAGTGCTCAACAGCGCGGTGCGCAACTTTCCGGGAGACGAGTTGATTGCGCAGCTTCGGCATCGCTCTCCGACCGCGATGCTGCGTCTGTTGGCTCGGAGGCTGAGGACGTTTCGCACGGATCGGCTTGATCGACAAGCACGACTGGGCCGACGATTGGCCAATCGGTTGGCATTGGTCGTGGAGTGTCCCGGTGTTGCGGCGGCCGAGCATTCATTTTGGGTCTTTCCGGTCTGTGTTCGCGACTCCGCCCCAATCTTGACGGCCGTGCGAGCGGCCGGCTTCGATGCGTCAGCGGGCAGCCAATTGCGAGCCGTCCCGACAGCGGACGGTTCATTGCAATCAACGCCCAACGCCGCACGCATCACAACCGAGGCCGTATTCCTGCCTCTGTATCCCGAATTGACGGAACCAGCAGTCGACCGGCTGGCCGACATCCTGACTTCACTGCGGCAGAATCCGTGAAAGGTTTGAGCGTTGGCGTTGTGTGAATCAGGGAATGATGACTGCTCCGGAGACTCGACCAAGCCTGCTTTGACCTCGTCATCAACCTCCTGGCGGCCGGGGCGCTGGACCTCACCGTGCCGGCGACCGTGCTCGCCCGCGCCGACGAGGTGATCGAATAGCGTCCATTTTGCTGCACTGCATGAGTTTGCTTTTGACACATCGCGTCATTTCGCTGCCGCGCAGCAATTCGGTCGCCCTGGAAGCGACGCGGACTGTACTGCACTCGTAGCGCCGCATCTCACAAGTACACGGCCCTTCTCTAATCGGGGGCAAAGCAGACATCCCAATCCAGGGAGGTTATGTCCGCTAATGACGACGCAGAGCGGACATCCTTAACCTTCGGTTAGGAGAAAGCACTCAAGCTTCCCGAAACCAGTGACCTACCGAACTGGAACTTGGATGTCAGTGTTTCGGGATAAGGCGCTCTTGCAGCGATTTCGCCTCTGTCGGGCAGATCTAGTCGCCGCAATTGGCGCGGCGGAACACGCGCCACACCCCACTACTCTGCGAGAGCTCGCCGACCTGCAATTGGCAATCATGGCCACTGAACAGGTCATCAGAGATAAGCAAGACGCCGGCTTCTTGCACTCTTTCGAGAACTTGAACGCTGCGTAGCACGCTGGGAGATGCGCATGACGCAAGACATTGCATTCGACGAACCGGTCATCGTCCAGATAGCTAGTCAACCGATTAGGACAGTTGATCAAGCAGCACAAATCGTGCGGTCGCATCTGCGGACACAGTTCACGATGCAGCGATTGACCACGCTGCTTGTACTGGAACGTGCGGCCGATGGTCTTGAGGTCGCAGAAGCGCGACAAGCCTTCTGTTCATGGGCCCGTAAAGAGTTTCCTATGCCCGCT
The DNA here is from genome assembly GCA_963814215.1 of uncultured Alphaproteobacteria bacterium. Taxonomy (GTDB): domain Bacteria; phylum Pseudomonadota; class Alphaproteobacteria; order Rhizobiales; family Xanthobacteraceae; genus Z2-YC6860. The sequence continues at coordinate 354,267 of CAWFCM010000001.1, read as the reverse complement.
TGATCCTGTCCGTTCAATGTCCGCTTGTCCGTCGATGTCTGCTTTCGGGGGTTTAAGCGGACATCAGCCAGCGACGTGGTTTGAGCGCCGCGGTGTTGATCTGAATCAAAATCATTTAGGCGTCGTGGCGCCATGATAATTTGACGTTGACGACCCAACAGAACAGCTGGCGTTACGCTCAATGTTCAGATCCGTGCTCGGTTTGTCATTATTTCTCGGCGTCGTTTCGCCGGCCGTCGCAGAGTCGCGAAATCTAGAGCAGATGGGGACCCCTGAGCAACGTGCAGCGTGTCGCGCCGACGTCCGGCGACTTTGCAGGTCAGTCCCTCCGGAGGAGGGTTCAATGGCCTTGTATGTTTGCCTGAAAGCCAATCGTGACAAATTGAGTGTTAGATGCGGTCAAGTGATCGCGGGTGATCGCCGCTAAGAAGCGGCCGGAACGTGGTTCCGAACACGCGATGGTCAGCGACGCCGAGGGCTCGCAGGCATACCGTGCCTGCAAGCTGCCGCCGAACATCAACCAGGCCGCAGCCGCCAGATTCATGACGCTGCCGGCGGGATGATCCGTCCGCGGCAGGGAATTAGTGCGATGTGTTTAATACTTCTTCATGGTCGTCGTCATTATCGGGCACGAAACCACTGCCACCGCACGTCGGACATCGCTGTTCATCGTCCGTGCCTTTGTCAACGACACCATCACCGTTGCAGTCTGGACAGGTTTTCATCTGCGGCCTCCACAGCTCACGGTGGCAACGCAATGGGCGGGGCGCTGGCGGGCTCGCCATCGGCTCTGCCCTACGGTTGCCCGCCCTAGAGATAGTGAGCCGCGACTGCGATCGCCCGATGGCGTCGGTAATGTTCATACAGCCCGGCCGCCTGATGTCCGATTTCAGGGTGCCGGCTCAACCGGTCGACGCAACACCCGCGTAACGCTTACCAAACGCCTCGCCCTAATCGCTTTTAAGATTCCCGGCTGCCAGCGATGCCAAAGCTCCGGTTTCTCGGCCGCAGTTAGCCCTTGACGACATTTTTCGCTCATCAGCACATAATCTCTATCTCTTCTGTTCAAGATAGGTGTTGCGTCGACCGGTTGCGCCGGCAATCCAAGCGGACATCGCACCCCGAAGGTCCGGGCGCCAGTTTTCAGCCGTGCCACATGCTTGGCGCAGATCTTTATCCCGCACGTTACGGTCCGGTTTAGCGAGCCAGTTAATGACGCCCCAGCCGGTCGATGTGCGAGGGATGGATCTCCCCGTTCGGCCCAGACGCGGGTCGCTATTACTCCTTGATGATCTCAACAATTTCGCGGTTCGAGGGGTTGACCAACACAATCTGATTGTTGTCAGCGGTGATGTTGTAGGTAATGCCCGATGAAGAAATAGTTGGCACTGGCGTAAGGATGTAGTTGTACTTTGCGACCGAACGCCCCCAATCCGGCGGCACAGCCATTAGGGGCACTGTCATATGAAGTTTAGCGCCGACCATTGGTCGGTCGATGATTGTGACGGCAGCACCCTTACTATTGAGCATATACTTCTTGATCTTGGAGCGATCCTCGGGCTCCAATTTGACGGTCTGAGCGAACGCCTGCCCGGCGATGATGAGGGCAAGGGCAGCAACCCCACCCAGTAAAGCGCGGTTCATCGGGCTACCTCGTTTTCTTCAACTGGAAAGCTCCAAAATCAACGGTCAGGAAGCGTTGGGGTTCCGACGAAAGGTCAAATTCTGCGCAGTCGCGACAGCTTAAGATCGGTGTTGCGGCGCGCACGCAGCAGGCAATGCCGGTGGTCGGGTTGAGCGGCGCGTCGCCCGGAACGGCCAGCGATTTGCACGGATCATGTCCGCGCTTGCCTCCCAGAAAGAAACAAAGCCGTGTGCGACGTAAAAAGACATGCTGGAACGATTGATACCGCTACGCATTGCTTAAAATGGCGGGGCATAATCAGGAGCGATTTCAATGGCTGAACGTGAAACCCACTCACTTATCGGAAGCGATAAGGTCGATGGGACTGCTGTGTACGGTGTCGACCAGCAGAAGATCGGCTCTGTCGAGCGCGTGATGATCGACAAGCTGTCCGGAAAAGTTGCCTACGCGGTCATCAGCTACGGTGGTTTTTTGGGAATGGGCGAAGAGCACTACCCAACCCCGTGGTCGAACCTCAAGTACGACACCAATCTCGGCGGCTATCTGGTGAACCTGACTAAAGACCAGCTTCAAAAGGCGCCGAAGTACGCCAACGAGAACGATTGGCAATGGTCGCGTGAAAACGACAAGCGCGTCTACGACTATTATCGCGCCTCGCCCTATTGGGCGGCGTAAAGAAAAACCCCGCTTCGGGGGCTTTTCTTTTCTCGCGGTTGCCACACCGCTCGAGTCGCGTAGATCGCCGACGGGAAAGGTAAGCGAATATCGCCTATTGGCGGCACATCGCGTCATTTCGCTGCCGCGCAGCAATTCGGTCGCCCTGGAAGCGACGCGGACATGGACTGTATTGCACTCGTAGCGCCGCATCCCACAAGTACACGGCCCTATCGGGCCCGCGGCCGACCTGCGAACCTCACGCCGCGGCGTCGGCGAGCACTTCGACGATGCCGTCCACCACATCCTCGACCAGCGACTTGTCGTCGCCCTCGCCCATCACCCGGATCACCGTCTCGGTGCCGGACGGGCGGATCACCAGCCGGCCGTGGCCGTCGAGCCGCTGCTCGGCGCTCTTGATGGCGCGCACCACCTTGGCGTTCTCGAGCGGCTTGCCGGTCTTGTAGCGCACGTTGCGCATGATCTGCGGCAGCGGGTCGAAGCGATGGCACACCTCCGAGGCCGGACGGCCGAGCTTCTTCACCACCGCCAGCACCTGGAGCGCCGCAACCAGGCCGTCGCCGGTGGTCGCGTAGTCTGACAGGATGATGTGGCCGGACGCCTCGCCGCCGAGGTTGTATTCGCGCTTGCGCATCTCCTCGAGCACGTAGCGGTCGCCGACCGCGGTGCGGGCAAGCGCAAGCCCCCTGGACTCCAGGAACCGCTCCAGCCCCAGGTTCGACATGATGGTGGCGACCACGCCGGGCTTGGCGAGGCGGCCCTCCTCTTTCCAGCTCTCCGCGATCACCGCCATGATCTGGTCGCCATCGATGAGATGGCCGCGCTCGTCGATCAGCACGACGCGGTCCGCGTCGCCGTCGAGCGCGATGCCGATGTCGGCGCGGATTTCCCGCACCTTGGCGCCCAGCGCATCGGGAGCGGTCGAGCCGCATTCGTTGTTGATGTTGAAGCCATCCGGCTCGACACCGATCGAAACCACTTCGGCGCCGAGCTCCCAGAGCGCGGCCGGCGCGACGCTGTAGGCCGCGCCGTTGGCGCAGTCGACCGCGATGCGCAGACCGTCAAGCGACAGGTTGCGCGGCAGCGTGCGCTTGGCGGACTCGATATAGCGGTCCTGCACGCCGTCGATGCGCTTGACGCGGCCGAGCGAAGCGGACTTGGCGAGCCGCTTGGCGAGATCGCTGTCCATCAGCTCTTCGATCTTCAGCTCGATGTCGTCGGACAGCTTGTGGCCGTCCGGGCCGAACAGCTTGATGCCGTTGTCGTCGTAAGGATTGTGCGAGGCCGAGATCATCACGCCGAGGTCGGCGCGCATCGAGCGGGTCAACATGGCGACCGCGGGCGTCGGCATCGGGCCGGTCAGCAGCACGTCCATGCCGACCGAGGTGAAGCCGGCCACCATCGCGTTTTCGATCATGTAGCCGGAGAGGCGGGTGTCCTTGCCGATCAGCACACGGTGGCGATGGTCGCCGTTGCGGAACATTAGGCCGGCGGCCTGGCCCACCTTGAGCGCAAGCTCCGGCGTGATCGTGGTGTTGGCGCGGCCACGAATGCCGTCGGTTCCGAAATGCTTGCGGACCATACTCCCCACCGAACTCGAATAGAGCTGTTTTGCGGGCCTGCCCAGACAGGCTTGTGGGGCAAGCTTATTCCCTATTCCTTGAAAATACGCCATCCCGGGCCGCGCAGGAAGCGCCGGACGGGACGGCGTTTGTCGTTAGAATTTAACGGGTTAGCTGGTTATCAAATCCGGCAAGAAACGATCCGCTTACTGTTCGGCCGCCTTTTTCTCCTGGGGCAGCTTGTCCTGCTTGGATTTCGCCGGCTGGACGATGTTGATCGGATCGGACCCTGCCATGCTCTCTTCCAGGCCCTCCTCCAGCGCACGCTCCAAAGCGTCGGCAGGCTCTTCCGACTTCGGCTTATGTTTGACGTCGGGATCACCCCCGCGCTTGTTGGTGGCGGCTGCGGTCATGCCTGGTCCTCCTGATGATGCGCCCACTATTGCGCCCCTAGATAACGCCCGAGACGTTGCGCCGTTCCCGCATCCCCAGCCCTAGTGTCGCGATTTGGAAGTTCGCCTGAATTCTCAGCAAGCTCCGAAGCGAACTTCCGAATCAAAGCGACACTAGAAACTCAATGATTCTAGTGCCCCTTTGAACCCGAAGTTCGCAAAAGCGCCTGCTGCAAAATCGTGCGAACTTCGGGTTCGGGCCACTAGAAAAACATGCTCTACTCCGCCGGTTGCAAGGGCCGGGTGAGACATGAAGGCGTATCCCTCCATCGAGGATTTGCGGCAGCGCGCCAAGCGCAACGTGCCAAAGATGTTTTTCGACTACGCCGAGGCCGGCTCCTATGCGCAGGAGACCTTGCGCAGCAACCGCGCCGACCTGGAAAAGATCAAGCTGCGCCAGCGTATCCTGCTTGACGTCGACAAGCGCGACACCTCGACCACCATCCTCGGCGAAAAGGTGCCAGTCCCGATCGCGCTCGGGCCGATCGGGCTCGGCGGCATGATGTACGGCGACGGCGAGATCCACGCCTGCCGTGCCGCGCAAGCGGCCGGCATCCCGTACACGCTCTCCACCATGTCGATCAATTCGATCGAGGATGTCGCCGGCGCGGTCGACAAGCCGTTCTGGTTCCAGCTCTACGTGATGCGCGACCGCGGCTTCATCAAGGAGTTGATCCAGCGCGCGGCCGCCGCAAAATGCAGCGCGCTGATGCTCACCGTGGACCTTCAGGTGCTCGGCCAGCGGCATGCCGACGTGCGCAACGGCCTCACGGTGCCGCCGGAAATCAAGATCAAGAACGTGATCGACATCATGACCAAGCCGGCCTGGGCGTGGTCGATCCTCAAAGGCAAGCGCAAGACGTTCGGCAATCTGGCCGGCCATGTGAAGGGAATGGAGAACATCAACTCGCTTGCCGCATGGACCGCGAGCCAGTTCGATCCGACGCTATCCTGGAAAGACGTCGAGTGGATCAAGAGCCTGTGGCCGGGCAAGCTGATCCTGAAGGGCATCCTCGACATCGAGGACGCGCGCATCGCGGCCAAGTGCGGCGCCGACGCCATCAGCGTATCGAACCACGGCGGCCGCCAGCTCGACGGCGCGCCGTCGGCGATCTCGGCGCTGCCGAAGGTGGTTGACGCGGTCGGCTCGCAGATCGAGGTGATGTTCGACAGTGGAATCCGCACCGGCTCCGATATCGTGCGCGCGCTGGCGCTCGGCGCGCGGTCTTGCATTGTCGGCCGGTCGTACATTTATGGACTGGGCGCCGGTGGCGAGGCGGGCGTCGCGCACGCGATCGGCATTCTCGGGCGCGAGTTCGACGTGACCATGGCGCTGTGCGGCGTGAAGAACGCTCGCGATATCGACGAGCGCGTGCTCGCCGAGCCGCGCGGAGGCAACCTATGAGGGCATGATCCGGAAAAGTGGAAACCGGTTTCCCGCCTGCGCGGAGGCTTGGCACCAGGTAAATATATTGGCTTGATGCTTCGGCGGGCGAAGGCAGGTCCGAAAAGATCATGCCCAAGGAAAAGACCGATGAAAATACCGGGACCGGACCACCCGATCGCGATCACGCCGAGCAGGGAGCATGTTCGCGTCATGCTGAACGGCCGCGCCGTCGCCGACACCCGGCGCGCGCTGGTGCTGCAGGAAGCCGCCTACAAGCCGGTGTTCTACGTTCCGCGCCAGGATGCGCGGATGGACCTGCTGGAAAAAACCACCCACGGCACACACTGCCCGTACAAGGGCGATGCGTCCTACTACACGATCAAGGCCGGCGATCGCATCGCGGAGAATGCGATCTGGAGCTACGAGACGCCGTATCCGGCGATGCGCGAGATCGCAGGGCACCTGGCGTTCTATCCCGATCGCGTCGATGCGATCGAGGTGACGCTGGCGTAAGCCGGCGCATTCGAGAAATCCGGCGATTGGATGAAATTGCCAAGAGGCGCCGGCCGGCCCTCGCCGGCCGTCAACGATTACCTTGGCGTGTGGAAAATCGGATTGCCCGCAAATCGTCAGGAACCGGACGGCGGTCACGGCGTTCGCCTAGCAGAACATCTCCCGAACGCGAAGGAGAAACGCCCATGAAAATCGGCGAAGCCATGAGCAGCGATGTGAAGATCGCCAATCCGAAACAAGCGATCCGCGAAGCCGCCGCCATGATGGCGGAGATCGACGCCGGCGTGCTGCCGGTCGGCGAGAACGACCGGCTGGTCGGCATGATCACCGACCGCGACATCGCGATCCGCGCCGTCGCGGCGGGCAAGGGTCCCGACACGCCGGTGCGCGACATCATGTCCAAGGAGGTCAGCTACTGCTTCGAGGACGAAGAGGTCGACGACGTGGCGGAGCAGATGGCGGATGCCAAGCTGCGCCGGCTGCCGGTGCTCAGCCGCGCCAAGCGGCTGGTCGGCATCGTGTCGCTCGGCGACATCGCGACCGCGGACGGCCCCGCCAATGCCGGCGAAGCGCTGTGCGATATTTCCGAGCCCGGCGGCAAGCACTCGCAGTCGCTCGCCGGCGCGAAGGCGTCCGCGTAAAGCGCTGGCCTAATCTTGAACGTGTAGGGTGGGTTAGCGCGCCGGACGGGCCTAACTTACATTCCAGTCGCGAAAGTTCCAACCAGTAGCGAAAGTTCCAATACGTAAGTCTGCGCCCAGCGGTCTCAGGCCGGGCATTGGTCTCGCCTGCCCTCTTGTCGCCGCCATCATGATCCAGGGAACTCGCAGCGTGGGTCGGGGGCCTGCGGCGGGTTCCGGTGTGATCGACCGACGTTTGCTTCAACACGACACTCTTGCGTCCCGCCGCGCGCTGCTCCGTGGGCTTGCGTGCTCAGCCAGTGCGCTCGCGCTCGGCGGATGCGTCGGCGTAAGCGCAGGAGGAGTGCGCTTCGACGCTTCGTCGCTCTCAAGCGATCCGACCTTGGTCGTCGCAACCACGCGCAAGCGGGTGAACGGCGCTCGCGCCAAGCCGTGGTTCGGTCCGGAGCGGGCTGCGATGACGGTCGCACGGGCGAAGCTCAAACCGCCGAGCGACAGCCGTTTCTCGCTCGCCGCCGTCGGACTTGACGATTGGCGTCTTGATGCGGTCGAGCCAATGTCGGGAGAAGTCAGCGATCTTCTCGCTCAGGGCGGCGGCGGCTTGGACGTGCTGATCTACGTGCACGGTTTCAAGAACACGTTCGAGACGGCGGCGCTCAATGCCGTGCAGCTCTCCGACGGCATCAAATTCCGCGGCCAGACGATGGTGTTCTCCTGGCCGTCCAAGGCGGGCTTCTTCGACTACGCCTATGATCGCGAAAGCGCGATGTGGTCCCGCGACGACTTCGAGCGCGTGCTGCTGTCCATCGTGGCGGCCCCGGGCGCCGGACGAGTCCACATCGTGGCGCACAGCATGGGAACCATGCTGACGCTCGAAAGCCTGCGCCAGCTCTATGCGCGATATGGCGACGCCGTCACGCAAAGGATCGGGGCCGTGGTGTTTGCCGCCCCCGACATCGACATGGACGTATTTTCATCGGCGATCCGGCGCATCGGTCCGCTCGCCCAAAAAATCACCGTCATTGCCGCGACCAACGATCGCGCGCTGGCGCTGTCGGGGCGGCTCGCCGGCGGGATGACTTGGGTCGGTGCCGCCGAGAAGGCCGCCATCGAGAAGCTCGGGGTGCGCGTGATCGATGCATCGGCGGCCGGCTCGGGCATCGTCAACCACGATGTGTTCCTGTCGAACGCAGAAGTGCTGCGGGTGATTCGCCGCTCGATTGAAGCTCCGGCGGCGTGAGCTTCTGCGCCCGTAAGGGCGTTCACGCCCGTCTTCGACGGGCTATGGGCGCGTAACCCACCGCAGCCCTCCACCTGGAAAATCCGATGGTGGGTTACGGCGCTGCGCGCCTAACCCACCCTACGGCATCCCGCCGCCGTCACGGTATCTGATAGACCGTCATGCGGTCGGCGACGCCGCGCAGCGCCGCGTTCTGCTCGGTGAGCTTGAGCTTGCCGCGCTCGATCATCGCGGCGACCTGCGGATTGTCGACCACCGGCTTGGTGGCGAAGATCGCAAGCGCGTCCGCGAGGCTTTGCACCCGCGCCGCGATGTTGACGGTCTGGCCGAAATAATCGAGCCGGTCGTTGAGCGTCACCGCGAGGCACGGCCCCTCGTGGATGCCGATCTTGATCAAGAGATCGTCCTTGATGCTGCGCACCGACTCGCGCATGCGCAGCGCCGCGGCAAGCGCCCGGTCCGGCGTCGGGAATGTCGCCATCACCGCGTCGCCGATGGTCTTGACCACCGCGCCCGCTTCAGACGCGACGATCTCGTTGAGCACGCGGAAGTGCTGCCGCACCAGGTCGTAGGCGACCATGTCGCCAACGCGGTCGTAGAGCGCGGTGGAGCCTTTGAGGTCGGTAAACAGGAACGTCAGGCTGGTGATCTTCAGCCCCTGGTCGACGTCGAGCGTATCGGTGCGGTAGATGTCGCGGAACGTCTGATTGGTCAGCAGCTTCTTGGCGGTGAGAAACGGCCTGCGCTTGCCGAGCAGATGATGCAGCTTGTCGCCGGCAATCCACACCGACGGCAGCGTCCGCTGGTCGCTGCGGTTTTCGAACGACAGCCGAAGCGGGCCCGGCCGCATCTCGGTGGTGCCGGTCGGCGCATGCGTCTTGTTGAAGATCATCGCCAGGCTTTGGCGCTCGCGCGTCGGCTCGCCCTTGACGTCGATGAAATGCGCCGCGTGCGTCACCGGCTCGAACACGATGATGAACTCCGCCGGCAGCTGCAGCGACATCGAGGCCTTCTCGCCGGCCTGCAGCTCGATGGCATCGAGCGTGATCTCCTCGATCAATTCCTCCAGGCCTTCTTCCGGCAGGTCGACGCCCGAGCCCCAGAACAACTGCCGGAAGTATTCCACGATCGGCAGCGAGTGCGGATCGTGCGCCGCAATCCGGCGCATCCGCGGGCTGACCGTGAAGACGACTTCGACCATCTCGTCGAGCGTCGGCTCGTAGCCGCAGGCGCAGAGCGCGCAGTCGTACGCATCCTTGCGCACCGACTTCAGCGTATGCATGGCGTCGAGCACGCCGCCGCAGCCGGGGCACAGCACGTTCCAGCTCAGCTCGAACAGGCCGAGTCTCGCGGCATGCAGGAAGGCGCCGATCGCCTTTTCCTGGTCGAGGCCCTGCTTCGCGGCAAAGCCGAGCACATTGACCCGGCACAGGTCCCGGTCGGAGCCTTCGTTCACCAGCGATGCAATGGCGGCAACGACCTGCGGATCGGCGGCGGCCCGCAGGGTGTCGAACAGGGCTTTGGTGTCGCTCATGACGCGAAATCTAGGCCGAAAACATTCCTGCGCCAGACTACCTCCCCTTGAAAAGGGGAGGTCGGCGCGCGTCAGCGCGCCGGGTGGGGATCAGTTGACCCCCACCCCAACCCTGCCCCTTGCAGGGGGAGGGAGCACACCGCCGATGCCGCGCTGACTTGGTTTGCGACGAGCGACGAACAGCTTGCCGCACAGACACAATAGGCTTATATTCCTCTTATGCGCCCGCCCTTCTATGAAACCCATCGGCCGGATCGGCGTGCGGCCCGACCAGCCCGACGCGGTGGTCGGACCGCGCAAGCGCGGCTCGCGCCGGCCGCACACCGACGCGACGGTCGCAGGCGTCCGCGCCCTGGTCGAAGGGAGCGTGCTGACCTACAGCGAGATCGCGGCGAAGACCGGCGTCGCACGGGCCAGCATCTGCCGCTGGACCCGCGACGGCCAATGGAAGCGCCCGCTCTTTGCACCCCGTGCCACCGATACGGTGCCGAGCCGCCGCGCCAGCGCGCGGCTGAAAGCGCGCACGCTTCACGCCCGGCTCGCTGCGCTGGCGGAGCGCCACATCCGCGAGCTGGAGGCGAGCGAGAGCGTCGATCCGGACCAACTCAGGGAGGCGCTGGAGCTTCTGAAGATGGCGAAGCTCGCGGCGCGCTCGAAGCGACGGCGCTCAGCCGCCGAAGTTGCCGCCGGCGCGTCGTTGCAAATGTGGGAAGCACCCCCGCTCACCGTGATGCGGAGTTTGCGCTCAGCCGGCGTGACGCCCGAACGCGCGCCGGAGGAGGCGCTCCAGGATTTCATCGACAGCCGCGCGCCGCCGCCCGAGAAACGCCGGCGAAGGCGGGGCCGCCGGTACAGAGGCAGCAGCGACTATTACGCGTGGCTGCGAGAGCCGGATGAGCGTTGATGTTGTTGAATCGGCGCGGCGTACTCGGTGCACCTCTCCCGCTTGCGGGGGAGGTCGGATCGCGAAGCGATCCGGGAGGGGGAGTTTGCGAGTCGGGCGCTAACCGCTCCCCCACCCCAGCCCTCCCCCGCAAGCGGGGGGAGCACACCGCCGATGCCGCACTGCTTTCCCTCTCAGCGCCACCCGCCTCACCGCCAGCCCAGCCCCGGCGCCACGTGCTTCAGGATCGCCTCGATGACATGCACGTTGTAGTCGACACCGAGCTGATTGGGCACGGTGAGCAGCACCGTGTCAGCCTCGGCGATCGCTTCGTCCATCTTGAGCTGCTCGACCAGCACATCCGGCTCGGCGGCGTAGCTCCTCCCGAAGATCGCGCGTGAGTTGTCGCCGAGAAAGCCGATCTGGTCGTCGCTGTCGCCGCCGCGGCCGAAATAGGCGCGGTCGCGGTCGTCCATCAATGCAAAGATGCTGCGGCTGACCGACACCCGCGGCGTGCGCGTGTGCCCGGCCGCCTTCCACGCCTCACGATAAATCCGGATCTGCTCCGCCTGCTGGACGTGGAACGGCTTGTCGCTCTCGACGATCTTGAGCGTCGAGCTCTGCATGTTCATGCCCAGCCTGGCGGCCCATTCCGCGGTGGCGTTGGTGCCGGCGCCCCACCAGATGCGCTCGCGCAGGCCCGCCGAGTGCGGCTCGAGGCGCAAGAGGCCCGGCGGGTTCGGGAACATCGGATTGGGGCTCGGCTGCGCGAAACCCTCGCCCTTCAGCACCTCGAGAAACACCTCGGTGTGACGCCGCGCCATCTCGGCGTCGCTCATCCCCTCTCCCGGCGCGTAACCAAAGTAACGCCAGCCGTCGATCACCTGCTCGGGCGACCCTCGGCTGATGCCGAGCTGCAGGCGCCCGGTGGCGATGAGATCGGCGGCGCCGGCGTCCTCCGCCATATACATCGGGTTCTCGTAGCGCATGTCGATGACCGCGGTGCCGATCTCGATCCGCTTCGTACGCGCGCCGACGGCGGCGAGCAGCGGGAACGGCGAGCCGAGCTGGCGGGCGAAGTGATGCACCCGGAAATAGGCGCCGTCCGCGCCAAGCTCTTCCGCCGCGACGGCAAGCTCGATCGATTGCAGCAGCGCGTCGGACGCGGAGCGTGTCTGCGACTGCGGCGATGGGGTCCAGTGGCCGAACGAGAGGAAGCCGATTTTTTTCATGGGAACGCTGTATGAGCGGTGACCATACTAACTAACGAACTGGCCGACAAAACAGTGAACCCCGGCCAATCGGTCGGGGTTCGTCTTATGGACGCGATGATTCCACAGCATGTTCGCCTTGTTAAACCGACGGGGACGCGTCCTAGAGACTCTTTGAGCGGGACCTCAAAAACGCACGAAACGACGATGACAACGCGGGTCAAGCTTTCGGTGCGAATAAATGCGCCCTCTCCCGCTTGCGGGGGAGGGCAGCCAGGACCGTAGCCACAAGCTGGAATCGGAGGGGGCCGTGGCGCCACGCCCCCTCCCCATTCCCATTGCTGTCCCGCTGCGGTCGCCCTCCCCCGCAAGCGGGAGAGGGCGGAGCAACCCGCGTCCTGCAAATTCAATTGCCGGAAGCATCATCCACCGCATCACGGAACGATCCGCTCGGCGCGGAACTGGCGCATCAGCCGCACGAACATCTCTTCGCTGTCGACCGCGTCGTGGAAGCCGAAGCGGCGCGACTTGGTGACATCCGACATCACGTCCCAGTCGCAGCCGAACACGTAATCGGCAAACGGCCAGGCCACCAGCTCGTCGAAGGCGTAGGGCTTCAGCCCATGTTTCTCCGTGATCGCGCGCCAGAGCGGCGCCTTGTCCGCCATGTCAGCCGTCAGGCTCGTGGTCGCAACGTCGCCAACGGGCATGTCGAAAGCCGCGGCGAGCTTCGGCCACAGGTTCTGCCAGCGGAAATAGTCGCCGTTGGTGATGTTGAACGCCTCGAGGGCGCAGCGCGGCTCGCCCGCGGCCCACAGCGCCGCGCTGGCGAAGTGCGCGGACTCGGTGACCTGATAGATCGACGTGTAGGCGCCGCCCTTGCCCGGAAAATGCAGCGGCAGCCCCAGCTCCTTGCTGATCGCGGCGTGCACCGCGATGGCCGGCGCCAGGCTCATCGGCGTGCCTGGCGCAAAGCCGCACAGGGTCTGCGGCCGCAGCTCCACGAAGTCCCAGCGCCTGCCGCGCTGGAAGGCTGAGAGCCAGTCGATCTGGTCGAAATAATAGTTGGCGCCTAAGTGGCGCGGATCGCTCTCGCGCGCCGGTGTCCTGAAGGGCCCGAGGTGCGAGCCATAGTATTTCGTGCCGGTGACCAGCACCACGCGGGCGAGCGCTCGCGACGCCCGATCGATCGCCGTGACGGCGTTGACGAGCATGTCGCGGTTTGGCGCGATGTTCGCTGCATAGCCCGCGGCGGCGCCGGCCGCGCCCTGAAACGCGGCGTAGAAGACGTGCGTGGCCTCCGTCAATCCGGCAAGCTTCGCCGCCGTGTCCTCGGCGTTGAGGAGATCGACGGCGATGTGGCAGTAGCGCGGCGCGGACTCTGCTGTCCGGCGCGACAGCCCGATCACGGACCAGCCGCCCTGCCTGAGCAGCCGCTCGACGATGTAGCGCCCGATCACGCCGAGCGCTCCGACGACGACGGCCTGCTTGTGCTCTGCCATGCGAGCCCGATTCGTCCTCGCCCCTCACGGGGCAGGGTATTCGAGCACGCGGCGCGGAACGTGCCTACTCCTCCTTGTGCCCTTCCGGCGTGCACTAGCGTGATGAATTTCGCCTATTAGCGCCTGGCAAACGGGGTGACCGACCGCAATCAAATGTGCTTTCGGGAGAAGCGGACATCGCGTCTCCCGCACTTTCAGACCCAAACATCTAACGGCTGGCCGTTTTTCGAAATTCCGACCGCGGCACCGCCAAGGAACGGCAACCGGCATTCATGCGTTATGGCGCTAGCTCGGTCTAACCGGGGATACTGCCATGCGGACTTTGGCAATGTTTGTTGCGCTAGGTTTAATCGCTGGCGCTACGCCTGTACGAGCGACCATTCTGGCTCCGAGCGTGTACCAGGGCACGGTCGAAAAAGATGCCGCTGCGCCGCGCGCTGAACGACGCAAAGAAGTCCCCGGGGCCGCCCGTACCCTTGGCAACAGTCCCCGCGAAAGCGGGTGCAGAACCGTCACCGTTCGCCGCGAGGATGGCGGTTTGCAACGTATCCGACGTTGTGAGTAGGCGGGGTGGCCGGTTTGTTGCGGTGGCATCATGAACAAGAGTTGGACGACCGAAGATCTGAAGACGCTGCGCTCCGAACTCATGTTCAAGCGCGACCTACACGAAGTGGCCGCCGTGCTCAATCGGCCGGTCGATGAGGTCGAGGAAATAGCGCGCGATCTGGGATGGATAACGAGCCCGCCGTTTACACCCGATGAAAGCAAATGCGTGACTAGCCAAATTATCGGCTTCCTTCGAGACTTGGGTTGGGGTGTTACGATCGGCATCGTCGTGCTGCTGATAGGCGGCTCATTGCTCGGGGCGAGCGATTAACTGGAACGAGACTTGCGCAAAAAGGATTATTTTCAAACCAACAATGGAGAAGTACCCAATGAAACGCGCTCTACTTGCTGGTGCAACGGCTTTGGCTCTCGTTGCGTCAGGACAGGCGTTCGCTCAGGCAACAAAGATAGAACTAGCGCCGGAGCAGCGCACCAAGATCAAGCAGTATGTGGTCACGGAGAAGATTGCTCCCGTCACGATCTCCGAGCGGGTGACGGTGGGTGCTAAGCTTCCCGCCACAGTACAGCTAAGGCCGGTGCCGACGGATTGGGGTCCGGCGGTGACTAGATACAACTATGTCTATCACAACAACCAAGTTGTACTGGTCGAACCGTCTAGCCGTGAGGTTGTTGAAATCATCAACTAACTAACCGTCGTTGAAATCACCGGTGAAGTAAGCAAACCCCGGCGCGCATTGCATCGGGGTTTTTGCTCCACGGCCAGCGGCGTGTTGCTGTCGGCCGCGACACGCGGCGCGCTCGATGTTGCCTGCGTTCTTCCTGGGGAACTTGCGTCGGCTTTCCTGGTTGAACTCCTGGTTGAACTCGATGGGTGGGGCGGCACCGGAGGAAAATCATGGAAGCCATAAATCGCCGCGGATTTTTGCGCAGCCTGGTTGGCGGCGCCGCAGTTGTTACCATTGCAACGACCGCAGGTGTCACGCTGCTTCCAAGCGTAACCGAAGCGGCGACGGTGCCAGCCGATAAGAACCTTCCCAAGGCGATGGAAGATTTTGTCGAGGATGCTCAGTATTGGTACGGCCGCCGCCGGCGGGTTTATCGTCGGTATTGGCGCCGCCGTCGTCGGGTTTATCGTAGGTATTGGCGCCGCAGCCGTCGGTATTCCCGCCGCTGGTGGCGGCGGCGCCGTTGGGGTTGGTAATCCGTCGGGTGTGCGGGTAGAGCGCGTTGACAATGAGCAAAGATTGGATCGAAAACCTAAAACGGCGTCTCCCGCTAAGATTAGACCGTGCGATCAGCGACACCGAACAGGCAATCGAAAATCTTACTTTGCACGTTCATCTGTCCCGCTGGCCTTGCGTATTGCCCAATAAGCAACCGCCGCGCTCGACCACGTCGGCGCTCACAGAGTCTATTAGGCTCCCATTGCGATGGCGCTTGCGATGTCCGTTAATGGCAGATTGTGTTGCAAAAGTCTTTTTACATTGGAGATCAACATTTTTCCGGGCCGTTGACGCGACTTTCTGGCAAACATGTGGGGGACCTCGTAACACGGTGATGAACTCACCGGCGACTTCGGTATGACGCGGAGAGTTCGGAGCATTGCGCTGGATTTCGGGTTCGCTCGCTTCGCTCGCGCCGGAATGACCGGAGAGAACTACTCCTCCTTATACCCATACGCCTGCGCATTCCCGGTCGCGCCGTAGTCCATAAACGACAGGAACTTGCCCGACATCGAAATCTTGACGCGGTCGCCCTTCGGGTCGGCAAGCCGCTCCATCACCATGTCGAAGTCGCTTCGCCCATGATGCCGTCGCCGAACTCCTCCTGGATCAGCTCCTTCCAGGCCGGGCCGTTGACCAGAACGGGCACGGTGAAGCGGCCGATCAGCGGATCGGCCGGCGGCACCGCCTGAGCCCGCGCGGCCGTCCGGCTTGACGCATGATCTAATGTTGGCAAAGTTTGCCATAGCTGCTAAGTTGACCGAATTCGAGGAGCCGCGTCATGCCGACCCGCAACATCAGCCTCCCCCCGAGCAGGACATCTTCATCGAACGGGTGGTGAAGGCAGGCGAATACCAGAACGCCAGCGAAGCGGTGCGCGATGCGCTGCGGGCACTGCAACAGCGCCGGCGCGAGGATGCGCTTAAGCTCAAGGCACTGCGCCTGCAGATCAAGGCCGGCGTGGAGGCGCTCGACCGCGGCGAATTCGCCGAAGTCGCCGACGCCGACCTCGACCGCTACCTCGAAGGCGTGAGCGCCAAGGCGGCCGACCGGGGGCGCTGAAGCCATGGCGCGCTATCGGCTTTCGCGGCTCGCGGAGGCCGATCTCTCGCATGTCCTGGCGACCCAGCGAGGACCGATGGGGCGCGCAAGCGCGGCGCCGCTATGCCGCGATCCTCGCCGCCGCCATTCGCAAGGTCGCGACCGAGCCGCAAGGTCCGGCCACGCGCGACCGGGCCGAACTTTCGCGCGGCATTCGCAGCTTTCATCTTCGCCATGCGCGCGGCGACGATGCAGAGACCAAGGTCATGCGCCCGGTGCACGTGCTTTATTGTCGTGCGGTCGCGCCTGGCCTTGTCGAAATCGTTCGCGTGCTGCACGAGCGCATGGAGCCGGGCCGGCACGTGGGCGCAACCGCTGACGACTGAAATCGTATCAACGTGGTGGTCATGGCAGGAATTTGCCGGTCATGCTGTTCTTGACACAGTCGCCCTTCGGCTCGGCGAGCCGCTCCATCACCATGCCGAAGTCGCTTCGACATGATGCCGTCGCCGAACTCCTCCGGGATCAGCTCTTTCCAGGCCGGGCCGTTGACCAGCACGAGTTCGCAGAAGCGGTCAATCAGCGGGCAGGCCGGCACGGCGGGTGCCGCGGTTCGACGCACACACAGACCGCGCCGGACCACCATGGAATCCGCGGATGTTCCGGGCTATATTGCCGACATGAGCCCTGCGGTGAAAACCATTCTGGAGCGGGTGGCATCCTGGCCGGCCGAGGACCAGGAAGAACTCTCCGAACTCGCCCGCGAAATCGAAGCGCGGCGCACGGGCGTCTATCGCCTGAGCGACGAGGAGCGCTCCGCCATCGATGCGGCCCGTCGCGGGCCGCTCGCCTCCGACGATGAGGTCGACGCGTTCTGGAAGCGACGCGGCGTGGCATGAGACTGCAATATCGGGCGCAAGCGCTCGCCGATATTGACGCCATCCACGATTATCTTGAGGAACGGAACCCGGCCGGCGCGCGCAGCGTGCTGCGAGCCATCTATGCCAGCACACAGCTTATCGCGGAGCATCCGCTGTCATACCAACGCACCGACGATCCCGGCATCCGCGTGCATGTGGTGCGGCGCCATCGCTACAAGATTTTCTACAGCGTGGCTGGCGATACGGTCGAAATTATCCATGTGCGTCATACCTCTCGCCGTCCTTGGGCAGGCGGGTGAACTGCCTCCCAGGTTGCCTTCAGATCGGCGCGCGCACGCGGCGTGAGAACGCAGCCGCTCATCGCGGCTCGGCGCGGCCTCGGTGCATGTCATTCAGGAAGTCGTCCAGATCGAACGGCGTGGGCGCGCCGCTCTCCTCGCCTTCGATCAAAGCGGCGCGCAGCCGTTCAATCTTCAGCTCTTGTTCTTCGAGCAGCCGCAGGCCGGCGCTGACCACATCGCTTGGCGATTGATAGCGGCCCGCTTGCACCTGGCGCTCGATGAAATCGACAAAATGATTGCCGAGCGACACGGATGTGTTCTTGCTCATGTTGCAAGACTACCAAAATTTGGTATTTGCGGCAATTCAGCAAGTCGCGCGTAGGGTGGGCTAGGCGCGTGGCGCCAAAACCACCGCAACGACCCCATTTAGCGATCAAGTCGGTGGGTTACGCGCCATAAGGGCGTTTACCCCACCCTACGAGCTGCGCGTATAATGAACCTCGCAACGTTCCAGTCCGACCAATAGCGATGGACGGAGCGAATCATGACCCAGCTACCGCAGCCGATTGAGGCGTGGGCGGCCCGGCGGCATCGGCCGCTGCTCGCCGCATTCGGGACCGTGCTGTCATTTGTTGTGCTGTTCGCCGGGACGGCGCTCGCCGCCTACCACTCCGGCGCGGCGGACGGGACGGCCGTGCTGTGCGGGCTGGCCGCCATCCTGTTGACCAGGCTTTACGTCAGGATCGTCCACCGCATTGCGCGGTCGATCGATGCGCGGCGTCCGCCGAAGCCTGACGACGCTGCGAAGCCCGGCGGAATTCCCCGCTGGGCCGTCGCAATCTACGCGCTGCTCGGTGTCGCGCTGGGATACGCGATCGTCGACCTGGAGAGCATTCTCGCGGCGATCGAATTCTTCGTCGGGTGGCTCGCCGGGTGCTGCACGCTGAACTATCTCTGGCGGCGGCGGCTCGATCCCGCAAGTCCCGCTGCGCTCGACGTCATTGATCCCTGGCTCGATGCGCAAGCCGAGCCGCATTGGCCGCAGCTGCGCCGCCTCGGGTATGCGTTGAGCTTTGCCCTGCTGTTTGGCGGCGTCGCCTGGCACGCGTTGCAATCCGGCTTCGCGCGCACGGCCGTGGCGCAGTGCGGCTCCGCATGCGCGGCACCGGGCTCTGTCCATCTCGCGGCCGCGCTATGCGGTGTCGCCGCCATCCTGTTCGTCATGATCTACGCGGCCGTGGCCGAGGCCGTGCAACGGGCGCTGGTCGACTCCTGGAAGCACGTCAGGCCCGGGCCGCCGCCGCCGCGCGTCGCGCGCTGGGCCGCGGTGCTGTACGCGCTGATCGGGCTTGCGGTCTTCCTCGCCATCGCAGGGTTCGCGGAGCCAAGCGCGGCGCACGAACCAGCCGGGCACACCTACATGAAGTTTTCCTCCCGCGACGGATTTCGCGCCCACCTTGGCGGCCAGGCGATGCTCACGCTGTTGCTCGGCTGGTGGATCGGCGGGCTGGCGCTGCTGAAGTTGTTCTGGCTACGGCGGCGTGCCGCGCGCTGAGCTATGCGCACCGGTCTTCGGCCGTCTGCCGCGAATGCGGAGGTCGTCATTGTGCCCTCTCCCGCGCGCGCGAGAGGGCTGCGCTGAACGTTCAACAACCTCGATTGGTGAGGGGTGAGGCCGCCCCCTCACCCATTTCCCGATATTGCCACACCGAGTAGCCCTCTCCCGCCAAAAGGGCGTTCACGCCCGTCTTCGACGGGCTATGGGGAGAGGGCGCAAATACAGGCAGCGCCGTACCCCTACTCCTCCTTATACCCATACGCCTGCGCGTTCCCGGTCGCGCCGTAGTACTTGAACGGCAGGAACTTGCCCGACATCGAGATCTTGACGCGGTCGCCCTTCGGGTCGGCGAGCCGCTCCATCACCATGTCGAAGTCGATCGCCGACATGATGCCGTCGCCGAACTCCTCCTGGATCAGTTCCTTCCAGGCCGGGCCGTTGACCAGCACGAGCTCGTAGAAGCGGTAGATCAGCGGGTCGGTCGGCGGCATCACAGAATCCGCTCCGCGGTTGGGCACCTCGTTGAGCATGGTCTGCTCGCTCTTGGAGAGGCCGAACAGCTTGGCGGCGGCCGCGGCCTGCGGCCTGGTCAGCTTGTGGTTGCCGAGCAGCGCGCCGGTGATCATGACCGGCGACATGCCGCCGA
This sequence comes from uncultured Alphaproteobacteria bacterium, assembly GCA_963814215.1. Taxonomy (GTDB): domain Bacteria; phylum Pseudomonadota; class Alphaproteobacteria; order Rhizobiales; family Xanthobacteraceae; genus Z2-YC6860. Next base: position 334,825 of record CAWFCM010000001.1, on the reverse strand, counting down.
TCTCTCCGCAGATGTGCTTCCAGGTCCAGCCCTTCTCGCGCTTGATGTCGAGGATTTTCTCGGTGAGGTCGGTGCGTTTCATGGTCGTTCTCCCGGCTTGGTGGTGACTGATTCAATTGTGATGCATTGCCGCGCGGCATACTCCGTCCACCTCTCCCGCTTGCGGGGGAGGTCGGCGCGAAGCGCCGGGAGGGGGAAATTGCAAGTCCGGCGCGAGCCGCGCCCCCCTCCCCAACCCTCCCCCGCAAGCGGGAGAGGGAGCAGACCGCCGATGCCACGCCGATGAAGTCGAGCATGGCGCCGCCCTAATGTCCGCGGCTCGCCAGCCGCACCACGGTGGAATCCAGCTCGGGCGGCGGCCCGTCGAGGCCAGCCGCCGCAGGCAAACCCGGCCGCACCACCGGCACGCGGCGCGGATCGAAGTCCGGCGTCTCCCTGACGAAGCTGCGGCTGCGGCTCACCAGGAAGTCGATGATGTGGTTGCGCACCGCGTAGTAGAGCGGGTGCTTGTGGATCTCGACGCGCTTCCTCTCCCTGGGCAGCGGGTTCTCGACGATCTCGGCCAGCACCGCGCCGGGCCCGTTGGTCATCAGCACGATCTTGTCGGCGAGGTAGATCGCCTCGTCGACGTCGTGGGTGATCATGAAGGTGGTCTGGCCGGTCTCCTGGCAGATGCGGCGCACCTCGTCCTGCAAGGTGCCGCGGGTAAGCGCGTCGAGCGCGGAGAACGGCTCGTCCATCAGCATCATCTTGGGCTGGATCGAGAGAGCGCGCGCGATGCCGACGCGCTGCTTCATGCCGCCGGAGAGCTCGGAGGGGTGCTTGTGCTCCGCGCCGGTGAGGCCGACCAGATCGATAAACTTCTGCGCCTGCGCGCGGACTTGGGCGGTGTTCCAGCGCCGCCACCGCGACGACACCGCGTAGCTGACGTTGCCCATCACGGTGCGCCAAGGGAGCAGCGAGTGGCCCTGGAAGATCACCGCGCGATCCAGACTAGGGCCTTCGATCGCCAGATTATCGACGATCACCGCGCCGTTCGAGGGCGTGTCGAGGCCGGCCAGGATGTTGAGCACGGTGGTCTTGCCGCATCCGGAGTGGCCGATCACGCAGGTGAACTCGCCGCGTTCCATCGCGAGCCAGAGGTTCTCGAAGATGGTGGTTTGCCCGCCGCCGGGCGCCGGGTAGCGCTTGGCGATGCCCTCGAGCGAGATGAATTTGTCGGACATGCGCGCTACTCCGGGAACGTCACGCGGCGCGCGCACCACGCCAGCATCTGGTCGAGCACCATGCCCACCAGCCCAATCAGCAAAATGGCGTTAATCACATTCGTGATCGATAAATTATTCCATTCGTTCCAGACGAAGTAACCAATGCCCGTCCCGCCGACGAGCATTTCTGCGGCGACGATCACCAGCCAGGCGATGCCAATGGAAATCCGCATGCCGGTGACGATGGTTGGCGCGGCGGCGGGTAGGATCACCGTGAAGGCGCGGCGGAACGTGCCGACCTCGAGCGTGCGCGCGACGTTGAGCCACTCCTTGCGGACCGCCGAGACGCCGAAGGCGGTGTTGATCAGCATCGGCCAGAGCGAGCAGATGAAGATGACAAAGATCGCGGATAAGCCGGAGTCCTTGATGGTGTAGAGCGCGAGCGGCATCCAGGCGAGCGGCGAAATCGGCTTGAGCACCTGGATGAACGGATCGAGCGCTCGGCTCATCAGCGGCGACATGCCGATCAGGAAGCCGATCGGGATCGCCACCAACACCGCGAGCAGATAGCCGATGGCGACTCGGCCGATCGAAAAGGCGAGTTGGATGCCGACACCCTTGTCGTTGGGTCCCTTGTCGTAGAATGGCTGCCTGAGGTGCTCCCAGAGCTTGGCGGCGACGTCGAGTGGACCCGGCATCGCCGATTTGCCCTGCGTGGCGGTGAGCCCCATCAGCTTGGCGTATTCCGGATCCATCTGCTGGACGGTTCCGGTGCCGCGCACGGCGAGGTGCCACGCCAGCATGAAGGTAAGGAAGATGGCGATCGAGACGAATGCTGCGCGGAGCGAGAGCGATTTGGTCATCACCAATCCTCCGCCCTGTCGCTCCCTCGCCCCGCTTGCAGGGAGAGGGTTGGGGTAAGGGGGACTCTCCGAGAGCGCCATCTATCGAGAGCCTCCCTCACCCGACGCGCTTCGTGCGTCGACCTCTCCCCGCAAGCGGCTATCGTATGCACACATCTCGATTGCCGATAGTTCGGCGGGCTGATTCCGTGGGTCAAATATTGATTCGCGGAGGCAGACGTGACGATCGAATTTGGCCTGGGGCGGTTCGGCGACCGCCGCCTGGAAAAAGGGGGGCCGCCTTGCATGCGGCGCTTGTCGAGCGCCCCGGCTCGTGTATCCGTCGGCTTGCGGGACGACGGGCGCAGGAGGTGCGGTTCACGCGCTTTCTGCGCAATCACGCTGTGACGGCTGGCGAGATGGTATGCCATGCGGCTACGGGCACAGCCGCACGGGTTGCCGACCGCGATGTCGTGGTCGTTCAGGACACGAGCGAACTGACGCTGGGTGGCCGTTGGGCGCGAGAGAACGGTTATGGTCCGGTCGGCAAGGGTGGCGCGCTGGGCGGATTGCTGCTGCACGCCGCCCTGGTGCTGGAGATCGGAAGCAATGCCCTGCTCGGCTTGGTCGAAGCCAAGGTTTGGAACCGGACCAATGGCAAGGCTGTGCCACGACGTTCGCGTGCAACGAGCGACAAGGAATCGCAGCGCTGGCTCGACGTGGCAGCGCGCGCCAGTGATGTGCTGGGTGCGGCGAAGAGCATCACTGTCGTATCGGACCGGGAAAGCGATATTTACGAGCACTTTGCGCGGCGCCCTTCGAATGCGCATTTGATTGTACGAGCCTGCCAAGATCGGAAGATCGACGAGGGCTTGCTTCTGTTCGCGTTTATCGACGGTTTGCCGGAAGCGGGCCGGGTCCACCGGAAAATCCCTGCTGCACCAGGTCGCAAGGAGCGGACCGCGGAACTCGCCATCCGCTTCGCGCCGGTCTCGTTGCGTAAGCCGCTGCACGGGGCGGCGCGCGACCTGCCGGCAACAATTGGCTTGATGTTGGTCGATGTTCGCGAGGTCTCGACACCAGAAGACGGCAAGCCGGTGCATTGGCGGCTTCTCACGACGCATGCGGTCACCAGCTTGGCTGACGCTCAGCGGATCGTTGATCTCTATCGAATGCGCTGGAGCATCGAAGAGTTCTTCCGCCTGCTCAAAACAGCTGGCTTCGACATCGAGGAAACCGACATTGGCGATCCGCAAGCGATGATCAAATTCGTGACGGCAACGGCTATTGCGGCAGTCACCGTGATGCAGCTGGTCAAGGCGCGCGACGGCACGACCGATCAGCAGCTCACTGATGCCTTCGAACCGGACGATCAACCAATCCTTGAAGCTCTTTCGACCCGCCTCGAAGGCGCAACGACACTTCAAAAGAACCCTCATCCTAACGGCTCCCTCGCGTTCGCTGCTTGGGTCATCGCCCGGCTCGGCGGATGGACGGGCTACTATGGAAAACCAGGCCCGAAAGTGATGCGCCGGGGACTGGATGACTACCGGCGCATCAAATACGGCACTACGCTGAGGCTCCGAGATGTGTGAATCCGATAGCCGCAAGCGGGGAGAGGTAAAGACCAGCACGTCTCGCTGGAACCGACGCCCGGCAGCATGGTTCAGGCCGACCGCTTAATAGCAAAGCCCTTGATGTACTCCTCGGGTTTCGACGGATCGAAGGTCTTGCCCATCACCGAGAAGGATTTGGTGGTGGCGGATGGCGGCGTCAGGCCAACCTCTTTCATCAGCTTGGCCGTGTCGGTGGCCAGGAACACCTGTTTGGCGACCGCGGCGTAATCGAACTCTCCCTTGAGCTGACCCCAGCGCTTCATCTGGGTCATGATCCAGACCGCGAACGATTCCCACGGGAACGGATCGAAGTCGACGCGGTTGGGCACTCTCTTCACGTTACCAAGGCCGTCGGCGAAGGTGCCGGTGAGCACCTGCTCGATCACGGTGACCGGCTGGTTGAGATAGTTCGCCGGCGCGATCGCCTCGGCGATCTGCTTGCGGTTCTCCGCCTTGGTGGCGAAGGCGGTGGCGTCAATGATCGACTTCAGCAACGCCGCGTAAGTGTTCGGCGAACCGGTGACGAATTCCTTCGAGGCTGCAAAAACGCAACAGGGATGGCCTTCCCAGATATCCTTCGACAAAATGTGAATGAAGCCGACGCCGTCATAGACAGCGCGCTGGTTCATTGGGTCGGGACCGAGATAGCCGTCGAGGTTGTCGGCGCGCAGGTTGGCGACCATTTCGGCCGGCGGCACTGCCCGGATTTGCACATCCTGGTCGGGATCAATGCCGTGCTCTGCGAGATAATAGCGCAGCAGGTAATTGTGCATCGAATAGTCGAACGGCACCGCGAACTTGAAGCCCTTCCATTGCTTGGGATCGCGCTTGTCCTTGTGCTTGATGGCGAGCGTGATGGCTTGGCCGTTGATGTTCTCGATCGCCGGCGCGGTGTAAGCGACCGGCTGCGAACCGACGCCGAGCGTCATCGCGACGGGCATCGGCGAGAGCATATGCGCGGCGTCGTATTCCTTGTTCAACGTCTTGTCGCGGATCACTGCCCAGCCCGCGGTCTTGATGACTTCGACATTCAGTCCGTGCTTGGCGTAAAAGCCCATCGGCTGCGCCATGATGATCGGCGTGCCGCAGGTGATCGGGATGAAGCCGACCTTGAGGTCCTTCTTCTCAGGTGGCTTCGCCTGCGCGAAGACCTCGGTCGCGGTGGCAAGCGGGAAGAATTGCGAGATAGCGGCGAGCGCGGTCGAAGCGCCGACGGACTTGAGGAACGCGCGACGCGCGGCGTCCTGCGGGAACATTGCCCGCACCATCGCCGAAGCGACCACGCCTTCGTAGCGCTTGTCCTCGCTCCGGCTCTCGACCGGCGCGCATTGCAGTTGAAGCTGCGCAGCGCGCTCATGCTCGGCTTCGGTCGCATGGCGGCCGCAATGACAGCCGGTCGGATTCAAACGGCGCTTGGCATCAAAGGGATTGTCGAACATGGACATAGGCGCGCGCTCCATCGTTGACGCCGCGAATTCCCCCCGGCGTGGCGTTAACGATTTAGCAATGGCCGTGCCAAAGCGGCCGCTTTCCACTGCGGCGATTGAGCCTGCGTTTTCGCGACAAACAGTATGCAAGAAGCCCGAAAGCAGCCTGCGGCTTGGGCATCTGCCTTAAACTTTGTCGTTCTGCCAAAAAAGAAGGCGGCGGCCGCTGAGGCCGCCGCCGATTTTCTCGCCTTCGCCGCCGGAGCTAGTTCGGCACCACCCCACCGCGGCCGACGTTGACGCGGTTTGCTTCCAGCGTGCCGTCTGGCTTCTTCAGCGCGCTGACGATCGATATCGCCGCGCCCGGCTTGAGCTCGCCGCGCTCACCGACAACGTAGCGCTGCAGCTCGAGACTGGGCGGCACCACGATCTTCTTCTCGCCGTCCTTGTACTTGACCATCAGCACCTGGCCGTCGACCGAGCTGACCGTAGTGTCGATCGTCGCGTTGGTCATGGTGCTGCCCGGCTGCACCCAGGGCCGGTGCCCCTCGCCGGTGCCGCGCTGGGTTTCCGAGAAGATCATGACGCGGATCGCCTTCTGGCTGCCGTCCGGCTGCGGCATGGCGCCGACGCCGACGTAGGCGCCGGGCTTAAGGTCGGCAAGCGCCGCCTTCTCCACGCCGAACACCGCGAGCTTGTCGGTGAGGTTCACCTTCAGCTCGCCGTCCTTGGTCTTCACCACGATCGCCGAGCCGTCGACGCCGGAGATGGTGCCCATGACGCGCTGGGTCTGCGCCTGCTGCGCAAGCGCCGGCGACGCCGCGAAAGCGATCGCCAGCGCGGCGGCCGCCAGAATTCCAGATGCCTTTGTCATTTCAAATTCCCCTTATGATGACGCAGCCCGCTTCACTGCGGCGGGTCGATGTCGCGGCCGACCGCAACGTTGGGTGCATTCAGCGAACCATCGGGCTGCCGTTGCGCCGCACCGATAAAGATCTTGGCGCCGACCTTCAGATCGGCCGGAGTACCCGGCACATACCGCGCAATCGGGATGCCCGGCGGAACCTGCACCTTCTTTTCACCGTCCTTGTACTTGACCAGCAGATCCTGGCCATCCTTGCCGCTCACGGTGGTGGCAACATTGGCGTTGGTCATGGTGCTGCCGGGCCGGCTGTCCCAATCCGAAAACCGGTCGGCGACGACGCCCTTCTGCGAATCCATGAAGATGTGAACCGCGTAGGCCTTCTGCGTGCCGTCCGGCTGCGGCATCGCCGACACGCCGATGAACGAACCTTCCTTGATGTCGGCGAGCGACGACTTGACCATCGCTGAGATCCGCATCGGCTCGTTGAGCTTGATCGTCAAGTTCTCGCCGCTGCGCGCCTTGACTGAGAGCGTGTTGCCTTCGACCTTGGTGATCTCGCCGCGAACGCGCACCGGCGCGCCCTGCGCGAAAGCGTGGGACATCGCCGCCGACGCCGCCAGCAGCAATGCAAGGCCGCTGACGCCGAAGATACGCCTATTCAATTTCTGCATCGTATCCTCCCTGGAACCACCCGGCGGATTCGCCGTGGCGGACGCTTGTAGGAACCCCCAGGCCGCGAAGCTTATTCCTTTGATCGGGTCAGGTCTGCCTCGATCACCGCCCGCAATTCGGGCGTGACCTGCGGGCGCATGCCGAACCACTGGAAAAAGCCGCGCACCGCCTGATGCAGCAGCATGCCAAGCCCGTCGGCGGTGGCGAGGCCGCGGCGGCGAGCGGCGGCGAGCAGCTCGGTTTCGAGTGGTGCATAGACCAGATCCGCAACCACCGCCTCGGCCGGCAACGGCGCAAGATCGACGTCGAGCCGAGCCTGGCCGGTCATGCCAAGGAGCGTCGTGTTGACGAGAAGCCCGGCGCGCGTGAGCAGATGCGGCAGCGCCGTCCAGTGGGCCGGCTGCACCGCGGCGCCAAACCGGTCGCGCAGCGCTTGCGCACGATCGAATGTGCGATTGACCACGTGGATGCGCGTAAAGCCGCGCTCGATCAGACCATAGACCACCGCACGCGCCGAGCCGCCGGCGCCGAGCACAACCGCCTCCTTCTGTCCGCGATCCCAGTTGGGCATGGCGGCGTCGAGATTGTTGGTGAAGCCTTCGACGTCGGTGTTGGTGGAAAGAAGCCGGCCGCCGACGAGCCACAAGGTATTGGCGGCGCCAACCGCGCGCGCGCGATCGTCCGGCTCGGATGCGGCGAGCGCCGCTTCCTTATGCGGCAGCGTCACGTTGCAGCCGACGTAGCCGCACGCCGACAGATTGGCGAAAAAATCCGCCACCTGCTCGGGCTTCAGCGCCTCACGGCGATAGTCAGCCGCGAGCCCGTGCTGTTTGATCCAGTAGCCATGGATCAGCGGCGAGCGCGAATGCGCGACCGGCCAGCCGATCACGCACGCCGCGCGGACACTCATCGGCTCAGTAATAGCCTACGGTCGAACCGCCATCGACCGCGATCGCCACGCCTTGGATGTGCCGCGCCTTCTCCGAGCACAGGAACGCTGTCAGCTCGGCGACGTCCTCGGCCTTGCCGAGCCGGCGCAGGCCGTCCTTGGCGGTCGCTTCCTTGCGCAGCTCGTCGGCGGATTTGCCCGACGCCTTGGAGCGCTGCGCGATCAGTTCTTCGAATCGCTCGGTCTCGGTCGCGCCCGGATGGATGACGTTGACATTCACGCCGTCACGCTTGCCGAGCTGCGAGAGCCCCTTGGAGAAGTTGCCCATCGCGGCGTTGACCGAGGCGCCGATGGTGAAGTCCGCACCCGGCGAGCGCGCCGCGCCGCCGCCGATGTTGACGACATGGCCCTGCGCCGCCTTGAGCATCGGCCAGAGCAGCCGGCACATCCGCATGCAGCCAAAGAACTTCAGCGCATAGCCGTCCATCCAGGCCTCGTCCGGCAGATCGACAAAATTGCCGGCCTTGGTGGCGCCCGCCGAATTCACCAGGATGTCGCACCGGTTGAACTTGCTCTTCACGGTGTCGAGCACCTGCTGGCAGCCGGCCAGCGTCTTGAGATCGGACACGATCGTCAGCGGCGCGGGGCCGCCGGCCGCGCCGACGGTCTTCGCCGCCGCGTCGAGATTCGACTTCGACGACGAGACCAGCACGGTCTGCGCGCCCTCCTTGGCCAGCGCCACCGCGATGCCGCGGCCGATGCCGCGGCTGCCGCCGGTGATGACGGCCACTTTTCCTTGGAACTCACCAGGCATTGCTATTCCTCCCTATTCATTCCGACTGTCATGCCCGCGCATAGCCGTCCGAAGGACGGCGTCGCTTCGCTCGCCTATGGCGGGCATCCAGTACGCAAGGTTCATCAGTGAATACTGGATCGCCCGCTTTCGCGGGCGATCATAATCACGTCTTCTCGTCCTCTACCACGTTCCGCAGCGTGCCAACCTCCGGCACCGTTATCTCGAACACGTCGCCCGCCTTGAGCCATTTGCGGCCGACCTCGGCCTGGCCGATCTTGGTCGGCGTGCCGGTCAGGATGATGTCGCCCGGCTTTAGCGTCATGAAAGTCGACACGTAAGACAGAATATCGGTAAAGCCGAAGATCATGCTTGCCGTGGTGTCGTCCTGTGTCACCTCGCCGTTGATCTTGCAGACGATGTGCAGCGGCTTGGTCAGGTCGACGCCGGTCGTCATCCACGGCCCGATGCTGCCGCTGCCGTCCCAGCTCTTGCCCTGTGTGACGTTGAAGCGGCCGTGACGGATCCAGTCGCGGATGGTGCCCTCGTTGGCGAGCGTGATGCCGGCGATATGATCGAGCGCCTGTGGCTTCGAGATGCGCCGCGCGGTCTTGCCGATCACCAGCGCGATCTCGCCTTCGTATTCAAGCTGCTCGGATTCCGGCGGCCGTAGCAGCGGCTGGCCGTGCGCCACCAATCCGTTCGGCGGCTTGAAGAACATGCTCGGATATTTGGCGTCCTCGTTGCCGCCGGCGTTGGTCAGTTCTGCGCCGCGGTTGGCATAGTTCACGCCGATGCAGAGGATTTTTTCACCGCCCGGCACCGGCGGCAGCAGTTCGACCTCCGTAAGCGGATAGTCGGCGCGCACCCCGGCCACCGCTGCCAGGACCTCTTCAAGCGCGCCGGCTCGCAAGACATCGAGAAGCGACTGGAACCGCGGCGCAAGCCGCGCGCGCATATCGACAACCCCGCCGCCAACCACAATCCCGAAACTTGCCCGGCCGCGGGCGTTAAAGCTGGCAAAATGCATCCACTCTCACTCCCACCGGAACGCGGATCGCCATAGCATGCGTCAAGGCTCGCCGTTGGTACAATAAGACGCTAGAAACCGCCATAGACACGACCATGCCCGTTCGACCGCCCGTCTCCAATCCCCCGTTCAACGTCGTGCGCGCGAGCCATGCCTGGCTCAGCGTGCGCGACCTGGGTCGCGCACGCGCCTTTTATGTCGATTGCCTGGGCTATCTGGTCAGCGGCGAGACGCAGGACACGCTTTATTTGCGTGCAGTCGAGGAGCGCAACCACCATTCGATCGTGCTGAGCAAGGCGGCCGAGCCACGCTGCGGCGCGCTCGGCTTCAAGGTGGCGAGCGAGGACGATCTCGACCGCGCGGCTCATTGGTTCGGCTCGAAAGGGCTGCCCACCGCCTTCCGCGACACCGCCCATCAGGGTCGCACGCTGCGCGCCAGCGATCCCGTCGGCATGCCGCTCGAATTCTACTTCAAAATGGATCAGGGCGAGCGCATGCTGCAGAAATATGCCGCCTACCAGGGCGCACGCATTCAACGTATCGACCATCTCAACTGCTTCACGCCGGACGTTCAGGCAAGCTACGACTTCTACACTGAGCTCGGCTTTCGCCTCACCGAATACACCGAGACCGACGGCGCCGAACCCAAGTTCTGGGCGGTGTGGCTGCACCGCAAAGGCAATGTCCACGATCTCGCCTTCACCAACGGGCGCGGCCCGCGCCTGCATCACGTCGGCGTGTGGAACGCGAGCCCGCTCGACATTCTTCACATTTGCGATGTGATGGCGACCTCGGGCTGGCTCGCCAACATGGAACGCGGCCCCGGGCGGCACGGCATTTCCAACGCATTTTTCCTCTACATCCGCGACCCGGACGGTCATCGCATTGAATTGTTCAGCAGCGACTATCTGACCGTCGATCCCGACCTTGAGCCGCTGCGCTGGTCCCTCGACGATCCGCAGCGTCAGACGCTGTGGGGCCATCCGGCGCCGAAGTCGTGGTTCGAGGAAGGAACGGAATTCTCCGGCGTCGCGGTGCGCGACCCGGTGCTGGCGGCAAGACCTGTGGTGGCAAGGTGAGCATGAAAACGATCTTCATCGATTGTAACGACCAGCTCGGCGCGGTTTGGAAAATGGTCTATCGCGCCGATGACCCGCTGGTGACGATCAACACCGCGCCGTTCGAACGCGACGATCTTCCCAAGCTGGTCGGCGACTACGAGGTGGTGATCGACGACCATTCGTACATGCCCACCAATCTCGTAAAGCAGTGCAAGAATCTCAAGCACATCGTGTTCCTGGGCACTGGCGCGGCGAGCTACATGAACGTCGCCGAGCTGGAAAAGATCGGCGTCAAGGTCCACACCATCAAGGGCTACGGCGACACCGCGGTGGCGGAGCAGACCATCGCGCTGATGTTCGCCGCCGCGCGCGATCTCGCCCGGATGGACCGCAACATCCGCGGCGGTATCTGGCGGCCGCGCGAGGGCGTGCAACTCAAGGACAAGACACTCGGCATCATCGGGCTGGGCGGCATCGGCCTCGAAGTGTCGCGCATCGCCAGGGGCATCGGCATGGACGTGATCGCCTGGAACCGTACGCCGCGGCCGGAAGCTCCCGTGCCGCTGGTTGATCTCGACACGCTGCTGACGAAGTCCGATGTTGTTTCGATCAACCTCGCCCTGAGCGACGAAACTCGCGGCTTCCTTGACGCCAAGAAAATTGCCCGCATGAAACCTGGCGCTATCCTCGTCAACACCGCGCGCGGCGCACTGGTCGATGAGCATGCGCTGTTCGATGCCTTGCGCACGGGACACATCCGTCACGCCGGCTTTGACGTGTTCCACAACGAGCCGCTCAAGGCCGACAATCCCCTGGCGATCATGGACGGCACCACGCTGTCCGCGCACGCTGCGTTCCGTACCCTGGAAGCCTCGATGACGCTGCTGCGCCGCGCGATCGATATCGTGAAGAGCGTGAAGGGCTAGGTCGCGTATACACAAGTCCGGTCCTGTCAGCGCGACCGCTGAACGTCCGCTTCGCTCCGAGAGCGACCGAATTGTTGCACCGCCGCGAAATGACGCGAAGTGCCAAAAGCGGTCATTGGCCACCACTATTCGATCACATCGTCCGCGCGCAGCAGAAACTCACGGGTCACCGTCAACCCGAGTGCCTTCGCCGTCTTGAGGTTGATGACCAGATCGAATTTGGTCGGCAACTGTACCGGCATATCGGCTGGCTTAGCACCCTTAAGAATTCGCGTGGCGAAGACGCCAGCCTGACGATGGGTATCCGTAATGCTGGTGCCATAACTCATCAAGCCGCCGGCCAAGACGGACTCGCGCAACTCGTAAATGGTTGGCATCGAATGCTGCGCAGCCAGCCTCACTATTTGTTCGCATCGGCTGTGGAGGAATGCACCGGCTCCAACAACAAGCGCGCCAACCCCTTGTGGTTTGAGACTCGCGAAAGCTGGCTCGAAGTCGCCTTCGTTTCCAGCATGCAACACGACAAGTTTTTTCCCGACGGTTCGCGCTGCAGATTCCATGCTTGCCGTGTCAGTCTTCGCGTTCAGATTGTTGGGGTCCACGAGGAAGGCAACAGTGGTGGCGCCCGGGACTAGGTCATGCAACAGCTCCAATCGTTTTGCCACCAACGGATACGTAAACAAGGTCACGCCTGTGACATTGCCGCCCGGCCGATTGAGGCTGTTGACGATGCCGTCCTTGACCGGATCGCTGCCAATCGCAAAGACGATAGGCACCGTCGCACTTGCGGCTTTTGCAGCAAGAGCAGTGGCCGCACTGCCGCTTGCGACGAGGACCGCCACCTGACGGTTTATTAATTCCGTCGCCAATCCCATCAGTCTACTGGTTTGGCCGTCCGCAAAGCGGAATTCAATTGTCACGTTTCGAGCTTCGACCAGGCCGCCCTCGGAGAGGCCTTGGCGGAATGCCGCCACGAGGTGCGTGGAATCGGATGCCGATGTGCCCCTAAGGAAGCCGATCACTGGCGTCGCCGGCTGCTGCGCGAAGGCAGTAACGGGATATGCTGATACGACCCCGAGAACAGTGATGAATTCCCGCCGCCTCATGTCCGCCCCAGGCTTAGGACGAAGCATCGTATCGCTTCACACAAGCACCCGAAAGAGGGCGGATGTCCGCTTCGGGTCATTTTCGACCGAGACACGGCCAGCAGCAGGTCTAGCCATGTCCGCTATGCCTCCAATAGCGACCTTTCAAGCTATCGGTCCGAAATGACGCGAAGTGCCAACAACGGACATCGGCCCCCTTCGAATTCCAACCGCCGCATCTAATCGGTATCGACCAAGATGCGCGCGGTCAGAGTAGGAAGTCGCTTGCGCGGAGATGCGTGACGCCTTCGATCCGAAGGCTGCCGCTCGCGAAGGTGAGCGGCGTGTCGCCGTGATCGCGCGTCACCGACAATTGCCCGTCACCCTCGCCTCTATCCAACTCGCCATCGCGATTGTCGTCGAGCGCCCTGAACGTCGTGCAGAACGCGGTCACCTGCCCGCGCACCAGCACATCGCGCCTTCACCCGGCTTGCATCAATCCGGCTTTGGCGGCGCCACGCCCTACCGCGCCAACTGCTCCTTCAGCCACGTTACGATCATGGTGGTGATGTGATCGGCCGGCTGGCCGGGTGTGCGGCCCATGTGATGGCCGTCGGTGTAGACGCGCGCCGCCTTCGGTGAGCCATGCTCCATCAGCAGATAGATATCATCGGCCGGCGCCTGGTCGTCGAGCTTACCGTTGACGCCAAGGATCGGCGCCGACGGCTGGTCGATCAGGCCCATGGCCTTGAGCGAGAAGCGCGGCGCGATCTCCAGAAATTCCTCCATCGTCTTGGTCCCCATTGCGCGGCCGCGCGCCTCCAGCAAGCTGTGCGCGCCGAACAGATAGGTGGCGCCGCCGGTGGTGAAGGCCGGAATCAGCCATTCGCGCTGGAAGCCAAGGTGGACGCTGCCGCCCTGGAACACCGCCCCGCGGATGCGGTCCTTCGCGACATAGGCGAGCCGCGCTGCCCAGTACGCGCCGAAGCTGCCGCCCCATAACGCCAGGCGTGTTCCGTCGATCTCGGGGCGCGTGAGGATGTAATCCATCCAGGCGAAATACGTACGTTCCGCCGCCGGATCGCTGTAGAGCACCAGGTTCTCGCCGGAGCCCGGCATATCGATCGTCAGCGACGCCAGGCCGAAATGCAGCATCTCCTTGACGATCCGTAGCCGGTCTTCCTTCCAGCCGTCGACGCCGCCCCAGTGCAGCACGACGGGCGGCTTGGTAACGCCGGGCGGCAATTGCAGGTAGCCGACCAGCTTTTTCCCCTCGAACGGAATCTCGATGATCTCGAGCTTCGGCTCGAAATGCTTCGCGGCCTTTCGAAACATCCGCAGCGAATGGTGGTAGGCGGCGAGCTTGCCCGGCGAGACCGGTGACGGATACCGCCCGACCCGGCAGGCGTCGAATCCGTGCATGTAAAGCTCGCCGAGTTCCTTTCCGGGAGCGCCCGCGGCGGCGCGCTCGTCGCCCCTCTCCTCGTACGAAAGGCCGAGCCTGCTCCACTCCTCGCCCCAATGATCCTTGTCGCGGCTTGTCAGCGCGTTCATCACCCGCTCGGCATCTTCGTGGCGGATTTCCTCGAACGGATTGAGCCGCCCGGCGCGCCGCATGAACTCGGCCTTCACCTCGTCGAGTGTGCGCTCGCGGGAGCCGGTCAACTTCGGAGCCGATGCCTGCAGGTTCATGGCGACCTCCCATTCTAATTGCCAATAAGACTAGCAGACCTCGCGGCCCGCCCGGTGAAACTTTCCCGGCGCTGCGCCGTTGTCCGAAATGGTCATAGGGGCCCTCAATGCCTGATACCGAAACGCTCCCCAATATCGCCACCCACGGCGCCGAACGGCTGCCTTCGGTCACCGTCGACAGCTACAACGTCGAATTGAAGGACGACGAAGGCTTCATCGGCGATCGCGCCAGCAAAGGCGCGTTCCGCGACATCATCGAGAATTGGCGTAAGCCGCTGCGCAAGAATGGCGACGACCCGTTCGGCGACACGCCGAGCGAGGACATCACCAAGAAGGAACTCGACGGCCTCCTCACCAAGGGCGACGCCGAGGCGGCCGGCATCGTGCAGGGCGCGATCGAGGATTTCTCGCAGGAACTCGCCTTGGTGATCCGCCGATACCTCAAGCTAAAGGGCTGGAAGGACACCGAGCGCATCGTGGTCGGCGGTGGTTTCCGCGCCAGCCGCGTCGGCGAACTGGTGATCGGGCGGGCGTCCGTCATCCTGAAAGCCGACAAGGTCGACATAGAGCTGGTCGCGGTCCGCAACGATCCGGACGAGGCCGGACTGATCGGCGCCGTGCATCTCGCGCCGAAATGGATGTTCAAGGCGCACGACGCGATCCTCGCGGTCGACATCGGCGGCACCAACATCCGCGCCGGCGTGATCGGTCTCAACCAGAAGAAAGCGGCCGACCTTTCCAAGGCTTTCGTCTGGAAATTCGATCTGTGGCGACATGCTGACGGAAAGAAGGTGAGCCGCGAGGCCGCGGTTAAGAAGCTCGCGGGCATGATCGACGACCTGATTGCCAAAGCGCAGAAAGACGACGGCATGAAGCTGGCGCCCTTCATCGGCATCGGCTGCCCGGGCATCATCAACAAGGACGGCTCGATAGAGCGCGGCGCGCAGAACCTGCCCGGCAACTGGCAGGCGAGTAATTTCCACCTGCCCGCCACGCTGCACGAGGCCATCCCCAGGATCGGCGACGAGGACACCGCTATCGTGATGCATAACGACGCCGTGGTGCAGGGCCTTAGCGAGGCGCCATTCATGACCGAGGTCAAGCACTGGGGTGCTTTGACTATTGGGACAGGCTTGGGCAACGCACGGTTCACCAACCGTAAGGATGAGTAGTTGCATTTGTCGTCCCCGCGAAGGCGGGGACGACAACGGGTGTGTTGCTCCGCTTCACGTTACCGGACAGAATAAGAAAAAAGAAAGAGTGGTCCGGGAGGGATTTGCGTGAAGCCGGCGCCGTTTGCCTACGCCAAGGCGAAATCTGTCGAAGACGCCATCAGGCTGCTCGGCGAACCCGAGGCGCGGCTGCTCGCCGGCGGCCAGAGTCTGATGGCGACACTGAACATGCGGCTGTCGGCGCCGAAGCTGCTGATCGACATCAATGGCATTGGCGGTCTGTCAGGAATCTCCGTCACGAACGAACAGGTTGAAATCGGCGCGCTGACGCGTCACGTCGAGGCCGAGCGATCATCCGATATCGCCAGGCACGCGCCGCTGATCGCCCTCGCCATGCCGCACATCGGACACGCCGCCATCCGCAATCGCGGCACGCTTGGCGGCTCGATCGCCTTTGCCGATCCGGCGGCGGAACTGCCGGCCTGCCTGCTGGCACTGGATGGCGAGGTCGAGATTGCCGGCGCCAAGGGCAGGCGCATCGTGCAGGCCGACGAGTTCTTCAAAGGCTTGTTCGAGACGGCGCTTGGCGCGAACGAAATACTCACCGCGATCCGCGTGCCGGCTGCGATGAAGGACGCGCGCGTCGGGTTCGCGGAATTCGCCCGCCGCCACGGCGACTACGCCATGGCCGGTCTCGCCGCCAGCGCCAAATCGAAGGGCAAGGGCTTGTCGGACGTGCGCCTTGCTTTCTTCGGCGTCGGCGCAACGCCGGTTCGTGCGAAGAGCGCCGAGAGCTCGCTCGTGAATGGCGATATCGAAGCGGCGGTGCAATCGCTCGGCAGCGACCTCGAGCCGCACGATGACGTGCAAGCCGACGCCGCAACCAAAATGCACTTCGCCGGCGTACTGCTGCGCCGCGTCGCCAAGCAACTCGCAGAGGCGCGGCCATGAGCGCGCCGACCGTGGACATCAAGCTTACCGTGAACGGCGAGACCGTCGTCGAGAGCGTCGAGGCGCGCATGTCACTGGTCGATTTTCTGCGCGAAGATCTTGCGCTGACCGGCAGCCATGTCGGCTGCGAGCATGGCGTGTGCGGCGCCTGCACGGTGCGGGTCGACGGCGTGGTGGTACGCGGCTGCCTGATGCTGGCGGCGCAGTGCGACGGCGCCAAGGTCGAGACCATCGAGGGCGTGTCTGACGCAGGCGAGCTTGCCGACCTGCAGGACGCATTCGAGAAGCGCAACGCGCTGCAATGTGGCTTCTGCACGCCAGGCATGCTGCTGACCGCGCAGGAATTGCTCGCAAACGGCGGCACCCCAAGCCGAGAAAAAATTCGCGAGCAGATTTCGGGCAATTACTGCCGCTGCACTGGCTACCACGCCATCGTCGATGCGATCGAGGCGGTCGCGCAAGCGCGCGGAGGCAAGAAATGAAAATCCGTGAGGACAACCCCTCCGCCCTCACCGCGCTCGACCGTCCGAATTCCTACATCGGCCGTTCGGTACCGCGGCCAAACCTGGCTCGGCTCTCGCAAGGCCGCGCGCAATTCGTCAGCGACATGGTGCTGCCGCGGATGGCGCACGTGGCGTTCGTGCGCTCGCCGCACGCCCACGCCGACATCAAGAGCATCGATACGGCGGCCGCAAAGCAGGCGCCGGGCGTCATCGCCGTTGTCACCGGCGAAGAACTGGCCAAAGTCATCACACCGTGGATCGGCGTGCTCACACATCTCAAGGGCATCAAGTCGGCGCCGCAGTACGCCATCGCGGTCGGCCGCGCGCGCTGGCAGGGCGAGGCGGTCTGCGCCGTGGTGGCGCGCACACGCGCCGAGGCCGAGGATGCCTGCGAGCTGGTGCAGGTCGAATACGAAGAATTGCAACCGCTCACCGACATGGAGACAGCGCTGGACGCCAAGACTCCCCTGATCCACCCCGATCTCGGCGACAACCTGTGCTTCGAGCGTGTCCACGTCGCCGGCGATCCGGAGGCGGGCTTCAAGGATGCGGACGCGGTGGTCGAGCACACCTTCGTGTTCGGCCGCCACACCGGCGTTTGCAACGAGCCCCGCGCCATTGTGGCTGACTGGAACACGGGTGAGCAGCGGCTGACTGCGTATCACGCGACGCAAGCGCCGCACATGATGCAGAACCTGTTCGCCAAGCATCTTGGCCTCGAAGAACATCAGGTCCGCGTCGTCACCAAGGACGTCGGCGGCTCGTTCGGCATAAAGGTCCACACCTACGCCGACGAGATGGCGACGGTGGCGCTCTCCAGGCTGCTCAAGCGGCCGATCAAGTTCGTCGCCGACAGGATCGAGAGCTTCGTCACCGACATCCACGCCCGCGATCACCGCATCAAGGCGAGGATCGGCGTGAAGCAGGACGGCACCATTACCGCCTGGGAGATCGACGACCTCACCGGCATCGGCCCCTACTCGGTCTATCCGCGCACCTCCGGTATCGAGGCGAACCAGGTGGTCAACCTCACCGGCGGGCCCTACACCTGCCCGAACTATCGCGCCCGCGCGCGCGTGGTGTTCCAGAACAAGAACGTGATGTGCCAGTACCGCGCGGTCGGCCATCCGATTGCGACTGCGGTGACAGAAGGTTTGGTCGAACTGGCCGCGCAGAAGATCGGCATGGACCCGCTGGAGATCCGGCGGCGCAATCTCATCCCCGACGACGCGCATCCTTCGCAGGGACCGTCCGGCATCAAATTCGAGGCGCTGTCGCATCATTCCGCGCTCGCACATCTCGAACTCGATGATGAACTACGCGGGGCTGCGCGCCGAGCAGGAGGCGCTGCGCAAGAAGAGCATCTATCGCGGCATTGGCTTTGCGAGCTTTGTCGAGGTGACCAATCCGAGCGCGGCGTTCTACGGCGTCGGCGGCGCGAAGATTTCCGCGCAGGACGGCGCCACGGTGCGAACTCGACGCGACCGGCGCGATCTTCTGCCACACTGGCGTGTCCGAGCAGGGTCAGGGCGCCGAGGCGGTGATCGCGCAATGCGTCGCATCGTCATTCGGCGTTCCGCTCGACAAGGTTCGCGTCATTATGGGCGACACCGACAACACGCCCTACGGCGGCGGCACCTGGGCTTCGCGCGCAGCCGGTATCGGCGGCGAAGCCGCGTGGCAGGCCGGCAAGGCGCTGCGGCAGAACGTGCTGTCGGTCGCCGGCTCGATCCTGCAGGCGAAGCCAGAGAGCATGGATATCCGCAACGGCGTGGTGGTCGACCACGCAAGTGGCACCGAGCGCATGCCGCTGCATGAATTGGCGCGCATCTGCTACTTCCGCCCGGACACGCTGCCGGCCGGCGTCCAGGCCGAGCTTGTCGCGACGCGCCATTATGTGCCGCGCCAATACGCCTTCGCGTTCACCAACGGCATCCAGGCCAGCTATCTGGAGGTCGATACCGACTCGGGCTTCGTGAAGCTCCTCAAGCACTGGTGCGTCGAGGATTGCGGCACCGTGATCAATCCGCAACTGGTCGACGAGCAGGTGCGCGGCGGCGTGGTGCAAGGTCTTGGCGCGGCGCTGTTCGAGCAATGCCTCTATGACGACCGCGGCCAGATGCTCAACGGCAACATGGCCGACTATCTGGTGCCGATGGCGATGGAGATGCCGGACATCGAAGTAGGCCACGTGGTGACACCGACCGCCGACAGCGAACTGGGCGCCAAGGGCGCCGGCGAAGCCGGCACCGCGGGCGCACCCGGCTGCGTGATGAATGCGATCAACGACGCACTGCGGCCGCTCGGCGCAAAGCCCCTCACCGACATGCCGTTTACACCGGGAAAGATTCTGCGGGCGTTGGGGAAGATTTAGTGGCGCCGCAATCGAAGAAGCAGCGCGGAGCGGCGCTCAGTTAAATGGAGAGGTATTGCGATGGCGCGCAAACTAACTCAGATCGCGGTCAAGGGGAAAAGAGGCACGCGAGGCAAGCGAATTTTCACTGGTCGTGGATGGCGACTGGTGAAAGTCCGCGGAAACAAGCAGTTTGTGGCCTCTCTCCTCAAGACAATGAAAGTCGGCGACGAACGGATAGCGATCTTCCGCTTACAGAAAAATTGATTGGCGCTGCCGTTCACGTCGTGAGCGATTCTCCGCGCAATTTGACGCGCGGCGTTTTCGCACGTGAACAACGGATTCGATTTTCAAACAGCCAAAGCTCCGCCCGCCGGTTGTTTCAAGACGTTCGGCGCCCGTCTTCCCTTTTTTCCGTTTCCCAATGAGGGGATGGAGCGCCGGGAGGCGCCGGGGCGGATCGCCGCCCCACTTCAGCAGGCTGACGAGGCCTACCGGGCGAACCTTGCGGCCCGCCTTGCGCACTCACGGCGATATCCCCGTTACCGGGGATCGCCGCTATCGGAGTGCGCGCGGCCAATAACGTAGGCCGCTGCGCCTCCCGGCGCTCCATTCGGCCTTCGATATGGGGAAGGCCGGCCTCGCTCCGTCATCCAGCATCGCGATCGACGACGCCCTCATCCGAACGAGGCGCACGCATTATGAGGGAGGTTTGGACGACGGGGATAAGTTCATTGCTGAGGAAAGTGAGGATTTTTGGTCCCCGGTGTCATTCCACGAACGCGATGCTGCGTCCGCAGGCGATCACCGCAAGCCACAGCGCGATCGACAGTGCACCCGCCACACGAAGCCGCACCGGCGGCGTGTCATTCACGGCGTCCTGCGACGCCTCCCATTGGGCGGCACAGCGCAGCAGCAGCGCGTTGGCGATGGCGCAAACGATCAGCGCCAGCTTGATCTGAAAAACCGTCTTGGCTGCGTACTCGCTCGCCCGGGTCGAGAACATCAGCGCGCCCGCCGCGAGCGCCAGCACTAGCCCGAACGCCGCGACCGGCACCAGGACGTGCTTGAGAGTGCGGATCGGAACCGAACGCCAGAAACCCATCAGCCGCAGATCGAGCGGCGCGATCGCGCCGAACAAAAGCGCGATGCCGACGATGTGCGCACCGTTGACGGCGGCGTAGCTCCAGCGCCCGGCGCGTAACGCCTGGGCGACCGGAAGCGCTTCGATCGCCGTCAGCGTTTCGGCGAGCATGAACGCGGATCAGGACACGCGTTCGGGATAGAGATCGTAGTTCTGGCCCTTGATGACGATCCGCGCGGCCTTCACGACCTTGAGCTTTGGGTCCTTGGCGCGGTTGCCGCGCACCGTCAGCTCGACCCCTTTCACCAGCATCGTGTCCTTCAGACCGGCCCGCTGGTTGCGCCAGGGCTGGCCGACTTCGACGGTCCACTCTTCCCCCTTGACGTTGATCTTGAGGATGCCGTGCGGATTACCAAGCTTGGCCGAGGTGATGACGCCGGTGATCTCGAACGTCGCATCCTCCGCCCACGACCAGCCGTGGTGGGCATGGGCAACCGCGACGAATGCAGGCGTCAGCATGAAACTCGCGATGAACGTGCGTCGATGGAGCATGGCCGTCTCCTTCAATCCTGAACTTCAATCACCGGTTTGTGGCGACATTCGGTTGCGCGCGCTTGCAGCGGCGGTCCACACTACTTTGCGATAAAATCGAGCCGTTGAAAATTGCCGCAGACGCGGCGCCGGGAGAAACGATGTTCACCGCCACCAAAGACAAAGCCCTGCTGACCACCACGACCGGCGCCCTGCCCCGGCCAAGCTGGTACACCGCGAACCTGCGCGGCATGCCGCTGTCGCAGGGCTTTTCGCAACTCGCCTACCGCGAGCAGCATTTCGATTGCCTGGCCTGCCACGTGGCCGACCAGCACCGCGCCGGCATCGACATCTATGTCGACGGCGACACAAGGCTCGACGACGACGTCGCCGGCCGGAGCTGGGTGAGCTATGCGACCGAGCGCATGAGCGGGATAGGCCAGCCGCGCGTCGAGGTGCCGCCCGCCGGGTTCATGAAGGACAAGGGGCCGGGCGACATCATGTGGGAGGTGATCGAGACCCGTATGACGCCGCCGGTCGAAGGCAAGATCGACAAGGCGTGGCTCGAGCTCGATCGTGCCTACAAGGCGATCGCGCCGATGACCGACAAGCCGGTGAAGATCGGCTCTATCTCGGCGCAAATCCTGGCGCTGATGCTGACCGACCAGCATTACAACGACCGGCTGCAGCTTCTCTTCGATATGTCGGCGGCGCTCAACCGCGAATATCACGCGCTGGCCGACGCAGGCGCGCCGATCGTGCAGGTCGAGGAGCCGGCGATCCATCAGGTGATCGCGGACCCCAACCAGGCGATCAAGCCGGAGAATTGGGTGGAGGCGTTCAACGCGGAGGTGAAGGGGTTGCGCGGCAAGTGCGAGGTGTGGTGCCACACCTGCTGGGGTTCGCCGGCGGCGCAGCGCGTCGCGAGCCGTGATCAGTCCTACAAGGCGGCCATTCCCTACTTCAATCAGCTCGATGTGGACGTCATCACCTTCGAGGGCGCGTTCAACCGCGGCATGGATTTCGAGGCGATCGGCAAGGGCATTTCCAAGGACAAGAAGATCGCGCTCGGCGTGATCAGCCATCGCACGTTGCAAGTGGAGCGGCCGGAGGAGATCGCCGACCTGATCCGGCTGGCGCTGAAGTGGATCGAGCCGGAACGGCTGATGCTGTCCAGCGACTGCGGTTTCGGCCGCCAGTCGATGAGCCGGATGCACGCCTACTACAAGATGGTCGCGCTCAGCCGCGCCGCCAACATCGTCCGCAAGGAGGTTGGATTGCGGCAGGCCGACATCCCCGCCACCGATCCGAAGCTGTCGATGGTGCCGCTCAGCGGTTGATGGGCGAGGCCTATTTTCGCGTTCTGCGATCCGTGATTGGCCTATGTCCCGATAGACATTTTCTTTCGGCACGGCACAATCGCCGGCAACGAAGGACGCGTTCGTTCTCGGGAGGAATGGAAATGAAGATAGAAGTCGGCCGGAAAGCCATCGAAGAAGCGTCGGAAAAGCTCTCGAACTGGGGCCGCTGGGGCAAGGACGACCACAGCGGCACGCTCAACCACGTCAGCCCGGAAGACATCGTCAACGCCGCCAAATTGATCAAAACCGGCAAGGTGTTCGCGCTCGGCATTCCGCTGGACCGTGAGGGTCCGCAGACAGGTCTGTTCGGCGGCCGATTCAACCCGATCCATCAAATGCTCGCGACCGGCACCGACGCCATCGCCGGCCAGCAGGACTGGAACAAGATCCGCTACGCCGACGACACTTTGAACTTGTGCGTGCAAGGCGCCACGCACTGGGACGCGCTCGGCCACATCTTCTACGAGGACAAGTGCTACAACGGTCACGACGCCAAGCTGATCGACTCGCGCGGCCTCTCAGTGCTCGGCATCGAGCATTCCAAGAGCCGGATGAACGGCCGCGGCGTGCTGCTCGACATCGCGCGCTTCCGCAAAGTACCTTGGCTCAAAGACGGCGAAGGCATCTCCAACGACGAACTCAACAAGTGCGCCCGCGCGCAGAATGTCGAGATCCGCAAGGGTGACTTCGTCATCGTCCGCACCGGGCAGATGGAGCGCTGCCTCAAGGAGAAGCAGTGGGGCGGCTACGCCGGCGGCGACGCACCGGGCGTGATGTTCGAGAATTGCTACTGGTGCCAGGAGAAGCAGATCGCCGCGATCTGCTCCGACACCTGGGGCGTCGAGGTACGGCCCAACGAGACCAAGGAGGCGAACCAACCGTGGCACTGGGTCGTCATCCCGGCGATGGGCCTGTGCATGGGCGAGATTTTCTATCTCAAGGAGCTTGCCGAGGACTGCGAGAACGACGGCATCTACGAATTCTTCTTCTGCGGCCCGCCGCTGATCATCACCGGCGGCACCGGATCGCCGATCAATCCGCAGGCGATCAAGTGACTCATCCCTCCCCCTGCGGGGGAGGGTGGCTGCGAGCGTCAGCGAGCAGCCGGGTGGGGACTTCGTGTTTGCGCAATACCCCACCCGGCTCGCTTCGCTCGCCACCCTCCCCCGCTTCGCGGGGAGGGATAAGAAAGCAAGGAGAGACTCATGCCCCGCTTCCTTAAACGCGGAATGGACGCAAGCGCGATCAAGGCCGCCGACGCCAAGGTGCGCGAGACGGTCGAAGGCATCTTGGCCCAGGTCGATGACAGGAAAGACGCGGCGATCCGCGAACTGTCGAAGAAATTCGACAACTGGGAGCCGAAGGATTTCCACTTGACGCCTGCCGAGATCGAGAAGGCCATCGCGCAGGTGGCCAAGCGCGACCTCGACGACATCAAGTTCGCGCAGGCTCAGGTCCGCAACTTCGCGCAGAAGCAAAAAGACACGATGAAGGATCTGGAGGTCGAGACGCTGCCCGGCGTGATCCTCGGCCACCGCCACATCCCCGTGAACGCGATCGGCTGCTACGTGCCGGGTGGGCGCTATCCGATGGTCGCATCCGCGCACATGTCGATCGTCACCGCGCGCGTCGCCGGCGTGAAGCGCATCATCGCCTGCGCGCCGCCGTTCAAGGGCGGGCCGCATCCGGCGATTGTGGCGGCCATGTACTTCGGCGGCGCCGACGAAATCTACGTGCTCGGCGGCGTGCAGGCCGTCGCCGCGATGGCGCTCGGCACCGAGACGATTGCGCCGGTCGATATGATCGTCGGGCCGGGCAACGCCTATGTGGCGGAGGCGAAACGGCAATTGTTCGGCCGCGTCGGCATCGACCTGCTCGCAGGACCGACCGAAACGCTGGTGATCGCCGACGATAGCGTGGATGGCGAAATCTGCGCGACCGACCTGCTCGGCCAAGCGGAACACGGGCCCACCTCGCCCGCGGTCCTGCTCACCAATTCGGAGAAGCTCGCGCGCGACACCATGAACGAGGTCGAGCGGCTCCTGAAAATCTTGCCGACCGCCGATGCCGCAGGCCAGGCCTGGAAGGACTGCGGCGAGGTGATCGTCTGCGACAGCGAGGACGAGATGGTGCGCGAAGCCGACCGCATCGCCTCCGAGCACGTCCAGGTGATGACGCGCGACCCGGATTATTTCTTGAACAACATGAAGAACTACGGCTCGCTGTTCCTCGGCGCGCGCACCAATGTCGCCTACGGCGACAAGGTGATCGGCACCAACCACACGCTGCCGACCAAGAAGGCGGCGCGCTACACCGGCGGGCTGTGGGTCGGCAAGTTCCTCAAGACCTGCACCTACCAGACGGTGCTGACCGACCAGGCGTCGGCGCAGATCGGCGAATATTGCTCGCGGCTTTGCATCCTCGAAGGGTTCTCGGCGCACGCCGAGCAGGCCAATGTGCGGGTGCGCCGCTATGGCGGCCGCAACGTCGCCTACGCACAGGCGGCGGAGTGAAGCGCTTGACGCCGCCACGAACTCAGACGGGCTCCCCTCCCCCTTGTGGGGAGGGGTTGGGGTGGGGGTCCTTCACTGTTGCGGACTTGCTGCCACACCCATCACCCCCCTCCCTAACCCTCCCCCACAAGGGGGGAGGGAACAGGCCAGCGTTTGCGTCGGACACTGAGTCTCATGCCAAACATCGATCTCGCCCGCACTCCCTCCTCGCGCCTCGACGGCAAGCGCGCACTCGTCACGGGTGGCGGGCGCGGTATCGGATTGGCGGCGGCGTCCGCGCTGGCGCAGGCCGGCGCGCACGTGACGCTTGCGGCACGGACCAAGAGCGAGATCGACGAGGCGGCCGCGGCGATCCGCGCGCGCGGCGACAAAGCCGACGCGCTGGTGCTCGACATCACCGACCTTCCCGCCATGCAGGCGGCGATCGCCAAGGCAGAGCCTTTCAATATTCTTGTCAACAACGCCGGCACCAATCGGCCAAAGGTGATGATGGATGTCAGCATTGAAGACTTCGATGTCGTCATGGGCCTCAACGTGCGCGCCGCCTATTTCGTCGCGCAAGCGGTCGCGCGCCGCCTGCTCGAAGCGAAGCAGCCGGGCTCGATCATCAACATCTCTTCGCAGATGGGACACGTCGGCGCGGCGCGGCGCACGGTCTATTGCGCGTCGAAGCACGCCATGGAAGGCTTCACCAAGGCGATGGCGATCGAGCTCGCGCCGCACAACATTCGCGTCAATTCGCTTGGGCCGACGTTCCTGGAAACCCCCATGACGCGGCCGTTCTTCGAGAACAAGACGTTTCGCGATGAGGTACTGAGCAAGATCAAGCTCGGCCGTCTCGGCCAGCTCGACGAACTCACCGGCGCGATCGTGTTCCTTGCCTCCGATGCATCATCGCTGATGACCGGATCGGCGCTCGTCCTCGACGGCGGCTGGACGGCGGAATAGCGCCGCCCGGGCGGGGCCGCCTACTGCAATCCCAGCTTCAAATTCGGGTCCTGCACGACCTTGCGATAGAGCTCGAACTGCTGACGATTGAAGACGTCCATCTCGGCAGGTGTCGAGCCGACCGCCTCGGTGCCGGCCTTGCGCAGCCGCTCGATCACGTCGGGGTCCTTCATCGCCTTGGCGATCTCGGCCGAGAGCTTCTCGACGATCGGCTTCGGTGTCGCAGCGGGTGCATAGATTGCGGTCCAGTACGGCACCTCGTAGTCGAGCCCCTGCTCGATCATAGTCGGCACGTTCGGCAGCGCTGATGAACGCGTGCGGCTCAGCACACCGAGCGGGCGAACCGAGCCGGCCTCGATGTTTTTCACCTGCGGCGGCACGCCGTCGACCAGAAGCTGGATGCGGCCGGCCAGCAGGTCCGGCATCACGCCGGCGTTGCCGCGGTACGGGACGTGGACGATGTCGACGGCTGCGGCGCGCTTGAACATCTCGGTCGCGAGATGAATGCCCGTTCCGGCGCCCGACGAGCCGTAGCTGTACTTGCCCGGGTTGGCCTTGGCGAGCGCAACGAACTCCTTGAGGTCCTTGGCCGGCACCGTGGGATTGATCACCATCACCGCCGCAAAACGCGTGACAAGGGCCACCGGCACCAGATCGCGCATGTAGTCGAACGGCAGGTCCTTGGCGACCGCCGCGTTCACGATGCCAGTAACGGAATGATAGAGCAGCGTGTAGCCGTCGGCCGTCGAGCGCACCACTTGATTCACGCCGATCGAGCCGCCCGCACCGCCCTGGTTCTCCACCACCACCTGCTGGCCGATCACGTCAGACAGCTTCTGTGCGGTCACTCGCGCCGTGAAATCGATGCCGCCACCGGCCGCCAGCGGCACGATGAATTTGATCGGCCGCGACGGAAACACCTCCTGCGCCGCGGCGAGCGTCAGGACCGCGAGCAGCGCGGCGACACAGAGGCCGAATCGGGCAGTCGGGATCATGGGATCCTCCCGAGCGCGGCGATGGCCTTCAGCCGCTCCTGAAAGAACGGTGCGGGGATCAGGACGCGCGTTTCCTGCGTCGTCATCAGCGGCCGGCACTTGTCCAGGAAGGCCTTCCAGACCGGATCGTTGAACAGGTTGCGGCGGCGCTCGACGCGCTCGTCGAGGCTGTTGTAGGCCCACATCGTCGTGATTTGGTTGAGCGGTCCGATCTCGTTGACGTAATAGCCGAGCCATCGCTTCATTCTCGTAGGTCTTCAGAAATTTGGCCGTGTTGCCTGGCGCGAACGAATAGATGCGTTGCTCGACGAACATCGCCGTCCCTTCCCGTGTGCGTTTCTCCCGCAACCATTAGGACACGGCCGGGCAACGCGGACAACGGTGGGCAGACGACGAAGTGGGCAGATCAGGGCCGTTGCGCTTCCGGCAGGCACTGGGGGTTCAGACAACTCACCACCTTGCGCCCCTCGATCAACGCGATGGTGTTGTCCACCACCACATGCGCCATGCCCTCGCGCAGCTCTAGCACGGCGCTGCCGAGATGCGGCGTCAGAACCACGTTCGGCATCGCGGCCAACTCCGGGGAAACCGCGGGCTCGTGTTCGTACACGTCGAGTCCGGCGCCGGCGATTTTCTTCTCGCGCAACGCCTGCACCAGCGCCGCCTCATCGATCACCGGACCGCGCGATGTATTGATGACGAACGCGGCCGGCTTCATCAGTGCGAACTGCCGCGTGCTCATCAAGTGCCGCGTCGCCGGGCTGAGCTGCGGATGCAGCGAGACGAAGTCGGCCTCGCGCAACAGGTCGTCGAGGCTGCGATACGAGGCACCGAGCTTCTCCTCCTCGGCCGGCGGCAGCCGGTTCAGGTCGGTATAGATGATCTTCATCTCGAAACCACGCGCGCGGCGGCCGACGGCCTGACCGATACGGCCGAAGCCGACCAGGCCGAGCGTCTTGCCGGTCACCGCCGCGCCGGCCAGATGATTGGACTGCGAACCGGGGTAGACGCCGGCGCGGAACAGCTTGTCGCCATACGCGATGTTGCGCGCGGCCGACAACAGCAGGCCGAATGCGATGTCGGCAGTGGCATCGGTGACGATCGCCGGAATGTTGGTCACCGGAATCCCGAGCTTGGTCGCCGCCGCGAGATCGATGCGGTCCTGCGTAATGTTCATCGACGACACGGCCTTCAGATTCGGATTGGCCGAGAGCACGTCAGCATCGACGGTGTCGTGCAACAGCGACAGCAGGATGTCGCAGCGCTTCACGCCCTCGATCAGCTTGGTCTTTTCCAGCACCTTGCTCGAATCGGGATTGACCTCGACCTCAGCCACGGCGCGCAGACGCGCCAGCGCGCTTTCGGCGATCGGCTGGGTGACGAAAACGCGGGGCCGAGCCATCGTCACGTCTTCGGCTCAGGCGCAGGCGCCGCGTTGACCTTCGGCAACACCTTCTCGGCAAGCAATTGCATCGAACGCTTCGCCAGCGCCGGGTCGCGCCAGTCCTTGCCGGCATAGAGCAGCGTGCCAAAATCGCCGACCCGCTCGCGGAACGCGATCAGCTCGTCGGCGACCTTGTCGGGCGAGCCGTGTATGATCAGCTCGTCGCAGATGCCGTCGAGCGTCACCTTGCTGTCGGGCTGGTCGCGACGCGTCTTGAACAGTTCGAGCCGGCCGCGCTTCAACTTGGTGTAGAGTTGGCTGTAGTAGAAGCGGTACGGGCTGTTCGGGTCGGTCACGTAGGCCTTCGCGGTCTTGTCGTCGTCCGCCACGAAGATACTTTTTGCGACACGCCAGTTTGCCGGGTCGGCCTTGCGGCCGACGCGCTGGCAGCCTTCGACGTATTTCGGCCAGTGGCTCTTTACCCATTCCGGCATCAGGAAGTTCGCCGAGATCGGCTCCCAGCCGCGCGCCGCCGCTTCGGTGACGCCCTTCGAGAATGGCGCCACCGCCGTCACCACGATCGGCGGGTGCGGCTTCTGCAATGGCTTCGGCAGGAAGCCCTGCCCGATCTCCGCCATGAGCTGGCGCTCGATCTTGATGTTCCAGTACTTGCCCTCGATGTTGTAGGGCGGCTCCCGCTCCCAGATCGCCAGCACGTGATTGATCGCCTCGAGGAACATGGCGTTGCGGTCCGCGTCGAGCACGCCGAATGCCTCCGAGTCCGACAACAGCCCGCCCGGGCTGATGCCGAAGATGAATCGTCCATCGAGCATATGATCGAGCATCGCGATGTTGGCGGCGACCGCCGCCGGATGCTGGTTCGGCATGTTCACGGTGCCGGTGCCAAGCTTGATGGTCTTGGTGTCGTGGACGAGGCTGGCGATGAACATCATGCACGACGTGATATTCTCGGCCCGGTCGGTCGAGTGCTCGCCGACATAGGCTTCGGTGAAGCCAAGCTTGTCAGCCAGCAGGAACGCCTCACGATCCTCGCGCAAGGACTGCCGCCAGTCCTTGTCCAAGGGATGGATCGGCATGGTGAAAAAGCCGAGCTTCATGGCGTCTCCCCGGCGCGGCCCCGGCGCCGTGCTCGCGCGCAAGTTAGCCGCCCTGGCCCTGACAGCCGAATTAATATAATCTGCCCTTCGGCATTATTTTTTATGATAGGGCGCTCCATGGCCGGTATTTCGCTGCGCCAGATCCAGGCCATCATCGCGGTCTGCGAAGAGGGGTCGTTCACCCGCGCCGCGCAACGCGAGAACGCGACGCAGTCGGGTATTTCCCAGCACGTCGCCGCTGTCGAACGGGCGATCGGTCTGCGGCTGTTCGAACGCTCTACAAAGGGCGTGACACCGACCTCCGCCGGACACCGCTACTATCAGCGTTGCATCGAGGCGGTGCGCCAGCTCGAAAACGCGCGCGAGGAGGCGCGCGGCTTTGCCTCGGTCGTCGCCGGCGACCTGCGGATCGGCCTGATGCCGACCATGACGCGGGCGGCGCTGGCACCAACGCTCGAACGGTTCACACCGCGCTATCCCGACGTGCGGCTGCACATCGTCGAAGGCTACAGCGGCGTGCTCACCGACATGGTGCTCGCCGACGAGCTCGATTTCGCGGTGGTGCCGACCTTCGAGGGCCGCGTCGGGCTGAAATCGCAGTTGCTCGTGCGCGACCGCGAGATGCTGCTGTCGAACCCCAAGATGGGGCTCAAGCACCTGGAGCCGATCCGGCTCAAGGACTGCGGGCCGCTCAAGATCGTCGTGCCAAGCCGCGCCAACGTGCGCCGGCGCAACATCGAGATCTATCTGGAAACCCACGGCGTCGAAGTTGCCGACATGATCGAAATGGACGCGATGATCGGCACGATTCAATTCGTCGCGCGGTCCGACTGGGTGGCGATTCTGTCGGGACTGTTCTGCGTCACCGACATCGACCGCAACGAGCGGATCATCAGCCCGCTGTACGATCCACCACTATTCGCCGAGTTCGTGATCATTACGCAAGCGCGGCGGACGCTGTCGAACCAGGCCCGCCGCTTCCTCGAAATTTTCGAAGCCGAGATCGAGCGCATCCAGCAGGTCTGGGCGCGGATGATCCCGCCGACCATGTTTCCGGAGCGGCCGGCGCGGCGGAACGGGAAAAGGAAATAGTAGCTCGTCATTCCGGGACGGCCCGAAGGGCCGGACCCGGAATCCAGATACATCAGCGTGCGGAACTGGATTCCGGGTTCGCGCCTTCGGCGCGCCCCGGAATGACGGCGAGGTCAGTGCGAGATCGACGCCGGCGCGCCGGGCTGCTTCAGCGGGTGCGCCTTGGCGAACGCCCCGATCTGCATCAGCTCGCCATAAATGCGCGACACATTCGGGTAAGCCTTCACGTCGACATCGAAGAACCCTGAGCCGACCACCTGCCCCGCAAGACAGACATCGGCGAGCGTGACCGAGTCACCGTGGCAATATTTTCCGGTCGCTTTCTGCGACAGGTGCGTCTCGGCGGCGCGCAAGGCTTCATTCTGCCAGTGGCGCACCCACTTGAGCATGGTGTCGTTATCGAGCTTGAGCTCACCGGTCAGGTAATTGCGCACGCGCGGCACCGACATCGGATGCGAGTCGGAGACGAAAATCTGGCAGATGCCGCGCACCCGCGCGCGGCCGAGCGGATCCTTCGGCAGCAGCGGCGGCTGCGGGTGCGTTTCCTCGAGATATTCCATGATCGCCATCGACTGGAACAGCACGGGCCCGCCGTCCTCGATCAGCGCCGGGATCAGCATCTGTGGATTGACGGCGCGGAAGCTGTCCTCGCGCTGTTGGCCCTTCAGCAGGTCGATGTCGATGATCTCGTCGGGCTTGATGCCCTTGAGCGCGAGCGCAATGCGCACCCGGAAGCTCGCGATAGAACGCCAGAACGCATAAAACTTCAAAGACATGGAAACTCCTCCCCTACTTTTTCTTTTCGCCGCCTGGATCGGCCTTGAGACCAGCCGCCTCGATTCCGGCGATACCGCAAATTTCGTCGTTGTCCGAAGTATCGCCGGATATGCCAACCGCGCCGACCACCTCACCGCTCGCACCGCGGATCAGGATCCCGGCGGATTGGTGATGATCTTGCCGCCGCTCGCCGCAGCGAGCGTGGCATAGAACAGCCGCTGCGCCTCGTTGCTGTTGGCGCGCTCGAACACCGTGCGCGAACCGAAGCCCATGCCAAGCGCGCCCCATGCCTTGCCGAACGCGATGTCGAAGCGAAGGATGCCGGCGCGATCGTCGCGCTTGAAGGCGATGAGATTGCCGCCGGCATCGAGCACGGCGATGGCGAGCGGCGCAAACTTCAGTTCACGACCCTTCTGCAAGGCAACGTCGATGATGGTGGAAGCTTGGGCGATGTTCAGTGCTGGCATGGCGGACTTTCGTTGCGATGATGGCTGAGGTTCTATTTCTTGGCGCGCCGCGCCCAATAAGCCGACACGTTTGATACTTCTTCCGACCCGGACGTGTTGCGCCGCGCCTCCTCGTAGCAGGCCAGCGTCTTTTCCAGGAGCGGAAGTTCCAATCCGCTTTTCTGCCCCTGCTCTAGCATCGCCTTGACGTCCTTGATGCCGTTGTCGAGCGTGAAGGTCTTAATGTCGGAAGACTCGTTCTTGAGTTTCGAAATGATACCCGGCATGCGCTGCTTGAGCACCGTTGCGGCGCCCGAGGTTTCGGACAGGAAATCCAGGAGATTGGCCGGATCGATCTTGAGCCTGTTGCACACAGCGAGTTGCTCGCCGAGCGCCTGCCAATAGATCATCAGCGGCAGATTGACCGCGAGCTTGAGCACCGCGCCGCTGCCGACAGGACCTGCGTGCAGCACGCGGCGGCACAGGTTGTCGAGGATCGGCCGGGCACGAGCGGCGTCGGCGGGCTCGGCGCCCATGTTACCCATCAGCTTGCCGGCGCGCGCCGGCACGACGCTGCCGCCGACCGGGCATTCGACATAGGCTGCGCCCTTGGCGCGCACCTTCTCGGCGAGCGCCATCTGCGTCTCCGGCGGCACCGTACTCATCTCGATGAACAGCTTGCCCTTCACGTCGCCGGACAACAGCCCGTTCGGGCCGTGATAGACCTGATCGATCGCAGCAGCGTTGGTGATGATGGTGATGACCGCCTCGACGGCGCCAACCAGTTCGGCTGGCGTCTTGGCGACGGCCGCGCCCGCATCGGCCAGCGGCTTGACCTTGTCAGCCGAGCGATTCCAGACCGTGAGCCTGCTGCCGGTCTCCATCAGGCGCAGACCCATATTCGCGCCCATCCGGCCGACACCGGCAATTCCGATATGCATATCACGCCCCAATTCGCTGCGTTTGGATGTGAGTAGAACGATAGGCGATCCGCACGCTGCACGAAAGTGCGTCACCGCCCTGCGGCGGCAGCACTTGGCGCAATGACGGAATTGGTCATAGTCTGTTGCCCAACGGCGGGGCTTCGCCCACAGCGTCAAAGGAGGTGAAGTTGGCAAGGAAAACGAAGAAGAAGGTCGCCGCCAAGAAAAGCACGGGCACGGTCGGCATCGTCGGACTCGGCATCATGGGTGGCTCGTTCGCCCGCAACCTGGTCAAGGCCGGATGGCGCGTCGTCGGTTATGACGTCAGCACGGACCGCCGCAAGGAACTGGAGAAAGCCGGCGTTGAAATCGCCAAGGACACCCGTGCCCTCGCCACCGCGGTTCCTGTGATCATCACCAGCCTGCCCAAGCCGGAGGCGCTGATCGCCACCGCGAAGGAAATCAACGCAGCGAAGGCGCCGCGCCGTACCGTCGTCGAGTGCTCGACCTTCACCATCGAGGACAAGGAGAGCGCCGAGAAAGTCCTGTCAGCCGGCGGCCACACCATGCTCGACTGCCCGGTCAGCGGCACCGGCTCGCAGGCCGCCACCGGCGACCTCGTCATCTACGCCAGCGGCGACAGCAAGGCGATCGCCAAGATCAAGCCGATGTTCGCTAGCTTCTCCCGCAAGACCTACGACGTTGGCGCATTTGGCAATGGCAGCAAGATGAAATACGTCGCCAACCTGCTCGTCGCGATCAACAACGTGGCATCGGCCGAGGCGATGGTGCTCGGCATGAAGTCCGGGCTCGATCCCAAAACGATCTTCGAGATGATTCAGAGCGGTGCCGGAAATTCACGCGTGTTCGAATTGCGCGCGCCGATGATGGTGAAAAATGACTACACCAAAGTCACCATGAAGTGTTCGGTCTGGCAGAAGGACATGGATGTAATCGGCTCGTTCGCCAAGAAAATCGGCGTGCCGACTCCGCTGTTCAGCGCCACGGAGCCCGTTTACGACGCCGCGCTCAAGAGCGGGCACGGCGAACACGACACGGCGGCGGTCTGCGCCGTGCTGGAAGCCAGGGCAGGCGTCAAACGGACCAGGAGAGCGCCCCGGCAGTGAGGCGCGTTTCTTTGCTGCGGCCATCTGGCGGGGTGTCAGAGAGCGCTTTCCTGGGATAAGCTGAATTCAACCTTCGGCGTGACAGAAGGGGTGTGCGGGGGCGATGAACTTAAATTTCTGGATTATCCAGACCTTCAACGGCATTTCCTACGGCGCGCTGTTGTTTCTGCTTGGCAGCGGCCTGTCGTTGATCTTTGGCGTGATGCGAATCGTCAACCTGTCGCACGGTTCGTATTTCCTGCTCGGCGGCTACGTTGCGCTCACGGTGATCTGGACGACAGGGTCGTGGTACCTCGCGATCCCGGTCGCTGCGCTGACCATCGCTGTGGTCGGGCTGTTGATGGAGCGCCTGTTCCTGCGTCCCGGCGGGCTCGAATTCATCCGGAACGGCGTCATTGCGTTCGGTGTGGCTGTCCTCATCAGCCTCGCGATCGGACGCTGGCGGCAGTTCTCAGAGGTCAATTGGGTTCAGTTCATTGCCGTCACCGCAGCGGCGGCTGCTGCGCTCTATTTCGTGCTGAACCGAATTTCCGTCATCGCGATCGAAGCCGATCCATTGCGGCAAGTGTTGCTCACCGTCGGTTTCGCCTTCCTGTTCCAGCAAGCCGCGCTCGACATCTGGACCGGCAACAACTTCGACATCAACCCGCCTGCGGCGCTGACCAAGAGCATAGAGATTGGCGGTTTATACCTGCCGCTCTATCGCGCGTTCATGATCACGATGGCGGTCCTGATCGGCGTCGGCCTCTGGCTCGTGATGGAAAAGACCCGGATGGGCGCGGCGGTCCGCGCCACCGTCGATGACGCGCAGATGGCGCGCGGCGTCGGCGTCGACACCTCGAAAGTGTCCATGTTCATCTTTGCGCTCGGCGCGTTTCTTGCGGCGCTCGGCGGGGTGATTGGCGGCGCCTTCCTTGGCGTCTATCCCGGCCTCGATTTCGAAATTCTGCCGCTCGCGTTCGCTGTCGTCATTATAGGCGGCATGGGAAGCCTGGGCGGCGCAGCGATCGGCGCACTGATCGTCGGACTAGCCGATAATTTCGGCAAAGCGCTGTTCCCGGAAATCTCCTACTTCACGCTTTACGCGCCGATGGCGTTGATCCTGGCGGTCAAGCCGACAGGCCTGTTCGGACGGGAATGACACCTATGTTCAAGAGCCAATCGGCAAAGGTGTTGATCGTCGTCATAGCGCTGGCTGTGCTTGCAGTCATAGTGCCGAACACCAACTCGTTCGTGATCCTGCTAGCGACTCGCGCGCTTGCCTTCGCGATCTTGGTGATGAGCCTCGACATCCTGCTGGGCTACACCGGCCTCGCCTCGATGGGGCAGGCTGCATATCTCGGCGTCGGCGCTTATCTGACCGCCATCCTTGCGACACGGTTCCAGTTCGGCCTCGGCTGGGACTTCTGGATCGTTCTGGTGCTCGGCATTCTGGCCAGCGCTGCGCTGGCAGCCGTGTTCGGATTGCTGGCGATCCGCGCCAGCGGCACGTATTTTCTGATGATCACGCTTGCGCTCGGGCAATGCGTCTGGGGATTGGCATACCGATGGAATTCGGTCACGGGCGGCGACAATGGCATTAACCTGCGGCAGCGACCCAAATTCGGCATCGACCTCTCAAACGAAGTGACGTTCTTCTACCTCGTGTTCGTGCTGTTCGCGGTCTCGCTGCTAATGATGTACGTGCTTGTGCGCTCGCCGTTCGGGCGCAGTCTGATGGGCATTCGCGAGCAGGAGCTGCGGATGAAAATCCTCGGCTACAACACCTGGCTGCACAAATACATCGCCTTCATCATCGCCGGTGCGTTCGGCGGATTGTCCGGTGTGCTCTGGGCGCACACCGCAGGCATCGTCAGCCCTGAGAACGTCGTGCTGACCACGTCAGTCGACGCGCTCCTGATGGCGGTGCTCGGCGGCGCTGGTACTCTGATCGGCGGCGTGATCGGCTCGTTCATCGTGTTCGGGCTTCGCGAGTATCTCAGCACACTGGTGCCGTGGTGGCAGTATGTGCTCGGCGCCGTTTACGTGCTCACGATCCTTTACTTGCCGACCGGCCTGATGGGCATTCCGGAGCGCATCCGGCAGCACCGCAGCACGGCGAACAGCAAAGCAGAAGACACGAAGAAACTGGCGACAGCGCCTTCCTGAACAGGCAGGCACAACGACGGAGGACGAGTTATGACACGCAATCCGCTACGACTGCTCAAAGTTACCCTGCTAAGCGGCGTGCTCGCGATTGGAGCCACTGCAACAACCAGTGCGGAGGAACTTCGCATCGGCTATCTGGCGCCAACCACCGGAATCTTCGCCCAGGTCGGCAAGGACATGGTCGACGGCTTCAAGATGTATCTCGACGAGCATGGCAACAAACTTGGCGGCGCCGACGTCAAGTTCATCGTTGAGGACGAGCAGGGCAAGCCCGACACGGCCGTCACCAAGGCTAAGAAGCTCATCCTGCAGGACAAGGTGCACATGATCGCCGGCGGGCTTCTGGCCTCCACCGGCTATGCGCTGGCCCCGGTGAGCACAGGCGAGAAGGTGCTCTACGTCAATCCGGTCGCCGCGGCCGATGACCTGACGCAGCGCGACCTCGCCAAGTATCCGCTTCACATCCGCACCGGCTGGTCGAGCTCGCAACCGAGCCATCCGTTCGGCCAATGGGCCTGCGAGCAGGGCTACAAGAAGATCGTCGCCGTCGGCGCCGACTACGCGTTCGGCTACGAAGTGGTTGGCGGTTTCCAGCGGGCGTTCGAGGCGTGTGGCGGGCAGATCATCCAGAAGATCTGGCCGCCGCTCGGCACCAAGGACTTCGGACCGTACATTCCGACCATCAAGGCGGACGCCGACGCGATCTTCTCGCTGATGGTGGGGCCGATGTCGCTGCAATTCCCAAAGCAGCTCGCGGCGGCCGGCAACAAGAAGCCGGTGATCGGCGGCGGCACGAGCTATGACGAATTCGTGCTGCCCGCCATGGGCGACGAGGTCATCGGACACGTGTCGGCGCTGCAATACAGCGCCGCCATCGACACGCCGAAGAATGCCGCCTTCGTGAAGTCCTACCGCTCGAAGTTCGGCAAGGTCCCTTCGTACTATTCGGAGACCAACTACACGACCGCGCAGATGATCGATGCGGTCATGAAGCAGAACAACGGCAAGTTCCCAGGCGCCGAAACGTTCATCAAACAGCTCGCCGCGATCAAGGTAGACTCGATCCGCGGTCCCGTCAGCATCGACGAGATGCGCAATCCGGTGCAGAACGTCTACATCAAGAAGGTCGAGAAGAAGAAGATGTTCGGTTACGAGAAGGAGGAGCTCTGGAACACCGTCATCAAGACCTATCCAAACGTCAACCAGTTCGGGCAGTTCAAGAAGGACGAATTCCTGAAGACGCCGGTCTATGACCGCAACTACCCGCCTTGCAAGTTCTGCTAGCTAACCGATCGGTGCCGGGGCTCCACATCGGAGCCCCGGTTCCTGCTACGAGGAGCAAGAGTTGAGCGACGCACCGACCAACGGGGGACAGCCTGTCCTTGAGTTGAAGGGACTGTCGAAGAGCTTCGGCGGCCTGCATGCCGTGCGCGACGTCAACCTGAAAATCATGCCCGGGGACCGCAAGGCCGTGATCGGCCCGAACGGCGCCGGCAAGACGACGCTGTTCAATCTCATTACTGGAATCCATCCGTCAACGTCGGGAAAGGTGCTGCTGTTCGGGCGGGACGTCACCGCGTGGACCAGCCACAAGCGCACGGCGTTGGGCATGGCGCGCACCTTCCAGATCACCCACTTGTTCCCCAAGCTGACCGTGCTGGACAATGTCCTGCTGGCGATCGAAGGGCTGCGGCCGTCCAAGTTCGTGATGTGGCGCTTCATGTCGTCGTACAAGGACGCCTACGACAAGGCGCACGGCCTCTTGGAGCGCGCCAACTTCATGGACCGCAAGGACACCCAGGTCCGCTACCTTTCGCATGGCGAACAGCGCCAGCTCGAAATCATCCTCGGCCTCGCCAGCGATCCGAAAATCCTGCTGCTTGACGAGCCGGCTGCCGGGCTGTCGTCCGGCGAATCCACCGAGATGACGCGCTTCCTGCAAAAACTCGACCGCAGCCTCGCGATCCTTCTGATCGAGCATGACATGGACGTCGTATTCGACATCGCGGAGGAGATTTCGGTGCTGCACTTCGGCGCCGTGCTCGAAACCGGAACGCCGAAGCAGATCCACGACAGCAAGCGCGTGCAGGAAATCTATTTGGGGACCGATTGATCATGGCGGTCGTCGAAGTCCAGGACATCCACACCTATTACGGGGACGCCTACGTTCTCCAGGGCCTGTCGCTGCAGCTCGACCAGGGCCAGATCCTGGGGCTGCTGGGCCGCAACGGCGTCGGCAAGACCACGCTGGTGAATTCGATCGTCGGTTTCAATCCGCCGCGCCGCGGCAAGGTCATCTTCAAAGGCGAGGACGTCACCAACGAGCCGTCATTCGAAACCGTCCGCAAGGGCATGGGCCTGGTGCCGCAGGGGCGGCGTGTGTTCCCCACTCTGAGCGTCGAAGAAAACCTGCTGGTTGCGGAACGCAACGTCGACCGCCACGGCTGGAGCCTGGATCGCGTCTACGCGCTGTTCCCGCGTTTGCAGGAACGCCGCAATCAGCGCGCCAAGACGCTGTCGGGCGGCGAGCAGCAGATGCTGGCGATCGCCCGCGCGCTCATGACGAATCCCGACTGTCTGATCATGGACGAGCCGTCGGAAGGGTTGGCGCCGGTCATCATCCAGGGCGTGTGGGAGGCGATTCGCAAGCTGAAGGAAGAAGGTCTCTCGATCCTTCTGGTCGAGCAGAACGCCAACCTCGCGCTCAAGCTGGTCGACTACGTCCACGTGATGAGCAAGGGCCAGGTGGTCTATTCCGCGAAGCCCGAGGAGTTGCGGGCCAACGAGCAGATCAAGTCCAGCTACCTCGGAATCTGAGGCGGCGCCTCACCACCAGCTCCATCGCTGCCCGACCAGCACCAGCGCCAGCCAGGGGAACATCACACAGACGATCAGTACGATGGCCATCGTGATGGTCATCGGCATGGTGCCCATGAAAATGTCCCATGTCGTGATGCGCTGATCTTCCAGATTGGCTTTGACGACAAACACCGCCAGGCCAAGCGGCGGCGTGAGCAATCCGATCTCGATCGCGATGATGCTGATGAGCCCAAGCCAGACCAGGTTGACGCCGAACGCCTCGAACACCGGGATCACGAACGGCAGGACGATCAGCATGATGGAGACCGAATTGAGGAAACAGCCCAGCATCAGCAGCACCAGCAGATAGCCGATCAGCACGGGCAGGAAGCCCAGATTGGCGTTTTGCAGCCACTGGCCGACCGCGTAGGGAAGTCCCGACATGGTCAACATCTGCGAATAGAGCGCCGCGGCCATCAGCAGGAAACAGATCGCCGCTGTGACGCGACCCGTCTCCAGTGACACCTGCCAGAACATCTTCAATGTCAACTCGCGGCGGGCCACTGCGATCACCAGAGCCGCCAGCGCACCGGCGCCCCCAGCTTCGGTCGGCGTGAAGATGCCACCGTATATGCCGCCAAGCACGGTGCCGACCAGAATGACGATCGGCAGGATTTTCTTGATAATCTCCCAATTCGACGCGTCGGCCAGCGATCCGTGATACTCGCCGCTGAGCGATTTCGGATCGACGGCGACGGAGGCCGGCTTCAGATAGGACATCAGCAGGATTGTGACGCAGAACGCGCTCGCGAGCACGATGCCCGGCAGGATGCCCGAAGTGAACAGGTCGCCGATCGAGACGTTGGCGATGATGCCGAAAATGATCATCAGAATGCTGGGCGGGATCAGCATGCCGAGCACCGAACTGCCGGCGACAACGCCCACCGAGAACTTCGCGGTATGGCCGTGCCGGATCATTTCCGGCACCGC
Source organism: uncultured Alphaproteobacteria bacterium (assembly GCA_963814215.1). Lineage (GTDB taxonomy): Bacteria > Pseudomonadota > Alphaproteobacteria > Rhizobiales > Xanthobacteraceae > Z2-YC6860. The sequence goes on along the minus strand of CAWFCM010000001.1, from coordinate 295,504 downwards.
CACCTTGGTGAACACCGAGGCCGACGCGATGGTGGTGCCGGTGCAGGCGGCAAACACCGCGTTTGCCGCCACTGTCGCAATGCCGAGCGCGCCGCGAATGCGGCGCAGCACCAGCGCCGCGACGTCGAACGTGTCGCGGCCCATATTGGTCGCCGACACGAACAGCCCCATCAGGACGAACATCGGAATGACGGCGTAGGCGTCGGAGGCGATCGAGGTGGCGACTGAGCTCGACAGCAGCTTGCCAGCCACGGCGAGACCCTTGATGGCCCAGACGCCCACGAACGACAGCAGCAGCAACGCCACGCCGATGTGCATGCCCGACTGGATCAGCACCAGGCTGGCCACGAAGCAAACCACACCGACGGCGATTTCATTCATGGCGAGGCCGCCGCGCCGCTCATCGCGCGCCGACCCAGCCGCCACGCATCGACCAGGAATTGCACGGCAGTCGTCGCCGATCCGATCACCACCACCGCCATGAACGGCCAGACCTTGATCTCGACGATGCCGGCGGTGCCGGAATAGTAGCCGCCGGTATAGTTCTCAACGAGCAGCGGCCAAACCCAAACCACGATGATCCCCATTAGCATCGCGCCGATGACGTGGAACGAAGAATAGAGGGCGGCCGACAGGCGCGGATGCGTGGTGGCAATCAATCGAATGAAGATGTCGTTGGAAACGTGGCGGTCCTCCTGCAGCGTGTTCGCCATTTGCAGGAACACCACCGCCACGATCGACAGACCGATGAACTCGTTCACCCCCGGGATCGGCTGGTTGAAGGCATTGCGGCCGAAAACGTCGAGGTTGACGGCGAGCGCCATCAGCAGGATCAGAATGGTGCCGGCGATGTTGAGCGCCTGCGTGAACAAACGGAAATAGCCGAGACCGGAGGCGCCGGGTTGCGGCGCCTCCGTTCCGACACTTTGCGGGACGGGCTGGTCGGTTGACGACACGGACGATGTCCGGTTCGACGCAGAGTCAGCTACTTCTTGTCCCAGTCACGAACCGGCTTGGCGCCGGCCTTGCGCAGCTCATCCATGTAGGCGGACAGCGCCTTGGTGCCCGGCAGGCCGTCCTTGTCGGCGCGCTCGGCCCATTCCTTGGCGATGTTCGGCATCGCATTCGCCCATTTCACCTGCTCCTCGCGCGGCAGCACGAAGTTCTTGCCGTTCGGAAACTTGGGCACCGAGTCGAAGCCCTCGTTGCCGAGATCGAGTTGGATCTTGTCGGCGGCGGCGGTCCACGCCTCGCCGGCTTCCTTCAGCACTTTCTGCAGCGCTGGCGGCAGCTTGTCGTGGAAGCCCTTGTTGATGATGAGCGCCGCGGCGTACTGCGCGCCGAACCCGACCTTGGTGACGTAAGGCGCGGCCTCCGGGAACTTCATTCCCGGGATCGACGACGGGAAGATGATGAAGCCGTCGATCACGCCGGTCTTGGCGTTGTTGTAGTAGAGCGTCATATTGCTCTGCACCGGCGTCGCCGGCGTGCCGCGCATCCACTGCAGGGCGGCGCCGGCGGTCGAGATTTTCTTGCCCTTGATGTCCTCGAACTTCTGCACCGGAAAGGTGCTGAACAGCTCGTAGGAGTTGTAACTCGATCCCGCGAGCCGGATCACGCCGTGCTTGTCGTACTGGGCGCGAAACTCCGGGAACGTGGCGTGCAGCTTGTCGATCGCCTTGCCGACCATGACCACGTCGCTGGTGGCGAACGGCGTCATGAACGAAATCTGTTCGAGCGGCAGGCGGTCCGGATGGAAGATGGTCGGCTCGAAGCCGATGTCGGCGATGCCGTCCTGCACGCCCTTGAGCACGAAGGTCGGTTTCAGCAGCGATCCCGCGTAAGCCTCCTTCCAGTTGATCTTGATGTTGAGGTTCGCGGCCTTGATCCGCTTCTCCACCTCGGGAATGTAGAAGTCGCTGACCATCTGCAGCGGCCGCATCGCGCGCAGCGGCTGACCGGCCGCGACGGTGATGCTGATTTCCTGTTGAGCTTGAGCGGTCGAAGCGATCAGCAGGGCGCCAGCCGCGCATACCACTGCTGTATAGATCTTTCGCATGAGTCCCTCCCTGTTTTTGGCGCGCACTAATGTGCGTCTTGTCAAAACTATAACAGCCGGCCCAGGGGCCCGGAAGCTGCCGCTTGTGTCGCATGGCGCGCCCACTATCCTGCCCACCCCGATTGAATGACAAGACCTCAAGGGCTACTGCAACGGACGCCTGCCCCAACAACGGCGGCAATCAGGAACGGTGAGGAACATGGCTGACATTTGGAACAGGTACGAGCCGACCGCTGCCCGCAAACGCGGCAAGCCCGGCCGCGAGGCCCGGCCGAAAAGCATCACCATCGACATGCACGCCCATATCGCCATTCCGCAGGCGGCCGAACTGGTGAAAGGCCGGCTCGACCCATCGACCGTTCCGCTCGACCATTTCTCAACGCAGGAAACCAGGGACCTGATGGCCAAGCAGGCGGCCGACATCGCGCCCGGCATCCGTCCGACCGACGTGCGTTTCAAGACGATGGACGACATGGGCGTCGACATGCAGTTGATCTGCCCCGGCCCGCCGCAGCTCTACTACACGGTGCCGGTCGAATTCGCCGCGCCGGCGACGCGCGTCCTTAATGACGGCATCGCGGAATACGTGGCCAAGCACACCGACCGGCTGATGGCACTCGGCGGCGTGCCGTTGCAAGATGGCAACGAGGCGGCGAACGAGCTTGAGCGGTGCATGAAGCAGCTCAAGTTCAAGGGCGTCGAAATCCTCACCAACGTGGCCGGAAAGGAATTGTCCGATCCGGACTTTGCGCCGTTCTGGAAAAAGGCCGAGGAACTCGGCGCGCTGGTGCTGATCCATCCCAACGGCTTCACCCACGCCGACCGCCTCAAGCGGTTCTACTTCAACAACGTGATCGGTAACCCGCTGGAGACGACAATCGCACTGCATTACCTGATCTTCGACGGCGTGCTGGAGCGGCACCCGAATCTGAAGATCCTTGCCGTGCACGGCGGCGGTTTCCTCGGCGGCTATCACGGGCGCATCGATCACGCCTGGGGCGCGCGTTCCGATGCGCGCGGCAGCCTGCCGAAGCCACCGACGCATTATCTGAAGAAGATTTATTTCGACACGGTGGTGTTCACGCCGGAGCAGCTTCAGGCGCTGGTGAAGACCTTTGGCGCCGATCACGTCGTGCTGGGCACCGACTATCCGTTCGACATGGCCGACTTCGATCCGGTCGAGCATGTCGTCAGCAGCGGTTTTGATGCCTCCACCACTGCCGCTCTCTGTGGCGGGAACGCGAAGAAGCTGCTGGGACTGAGCTAGGCTTCCAGGAAATCGATCGTGGCCGTCTCGCGGATCACCGCCTCGGCGTTGCTGTGGCGGTCGGACCGCTGCTGCTCCTCCCGCGTGCGGGTCGCCTGCAAATAGGCGCCGAGGTGGCGCGCCCGCTCGATGATGCGGCGCCCGACCGGCAGGCGTTTCGCCTCGAACTGTTTGAGCGCCGGCTCGACCTCGCAGCCAACAAGCGCCTGCACCAGCGTGGCCGCGTCGTCCACGGCCTTGGACACGCCGGCCGCGACATGCGGCCGCGCCACGAAGGCGGCGTCACCCAAGATCGCGACACGCCCGAACACCATCCGCGGCGTCTCCAGATCGTAGATCGGCTGTAACACCGGCTCGTCCATCAATCGCGCGATGGCGCGGAACTGCGGCGCCACCAGCCGCTCCGCCGCTGCGTGCATTGCCGCGATAGCCTGCCGCCGGATCAGCGGGGGCGGAATGGAAATCGAATGCGTGGCACCGCTTTCGTCCGTGAGCAGGCGCTGCAGCTCAGTGCGTTCTTCCGACGGTCGATACCACACCACATTATAGCGGCGATGACCGACCCGCAGATCATTATCCGGCCCGGCGACGGGGTAGCCGAGGAACTGCTCGCCCGAAGGCAGGCAGAATGTCATGTTCATGAACATCTCGCGATGAATCGCGGGCGGGATCGCCGCTTCCGGAATGAGCGAGCGCCACGCCACATAGCCGGCGTAGAGCGGCGCGAGCCGCGGCAACAGTTGCTGACGCACGGTCGAGCGGATGCCGTCGGCGCCGATCAACACGTCCCCCGCCACGCTGGAGCCGTCGCTGAAATGCGCGGTGACAGCGCCACCGTCCTGCTCGAAACCCTTGAGGCCCTTGCCGCGATGATAATGCCCGGGTGGAAACCCGTCGCGCAGGATGCGGTAGAGCCGCTCCCACGCCGTCAGCGTCTGCGAGCATTCGTGCTCGCAGATCACGGCGCCGTTGACGTCGAGGATTTTCCGGACCTTCGCTTCCACACCAAGATTGGCGCTGCTCACCCCAAGTTCTTCAAGCGTTCGCGCCACGATCGGCTGCGCGACGATGCCGGCGCCGCGGCCGGCGAGCTCGCCCTCGACCCGCTCGTAGATGTCGACCGCAAAGCCCTGCCGGCGCAGCATCAGGCCCGCGAACAGGCCGCTCATCGACCCGCCGACGATCAGCGCGCGTCTTGAATGTCCGTGCCGCGGCGTCACATCGGTCCTGCTGGTTTTCGCCACCCGCAAATTCCGCTATATTGTGCCAACAACGGCTGGAGAAATGCCATGGCCCGCAGCATGCTCGACAAAAAGGTCGCCCACTCGGAACACACCGAATGGCCCGCCGCAATCAAGGCAGAGTTCGAGCGCGAAAGCCGAAACCACAACGGTTGCGTCGGCACGGAACTTCTCTCCGAGATCGACAAGGTCCGGGTCTGGATCATCCGCCTCAAGCCGGGCGAGCGCGCCGGCTTCCACCGCCATGTGCTGGATTATTTCTGGACGTCGGTGAACGGCGGCCGCGCCCGGCAACACCTGATGGACGGCAGCACGGTCGAGCACACCTACGCGCCGGGAGAAACACGGCATGAGACCTATGGCCCCGGCGAATACAAGGTGATGACCTCGAGAACCTCAGCAGCGAGGACATGATCTTCAACACCATCGAGTTCCTCGACAGCGCCAACAAGCCGCTGCCCATCCCGGACCGAGTGCGCCGCGCCGCATAACACCGGGGCGAAGCGAACCCGCCCGAGTCTGTAGGGATTGCAACACTAGCCAACCGGCCATCCTTCCTGCACACTAAGCCAGCGCGCTCATGGCATGCCCATGAAAAGATGCGGAGCTGGGGGGACATGGATTTTCCGGTTGAACTGCTGATCAATGCCATCATCGCGGGCATTTTGCTCGGCGGATTCTACGCCGCGGTGACGGTCGGCATTTCCATCTCGTTCGGCATCCTCGATATCGTCAACATCGCGCACCCGGCCTTCATCATCCTGGGCGCGTACATCGCCTACATCGTCAACCAGACATTCGGTTTCGACCCGATCCTGACCAGCATCATCGTGCTGCCGGCGTTTTTCGCGCTCGGCGCCGCTATCTATCAGGTCTATTACAACTCGTTCGAGAAATACGGCCAGGACGCGTTGCGCGGCCTCGCGTTTTTCTTTGGCGTGCTGTTCGTCACCGAGGTCATGCTGATCCTGGTGTTCGGCGTCGACTATCGTTACGTGAAGGCGGCCTACATCGAGCATACGATCCGGCTGGGCTTCGTCGACCTGCCGCTGCGCATGCTGGTGCCGTGCGTGATTTCCTTGCTGCTGATCGGCTTTCTGCAGCTCTTCCTGTCGCGGACCTTCACCGGCCGCGCCATCATGGCGGTGTCGCAGGACCAACTCGCACTGCAGCTCATGGCGGTCGATCCGATCAGGATCAAGACCATCGCATTCGGTATTGCGATCGCGACGGCCTCCGTCGCCGGCGCATTCCTCATCGTCATCCAGCCGATCGAGCCTTCGGTCGGGCGCGAGTTCATCGGCCGCGTGTTTGCGATCTGCGTGCTTGGCGGGTTGCAAAGCCTGCCAGGCACCGTGATCGCCGCGATCCTGCTTGGCATCGTCGAGAGCCTCACCGCTACTTTCTACGGTCCGTCCTGGGCGCCCGCCGTCGCGTTCGGCTTCCTGCTGCTGACGCTGGCATTCCGGCCAGCCGGCCTGCTCGGCCGATAGGAGCCCGGCGTCGTGCGCAACCCCACCTTCTTCATCATCGCAGCGGCGGTCGGCGCTGCCGTCTTCCTGATCGCCCGCCTGATCGGCAACGACTACTTGTTCTTTGCCGGCTACACGGTGCTGCAGTTCATCGTGCTGGCAACGGCCTGGAACATCCTCGGCGGCTATTGCGGCTACGTGAATTTCGGCTCCGCCGCGTTCTTCGCGGTCGGCGCCTATTCGACGGTCGCGCTCCACAAGCTCGGCACCAACGTCGACCGCTATGCCGCGGAAAGCATCGCGCCGCTGTTACACGCCATTATGCCGCTCTCGATCCCGACGCTGACTGTCATCGCCGGCATGGTCGCAGCACTGATCGGCTTTGGCATGGGCTACCTGACGCTGCGGCTGCGCGGCGCGTTCTTCGCCATCGCCACCCTGGCGCTTGCGGTCGTGTTGCAGACGCTGATTGTCAACTGGGACTATGTGGGCGGTTCGCGTGGCGCCTACATCATCCGGCCGCAGGAAGTGCCGATCATCGGCAGCTACATCCAGTATCTGTTCCTGCTGATGATCGCGCTTGCCGTCATCGCGTTGACCGTGGCGCGAACCATCGAGCGGTCGCGGCTGGGCTATGGCTTTGCGACCATTCGCGACGATGAGCTCGCGGCCGAGGCCTGCGGCGTGCCGACGTTGAAGCTCAAGCTGATCGCCACCACGATTTCCGGCGGTCTGATGGGCATGGCCGGCGCGTCGTTTCCCTATTACATCGGTTATCTTGAGCCGAGCTCCGCGTTCGGTCTCGCCTACGCGGTGAACTCGATCGCCATGCCGATGATCGGCGGCACCACTATGTGGGCCGGGCCACTGATCGGCGCGCTGCTGCTCGGCATCATCCAGCAGGTCGCGACAGTGACGATTTCGTCGGCGGTGAACCTTCTGATCGTCGGGCTGCTGCTGATCGGGTTCGTCATCATGGCGCCGAACGGCATCGTCGGCATGGTGAGGGATTTTCTGCGCGTCGCCGCGCCGGAGCGGGTAGACCTGCGCGCGGTCAAGCTGCTCACCATCGGTGGCTACGTGTTTCTTGTCGGTCTCGGCGGCGTTGTGTTCGGTCTCTCGGCCGCGATGGCGGGCAAGAATTCCATCCTGACCGGCCTCGGTGTTTTCACGCTCGTTCTGTCGCTGGTCTATCTGGCGGCCGCCTATGGGCTTCTGAAGCTCGAAAGCTGGAGCCCCCTTCTCACGATAGCGGTGCTGACGATCTCGATTCCCTTATCGCTGATTTTTATCTGGCTCGATCCGTCCAACTTCAATGTCATTGCCCTTACGATCGCTGTTGCGATCGACGTCGTAGCGATTTGGCTGTTGCAGGATCGTGACATCAAGCGGCTCTATCAGCCCATGATCAAGCAGCGAGCCGTCTCATGAGCGCGCTGCTGGAAGTCCGCGGACTTGGCAAACGCTTCGGCGGCTTCGTCGCGCTCGAAGGCATCGACCTGTCTGTGGCGCAAGGCGAGCGTCTCGGCTTGATCGGGCCCAACGGCTCCGGCAAGTCGACGCTGGTGAACTGCATGTGCGGCACATTGCAGAACGAAACCGGCTCCGTGCAGTTCGACGGCCATGCCATGAACGGGCTGCCAGCCAATATCCGCACGCACCGCGGCATGGCGCGCAGCTTCCAATTGCCGCGACCGTTCGTCACCATGACGGTCGCAGAAAATCTGCGGATTCCCCTGCTCTACACCGTCAACGCCCGCCCCGGGCAGCATCTCTCACCCTCCGAGATCGAAGCGCGTTGCGCCGACCTCGCCGGTCTCGTCGGGCTGTCTGCCAAGGCCGACAAGCTGCCGCGCGACCTCACGCAGGTCGAGATGCGCAAACTCGAGCTTGCGCGCGCCATGGCCGCCGACCCCAAGCTGCTGATTGCCGACGAATCGATGGCCGGACTGTCGCAGTCCGAGGTCAACGATATCGTCGCGCTGCTGATCAAGATGAACGAGCGCGGTGTCACGATCATCATGATCGAGCACATCATGCGTGCGGTGATGGCCTTCTCGCAGCGACTCGTCGTGCTGGTCTCGGGAAAGAAGATCGCCGACGGCAAGCCGGACGACGTGGTCAACAATCCCGAAGTGATCGGAGCCTACCTTGGCCAGTAGCCTCATCATCGAAGGCGTCGATGCGGCCTACGGCGCGGTGCGCGTGCTGGAAGACGTCACGCTGAACGTCAATCCCGGCGAGACCGTGGTGCTGCTCGGCACCAACGGCAACGGCAAGAGCACGCTGATCAAGTGCATCATGGGCATCGTGCGACCGCGCACCGGCCGCATCATGGCCAATATCGACGGCATCCAACACGACCTGTCCGTGCTGACGACCGAGCAGATCGTCGACCTCGGCATCGCTTTGGTGCCGGAAGGGCGCCGGCTGTTCCCGAAACTCACGGTCGAGGAAAATCTGGCGCTCGGCGCGTTCCGGCCAACCGCGCGCGCGCTGATGAAACAGAACCTAGACGCCTGTTATGAGACGTTTCCCCGACTACACGAGCGGCGTACCCAGCTCGCGGGGTCGATGTCCGGTGGCGAACAACAGATGCTGGCGCTCGGCCGAGCCCTGATGCTGGCGCCGAAGATCCTGCTGGTGGACGAGCCTTCGGTCGGTCTCGCGCCCATCCTGGTCAGCCGCACCATCGACAAGATCAAGGAGCTCAAGGACCGCTATCAGCTCACCGTGCTGATGGCGGAGCAGAACTTCATCCAAGCGCTCCGCATCGCCGATCGCGGCTACGTGATCGTGCACGGCAAGATCGCATTCGAGGGCAAGTCGGCCGACGAACTCAACAATAACGACCTGATTCGGAAGTTTTATCTGGGTTTGTGAAATTCTGTCATTCCGAGGCGCGCCGAAGGCGCGACCCCGGAATCCAGACGCAGACTCCGAGTGTCGTTCTGGATTCCGGGTTCGCCGCTTCGCGGCGCCCCGGAATGACCGTTACAGTTACGCCGCCTTTTGCTTCGGCGTCCCGAACGGTTGACCGGCCTGATATTGGCGATCCGCCGGAATCTCCGGCGTCGGACGGTTCTCGACCTTGCCGTCGAAGGTCAGCTCCATCATCACGCCGCTCGGGTCGTGCACGAAAATCTGCCACAGCGTGGTGCCGGGAACGATCGAGGCGCGCCAGTCATAGCCGAGCCGCTTCACGCGATCGAGGCATTCGTCCCAGCCCTTGATTGTCAGGCTGACGTGATCGACCGAGCCTGTGCCATATGGGGTCTTGCCGTCGACCAACGCCGGACCGCCGGCGTAGATATGGACAATGGGGATGCTGTCACCGGCGGCGATCCAGGCACCCGGAAAACCGAAGTCCGGACGATGCACAAGCTTCATGCCGAGCACGTCGGTGTAGAATTTCACCGTCGCATCGAGGTCGTTGGTTTTGATCGCGATGTGGAACAGCCCGGTCACTTCCATGGCACCCTCCTGAATGAGAAACGCCGCGCGGATCGGCCCGCGCGGCGTCATATTAGCAGCGAGGCCGAAACCTCGCACCAGCCATAACGGCTCCGGCTACCTGGCTTTCTCGAACGGATAGACCACGTTGCCGGTCTTGAACTCGCCCGGCGTTAGCACGGTTTGATAGTCCATGCCGCGCCAGGTCTCGATGCCGGCGCCCTGCTTGATGCCGTGATACTGCACCTGCATCATGCCGGACTTGGCCCATTCGCCGTTCGCGCCGAACTTGATCTCGCCGTGAATGGTCTTGAACGCGTTCTTGTGGATGTAGGCCGTCAGGTCGTCGTCCTTGAGGCTCTTGGTTCCCTTGACGGCCTGCTCAAGCACCTGGGCGTAGGCATAGCCCCAGCCGCCGAGATAGTAACCGAGCGGATCGACGCCGGCTGCGGCCGCACGCGACTGGTACTTCTTGAAGAACGCTTCGGTACCTTCGAAGTACATCTTCTTGTCCGGCACCCAAGTCTCATAGTTGACCCAGCCGTTGAGCAGCGGGCCGAGCTGATTCTTGATCGGCGTCGCCTGCAAACCGACCATCGCACCGCCGATCAGCTTCGGCTTGTAGTTCAGTTCGTTGACGGTGCGCACGATGCCCACCGAGTTCGAGCGGATACGAGCATACCGTCACGACGTCCGGGTTCGCCGCCATGATCCCGCGGATCACTGGCGTGAAATCGGTGGTGGACGGCGGGTAGGCGCGGTCATAGACCGTCTTCAGGCCGGCCTTCTTTGCGTTCGTCTTCGCGCCGTCGCAAGCGTTGCGGGAGAACTCCAGGTCGGAGGCGATGAACGCAACCGTCTGAGCCTTCTGCTGCTGAGCGAGTTCGAAGAAGCCCGTGGTGAACGACGGCTTCGGGTCCGGGCCCGACGGGATCATTGCGAAGAAGCGCTTGTAGTTGAACTCGGTGTTCACGCCGAGGCCGAACAGGATGATGATCATCTTGTTCTTCTGGATCGCAACTGGCATCGCGGCCGCGGCCGGCACCGTCGCATAGGGCCCGAGGATCAGATCGACTTTGTCGACATCGAGCAGCTTGGTGTAGATGCCGGGCACAGGCGCGGCCTGGCTCTGATCGTCGTAGTAGATGAGCTTGATCGGACGGCCGAGCAGGCCGCCCTTGGCATTCACTTCCTCTTCCCAAATCTGCAGGCCGAGCAGCGCCTGCTTGCCGTTCGGCGACAGCGGGCCGGTCAGCGACATCGACAGGCCGATCTTGATCGGCTCGCCGGACTGCGCGCTTGCCGTGTCGACAGGCAGCGCGAACGCCGCCAGGGCCGCGCAGGCCAGCAATCTCAGTTTCCATTGACGAAGCATCAGCATCCTCCCGAGGTTATCGTTGCCGGCAGTCTATGCGGATTTCGAGCCAGCGCGCTAGGGCGCAGGGCTGGTTCCGGCCGCCCAGCTAGTGCGGCGTCGCGTCGCCAGCGTCCACCATGATGGTTTCGACCTCGCCGGCGCCGCCACGGCGAAATGCCGCGGCTTTGTTGTATTCGTCGGAGGCGAAGCAGGCGACGCCCTGCTCGAAGCTCGGAAACTCGATCACAACGAAGCGATGGAATTTTTGCGGCCCTTCCATGATCTGATGGCGGCCGCCGCGGGCCGGGACCTTGCCGCCATGCCTGGCGATGATGGCCGGGACCAGATCGGTGTATTTCTTGTACTCGACCGGATCGTTGATCTTCGAACGGGCGACCCAATTAGACCGGCATGCCTTACTCCGCCGCGGTCTTGTGCGCCGCAGACATCTTCGCCTTCACCACCACCTTGATCGCGTCCTCCACACGATCCTTGGCGTAGCGGATCGCGGTAGGCAGATCTTCCAGCGGGAAGGTGTGCGTGTGGATCTTGGTCGCGTCGAAGCGCTTCTGTCTCATGTAGGCTTCGGCGCGGTGGGTTGCGGACTGGCCCTCGCCGCGAATGCCGTAGACATAGATGTTGTTCTTCGCGAGGTGCCCGATGTCGACCATCGCCTCGTCGTGCGGGAAGGCCGCGAGGCAGACCTTTCCGCCGCGATTGACCATCTTGATCGCGTCGTTGAGCGCACTTGGCGCTGCCGAACACTCGAGCACGTAGTCGACGCCCTTGCCGCCGTTGAGCTTCCTGACCGCCGCAATGACGTCCGGCTCCTTGCGGATGTTGACGATATGATCGGCGCCGAGTTCGAGGCCGATCTTGAGGCGATTGTCGCGGGTCCCTGTGAGAATGACCGGCTGGGCGCCGAGTGCCTTGGCGACGGCGACCCCCAGCAGGCCGATCGGCCCGGGGCCGGTGACGACGACGCTCTCGCCGGCCACCAGGCCGCCGAGTTCGGTGAGCCCATACATCGCCGTGCCGGCGGTGACGACCAGCGTCGCTTCCTCGTCCGACATGTCGTCGGGAATCGCGACCAGCGTGTTGATATGATTGACCTGGTATTCGCAGAAACCGCCGTCGGTGGTAAAGCCGTTGGCGCGATGGCCTTTGTCGACGTCGCCGTAATTCAAACCATAGTTGTGGCAGGAGGTGTACATGCCCTGCCGGCAGCGTTTGCATTGACCACAGCCGGCATGGATCTCCACCGTGATGCGTTGACCGATCTTGAATTCGTCGACGCCGGGGCCGGTCGCCACCACCGTGCCCATGTACTCGTGGCCCGGCGTAAAGTTTTTGTTGTGCGGCATGCCGCCCTGAATCATTGCCGGCGGACCGTGATAGATCACCTCCAGGTCGGTCGCGCAGATCGCCACCGCATCGATGCGAACCAGCACCTCGGCCTTCTTGGGCACCGGCACCGGCTTGTCCTTCAGCATGAGTTCGCCAGGGCCTCCCAACACCCAAGCCTTCATCGTGTCAGGAATCGGGAAGTCCTTGCTGGTCTTCACTCCGGGCGGCGCATACATCTTTCTTGCTCCGATCGTGATTTCTGGCTCGATTGACCGAGCACTTGAACTGCAGGGTCTGTTTCGGCGTTTTTGAACGGGCGTTCGGCGCCGATCGTTCAGCCTTTATACTCCAAAATGGACATGCCGCCATTGAAGTCGGTGGTGTAGATGACGCCGTCCCGGGTCACCAGGACGTCGCAAGACTGAATCACCTTGGCGCGGTTCAGGCGGCCGTCGACCAGCCGTTCGGGCGTCGGCGGAACGAAGGCCGCAACCTCCTTCGGCTGGAACGCGTTGCGGATGTCGAACACGCGGATGCCGGCGTTCTGATAGGTCGCGAAGATCAGGTCGGAACTGACGAAAGTGTCCGGGCGATTTTCGTGAATGTTGTGCGGCCCGAAATGCGCGCCCTTCTTGCAATAGTCCGCCTCGTCCGGCGTCGGGAAGGTCGAGATGCTGACGGGGTTGGTCGGCTCGCGAATGTCGAACATCCAGGTGTACTTGATGCCGTCCTCGCAATTGTCGAGCACGGCTTCATCGGCCACGACCAGCAAGTTGCGGTCGGGCAGCGGCAGGCAGTTGTGGGTGCCGCCGCCGAACGGCGGCGACCAGTTGTGGTGCTTGATGAGCTTCGGCTTGCTGCGGTCGGAGACATCCATCATGACGAGCCCGCCGTCGCGCCACGCGCCGTAAGCCGTATCGCCGTTGACGATCGCATGATGCAGGCCGAAGCGGCGGTTCTCGCCCCAGCTCGGCGTCTCGCCCGCCGCCGTGTTCATACCGGGCAGCCAGTATCGGCCGGCTTCCTTCGGCTTCGCGGGATCGGCCATGTCGACGGTCATGAAGATGTAATCGGTGAAGCCGTCGAGCATAGCCGAGACATAGGCCCAACGGCCGCCGGTGTACCAGATACGGTGAATGCCGCCGCCTTCGACCGGCATGAAGCCGATCTGGCGCGGCTCCGCGGGGTTGGCAATGTCATAGACCGCCATGCCCGCGGTCCAGTCACGCTTTTCTGCCGGCGCAGCCTCGGCCTCTGCCGCCTGATCGCTGTGCGAGCCAATGTAATACTTGCGCTCGTCCTGGAATTCCGGCGCCGCGAACATGTCGCGCGCATTGATCACCAGCAGCAGGTCGCCGTGGGTTTGCAGATGGATGGCCCACGTGTTGTGCGGCGCCGGCACGTACTTGACCGGCTTAGGCGCGCGCGGATCGCGCACGTCGATCACGCTGAATCCTTTTGAAAACATGTGGCCGACAAAAGCGTGGCCCTTGTTGACCATCACCTGCACGCCGTCCGACCGCCCGCCCTGATCGCTGTAGCCGATCAGCTTCATGTTCCGGGCGAAATCCGGCTTCGGCAAATCCTGGCTGCTCATGCGCGTCGCTCCCGAGATTGCGCGGCGTAGCTTTTCTTTTGTGTGGGCATGATCTTGTCCGAAAACCGGTTCCCACTTTTCGGGATCATGCCCTAGAGAAATTCGCGCTCTTTGTTGAAGGGGGCGTCCATCGTGTAGCCGTGCGCGGCGCGATAGCCATCGTAGCGGTAGCCCTTGTATTCGAGCACGATGGCGGCGACGAAGGCGATCAACACCATGGCGATGACGAACTCCGCGAGCCACGGAATCGGGTATTGCATCACGCCTGTGGTGACCGCACCGGCAGCGAAGAAATAGACGAAATATCCAGCGGTCTTGTGATAGGCCTCGAAAATCCGCCGGCGCGTGGTCATGTTGTAGTGGTCGCCGAACCAGGTCTTCGGATCGTTCGGATCGGCGGTGTAATAGTTCCTGCCGCCGTGGTTGCCCCTGAGCCAGCCCCCCATAATCTGCAAACAACCAAGCACGATCGTGCCGATGCCGAAGATCGAATGCAGTGTGCCGCTGAAGCCGCCGATGACCGCGATCGCGACGACCGCGCCGGCGAGTGCCATGCTGATCGAAAAGATCAGCCCGTATTTGTGGATGCTGAACCACCACCACTCCGCATTCCAGATGCTGACCTTGCGATGCAGACCCGTCAGCGTCGGTTTCGGCTTTCCGAACCGGATCACGAGAATGCAGATCGGAACCAGCACGAACCAGATCGAGACCATCAAGATGGCGTGGTAGTCCCACCGGGCCGGGATCGTTCGCCCCAAGAAATCCAGATAAACTTCCGTCGGAATGTGGGACTGAATTACGCTCATCTTCAATTCCTCTTGAGGTCCGAACCCGTAGCCGGCCGCGGACGGCCTCGGCAAGGTGACTTAACGCGCTAAGGTGTCACCACGGGCGCTCGACTGAATTGGTTACATGTTCGCGGTCAGGCGAGGTGAAGCATAGGCCGATGCACAGATAGGGCAGGTCGGGATGCGGGTTGTGCCCACGGTGAAATTTGGCGATCGGTTCGGAATAGCATTCTCCGGCTTTGGCCTTGACCAGAACACCCTCTTGGAAATGTGCCTCGAACTGGCCCTGCAGCGCGACGAAGAACGCCGCGCCATTGTGACAGTGCCAATTGGTGAAGCCGCCCGGTACGATCTCGGCGTTGTAGATCTGAACCTTCACCTGAGAGTCGCGCGGCAGCGAGGCATACATCGCATCGAACAGCAGGTTGCGGTGAAATCCATGTCCGGCCAGCACCATCCCATCGAGCTTGAGTTTCAATTCCTTGTAGTCGCCAGGTGCGTGCATGGTTGTCCTCGCTTCGCCTGGCTCAACCTAGCACATTCGAAATATGACCTCGGGCACCCTTCCAACAGATTTCCGCGCTTCGAGAACGTCATGCCCGGCCTTGTGCCGGGCATCCACGTCTTTAACACTAGCCGAGATCAAAGACGCCGATGGCCGGGACCATAGGCGAGCGAAGCGACGCCGTTCTTCGAACGGCTATGGCGAGCGAAGCGACGCCGTTCTTCGAACGGCTATGCCCGGCCGCGGCGGCGGAGGGAGAGGTGCGTCCATGGCTCGCAGAATTATCGATATTTCGATTCCGCTCGAGAACGATGTCCTCGCGGACCCGCCCGGCTATGGGCCGAAGATCAAGTACGAGAACCACAAGCAGACCGCGCCCGAGGTGCTGAAGTTCTTTCCCGGGTTGCACGAGCAGGATCTGCCGGACGGCGAAGGCTGGGCGATCGAATGGATTTCGCTCGCCACCCACAGCGGCACGCATCTCGATGCGCCGTACCATTTCTCCTCGACGATGGATCGCGGCAAGCGCGCCATCACCATCGACGAGGTACCGCTCGACTGGTGCATGCAACCGGGCATCAAGCTCGACTTCCGTCACTTCCCGAACGGCTACGTCGCCACCGCCAAGGACGTCGAGGACGAGCTCAAGCGCATCGGCCACACATTGTCGCCGCTGGAGATCGTGCTGGTGAATACCGCGGCGGGCAGGCGCTACGGCCAGCCAGACTACGTCGCGACGGGCTGCGGAATGGGCCGCGAGGCCACGCTCTATCTTCTCGAACGCGGCGTGCGCGTCACCGGCATCGACGGCTGGAGCTGGGATGCGCCTTTCGTCTACACCAAGGAGAAGTACGCCAAGACCGGCGACGCCGGCCTGATATGGGAAGGCCACCGCGCCGGCCGCGAGATCGGCTATTGCCACCTCGAGAAGCTGCACAATCTCGAAGCATTGCCGTCGAAGGGTTTTACCGTGAGCTGCTTCCCGGTGAAGATCCGCGCGGCCTCCGGCGGCTGGACGCGGGCGGTCGCGATCGTCGAATGATGCTGCGACGCCGTGGCAACGGCGCGCGGTTGCCCATTTTGCCCACGCTCGCTACCATCCGGCCGCATCAATGAGAGGCGCGATCGGTCAACAATACCGGCGCTTGAACGGCGCAGGAACGCGCCGCTTCGCCAGGGAGGAACAAATGGATAGACGCAGTTTTGTCGTTGGCTCGGCCGCCGCGGCCACCACACTCATCACCACGCCTTCGTTCGGTCAGGCGGCATATCCGACACAGCCGGTGATGCTGATCAATCCGTTCCCGCCCGGCGGCGCCGCCGACGTGGTGGGCCGTCCGTTCGCTGCCGCGCTCGAGCCGCTGCTCAAGCAGTCGGTGAAGATCGAGACCAAGGCGGGCGCGGCCGGCGCGGTCGGCGCGCAGTTCGCCGCCACTGCCAAACCGGACGGCTATACGCTTCTCCTGCACATCGTGTCGATTTCAGGGTTCGCCGAGGCCGACCGCATCAACGGACGCCAGCCGAAGTTCACGCGCGACGACTTCATCCCGATCGCGCGCTTCACCACCGGCCCGGTCGCGCTCTACACCAACGATCAGACGCCGTATAAATCTCTCAAGGAACTGGTCGAGGACGCCAAGAAGAACCCCGACAAGTTGATCTTCAGTTCGTCCGGCATCTACGGCGCACTGCATCTGCCGACCCAGCTTTTCCTGCAGGCTGCCGGCATCAAGATGAAACACCTGCCGACCAACGGCGGCGGGCCGGCGCTCACCGCGCTGCTCGGCAACAACTCGCAGGTCCTGGCGTCATCGGTCGCGGCCGCGAGCGGACAGGCCAAGGCCGGCAAGGTGCGCGCGCTCGCCTACTACGGCAACAAGCGTCTCGCCTCCATGCCGGACGTGCCCACCATGAAAGAGCTCGGCTACGATATCGAGTTCTACCTGTGGGTCGGCCTGTTCGCGCCGAAGGGAACGCCGGCGCCGGTCATCGCCAAGCTCCGCGAAGAAGTGAAGAAGGCGGTCGCTACCGATCAGTTCAAGCAGGCGATCGGCAACATTGGCGACGAGATCGCCTATCTCGACCAGCCCGACTTCGCCAAGTTTCTCGAAGCCGACGCCAAGCGGGTTGAGGGCGCGGTACGCCAGATCGGCAAGCTGCAATCATGATCCGGGACGTTGGCCCGGAGCCACGCTGATGATCCTGCGCAGGGACCACATCGCCGGCGGCGCGGTTGTCGCCGCCGGCGTCATCGTTTTTGCGGTCAGCCGCGACCTGCCGTTCGGAACGCTCGCCTCGCCCGGCGCAGGCATGCTGCCGATGCTGGTCACCGCGCTGACGATTCTGTACGGCCTGATCCTGCTCGCCCAGGCGGGCACGAGCCCACCGCTGGCCGAGACCTCCTGGAGCGACCTGCCGCACGCGGCGAAGGTGACGGCCGTTGCCGCGGCTGCTGCCGCGCTCTACACGCCGCTCGGCTTCATCCTCAGCATGGCTTTGATGCTGTTCGTGCTGGTGTACGTCGTCGAGCGGCGCAACTTGCTCGCGGCACTCGCCTTCAGCATCCCGATCCCGCTCATCACCTACGGGGTGTTCGAGTATCTGCTCAAGACCCCGCTGGAGCGGGGAGTGCTCTGGTTCTGACCGTCCGTGGAAACGTTCAACTCGCTGCTGCTTGGGTTTTCGGTTGCTTTGCAGCCGGGCGTGCTTTGGTACGCCTTCCTCGGCTGCGTGGTCGGCACGCTGGTCGGCGTGCTCCCGGGTATCGGGCCGCTGGCCGGCATGAGCATCCTGCTGCCGGTGACCTACGGCCTCGACGCCACCAAGGCGATCGTGATGCTGGCCGGCATCTATTACGGCTCGCAATACGGCGGTTCGACCACCTCGATTCTGATGCGGATCCCCGGTGAAGCCGCCTCGGTGATGACGTGCATCGACGGCCATGCCATGGCCCGCAAGGGCCGCGCCGGCGCAGCGCTGTGCATTGCCGCGGTCGGCTCCTTCGTCGCCGGCACACTGAGCGTGGTCGCGCTCACCGTGGTGGCGCCGCCGCTTGCAAATTTCGCGCTGCGTTTTGGCCCGCCCGAATACACGGCGCTGCTGGTGTTAGGCCTCGTGTTCCTCGCCTACATGTCCTCGACCTCGCTGGTGCGCACGTTGCTGATGGCCTCGATCGGCCTTCTGCTCGGCACCATCGGCATCGACGTCATGACCGGCCACTTCCGCTACAGCTTCGACATCAAGGAACTGGGCGACGGCATCGGCATCGTGCCGGTCGCGGTGGGACTGTTTGGCCTCGGTGAGATCCTCTCCAAGGCCAGCAAGGACGCCACCGGCCAGGTGATCCATCCCAAGCTGCGCGAATTGCTGCCGAGTCGCGAGGAATGGCGCCAATCCGCGATGCCGATCACGCGTGGCACCGCGCTCGGTTTCCTGATCGGCATCGTGCCGGGCTCGGCGCACATCATCTCGAGCTTCCTGTCCTACGCGGTCGAAAAGCGCGTCTCCAAGCATCCGGAGGATTTCGGCAAGGGCGCGGTGGCCGGCGTTGCCGGACCGGAATCGGCCAACAACGCGGCTTCGACCGGCGCATTCGTTCCGATGCTGGCGCTCGGCATCCCGACCGGACCCGTGACCGCGGTGCTGATCGCCGCGCTGCTGCTGCACGGCATTCCGGCCGGGCCGACGCTGGTCAACGACCATCCGCAGGTGTTCTGGGGCTTCGTCGCCTCGATGTATGTCGGCAACCTGGTGTTGTTGGCGCTCAACCTGCCGCTGGTCGGCATGTTCGTGAACGTGCTGCGGATCAAATACTACTATCTCTACCCGCTGATCATCATGTTCTGCATCATCGGCGTCTATGAGGTGAACAATTCCATCATCGACGTCTGGATCATGCTGATCATGGGGGTGTTTGGCTATCTGCTGCGCAAGTTCGATTTTGATCCCGCGCCGCTGGTGCTCGGCCTCGTCATCACGCCGACCTTCGAGCTCAGCCTGCGGCAATCGCTGGTGATGTCGAGCGGCGACTGGATGATCTTCTTCCAACGCCCGATCGCCGCCACGCTGTTCGCCATTTCGACAATCTTGTTGCTGCTTGCCGCGTACTCCGCGATTTCGCGGCGGGACTGGCGCGCCAAGCTGGCCGAGGCGGAAGCCGCCGACAAGGGCTGACCGCGGTGCAGCGATCCTGCATACTCTCCCAAAATCCAAAGGTCAGGGAGGACGAAATGCCAATTCCCCGTCGCCGGTTTCTGCGGCTCGCGGCAGGCGGCGTCGCGCTGGCGGCCGCGCCGCAAACCGCCAGCGGGCAGGCGTATCCGTCGCGCCCCATCACCATCATGGTCTTCGTCGGCCCCGGCGGCACGCCGGACATCATCGCCCGCCTCATCGGCCAGGCGATGTCGCAGCGGATCGGTCAGCCGGTGATCGTGGAGAACCGGCCGGGCGGCGGTGGCAATCTGTCCTTACAGGCCGTCGCGCGGGCGCCGGCCGACGGCCACACGCTTCTCCTCATTGCCACACCGCACGCCATCAATGTCACGCTCTACGAAAAGCTGGGTGTCAATGTGGTGCGCGACATTGCTCCGGTCGCCAGCATCAACAACGATTCATTCGTGATGCTGGTCAATCCTTCTTCGCCGATAAACTCCGTCGCCGAATTCATCGCACATGCGAAATCCAACCCCGGCAAGGTCAACCTGACCTCAAGCGGCAATGGCAACCTCACCCATCTGTCCGGCGAGCTCTTCCGCATGGCCTCCGGAATCGAGCTGGTTCATGTGCCGTACCGCAACACGCCCGCGGCGCTCACCGCCCTGATGGCAGGTGAAGTGCATGTCATGTTCGACGCGCTGCCGTCGGCGCTTCCGCACGTGAAGGCTGGCAAGCTGAAAGCGCTCGGCGTGACAGCGCCCGCGCGCGTCAAGGCGCTATCGGATGTGCCCTCCATCTCGGACACGGTGCCTGGCTATGCTGTAACCGGATGGCTCGGGATCGGGGCGCCCAAGGGAACGCCCGCAGAGATCGTCGAGAAACTCAACAAGGACATCAACGCCGCAGTCTCCGATCCGGAGATCACCGCGCGCCTTACCAGCTTCGGCAGCGACCCGTTCACGAGCTCGCCGGCCAATTTCGGCAGGTTCATCGCGGCGGAAACGGAAAAATGGGAAAAGGTGATCCGGTTCGCGGGTCTGAAGGTTGAATAGCTTCGCTAACGCAGCGTGCGCGAGCGCCGCGAGGCCGCGTCGCCCGGCGCCCCGTCACTATCACCAGCTCAGATTGTCAGCGTGCCGTTTCTTGCCGCCGCGTAACGCTCGCCGACTTTTGCCCAGTTCACCACACTCCACCAAGCTTTGAGGTAGTCCGCGCGCCGGTTCTGATAGCTCAAGTAATAAGCGTGCTCCCATACGTCGTTGCCGATCAGCACCCGCTTGCCTTCCATCAACGGAGTGTCCTGATTGGGCTTCGTCTCAAGCGCGAGCTTGCCATCGCGCGCCACGGTGACAAACACCCAGCCCGATCCAAAAACGCGAAGTCCAGCCGCATTGAAGTCACTTTGCAGTTTCTCCAGCCCGCCAAGATCACGTGTGATAGCCGCGGCGATATCCCCCTGCGGCGCCCCTCCACCGGGCGCCATGATCTGCCAGAACATCGTGTGGTTGGCATGACCGCCGCCGTTGTTGCGCAATGCGGCGCGGACGGCTTCGGGCATTTCGCCAAGCTTGGCAAGGATGTCCTGCAATGGCATCGCGGCGACGTTGGAATGATCCTTCACCGCGTTGTTGAGATTGGTCACGTAAGCGGCATGATGACGACCGTGATGAATCTCCATCGTGCGCGCATCAATGTGCGGCTCCAGCGCATTGTTGGCGTAGCCGAGTGCATCGAGCTTAAACGGTCCCGAGGGAGCCTGCGCGGAGACACCAGACGTAAAGACAACCGTTGCGGCGGCGGCGGTGCCGGCCATGAAGCTGCGCCGCGTAACGCCAGACGTCGAGTAAAATTGCATGAAATCCCCCCTTGGCTTGAATTATTATGATCGAGCCCGATTCAATCGGGTACACAGCCTACCATAGCACCCCTGGCGAGCCTGCGACGAGGGCACCACCCTCGAAGAGCAAGAACAAACCGCTACAGGGAAGCCGCATAGTGCGCCAGCGCCGCAAGGTCGGCGTCTGAAAGGCCAACGACCGGAACGCTCATGTTGGTGTCGGCGCCCAGCCGCGTGCCGTCGCGGAACTCCTTCAAGGACTTGACCAGATAGTCCACCCGCTGTTTGCCAATGCGCGGGATCTGTTCTTGGCCCGCGAGCGTCGGCAAATGGCAGGAGCCGCAGCGCCGTGCGGCAGCGATTTCTTCACCGCGTTGGACCTGCACAGGGTCAAATTTTTCGTCGCTGGACCTGGGCGGCAGCTTGGCGAAATGTTCGGCCAAGGCCGTCGCGTCTTCGTCCTTGAGGTCCTTGACGAACGGCTCCATGGCTTCGACCGGCCGCACCCTCTCGCGCATCAGGATCAATTGATTGACGATGAAGAACGCCGGCTGGCCAGCGATCGACGGGATGTTCTCCATCCGGGAGTTGCCGTCCTCGCCGTGGCAGGCCCCGCAGGTCTGGATGCGCTCGCTGAGCGTGCCGCCCTGCGCGAACGCGGCGCCTGTGCAAAAGGCAGCGACCGCCAATCCGAAGATCAGCGGCCGCCCATGCCTTCTAGCAAACTTCATTGCTCCGCGTCTATCGGCTGGCCGTCTTGCCTTGGAAGGTGATGCGATAGATCGCGCCATTCTGTTCGTCCGAGACCAGCAATGAGCCGTCCTTCATCTGGTGAACGTAGGTCGGCCGGCCGTGAAACATATTGGCCTTCTCGTCGAGGAGACCGGTCAGGAACGGCTCGAGCTTGGCCTTGCCGCCGGAGGTTCGCGCTACGACAACGTCGTACCCGAACTTCTGCTCCCGGTTCCACGAGCCGCGCCGCGCGATGAACGCCACGTTCTGATAGTTCTTGGGGAACATGTTGCCAGTATAGAACTTGATGCCGAGGCCGGCAGAATGCGGCCCGGTCAGCGCCGCCGGCAATGTCACGCCCGCGCAAGGATTCGGAATCTTGATGTCCGGATCGGGCACGCCGTTGGCGTGGCAATACGGGAAGCCATAGAACGCGCCTTCCTTGCCTTTGGCGATAACGTTCAATTCGTCTTGCGGTCCGGCATTGCCGGCCCAGTCGCGGCCGTTGTCGGTGAACCACAGCTCCTTGGTCACCGGGTGCCAGTCGAAACCGACCGTGTTGCGCACACCGCGCGCCACGATCTCCATGCCCGAGCCGTCGGCGTTGTAGCGGCGGATCTGGCCATGTACGGCGTTGTTGATCTCGCAAATGTTGCAGTTGGCGCCGGTCTGAATGTACAGCTTGCCGTCCGGCCCGAAGTCCGCGTACTTCCAGTTGTGATGGATGTCCGGCGGCAGGTTGAACTTGTCGGTCAGCTCCACGCCTTCACCAGGATTGTCCAATTTGTCTTCGATATTGTCGTAACGGAACACCTTGTTGATGGCGAGCACGTAGAGCGCGCCGTCCTTGATGGCGAGGCCGTTCGGCTGGGTGAGACCCTGCAGCAGCGTCTTCACTTCGCGCTTGCCGCCCGTCGTGGTGATCGCATAAACGCGGCCGAGCTGGCGCGTGCCCATGAAGATCGTGCCCTTCGGGCCTTCTACCATGGTGCGCGCGGCCGGATGGCCGCTGGACCATACCTCAGCCTTGAAGCCGGCTGGCAGCTTGATTTTGTCGAGCGGCAGCTTGTCGGCCGGCGTCACGGTCGGCGGCGTCGCGTGCGGTTTAAGAGTAAGGTCCTGCTTGCTCTCCTTCTGCTTGGTTTGATCAAGCGGGCTGAAGCCGGGCGGCGCCTGGCCGGCGGCGGGGCCCACCAAGAGCGCCAGTCCCCCGAGCGCACTTGCGAGCAGTAGCGATTTCCGAGACCAAAATTGCATTGTCATTCCTCCTCTGACGCTCTGAACGGCCGTTTTGAACAGCGGTCTTTCAACCAGTGTCCGACATTTTGCCGGTCTGCCGCAACGGGGGAAATGCCGGGTCGATGGGGATCAGCGGCGGTAATCATACGGCTGGTCCGCGTGAATTTCCGCCGCGCGCGCAACGAGATCGTGCGCCGGCGACAGGTGGCAGACTGGGTCGGTCGCCCGCGCGTCTCCGGTCAGCGCGAAGGCCTGGCAACGGCAGCCACCGAAGTCGATCTCGCGCCGCTCGCAGCTTGCACAGGGCTCCGGCAGGTAGTCCGTGCCGCGGAACGCGTTGAAGGCTGGCGACGACATCCAGATGTCGGCCAGCGAATGGTCCTGCACGTTCCAGAACTCCAGATCCGGTATCGATTCCGCTGCATGGCACGGCAGCACTTTTCCCGAAGGCGTCACATTGAGAGAGCGCCGCCCCCATCCGCCGACGCAGGGTTTCGGAAAGCGGGCGTGATAGTCGGGCACCACGGCATCGATGACGATGCGGCCCTGGTGACGCTGCCGCAATTCCTCGACTTCGGCCACCGCGCGCTCGACCTGCCCGCGGGTCGGCATCAGTGCCGCACGGTTCTTCAGCGCCCAGCCGTAATACTGCACATGGGCGATCTCGATACGGCTCGCCTTGAGCGCCAGCGCCAGATCGACCATCGCCCCAATGCGTTCGATGTTGGCGCGGTGAACCACCAGGTTGATGGTCAGCATCAGGCCAAGCCGCACCGCTTCCACAGCAAGAGCGTGCTTACGCTGGAACGCGCCGCGGTAACCGGCGATATGGTCCGCCGACACCGCATCCGAATCCTGGATCGAGACTTGCACATGATCGAGCCCGGCCTCCCAGAGATCGCGCATGGTTCGCGTCGTGATGCCGACGCCGGAGGTGATGAGGTTGGTGTAGAGCCCGGCCTCGCGCGCCGATGCGGCAATCTCGACGAGGTCGCGGCGCGCCCCCGGTTCGCCGCCGGACAGATGCACCTGCAGCACGCCGAGACCGGCTGCCTCGTTAAACACGCGCGCCCATGTCGCGGTGTCGACCTCGTCCTCGCGCTTCTCGAGCGCCAGCGGATTCGAGCAATAGGGACAACCAAGCGGGCAGCGGTGCGTCAATTCGGCGAGCAGGCCGAGCGGCTTGGTCAGGCTGGTCGCCGCCACGTCAAAGCTCCAACAGCTTCTTCTCGGCGAGACCGCCGAGTAGCTTGGTCACGTCGGCCTGGATGCGCTCGCGGGGCGCATTGAAGGTTGCCACCAGGTCGTCGACGATCGCATCGAGCGTCGCCTCGCCGGTGCAGCGCTTGAGAATCTCGACGGCGATGGCGTCAGCCTTGAAGATGCGCTCCGGCGCCAGCAGCACCCAGCCGCCCTGCGCCTCGTTGTGGGTGAGCCGCACGCCGCGCGGCAGGCGCGGCTTCGAATCCGGTGCTATCGCTGTTCCTTCGTTCAAGCGGCCTCCCAATCGCGATTTATGTCGCAGTTTGCGCCCTCAACCGGCGTGTTATACGACAAATGCCGGGCAAGAAACTCCCGAATACAGCGGAGGAATCGAATGAAACTGCAATGGTTGAAGGCGCTGGGCGTGGCCGCGGCAGTGATCGCGAACGCAGCCGCCCAGGCGCAGGACTTTCCGACCAAGCCGGTCACGTTCATCACACCGGCCGCTGCCGGCAACAGCCCGGATGTGGTGACGCGCATCGTCGCCGACAAGCTCACCCAGATGTGGAAGCAGCAGATCGTGGTGCTCAATCGCCCCGGCGCCGGCGGGCTGATCGCCGCCCAGGCCGCGGCCGCAGGCAACATCGAGAAGGACGGCTACACGCTCTACATGACGCAGGCCTCGACCTGGACCGTGCTGCCGATCCAGCAGGAAGGCAAAATGCCAGTCGACCTGCAAAAGGCGTTCGCGCCGGTCGGGATGGTCGGCGAGCAGCCGATCGGGCTCGGAGTCAACAAGGACGTCCCGGCCAACAGCGCCAAGGAACTCATCGACCTCGCCAACAAGACGCCGAACGGCTTGCTGTTCGGCGCGACCAATCGTGGCGGCCAGGCGCACCTCACCGGCGAACTGTTCCGCGACCGCTCCAAGGCCAATATGTCGTTCGTGCACGCCGCCGGCGCGGCTGCGACGATGAACGATGTCATCGCCGGGCGCATTCCGATCGTGTTTGAAGGCCTCGCCGGGATGAATCCCGGGCTTCAGGGCGGCGGGGTCAGACTGCTTGGCATTGCGTCACAGAAGCGCCTGCCAAACCTGCCGAACCTGCCGTCGCTCAACGAAACGGTGCCCGGCGTGGTGTCCAGCGGCTGGATCGTGCTGATGGCGCCGAGCGGAGTGCCGGACGCGATCATCCAGAAACTCAACGCCGACCTGCGCAAAGTCGTCGCGATGCCGGATGTGATCGAGCGATTCCATCAGCTGGGTACCTATTCGCGCGACTACACACCGGCACAGACCGGCGAGTTCATGCGCAGCGAAGAGAAACTGTGGTGGCCGATCGTTCGCCAAGTGAACAAGGAACAGGCGAAATAGCTTGGTCGAACGGAATATCAGCCGCCCGGCGTGAAAGCGCCGGGCGGTATGCTTTTCGGCTCCACATAGGCGTGGTGGAGCGCGTCGCACATCGCCCACAGCACCGAACACTTGAACTCCAGCGCGGCAAGTACCTGCTGCTGCTGCTCGGGAGTGCGGGCGTTGCGCTTGACGTAGTCTAGCGCAAAATCGGAATCCTTGGCCGCCTGCGGCGGACGTTTTTCGAAATAGGCAAGCGTTTCGCGGGTGACGAACGGGTAGTTCGCCAGCATGCCGTCCATGCGCTCGCTGATGATCTGCGGCGAGAACAATTCGGTGAGCGACGAGGCGATGGCTTCGAGCAACGTCTTCTCACGCACGAAACGGACGTAGGCATCGACCGCGAAGCGCGTGCCGGGCAGCAGGCCACGCAGCGACGTCACGTAGTCGCGGTCGATACCGAGGCCATCGGTGAGCTTCAGCCAGCGCGCGATGCCGCCGTCGTTCTCGCCTTCACCATCGTGATCAACCAGGCGCGAGCGCCATTCACGGCGTACCGCTGAATCTTCGCAACGCGCGATCAGGCTGGCATCCTTGATCGGGATCATCGACTGGTAGTAGTAGCGGTTGAGCGCCCAGGCCTGGACCTGCCCCTTGCTGCACTTGCCGCTGTGCAACATCTGGTGGAATGGATGCAGCCGGTGATAGCGCCGCGCGCCGATGTCGCGCAGCGCCGCCTCAAGCTCTCCCGGCGTGAGCAGCTTCACAGCACGATCTCCAGCCCGTCCTCCGCAACCTCCCAACCTGCCGCTTCGACGCGCAAGCGTTCCGACGAGCCGTCGACCAGGATGGGATTGGTGTTGTTGATATGCACGAAGACGCGCCGCGAGGCGAGGCTTGCGAGCACGGCGAGCGAACCGCCCTTGCCCTCGATCGGCATGTGACCCATGCGGCGGCCGGTCTTGGTCCCAGTGCCGGTGCAGATCAGTTCGTCGTCGCTGAAAACTGTGCCGTCGAACAGCACAGTGTCGGCGCGTGCGAGCCGCTCCTGGACCGCCGGCGTCACGTTCGCCGCGCCCGGCACGTAAACGAGCCGCTTGCTGCCGTCCGAGATTTCCACGCCGACGTTGGCGGCGCTTTCGCTTGCGGTTTCCGGGTTGTCGCCCTCGAGATAGAGCGGCACTTTGCCCGGCACGATGAACAGCTCGGCCTTGATGCCGCCGCCGAGCGAGAAGGACTCGCCGGGCGTGATGGCACGGCGCCACACAATATCCGGCGCAAGCGCGCCGAACATCGGATTGCCCGCCACCGCAGTAAGCGTCGCCGCGGTGGCGATCACGCTAAATGGCGTTCGCTCGCGCAGGCTCAGCAGCCCGGCGATCTGGTCGATCTCGGCGCCGGTCAGCACCACCGCATCGATCGGGCTGCCGCGCGTGCCGCCGCGCGGCTGCAAGCGCGGATTGCTCTGGATTTGCGCGCGCAGGTCCGGCGACGCGTTGATCAAGGTCCAGCGCTCGCCGTCGCCCGACACGGCGAGGCTTGCTTGTGTGCGCGCGCGAACGCGCTTGTCGCCGGCCCAAGCAAGCCGGCACACCTCGCAGTTACAATTCCATTGTGGAAAGCCGCCGCCCGCCGCCGCACCGAGTACGATGGCGGTCAGGCCCATCTAGCAGGCAACAGGACGGATCAGAATTCGGCGGGGAGGTAGCCGTTGATCTCTAGGCCGATGCAGATCTCGACGAGAGTCGGGGTGGTCCAGGCCATGGTGTTTCCTCTTCGAAGCATCATGCGGAACAACGCGTCGGGCGCCGGTCCGTTGCATGCAAGGGTAAATCGGGTTCCAGCCTCGCGCAAGCGGCCTAAACCCCGGCTTACAGGTGGATTTCGCCCAGATTCCGGCTCTCGCCCAGGGTGGCTTCGACCGTCTTGCTCCGGCCCAGGGCCGAAATCTCCACCGAATAGCGGCCAGATCCCTCGTTCAGCCGATCGAATTTGAAGTCGCCGTAGTTGTCGGTGGTCGTCGTCGCGACCGGGGCCCCGTCCTTGAGGAGCCGCACCGTCGCCCCCTCCACGCAGTCGACCGCGCCGTTCGCCTCCGCCGAGACGCTACCGCCGATGAAGCACTTCGCGTAGCGCCACAGGTTCTTGTAGTAGACCCGCGGCCTGGTGCCAGCCTCCGGCTTCATGACTTCGAGCTCTTGCTCGCCGGCAAAGCGCGCCATCTCCTCGTCCTCGACTTTGATCGCGCGCATCGCGCCGGTCGGACAAGCTTGGTGGCCGCGGGTCTGCTGCCAGCCCTGATCGAGCAGATGGGCGTCGAACGTCCACGCCTGCGGGATTTGCAATTCCTCGTTCCACCAGATCTGGCCGTGCGGACAGGTCTCGACCAGATCCTTACGGCCTTTGGCCTTCACCGGATCGATGATGACGATGCCGTCATCGCGCTTGGTTACCGCGCCCTTGCCCTCCGCAACGCACGGCGCATTGTCGCAGTGGTTGCACATGGTCGGCACGTAGGCGACGTCGATCATGGTGCCCTGCCCGCGCTCCTTCTGCCTGATATCGATCCAACGGTGACCGTGCCGCGGCATCGGCGCGGAGTAGCCGGGCCACTCGTTGCCGACGTATTCGTCCATCAGCGAGAGCGTGCACAGATTGCAGTTGGTGCACTCCGCGACGTCGATGATCATGTTCCATTTTTTCATTTCTGTTCACCTAGGCGTGTGACCTCCTGGCCAATGGATATTGTTTTTTCTGGCTCATGGGCCGGTATATTGAAGTACCGACGGACCTCTTGCGCGTAGCGCGGTAGCTGATAATGCGTCAGGCTTCTGAGCTCCTGACCATCAGGCGCCCAACTACCGACAGAAGATTTTTGTCTATTATATTTTCGAAGTCTCTCGTGAATAAACCTAATCATATCGACAAATAGAATCTGGGGAACGTCAGGGATTGAAACGATGCCGTTTCTGTTACCAAAGGCGAACAAGCGGCAGGTAACTTGACTATTCTTAAAAAAGCCATGCGTATATAGCTCTGTCGAAACGGCACTGATATCGCTCGTTTCGAAACACCCAATTGCTCTGAGTGCGCGTGGCACATTCCCATACTGAGTACTAGTCAAGCGCTCGTTGAGGGAACACATCCCCCGCTTCACCTCGGCAACAATGACGTTGCAAAATGTTGGGCAATCCGAAACTGCTGGGTCATCAGAGGTGGTCCCGGTTGTCTGAACAGATTTTCCGCCTCGATAAGTGGAGCCTCTGCCGGGGTTAGGCTGCCAAGCGGATTGGCAGCGGGTTGAAGTAGGCTTGATCGGGCGTGGCATCGTCAAGGCTCGAATGCGGCCGTCGGCGATTGTAGAAGTCGAAGTAGCGGCCGATCGAAGTGCGGGCCTCGCTGACGCTGTCGTAGGCCCGCAGATACACCTCCTCGTATTTGACGCTGCGCCACAGCCGCTCGACGAACACGTTGTCGCGCCAGGCGCCCTTGCCGTCCATGCTGATCGCAACGTCGTTGTTGGCGAGCACACCGGTGAAGGCCTGGCTCGTGAACTGCGAACCCTGATCGGTATTGAAGATGTCCGGTTTGCCGTGACGAGCCAAAGCATCCTCCAGCGTTTCGACGCAGAACGCCGCCTCCATGGTGATCGACAGCCGCCACGACAGCACGCGGCGGCTGAACCAGTCGAGCACGACAGCCAGATAGACAAAGCCGCGCGCCATCGGAATGTAAGTGATGTCCATCGCCCACACCTGGTTCGGCCGCGTGATCGCCATCCCGCGCAGCAGATACGGATAAATCTTGTGGCCGGGCTCGGGCTTGGTCGTGCGCGGACGGCGATAGAGCGCTTCTATCCCCATCCGCCGCATCAGCGTCTTCACATGCCGACGGCCGATCCGGCACCCCTCGGCAGCCAGCAGGCCTCGCAACATCCGCGAGCCGGCGAAGGGGAACTCCAGATGCAGTTCGTCGATCCGCCGCATGATCGCAAGGTCCGCGGCGGACACCGGCCGCGGCAGGTAGTAGACGCTGCCACGGCTGATGTTCAGCGCCTTGGCTTGCTTGGTGATCGGCAGATCGTGTTCGCGGTCGATCATCGCTTTGCGCTCAGCAAACCGGCTTTGGTGAGCGCTCCTTCCAAAAAATCGTTCTCCAGCGTCAGCGCTCCGATCTTGGCATGCAGCGACTTCACGTCGATGGCCGGGAGCTGCGCCGCTGCATTGCCGCCGGGACCGAAGACATCGGCAGCCGCACCCTCAAGCTGAGCCTTCCACGATGTGACCTGATTGGGGTGGACGTCGAACTGCTCCGCAAGCTGGGCCATCGTTCGGTCGCCCTTGATAGCGGCAAGCGCCACCTTCGCCTTGAAGGCCGGTGTGTGGTTCCGGCGCGGTCGTCTGCTCATGGTCTCTCCTGATTCGCAGGCCACAGCGTGCCCGCCGTCAGGCAGAAACTCCACTTATCGTCCTGTGCAGATTTCCGGGACCGGCTCTATCTACCATCGGTACATCCAGTAATTCAGAGCGATGGCCGAATCTGACGCCAACAAGGTCCGCATCGGTGTGCTGTTGAGCACCTTGGTCGGGGTGTAAAACTAGGTTCTCCCACAGCAGAAAGCCGTTCAGCCTCAGGTACCAATAGGCGAGTCTTTCTGGCGTACTGTGCATAACAAGTCCCTCAGTGAGTCATGCGCCCGCGCTCACTTCGCCAGCACCAGCTGCGCCTCCTTCAGCGTGCGCTTGACCTCGGCGTCCTTCTCGACCGCCGCGAAGGTCTCCGACATGTGCTCGATACGGCCGTCCCACAACTCGACCTGCACGATCGACTGCGCGCCGGCGAGCGAATGCGTGGTCTTGGTCTGCGTCTTGTGCGGCGTCAGCAGGTTGAGACAGCCGCCGCGGTCGACCGACTTACCCGGCTCGCCCATCGGGGCGTAGACCGCCGACGACTCGTAACCATGGCAGACCCCGCGCGGCAGCCGCTGCGTCGGCAAAGCGGCGCAGATCACCGCGCCGCGGTCGTTGTAGACCTTGACGAGATCGTGCTTCTTGATGCCGCGCGCCGTGGCGTCCTCCGCATTGAGCCGCAGCACCCAGTAGTACCAGCCGTCGACCTTCACCCGATGGTCCTCGATATTGTTGAGGAACGAGCTCTTGCCGTCGCCTTGGGTGTGGAAGCTGTACTTCGAGTGCGGCGTGAGGAGTTGCAGCGGATAGCGCGCGTACTCCGGCGAGTGCGGACCTTCCCATGACGGCTCGTATTTGACGATCGGCGGCCGCTCCGGGTCCTTGAAGCGCTTCAGGCTGTTGCATTCGAATTCCAGCTTGCCGGACTGCGTCTGCAAGCCGCGCAGGAATTCCTCGGTGTAGTCGGACGGCAGCGGTTGCGCCTCCGGAACATCCTTCTTGCGGTTTTCCCAGAACCAGCGGAAAGACACCGGCGCGCGCAGCTTTTCCTTCTCGGCCGGCACGACGTAATAGCCGCGCTTCATGAGCTTCTTGAACGAGATCACCTTGGGCAGGTCGGAGGCGAGATAGGCGCGCTTCACCCAGTCGATCTCGTTGACGCCTTCCGAGAAGTAATTCGACAGGCCGAGTTGCTTGCAGATCTCGTTGAAGATCCAGAAGTCGGACTTCGATTCGCCGAGCGGATCGATCGCCTGTGACTGGAAGATAATGACGCGGTGGTTGAGCTGCTGCTGGCCGTGATGGCCATAGCCGCCGAGCCCCGCCCACTCCGAAATGTCCGTGCGCTCGAAATTGGTGCAGGCCGGCAGGATCACGTCGGCGAACTTGGCCTCACCCTCGAACCAGATCGACTGGTTGACCACGAACTCCAGTTGATCCGACTGGTACATCCGCACGTGGCGGTTGGAGTTGTTCATGGT
Source organism: uncultured Alphaproteobacteria bacterium (assembly GCA_963814215.1). GTDB lineage: Bacteria > Pseudomonadota > Alphaproteobacteria > Rhizobiales > Xanthobacteraceae > Z2-YC6860. Next base: position 264,005 of record CAWFCM010000001.1, on the reverse strand, counting down.
GGACAGGATCGAGCCACCGTACTTGTACAGCATGTGCACTGGCGAATGGCCGGGCGCCGGGTAGGCAAACTTGCCGAACTGGTGCTCGATCGATTTGCCGACCCAGCGATAACCCTCGGCCTTTCCTTCGTAGATCGCCTCCGGCAGCCAGATGCGCGGAATCTGCTGGCCGTTGGAGTTCATGCTCGGCAGTTGCGGCATGCGCTGATAGAGCGCGACCGGCATCGCGGTGTTTTCGAGGTCGCCCGACATGCCGCCTTCGGAGTAGCCGGGGAAATAGAAATTGAAGTCGACCGGGCAGCCCCATTGCAGGTTGCCCATATTGCATCCGGGCTTGCCGAGACCCTGCATGGACGAGAGGCACACCATGACGCGCGCCCACTGGATGCCCGTCTGGTTGCGGCAGGCGCCGCCGTGACCGTTGCCCCAGCCGCCGGGAGCGAGATAGACGCGCTTCCTGCCCCATTCGCGCGCCAGCGCGCGCACCTCGCGCGCCGGCACGCCGGTTTCCTTCTCCTGCCACTCCGGCGTCTTGGCGATACCGTCCTCTTCACCGGTCAGATACGCGGCCCACTTGTCGAAGCCCACCGTGTGGGTCTTCACGTATTCCTTGTCGTAGAGGCCTTCCTTGATCCAGACATATGCAATCGCCATCGCCATCGCGGGTGACGTGGTCGGCTTGGGAGCGAACCACTTGCCCGGCAGGAACTGCGCCGATGCATTGTAGTAGGGATCGACGTGAACGACCTTGATGCCGAGCTTAGGGTTCTTCAGCCACTGCCGGCGCACGGTGCCTTCCTGCGCGCCGTATGAACCCGACGTCGTTTCCGGGTCAGCCGCCCAGAACACGATCATGTCGCAATTCTGCAGGCAGTCCTCGACGGTTCCGTAAGTCTCAGACTGGCCGACGCGCAGCGTGTGGCCCCAGTGATGCACCGCGCCCCAGTACCAGCCCTCCCAGGAATCGGGATTGTGATGGACGCGCGTCATGCCGACCGCGTTGGTGAAGCGGAACAGTGCCGAGAGGTAGTAACCGATGTTGCCCCAGGTGTGGTGCGAGCCATGCGACACCGCAATGGCGCCGGGGCCGTGCTCGCGTTTCTGCCGCTTGATCTCGGTGCTGACGATCGACAGCGCCTCGTCCCACGAAATGCGAACGTATCCGGACTTGCCGCGGTTTTGCGGATTGCGCGCGCCGTTCGGATCGAAGTCCACCCGCTTCATCGGATAGAGTAGACGATCGGGCGAGTAGACGATCGACTTGGCATTTTGCCCGTGCGGCGCAAGAGTTGTCTTGCGCGGCGGCGTGAGCTTCAGACCCCTCGCCTCGATAGTCCACGGCTGCGGATCGTTGTCGTCGAAGTCGATCGGCGTCATGCGCACGATCTTGCCGTCCTGCACAGTGACGAACACCGGCCCGCCGTTCGTCATGTTGCAATAGCGCATCGAGCCGTCCGGCATCTTGGTGCCATGTTTGAATCCGGCCGACTGCGCCATCATTACGGTCTGCGCTAACCAGTTGGCGAGGCCGTCCTCGCCTTCGACGGTCAACAGGAATTCCTTCTGCGCGTTGATCTGGTCGAGCCAGTTGATCGGCGGCATCAAGAGGCCGGCACCGACCGCCGCATTCTTGAAACTCACCGTGACGTCTGCGTTCGGCAGCACGCCGCCGCCCGAGGTGATCCTGCCGTCCTCGAACTTGAACCAACGGCCGATCTCCTCGTCGCGCGCAACGAACTGCGCCGTCAGGTTCTTCTCCTTGAGACGCTTGCGGTAGGCCGGATAGCGCCAGGCCCGGAACTTGAGAAGCCATGACAGCCCGAGCAGGATCAGCGACAGCTTCAGGGCGGCGACGTTCATTGGGGCGTTCTCCTTGCCCAACTTCTATGGGGTTTCGCCGATCGAATCCAGGCGCCTCGACGCATTGGCAGCGTGGCTCGGCCTGATCTGCTTCACGCTGCAGATCTATTTCGACTTCAGCGGCTATTCCGACATGGCGATCGGCCTGTGCCGGATGATGGGCATCCGCATCCTGGAGAATTTCGACACGCCCTACATCTCGCAGAGCTTCACCGAGTTCTGGCGGCGCTGGCATATCTCACTGTCGACCTGGATCCGCGACTATCTCTACATCCCACTCGGCGGCAACCGGCACGGCGAAGCACGGCTCTACGCCAATTTGTGGATCTGCTTCCTGGTGTCCGGGCTTTGGCACGGCGCCAACTGGACGTTCCTGCTGTGGGGCGCGTACCACGGCACAATGCTGGTGCTGGAGCGGCTGTTCCTGTTGGACGTGCAGCGCCGACTGCCGCGGCTGGTCAATGTTGCAGTGACACTGCTGCTCGTGATGCTGGGCTGGGTTCTATTCCGCGCGCAGTCAATTGGGGAAGCGGGCCAATATTTCACCGCGCTCGCAGGTCTCTCGGATGGCAAGCCGATCGCGCTGCCAGAGAAACGTGTGATCGCCGCTGTCGCCGTTGGTGCCGTGCTGTCGCTCGCGCCTGCCTTCATACCGCTTGAGCGGCTATCAAAGCTGATTGGCCGGCAATCCACCGAACCGCTCGTGTTGCTGGTATGCCTCGGCTTGCTGATACTGTCGCTGTCACAGCTCATCGCGGATGAGTTCGTCGCGTTCCTTTATTTCCGGTTCTGATCGGAGAGATCGTGGCCGAAACCGCAAAGAACCTGACCAATGCATCGCGGTGGCTGTTCCTGATCGTGGGCGGCGCCGTGCTCGCCGTTCCCGGCCTGATAGCGGTCGGCGGCGCGGTTGTCGGCACCTGGATGCCGCACCTGACCCGCAGCACCGTCGCGACCGTCCAGGAGGCTCCCGCCCCGGTCGCGCCGTCGCCGGCCAATCTGCTCAACGCCAAGTTCCAGGAAAGCGTCGAACGCTGGGCCGGCGCCGCGGTCGGTTTCCGCAACCAGTTCATCCGCATCCACAGCCGCATTAATTGGGATTTATTCAAGGTGCCGCCCAGGGCCGTGGAGTTGGTCGTGGTCGGACGCAACCAGCAACTCTACGAGGCGCATTACGTTGACGAGTATTGCACCGGCCACACTCAGCGCGTTTTCGATTTTCCGCCCGACCAGCGAGCCGAATGGCTGGTCAATAGCGTCGCGGCGATCCGCGACGAATTCGTCCGCCGCAACAAGCCGTTTGCCGTGCTGATCACGCCGACCAAGCCCGCAGTCTATCCCGAGGATCTGCCGGCGCAGCGCTGCAAGGGCGAGGCGGCCGGACGGCTCTATCACCGCGTAGTGCCGGCATTGCAGCAGCGCGGCATCCCGCTGGTCGATGGTGCTGCTTCCACTCGCGCGATGAAAACCCAAAGCGAAACGCCGGTGTTCAACCGCTATGGCACGCACTGGAATTTGCTCGGAGCTTATCCTGCCTCGCGCGATCTGCTGGCGGAGCTGGCACTCCTGGCGAAACTGCCGCCGCCCGCGCTCGAAATCACCGGCATAAAGCTGAGCGGCGAGCCGGTCGCCAGCTCGAACGATCTTGCTTTGATGATGGGGCTCGAGACGCGGCTGATCGACCCACAGACGCCGCATCCGCAGTTCGCGGTGAACAACGGCGCAGCGGTGAAACGCTGGAACGTTGCGTTCGTTGGCGGCAGCTTCGTCAACCAGCCGTTCTACATTTATGAAGCCGCGGGCGCGTTCACCCGGATGATCCACTATTGGGCGACCATCGACGCGGTAATCGCCTATTCGCCGCAGGGAACCGAACGGTCGTTCGTGCGCGTGGCATTCGACTGGCCTCGCGTGTTCAACGCCGACGCCATCGTACTGGAGCTCAACGAAGTGCTGGCCGAGCCGAAGCTCGATCGCGCAATCGCGGCGATGCTCGAGGCATTGCGCGAGAAGCGCTGATCGTCAGACCAGCATGCGAACCGGCGCTTCGAGCAACTGCTTGAACGCGCCCAGCAGCTCCGCGCCGAGCGCGCCATCCACCACGCGGTGATCGCATGACAGCGTCACCGACATCTGACTGACGAACTTCACGCCGCCGTCTGCCGTCTCCACAGGCCGGCGCTGCGCCGCACCGATCGCCAGGATAGTGGCGTGCGGCGGATTGATAATCGCCGAGAATTCGCGCACGCCGTACATGCCGAGATTGGAGATCGCCGACGCGCCGCCCTGATATTCGGCCGGCTTGAGCTTCTTGTCGCGCGCCCGCGCCGCAAGCTCCTTCATCTCGTTCGAAATCGCCGACAACGACTTCTGCTCGGCATTCCGGATCACCGGTGTGATCAACCCGCCATCGATCGCCACCGCGACGCCGACATCGGAATGCTTGAAGCGCAGGATGCGGTCGCCCGCCCACACCGCGTTTGCAGTCGGCACGCGCTGCAAAGCGAGCGCCAACGCCTTGATGACAAAGTCGTTGACCGAGAGCTTGTAAGCCGCTTCGTCACCTTTCTTCGGCGCGCCCGCGTTCGCCTCCTCACGCAGCTTGAGCAGCGCGTCGAGCTCGACATCCATCGTCAGATAGAAATGCGGGATGGTCTGCTTCGCTTCGGTGAGGCGCGCGGCGATGGTCTTGCGCATGCCGTTGAGCGGCACTTCCTCGTGGTCGACGCCCTGGTAGAGCGCCTTCACCTGGGCCGGCGAAGCACCAGACGCCATTGCAGCGGCGGACGCCCGCCCGGTGCCGCTTGCGATCGCCGCTTCGATGTCGGCGGCAACAACACGGCCATACGGCCCGGAGCCGTTCACCCGCGACAGGTCGATGCCACGCTCGCCGGCGAGCCGCCGCGCCAGCGGTGTGACGAACGTCCCGCTCGCGAGCCTGGCGGGGCCGAAATTCCGTTCGGGCGTGCGGACCTCGAAGAACGGGTCCATCGGACCCGATGGCTTGTATGCGGTCTGCTGCACAGGCGCGGCAGCCTGGGCCGCAGCGGGCCTGGGCTGTGCCGCCGCCTTTGACTGCGCCGACACGGGCCCGACCGCAACCGCACTCTGAGCGGCCCCGCCCGAATCCGCGATCACGGCCACCACGGCGCCGACCGGCGCCACCGCGCCGACCGGCACGCGAATGTCCAGCAGCACGCCGGCGACCGTCGCCGGCACCTCCATGGAAGTCTTATCGGTCTCGATCTCGAACAGGTTGTCGCCCGGCTTCACCGCATCGCCGGCCGCCTTGAACCATTTTGTGATCTTGCCCTCGGCGACGGTCTCGCCGAGCTGCGGCATCAGGACGTCCATTGCGAACTGCTTGCGTTTACTTGATACGTTCCCACATCACCTCCAGCGTCGAATCGGGCGGGCAAAGCGTCAGCCGATCGCCGACAAATTCGCATCGTCGAACGAGCGGCCCGATATCGCCAGGCTGAAGAGCCGCCTGCCGATGGTGCGTCACGGTGCTGGCGCTTTCATCGACCGTGAATGTACCGACATAGGCGATGTAGTCCTTCGTCGCGATGAAAGCCTCCTCCGGCGTCATTACCGCCCCGGCCTTCTTCCGTTCCACGTCGGGTATGACCTGCACCGACATCTCGCCATACGGTCCGTAGTAGAGCATGCCCTTCGGGCTGGCGCCGCGATCCCAATTCCTGCCGTCGATCCTTGTGCCGAGATAACGCCACGAACCCAAGCCTGCTGGCAATGTCGCCCTGCATAGCGGTCACTCCTACCAATTCGTCGCGATGTATTGTGTCTCCAGAAACTCCATCAGGCCCTCGTGTGCGCCCTCGCGGCCGATGCCGGACTGCTTCATGCCGCCGAACGGTGCGGCCGGATCGGAGACCAGGCCGCGGTTCAAGCCGATCATGCCGAAATCGAGCTTCTCCGAGACGCGCAGGCCGCGGGAGAGGTCCTTGGTATAGAGGTACGCGACCAGGCCATAGATCGTGTCGTTGGCGCGCCTGATGACGTCGGCTTCGTCCTTGAACGTCTGCAAGGATGCGACCGGCCCGAATATTTCCTCATTCAGCATGTTGGCGTTGTCCGGCACGTTGGAAAGCACGGTCGCGGGGTAGAAGAACCCCGGACCTCCGGGATTCTTGCCGCCGACCAGGATCTTCGCGCCCTTGCCGATGGCGTCGTCGACCAGCTCGACCACTTTGTCACGGCCCTCGGCGTTGACCAGCGGCCCGAGCGAAACGCCGTCGTCGAGGCCGTTCCCCATCTTGAGCGAGCCCATCTTGGCGGCGAGCTTCTTGGAGAATTCATCGGACACTTTCTCGTGCACGTAGAAGCGGTTGGCCGCCGTGCAGGCCTCGCCCATGTTGCGCATCTTGGCGACCATCGCGCCGTCGATCGCCGCATCGACGTCGGCGTCCTCAAACACGATGAAGGGCGCGTTGCCGCCCAGTTCCATCGCGGTGTTGAGCACGTTGTCGGCGGCACTGTGCAGCAGCTTGCGGCCGACCTCGGTCGAGCCGGTGAACGACACCACGCGGACCCGCGGATCGTGCAGCATGGCATCGACCACCGGACCGGAGCGCCGCGACGGCAGCACGTTGACGACGCCGGCCGGCACGCCGGCTTCCTCCAGGATCGGCATCAGCGCCAGCATGGTGAGCGGCGTCTCTGATGCCGGCTTAAGGATCACCGGGCAGCCGGCGGCGAGCGCCGGGCCGATCTTTCGCGTCGCCATCGCAGCCGGGAAGTTCCACGGCGTCACCAGCACGGCGATGCCGGCCGGCTTGTGGTGCACGAACATGCGCGCGCCGGACGCCGGCGCCATGCCGTTGTGACCGAGATTCCGCACGCCCTCCTCGGCGTACCAGCGGAAAAACTCGGCCGCGTACGCCACTTCGCCGCGCGAATCCGACAGCGCCTTGCCGTTCTCGATTGTGATGAGCTTCGCCAGCCGTTCGGTGTCGCGCATGATCAACTCATAGGCTTTGCGCAGGATCTCGCCGCGCTCGCGCGGCTTCTTCGCGGCCCATGGGCCGAACGCAGCTTCGGCGGCGTCGAGCGCCGCCTTGGCGTCGTCGATCGAAGCGCTCGCAACCGAGGCGATCTTCTGCTCGGTCGCGGGATCGATCACATCGAAGCGCGCACCGTCCGAGGGTTTTTTCCATTTGCCGCCGATCCAGAGGTCGGTCGGCACATTGGCGAGCAGGTTGTCATACGCGGCCATAGGTTTCCTCCACTCCTGTCATTCCAGGGCGCGCGAAGCGCGAACCCGGAATCCAGACACAAATTCTGTTTCGCCGCTGGATTCCGGACCCGGCGCTCCACGCCGTCCCGGAATGGCAGCAAGTTTAAGCCTTCAAAGTCCTTCTGACCGGCCGACGCGCGAAGCACGCCCAAGTGAGGGGCAAATAGGACATATCGAAGGAACATTCCTATCCAATCCTCTCGTCACCGGGGAGAGGATATTATGATGGCAGAGAAAGTCATCATCCTTGATCCTTGCGACATTGGACGGAGCGGCAGAGATGTGCCTCTCCCGGAACTCTTGCATCGCAGCAAACAGCCTCTGCGATGATCTCGTCGGCACAGGCGCACAGTGCCGGTACATCGGATTGTGGATAGCTGCCGAAACTATCCAGCCCACAACCACGACGATAGCGCACAATGAAAATCACCGAATCAATGGGAGGACAGTATGCCGATCAATGCCCGTAGATTTGCTCTAACCAGATCACAGGCAGCCTGCCTCATTACGCTCCGGAATGGTAAAGTATCGAAATCGGAAATTGCGATCCAGGCAAAACTTGATCTCGTCAAAACCGCGACTGCGCTTGGAATGCTGTTGCGGCTCAGGCTTGCCAAACAGGGGCAAACGAAAAGCTGGCATGCGACCGCGCGTGGAAGAACCTGTCGCATCAAGACCATTCCGGAGCGACAACGACGCAACAGCGGGATTCCGGGGCCCGGCGGGCGGCGGCTGCTCAAATTATTAGATCGCCCGATGCGGGGAAGCGAACTCGTGGAAAAGCTAGGGGTTACTCATCAAAGAGTCCGCCAACTCGTGATCAAGCTGCATGCTCAGGGCTATGTGACCTTTGGCGATCCAGAGAACCCATTTTGGATCATAAGGCGCTCGGATGACATGACCCCCTTATTATCTCGCGACGAGGAGCATGTGCTGTCAACAATTCCGCGAGAATACGTGACGAATATCATCAAGATAAAGTTGGCGGCACACATGTCCGAAAACAAGGCGCGGAAAACACTTAAAGGGTTGATTGCCAACCGTTTCGTCGAAGAATTTGAAGGATTGCAGGGCAATCGAGTTTATCGAACTCACCGACGCCGGCAACAACCATCCCCAACGCAATCAATCTGCTCGCCGCGCAGCAGCCCCACGCCTACCAGTTGAATCAGATCGTGTTCGCAATGTGCTTTCAACGATTTTAGATTCGGGGGCACTGCGCATCAGAGACGTAACATATCTGCTGAAAATTCCGCACAAATCTACAAATGCGCTCATGCAGTATCTCAAGCGGAAGCACTTGGTGACGAAAACCGGTTCAGAATTTAATGCGCCGTATTCGTTGACTGACGAAGGGCGCGCTGCCTTGGCGGAAATGGCTCGCCGACTTGCAGCATAGCTTCCATCGCTGTTTCCGAGCGGGAAAGTGCCAAGCAGGCAACCCGGAATTCCCATTGCCCTCGTGAGTTCTGGAGCCTCCTTCGTAATTCATCATGAAGGCGGACAACTCGGATCGGCCGAGTAGGGTCCTTCACGCCATAGCGACCGCGTAGCGGATGCAGCGGCACTTCGCATTTGTGCCAGAGCAGTTATAAAACTCCGCCACGCAAAATCAGCGAAGCTATGCCTTCAGGGCCTGGATAACTGCGGGCGAGCACATAAAAAACAATATCGTCAACACGATGCAGGTTGCGGGCGGCCGCGTGCTGCAGAGGAACCAACGGCCCGCGTCCCAATTAGGCACTCAACGTCCTTCTGATCCGCTCGACGATGCGGTCGACGGTCGGCAGGATGGCGTCTTCCAAAATGTCAGCAGCAGGCAGCGGAATGTGCGGGGTGGTGATCCGCACCAGCGGCCCGTCGAGATCGTAGAACGCCTCGTCGGCGATGATCGACATGATCTCGGCGCCCCAACCGCACAGCCGCGGATTCTCCTCGACCGAGAAGCAGCGGTGCGTCTTCGCCACCGAGCCGAGGATGGTCTGGGTGTCGAGCGGGATCAGCGAACGGACGTCGATCACCTCGCAGTCGATGCCGTGTTCCGCCGCGAGCCGGTTCGCGGCCTCAAGCGCACGGGGCACCATGAGCGCAAGCGCCAGGATGGTTGCATCCTTGCCTGGGCGCAGAATCTTTGCGGTGCCGAGCTTGTCGACGATCTCGCCGTCGGGCACCTCGCCCTTGGTCGGATAAAGCGACTTGTGCTCCAGGAAAATCACCGGGTCGGGATCGCGTACCGCGGCGGCAAGGAGCCCGATCACATCGACCGGGCTCGACGGCGCCACCACCTTCAGCCCCGGGATCATCATGCACCAGTTCTCGACACTCTGAGAGTGCTGGGCGCCGAACCGCGAGCCCGCGCCGTTGCCGGTGCGCACCACCAGCGGGCACTTGAGCTGGCCATTCGACATGTAGCGGCTCTTCGGGAATTCGTTGGCGATGTAGTCGAAGCAGACCGCGAAGAAGTCCGAGAACATGATCTCGGCGATCGGCTTCAGACCGGTCATCGCGGCGCCCATCGCGGCGCCGAGGATCGCCTGCTCCGAAATCGGCGTGTCGCGCACTCGCAGCGGCCCGAACTGTTCGTAAAGCCCGACAGTCGCCTTGAACACACCGCCCGCTTTCGCCACGTCCTCACCGAGGAACACAACGTCGGGATCGCGCGTCATCTCCTGCGCAATCCCCCGTGCAACCGCATCTCTATAGGTCAGTTCCGCCATGCCCAGCCTCCATCGGCATAGACATCAGTGGTGAGAATTTCCATCGGCGGATTCGGCGCGGCCTTGCACGCCTCCGTCGCATCGTCGACCACTTGCCGCACCTCGGCATCGATCTTGGCGATAACGTCGTCGCCGATGCCGAATTGCTTGAGGCGCTCGCGATAGATCTTGATCGGGTCACGCTCCTTCCACTTCTCCAACTCACCCTCGGGGCGATATTTGGCAGGGTCGGCGCGCGAGTGGCCGCTGTGACGGTAGGTCAGGCATTCGATCAGCGACGGCCCGCCGCCGGCCCGCGCCTTTTCGAAGGCAGTCTTTGCCGTGCGATAGACGACGTCGGCATCGTTACCGTCGATCACGATCTTTTCGAGCCCGTAAGCCGAGGCACGATCGCCGGCTGGATGCTTCACCGCCGTCACGTCGCCGATCGGCGTGTACTCCATGTAGAAATTGTTCTCGCAGACGAAGATCACCGGCAGCTTCCACACCGCGGCGAAGTTGAGCGCCTCATGGAATGCCCCGATGTTGGTGGTGCCGTCGCCGAAGAAGCACACCGTCACGTCGTCCTGCTTCTTGTATTGCGCGCGCCAGGCGGCCCCGCAGGCGATCGGCAGGTGTGCGCCGATGATCGCGTAGGAACCCATCACGCCATGCGGCTCCGAGGTCAGGTGCATCGAGCCGCCCTTGCCGCGCATCAGGCCGTTGTCGCGCTGCATCAGTTCGCCCAGCACCTGCTCGACCGGCACGCCGCGGGCAAGCGTATGGGCGTGGCCACGGTAGGTGCAGAACGACAGGTCGCCCTTCTTCATCGCCACCGCGAAGCCCGCCGCCACCGCCTCCTGACCGAGGGACAGGTGACTGGTTCCCTTCACCAGGTTCTGCAGGAATAGGTCGAAGGCGCGCTGCTCGGCTTCACGGATGTTGACCTGGCTGCGATAGAGTTCGAGCCGCGTCTTCTCGCCGATGTCATCGTTAAGGCCCGAGCCGGGCGCGGTTTTGGCTTTGTCCAACATGTCGGCTCCTTGGGCGTGGCTTGTCAGGCCGGTATCAGGCGGCGCGGGACGATTTTGTCAACCGGGCTCGACCGGGGCAACTCTGCCGGTCACTTTGCGTTCGCGGTGGATGAGGTAGAGCCCGGACGCCACCACGATGGCGCCACCAATCAGCGTCCATTGCGTGGGAATGTGGCCAAACACCAGGTAGCCCAGCGTCGTGGCCCAAATCAGCTGCGTGTACATGAACGGCGACAGGACCGATGCCGGCGCCTGCCGGTGGGCCAGGATCAGCAGAAAATGCCCGGCCGAGCCGCACGCGCCAACCGCCACCAGCAGCACCCAATCGAGCCATGAACCCGGCGTGGTCCAGACGAACGGTAGCACCGGCAACATGACCAGCACGCCGATCAGGTTGGCGTAGAACAGCGTCGTCTCGCTGGAATCCGAACGCAGCACCATCCGCGTGGTGATGCCGTAGCCGGCATAGAAGATCGCCGCCGCAACCGACAGCAGCGCGGCCCACTGCATGCCGCCGCTGAAGCCGGGCCGTATCACCACCAGCACGCCGAGAAAGCCGACCGCGATCGCGGTCCAACGCCGCCAGCCGACCCATTCTCCGAGCAGCGGACCGGCCAGGATCGCCACCAGGAACGGTGTCGCGAACAGGATCGCCAGGGCCTCGTCGAGTTGCAGATAGCGGAACGCCAGGAAGTTGAAAATCGTCGTCATCAAGACGAGGAACGCCCGGAGGGTCTGGAGCACCGGCCGCGCGGTCTTCAGCAACTCCGGGTGACTGATCGGATTGAAGACGATCAGCGCCAGCAGGAACGCGCTGATATTGCGCATGCCCGCAACCTGGATCGCGTCCATGTGGGTGCCGAGGTATTTCGCCATGGCGTCGAGGACCGCGAAGCACAGCACCGCGCCACACATCAGTCCGATGCCGATCAACCTGAGACGGCGTGCCTCGTGCGCGGAATCGTTCAATAGGTCGCCCGTCCGCCGGAAATGTCGATAACGGAGCCAGTGGTGAACGAGCAGTCGGCCGACGCGCAAAACGCCACCACCGCCGCGATCTCGTCCACCTCGACAAAGCGGCCGCGCGGGATTTTCGACAGCATGTAGTCGATGTGCTCCTGTGACATCTGGTCGAACAGCGCGGTCTTCGCCGCCGCCGGCGTCACGCAGTTCACCGCGATGTCGTAGGTCGCGAGTTCCTTGCCGAGCGACTTGGTCAGTGCGATCACGCCCGCCTTCGACGCCGAATAGGCCGGCGCGTTCGGATTGCCTTCCTTGCCGGCGATCGAGGCGATGTTGACGATGCGGCCGTAGTTCTGCGCGATCATCAGCGGCACGATTGCGCGGCAGCAGTAGAACTGGCTGTCGAGATTGATCCGCATTACCTCGGCCCATGCTTCGATCGGATAATCCCAGGTCTTCACATTGGGGCCGGCGATACCGGCGTTGTTGACCAGGATATCGATGCGGCCGAACGCCTTTACGGTGGCGTCGCGGGCGCGCTCAATCTCGGCGGGTTTGGTGACGTCGACCGCGACGGCTTCGACTCGGCGGTTGCTTTTCAGCTCCGCCGCCGTCTTCTCCGCTAGCTTGATGTCGCGATCCCAGATCGCGACCGCCGCGCCGGAATCAAGGAGCCGCTCGACGATGGCTCGGCCGATGCCCTGCGCGCCGCCAGTCACCACAGCGTTCCTGCCGCCGAGATCGATCTTGTTGGCCATCTTGTATCCTCCGCGAGCGCAACCTAGCGAACGCTTCGCCGCCATGCGAGCGGCGTTTCATCAGGTCTGCGCTGTGTGCAGCTGGAGAGCGAGAAAGCCTGCTATAGTGGGACACCCGTCAGGTGGGCCGCCATTCACGCGCTGCTCCCCTCTTTTGGGAGCGGGCGATGGATCTGACGGTTCTCCAACTCGGCCTGTTTCTGAGCGCCACGTTCGCCGCCGCCCTGGTGGCGGGCGTCACCGGTTTCGCGTTTGCGCTGATCGCCGCGGCGGCCTGGCTGCACATCCTCACCCCACTGCAAACCGTAACGCTGACCATTTGCTACGGCCTGATCGTGCAGGGCTACGGCTTCTGGAAGATGCGGCACGCCTTCAACTGGAGCCGGTTCTGGCCATTTGTCATCGGCAGTGCGCCCGGCATCGCGATCGGCGTCCAGGTGCTGCGCTGGGCCAATCCGGCCACCATGCGTATGGGGATCGCGGGATTCCTGGTGCTGTATTCGATCTATGGCCTGACCCGCCCTGCGCTCAAGCCGATTCAGGCCAGCACCGCCGCCGACATCATCGTTGGTTTTGTCAGCGGCCTGCTCAGTGCGATGGCCGGCTTCCCGGGGATCATCATCGTGATCTGGTGCACCATGCGCGGCTGGCCGCGGACATTCAGCGCGCCGTGTTTCAGCCGGTGAGCGTCGCGCTGCTGGCAATGTCCGCCATCGCGCTGGGCGCCACCGGATCGATCGCGCTCAACACCGTGTACCTGTTCCTCGCCGGACTTCCGGCGCTGGCGCTCGGCACCTGGGCCGGATTCCGGCTCTACGGCAAGGTCGACGACGAGACCTTTCGCAAAATTGTGCTGTGGCTGCTGCTGGCGGCCGGCTTGTTATTGCTCGCGAGCGTGTTGTGAGCTACTGTTGCTTTGCGGGGCCCACGGCGGTCGCCCCGTGCTTCCAAAGGCTCTGGCCCAAGCACCGCCTCCTCTGAACGGAGGGGGCCGATGCATGTATTCTGATTCAGCGCCTTAGCGCACGTGCGTGACTGTCCGGCGCGGCGACACAACCGCGACCGATTTCGCACGCACACCTATTCGACATTGCAGAACTGGGGACAACGCGGCCTCCCCGTTAGATGGAAACCGCCATCCAAGCGCTGCTCGCCTCTTCACAGGGGAGCGAGCCATGGATGGCTTGACGTTGACACTTTTTCTAACCGCCGCTTTTTTGGCGGACTGATTTCGGGCCTGTCGGGTTTTGCGATGGGCATCGTGGTTTCCGGCGTATGGCTTCACTTCATCGGCCCGGAGCAGAACGCCGCACTGGTCGTGTTAAGCGGCCTCGTGACGCAAGGCTCCGGCATCTGGCGGGTCCGTCATTCGCTGAGTTGGCGGAGAGTCGCACCCTTCATCGTCGGAGGCGCGATCGGCGTCCCGATCGGCACGATGGTATTGACGACGCTTGACCCGGCCAAATTGCGCGTCGGGATCGGAGTTCTCCTGATAGTTTTCGGTCTCTACGGGCTGATGAAGCCAGCGCTCAAGGCCGTCAGGAGCGGTGCCGGCCCCGACTTCGGCGTCGGAATCGCGAACGGGCTGATCGGCGGACTGACCGGCCTCGGCGGCATTGCCGTCACCGTCTGGTGCCAGTTGCTCGGCGGACCGAAGGATGCGCAGCGCGCAATCTTTCAGCCGGTGATGTTTGCGACCTTCGCGATGAGCGCGATCTCGTTTGGCGTCGCCGGCAGCTACACCATGGAAACGATCAAGCTGTATGTGCTTGCGCTTCCCGTTCTGGTCGGCGGCCTCTGGTGCGGGCTTCGCCTCTACGGCAAGCTCGACGACGCAGGATTCCGCAAGGTGATCTTGTTTCTGCTGTTAGCATCCGGCCTGTCGTTGGTGGTGCCGGCCCTCGTATCCTCGTAGCGAGGTTCGCTTGCCATCGATCTGACTCTGCGATAGCAATTCACTTGCGGGGCCTGCGGCGGTCGCCCCGTGCTTCCAAGGCTCAGGCCCAAGCACCGCCTCCTCTGTACGGAGGGGGCCATGCATTCTGCAAGCTTCGCCATCTCACCCAAGGATCTGTGGACGCTGATCGGCTCGGCAAACGCGCCGCAGCTCATCGATGTGCGACGCCGTGAAATTTACGACGCGTCGGCAGGCGTCCTGCCAACCGCGGCGTGGCAGGATTTCGCAGCGGTGGAGCAATGGTCGCTCAAGCTCGATCGCAAGCGGCCGGTCGTGCTGTCCTGCAAGCAGGGCAAGGAATTGAGTCAGGCTCCGACCGCCTATCTCCGCGGCGAAGGCTTCGACGCGCATGTGCTGGCCGGCGGCTACGCGGCGTGGAGTGAAGCCAGCTTGCCTCTGGTCGCCAGGACGACGCTTGAACGCTTTGCGCCGGCGCGTCCAAGCCAATGGGTCACGCGCCGCCGGCCAAAGATCGATCGCATCGCCTGCCCCTGGCTGATCCGCCGCTTCATCGACGCCAGTGCCCGCATTCTCTACGTCGATCCGGAATTCGTTCTGCCGGTCGCAAAAGAGACCGGCGCCGTTCCATTCGACATCGAAGGCGTCGAAATTTCGCATGAAGGGCCGCGCTGCAGCTTCGACACCATGCTCAAGCTGTTCGGCCTCGAGAGCGAACCTTCGCTCGCACGGCTCGCTTTGATCGTGCGCGGCGCCGACACCGCCCGACCCGATCTCGCTGCGGAGGCCGCCGGACTGCATGCCATTTCGCTTGGCCTCTCGGCGCTGGCCGGCGACGACGATCATGGACTGCTCGAACGCGGCTTCATGGTCTACGATGCGCTGTTCGCGTACCTGCGCTTCGCGTCGCAAGAGCGGCATAACTGGCCGGTAAAGGCTGCGCAACAATGACCACCGCGGAACGACAGGCCAAAGCGTCCACGCAAAACGGCGGCGAGACACACCCCCGCTTCGGCGAATTCTTCAAGGTCTGGCTGAAGATCGGCTGCATCAACTTCGGCGGGCCGGCCGGCCAGATCGCGATGATGCATCGCGTCGTGGTCGACGAGAGGAAATGGATCGACGAGCCGCGCTTCCTGCACGCACTCAACTTCAGCATGCTGACGCCGGGGCCCGAGGCGCAGAAGCTTGCGACCTACATCGGCTGGCTGCTGCATGGCGTTCGCGGTGGCCTGACCGCCGGAATATTGTTCGTGCTGCCCGGCGCACTGGTGATGCTGGGCCTGAGCCTGCTCTATGCGCTGGGGCGCGGCTACACGGTGATCGACGGCGCCCTGTTCGGCATCAAGGCCGCCGTGCTCGTGATCGTCGTCGAAGCGCTGATCCGCATCGGCAAGCGCGCGCTTAAGACATCGCTACTGCTCGGCATTGCCGGCGCGGCGTTTGTCGGAATTTTCTTCTTTGCCCTGCCCTTTCCGATCATTGTCATTGCCGCGGCTTTGATCGGTTACCTGGCCGCGCGATCGGCGCCAGCCTCGATTGGACTGAAGGACGATGTCGGCGTGCTCGCGCCGCCCGCGCCGGACCGCTGGCGGCAGGCCGGGATCGCCGCGGTGGTTGGCCTCGTTGTCTGGTGGGCACCGGTCGCGCTCGCTGTAGCGATATTCGGCTTCAACCACGTACTGGTCAGCGTCGGCCTGTTCTTCTCCAAGCTCGCCGTTGTCAGCTTCGGCGGCGCCTACGCATTGCTGGCTTACATGGCGCAGCAGGCGGTTGAGACCCATCATTGGATGACCGCGCCCGAAATGGTCGATGGCCTGGGCCTGGCCGAAACCACGCCGGGCCCGCTGATCCTGGTGACGCAGTTCGTCGGCTTTCTCGCCGGCTTCCGCGACGCCGCGCCGTTCTCGCCGGTCGTCGCAGGCATCCTCGCCGCCGCCATGACCACTTGGGTGACATTCACCCCATCGATGCTGTGGGTGTTCGTCGGCGCGCCCTTCGTCGAGCAATTGCGCGCCAACACGCGGCTGTCCGGCGCGCTCGCCGCGATCACCGCCGCGGTGGTCGGCGTCATTCTCAACCTGACGGTTTGGTTCGCGTTGCACGTGCTGTTCGGCCACGTCACCGAGCGGCACGCCGGATGGCTACGCTGGTACGCGTTCGATCCGCTCGCGCTCGACCTCAAGGCTGCTACGCTCGCAATCATCGCCGGCGTGCTGGCCTTCGTGCTGCATCGCGGATTGATCGAAGTGGTGGTGGTGATGGCCGCGCTCGGTGTCGCAACGCGATACATATTCGGTGCGTAGTCAGCCCTCGCGCGAGACGGCGCTCTCGTGCCAGCGGCGCAGCACGAGATGCGAGAACGCCGACAGCAGGAAGAAGATCACCACGCCGGCGACCGAGAGCAGCAGCAGCGCCGCGAACATGCGCGGGATATTGAGCCGGTAGCCCGACTCGGCGATGCGGTAAGCGAGCCCCGACCCGGCACCCGCCGAGCCAGCGGCGATCTCCGCCACCACAGCACCGATCAGTGACAGTCCGCCCGCGATCTTCAGGCCGGCCAGTATGTTTGGCAATGCCGAGGGAAGCTTGAGCTCCCACAGAACCTGCCGGCGCGAGGCACCGTACATCCGGAACAGGTCCGCGAGATTGTGATCGACCGAATTGAGCCCGAGCGTGGTGTTGGCCAGCACCGGAAAGAACGCAACGATCCAGGCGCAGGCCAGCACCGCCGCCTGCTGCGGCAGATAGATCAGAAGCAGCGGCGCGATCGCCACCACCGGCGTGACCTGGAGGATCACCGCATAGGGATAGAACGAGTGCTCGATCAGCCGCGACTGGTTGAACGCAATGGCGAGGCCGACGCCGCCGGCAACCGCGAGCGCGAGACCGGCAAATGTCGTTTCCAGCGTGGCAAGGAGTGAGCTCCACAGAATTGGCCAGTCGGCGAACAACGTTGAAATCACCAGACCGGGACCGGGCAGGATGTACGGCGGCAACGCGTTGACGCGAACCACCAGGTCCCACAGCAGCACGCCGAGCGCCAACGCCACCGCGGGCAGCACAAAGCGGAGCACGCGGTCGCTCATGCCGCCGCTCCCGCGCTCGCCTGCATCGCACGGCCGAGGGCATCCGACGCAACGCGGCAATGGCCGGCGTATTCGGCGGAGGTGCGAAAGCCCGCATCACGAGAGGGTGCATCGATCGCCAGCTCGGCGAACACGCGGCCGGGCCGCGCCGACATCACCACCACGCGCTGCGAGAGATAGACCGACTCGAACACCGAGTGGGTGACGAACACCACCGTCATGCGCAGCTCGCACCACAGCGCGGTCAGATCGTCGTTGAGCTTGAACCGCGTAATCTCGTCGAGCGCGGCAAATGGCTCGTCCATCAGCAGGACACGCGGCGCGGTGACGAGCGCCCGCGCGATCGAGACGCGCATCCGCATACCGCCGGAGAGCTGGCGCGGATAGGCGTCGGCGAATTCGCGAAGGCCGACGCGCGAAAGCGTCTCCATGATGCGCGGCGCGGCTTCGTCCTTGCCGACGCCGGCGAGCTTCAATGGAAGGAAAACATTCGCGAACACCGTCGCCCAGGGCATCAAGGTCGGCTCCTGGAACACAAAGCCGATGTCTTTCGCGCCGTCCTGGCCCCCGCCGGCCCACGTCACGGCGCCGCGCGTCGGTTCGCTCAGGCCCGCGATGATCCGCAGCGCCGTCGATTTGCCACAGCCGGACGGTCCGAGCAGCGAAAGAAATTCGCCGTCACGCGCGTCGAGGTCGAGGTTGTCGAGCGCGACGACGCCGCTGCCGAATGTCTTGCTGACGCCGCGCAGCGCGACGATGGGACCCGACGAAATCGCCATCTACTTCCGCAATCCGACTTCGGTGTAGAACGCGACCCAGCGCTTGACCTCGGCGGCGTGGTGGGTGGTGAACTCCTGCACGCCTTGCCCGGTCGGCTCGAAGCTGATGGCGCGCAGCTTCGCCACCATGTCAGGCTGCTTGACGATCTCGACGATCGCCGCGCCGAGCTTGTCGCGCACGGCGGCGGGTATGCCGGGCGGCCCGTAGATGCCGAGCCAGCCCGTCACCACCACGCCAGGGACGCCAGCCTGTTCGAACGTCGGCACGTCGGGAAGCTGCGGTTGGCGGTACGGGCTGCTGACGGCAAATCCCTTGATGGTTCCGGCGCGCACCTGCTCGTTGACCACCGGCGACACCTCGATGATGAGTTGGATGTGACCCGCGATCAGATCGTTCAGCGCCAACGGCCCGCCGCGATAGGGCGCATGCACCATCTTCACGCCGGTCTGCTTCATGAACAGCATGGTGGCGAGATTCGCCATCGAGCCTTCGCCGGTCGAGCCATAAGTGAGCTGGCCCTGACGCTCCTTGGCATAGGCGATGAATTCCTTCACCGAATTGGCCGGGACGTTTTTGTTGACCACCATGGTGGTCGAGTATTCGGCAGTGCCGGCAATCGGCACCACGTCCTTCATCGGGTCGAAACCGACCTTCGAATCCAGCGCGTAGTTCAGCACCACGGAGCCGACGTTGCCGACCATCAGCGTGTAGCCGTCCGGCTCCGATCTCAAAAGCTCGCGCAGGCCGATGACGCCGTTGCCGCCGGGCTTGTTCTCGACCACGACCGGCTGGTTGAACCTGGCGCGCAACCCTTCGGCGATCAGCCGGCCCGACAGATCGGTGATGCCGGCCGGCGGAAACGGGATCAGCAGCTTGATCGGCCGGTTCGGGTAGAACTCTTGGGCGGATGCCGCGGCCGACAGTGTGATGCAGAACAGCAGGGGCAGAAACACACGCATGAGCCGCTCCCTCATTCCTATTTCGGCCGCAGGTCGTTGCCCACGCCCTTGTTGACGAACTGCAGGCTGTAGGACTTGCGGTAGTCGATATTCGCCTTCACCACGCCGGCGCGCACCATCCGGTCGAAGAAGCTCTTCATCCGCACATCGCTCATCGCGCCGATGCCGAGTTTCAGCGTGTCGCCAGAATCGACGATGCCATATTCCTTCATTCGCGCGATCGAATAGGCGATCGCGGCGTCGGTCATTTCCGGATTGTCGCGCTTGATGCGCTCGTTCGCGACCTTGTTGTCGCCGTAGAGATAGTTCGCCCAGCCGATCATCGATGCGTCGATGAAGCGCTGCACCATCGCTGGATTTTTCTCGACGATGTCGCGGCGAGTTTCGATCAGCGTCGAATAGCTGTCGAAGCCCTGGTCGGCGAGCAGGAATATCTTCGGCCTGAACTTCGCCTGGGTCTCGACCGCGTACGGTTCCGACGTCACATAGCCCTGCATCGCGGAACGCTTGTCGGCGATGAACGGCTGCGGATTGAAGGTGTACGGCTTGACCTGATTTTCGTTGAATCCGAAGTCGCGCTTCATCCACTGGAAGTACGACGCCATGCCTTCCTTGGAGACGAACAGCGTCAGCTTCTTCAGGTCATCGAATTTCTCGATGCCCTGGTCGGGGTGCGCCAGCAGCACCTGGGGGTCCTTCTGGAAGACCGCGGCGATGGCCAGCGTCGGAATGTTGCGCTCCACGGCGTCGAACGCCTGCAGCGTGTTGGCGCTCATGTAGAATTCGATGCGGCCGGCGAGCAGTTGCAGGCGGTGGTTCACGTTGGGCCCGCCGGGCAAAATGGTCACATCGAGGCCGTGCTTGCGGTAGGTGCCGTCGGCCACCGCCTGGTAGAAGCCGCCGTGCTCGGCCTGCGCCACCCAGTTGGTCGCGAAGGTAACCTTGTCGAGCTGCTGCGCCTGCGCGGGCGACAGCGCCAGCATCGCAACGACGGCGAAATATCTCAATCCAGTGCCCATCCGGCCTCCTGCCGCGCTCACTATAACGAACCGCGGCGACGCGGGCATGCCCGCATTTGCGGCCGGTGCATTTTCGCTGTTGACTCAGCGGCGTCCAATTTGAGCAATGGCGTCCACACGCAAAGGACGATGCAATGGCGAAAAAAGGTCTGCGGTCCCGGCTCTCCCGGTATGGCGATGAGGAATTCGCGCTGTTCCTGCGGCGCGGCTTCCTCAAGGGCGCCGGCTACACCGACGACGCACTGGAGCGGCCGATCGTGGGCGTGCTGTCCACCGCGTCCGACTTCAATCCCTGTCACAAGACTGCCCCGCAGGTCGCGGACGCCGTGGCGAAGGGCGTGCGACTCGCCGGCGGGCTTCCCTTCATCTTCCCGACCATTTCCATTCATGAGGCATTCGCGGGACCGTCCTCCCTGCTGATGCGCAATCTGATGGCGATGGACGTCGAGGAGATGGTCGCCAACCTGCCGCTCGACGCCGTGGTGCTGATCGGCGGCTGCGACAAGACCATCCCCGCCGAGCTGATGGGCGCGATCAGTGCCAACATGCCGGCCATCGTCGTGAACGTCGGCTCGATGCTGGCAGGCCGCCACGAGGGCACCCGGCTCGGCGCATGCACCGACTGCCGCCGGCTGTGGGCCGCATTCCGCGCCGGCTCGCTGGAGGGGCCGGAGCTCGGCCGTGCCCACGACCAGCTTATGCCGACGTCCGGCACCTGCATGGTGATGGGCACCGCCTCGACCATGGCCTGCATGGCCGAGACGTTGGGCTTCATGCTGCCGGGCACCGGCACCGCGCCCGCCGTATCGTCCGATCGCGCGAGGTTCTCGGAAGCGGTCGGCGCGCATGCCGTCACGATGGCGAAGACCGGTACGCCGAAGCCGAGCGATCTCCTCACCAAGTCCGCGTTGAAGAATGCCTCGGTGGTGCTGCAGGCAATCTCCGGCTCGACCAACGCACTGGTTCATCTCGCCGCCATCGCCGGCCGTGCCGGCATCACATACGACCTCGACGAACTCGACCGCGTCGGCCGCGACGTGCCGACGCTGCTCGATCTCAAGCCGGCCGGCATGAACTTCATGGAGGATTTCCATGCCGCCGGCAGCCTGCCTGCGCTGTGGCGGCGGCTGAAGGATCATCTCGATCTGTCCGCCAAGCTTGTCAACGGCGAGACGATCGGCGACGTGATCAAGCGCTGGCCGCCCTATGTCGACGACAAGGTGATCCGCCCGCTCGACAATCCCGTCGTGAAGGGCGCGGCGATCGCGATGCTCAAGGGCAACCTTGCGCCGCAAGGCGCCGCCATCAAGATCGCCGCTGCGACGCCGGACCTGTTCCAGCACGAAGGGCCCGCGGTGGTGTTCAACTCGCTCGACGAGCTTGAAGCGCGGATCGACGATCCCAATCTCAATGTGACGCCGCAGTCGGTGATGGTGCTGCGCAACGCCGGGCCGGTCGGCGCGCCCGGCATGCCGGAGGCCGGCGCGCTGCCGATTCCGAAGAAGCTCGGCTCGAAGGGGCTCAAGGACATGGTGCGCATTTCCGATGCGCGCATGAGCGGCACGGCGTTCGGCACCGTGGTGCTGCACATCAGCCCTGAGGCCGCGGTCGGCGGTCCGCTCGCGCTGGTGAAGGACGGCGACGTCATAAGCCTCGACGTCAAAGGCCGGGGGTTGAACCTCAAGGTCGATGCCGCCGAACTTGCGAGGCGCAAGGCGCAGTGGAAGGCGCCGCCGAAACCCAAACGCGGCTATACACGGCTCTATATCGACACGGTGACGCAAGCGGAGAAGGGCTGCGACTTCGATTTTCTGGTGGAGAGCTAAGCACTCCGGCTGTCGTCCCGGCCGAGCGATAGCGAGAGCCGGGACCCAGTAACCACAGGTGTTTATTGGGTCCCCGCTTTCGCGGGGACGACAATGGTGGTTGTCGCACGAACCCCGATTCAATTGTCAAACAGCCATACGTCATCGCTCGCGGACTTGAGGCGCCGCGCCGCCTTTCTTGTCGTCTCCTCCCTCTTTCAAGCGAGGGAAGCGGAGCGCCGGGAGGCGTTCCTTAGATTTCGCCTTTCGGCGACCACGCTCATTGACGGAGAGCGTGCCGCCTGCCGGCGCTCCACCGCGGTCTTTTTCAGCTCCGGGCCCCGCTTTTCGTCGAGGCCTAGCCTCGTCCGTCAGCCATGCTCCTGGCAGGGGATCGTAGTGTCCCCGGGGGGAGCCCCGTCGCCGCCCCAGTCCAGGTCTTGCGAGAACCTGTCCGGAGGGACCGCACCCTGCTCCACCATCAGATCGCCTCATGACAGCGCCCTCGATCGAGCAAAGCGCGATCAATATGGGACCGGATTCCAGACCGGGGATAGATTTTTTATTCGCCAATGATTTCAGTGGGCGGATTCGCGCAAAAGCGGGGATAGCGAGTTTCCGTCATTCCGGGACGCGCGCAAGCGCGGACCCGGAATCCATACTCCCCGTGGTGATTATGGATTCCGGGTTCGCGGGCCATAGCGCGTCCTTCAGGGCGTTTACGCCCGTCTTCGACGGGCTATGGACGCGCGTGAACGCGCTTTAGGCTCGCGCCCCGGAATGACGACGAAGAGAATGCAAACGGCAACTACCTCTGCAACTCCTTCCGTACGATTTTCGCACCCTCGACCATCGCGCACATTTTTCCGAACGCGACGTCACGCGGCAGATATTTCATGCCGCAGTCAGGCGCCACCACGACGCGTTCCGCCGGGACATATTTCAGCGCGCGGCGGATTCTCGCGGCGACCTTTTCCGGCGTTTCGATCGCCATGTCGGACAAGTCCAGCACGCCGAGGATGATGGTCTTTCCCGGCAGCTTTTCGAGCACCGAGACGTCGAGATTCGACTGCGCGGTCTCGATCGAGACCTGCTGCACCGGCGAGTGCGCGAACTCCGGGAGGAACGAATAGCCCTCCGGCCGCACGTGGATGACGGCAGCGTAGCCGAAGCAGATGTGCACCGCCGTCGCACCCTTGATGCCGCTGAGCGCCGCGTTGAAGGCCTTGAAGCCGTATTCGCGCGCCTTGTCGGGCCGCGCCTGCATGTACGGCTCGTCGATCTGCACGATATCGGCGCCAGCCGCGAACAGGTCCTTGATCTCGGCGTTCACCGCGACGGCATAGTCAAGCGCCATCTCTTCCGGGTCCTTGTAGAAGTCGTTCTGCGCCTGCTGCGACATCGTGAAGGGACCAGGCACCGTGATCTTGATAGGGCGATGCGTGTTGGCGCGCAGGAACTCGACGTCTTTGACTTCGACCGGATGCTTTCGCCGCACCTTGCCGGTGACGCGCGGCACCGGATTGGGGTGACCCGAGCGGTCAAGCGCTGTTCCCGGATTGTCGATGTCGACGCCCTCCAGCGCAGTCGCAAAGCGGTTGGAATAGCTTTCGCGCCGCATCTCGCCGTCGGTGATGATGTCGAGCCCGGCGCGCTCCTGATCATGGATGGCGAGAAGCGTCGCGTCGTCCTGCGCCTGGTCGAGGAATTCCGGTGCGGGCCGCCACAACTCCTTGGCGCGCACGCGCGGCGGAAAACGGGCGGCGAGGTTCTTGCGGTCGATCAGCCAGTCCGGCTGCGCATACGAGCCGATCAGCGACGTCGGCAGCAGTGGAAGTGGCATAGTGGTAATCCTCTCCATCGTCATGCGCGGGCTTGACCCGCGCATCCACGTCTTTCTTGCTTCTATCATCAAACAAGGCGTGGATGGCCGGGACAAGCCCGGCCATGACGGCGCTTAAGGGTTGCCAGCCAGACTCATCGCCAGCACGCGCGCGACGTGGAGCGCGTCGCGCCCGGCGCCGTCATGGATCTGGTGACGGCACGACGTGCCGTCGGCCACGATGATCGCATCGGCGGGCGCCCTGCGCACCGCCGGCAACAGCGACAGCTCACCCATCGCCAGCGATATATCAATCGTCTCGGAATTGTAGCCGAAGCTGCCCGCCATGCCGCAGCAGCTCGATTCCACGGTCTCAACCTCGAGTTCGGGGATGAGCTTGAGCACCTCCTCGACCGGGCTCAGCGCATCGAACGCCTTCTGGTGGCAATGGCCGTGCAGCAGCGCGCGCTCGGCGATCTTCTTGAGCGGCAGCCTGAGTCGCCCTTCTTGCGCTTCGCGCGCCAGGAACTCCTCAAAGGTCAGCGAGCGGGCAGCAAGCCGCTGCGCGCGCTCGTCCTTGATCATCGCCGGCACCTCGTCTCGGAAGCTGAGCAGGCAGCTCGGCTCCAGGCCCACCACCGGCGTGCCGCGCGAGACATAGGGCATGAGCGCCGCGAGCGTGCGCTCCGCCTCCTTGCGCGCCTGATCGACCTTACCAATGGAGAGGAACGTGCGGCCGCAGCACAGCGGCCGTGACGAATTGTCCGCGGGCGCAGCCATGTGGACTTGATAACCGCCCGCCGCGAGGACAGCGAGCGCGGCATCGATGTTCTCCCGCTCGAAGTAGCGGTTGAAGGTGTCGGCGAAAAGCACGACCTCTCTTTGCCCCGCCATCTTGCCCGGCGGGTCGCGGAACACATCGGAGCGCCACTTTGGCAACGTGCGGCGCGTGCTGAATCCCGCAATCGCCTCAGACAGTTTTGCCGCCACCGGCAGCGCGTCACGCAAATTCAGCAGCCATGGCACCCTCGCCGCATAGCGCGCGTAGCGCGGCAGATAGCCAACCAGCCGCTCGTGCAGCGATAGCCCGTATTTGGCCGCCCGCGCCGCCTGCACCTCGATCTTCATGCGCGCCATGTCGACGCCGGTCGGGCATTCGCGGCGGCAGCCCTTGCACGACACGCAGAGCTTCATCGTGTCGGCCATTTCGTCGGACGTAAAGGCGTCCGGCCCAAGCTGGCCGGTGATCGCGAGCCGCAGCGAGTTGGCGCGGCCGCGCGTGACGTCGCGCTCGTCGCGGGTAACGCGATAGCTCGGGCACATCACTCCGCCGGCGGAGGCGCGGCAGGCGCCGTTGTTGTTGCACATCTCGACGGCGCCCTGGAAACCGCCGCCGGCGCCCGGATAGGCCGACCAGTCGAGCTGCGCCGTCATCTTCTGCGCGGTGTAGCCCGGCGCATAGCGGAAATTGGTCCGGTCGTCGAACTTCGGCGCGCGCACGATCTTGCCGGGGTTGAACAGTCCCTCCGGATCGAAGCGGTCCTTCACCTCCTCGAACGCGCGCGCAAGCCGCGCGCCGAACATCGGCTCGTTGAACTCCGAGCGCACCAGGCCGTCGCCATGCTCGCCGGAGTGCGAGCCCTTGTATTCGCGGACGAACGCGAACGCCCGCTCGGCGATGTTGCGCATCGCCTTGACGTCCTTATCGAGCCGCAGATTGAGGATCGGCCGCACGTGCAGGCAGCCAACCGAGGCGTGTGCATACCAGGTGCCGGTCGTACCGTTCTTGTGAAACACGTCGGTGAGGCGCGCGGTGTAGTCGGCGAGATGATCGAGCGGCACCGCGCAGTCCTCGACGAAGGAAATCGGCTTTCCCGCGTCCTTCATCGACATCATGATGTTGAGGCCGGCAGTGCGCAGCTCTGTGATCGCGGCCTGGAGCTTGGGATCGAGCACATCGACCACGCCGCCCCAATAATCGCCGGCGTGCTTCCAGTTGAAGCCGAGATCGCCCACCAGCTCATGCAACCGCGCCAGGCGGCGTTCATTCTCATCCCATTCGGCTTCCGCGAATTCCACCAGCAGCAGCGCGGCGGGCTCGCCGCGCACGAACGCCTCCAGCGTCGGGCGGAACATGGCGATCTCGCGGGCGAGCGCGATCATGGTCGAGTTCGACCAATTCCACCGCGATCGGAGCGAGCTTGACGATGTGCTGCGCCGCCGCCATTGCTTCGTGGAAGCTGCCGAAGTGAACGGCGCCGACCGCGCGGCGGCCGAGCACCGGCGAGAGTTTCAATTCGACCGCGGTGGAGAACGCCAGCGTGCCTTCCGAACCGACCAGGATGTGCGCGAGGTTGACGTCGTTCCTCCCCGGCACCAGCGCATCGATGTTGTAGCCGCCGACGCGGCGCTGCACCTTGGGAAAGCGCGCCGCGATCTCATCGGCCTCGCGGGTGCCCAGCGCGAACAGGTCGCGCGCCAGCGGCTTGAGCGGCGACAACTCCGGCAGGTCGGACAAGTCTGCCGCAACGGGCCCGAAGTGCGCTTTGCTGCCGTCGGCCAGGAGGGCGTCGACCGAGAGCACGTTCTCGCGCGTGTTGCCGTAGCGCAGCGAGCGGCCGCCGCAGGAATTATTCGCGGTCATGCCGCCGATGGTGGCGCGTGACGCGGTCGAGACGTCGACCGGGAACCACAGCCCATGCGGCTTGAGTCGGCGATTGAGATCGTCGAGCACGATGCCGGGCTCGACGCGGCAGCGGCGGCCGGCCACATCGAGATCGAGCACGCGATTGAGATGCTTCGAGCAGTCGATCACCAGCGAGTTGTTGACCGTCTGTCCGGCCTGCGAAGACCCACCGCCGCGCGGCAGCACGCTGACGCCCTCCTCGCGCGCGAGCGCAATCGCCCGCTCCGCCTCGTCGATCGTCTTCGGCGTCACCACGCCGAGCGGCATGATCTGGTAGTGGGAGGCGTCGGTCGCGTAACGGCCACGCGTGAAGCGGTCGAAATGGACGCCGCCCGCGATCTCGGCCTTGAGCCGCCGCTCCAGTCCCGGCATCAGGCGTTCCGCCACGCCGTGTCTCCTGCATGCCGGCTCAATCCGGCGATCCCTTATAATCGCGTTTTCGGCGGGCGCGCCAAGGCAACTGCGCGACAGGCTTTCCTATGCGGCTGTCATGCGCAGGATCATGCGCGAGGGAGCGGGACACCGCACCTCACTCGATCACCTCGTCGGCGGTCGCCAGCAGCGCCGGCGGCACGGTGAGGCCGAGCGCCTTCGCGGTCTTGAGGTTGATCACCAGCTCGAACTTGGTCGGCTGCTGCACCGGCAGCTCAGCCGGCTTCTCGCCCTTGAGGATGCGATCGAGGTAGCCGGCGGCGCGCCGATACCCGTCGATCGTGTCGGCGCCGTAGGACATCAGCCCGCCGCCGGTCGGGAAGTGGCGGTAGGGGTAGATCGCCGGCAACCGGTGGCGGGCGGCTAGCGCGATGATCAGCTCGCGGTGACGAAGGCCGACTGCGCCCGAGGCCAGGACCAGTCCTGCGCCGGGTCCGCTTGCGAATGCCGCGACGCCGCGTTCGATGCCATGCGGCTCGCGTTCGTCGATCGGGCTCACCACGACCCCGATCGAGTGCGCTGCCGCGGACAGGACGGCGAACTGTGCAACGCCGAGGGAGGTGGCGGCATCGCGCAGCACCGCCGCACGCTTCACCCCGGGCGCGATCTGCTTGAGCAGTTCCAGCCATTTCCCGCTCATGCCAAATTCGGACAGGGTAAATCCGGTGGCGTTGCCTCCCGGCCGCGCCAGGCTCGCGACGAAGCCGGCGCCGACGGGATCGTCGACATTCACGAACACGACGGGCAGCTGGCGCGTCGCCTGCAGCAGCGGCGTCAGCGGCGAGTTTCCATTGACCACGATGGCATCCGGCGCCAGCGCCACCAGCTCGGCCGCGCGCCGGCGCAAGAATTCGCCGTCGCCGAAACCGACGCGGTGCTCGATCCGAATGTTGCGCCCGACGACCCATCCCAACTCCTGCAGGCCCTGATGAAAGGCCGCCATGCGATCCTGCCAATCCGGATCGTCCGCGGACCGATTGCTGAACACCGCGATGCGGCGCAGGCGCTCGCCCTGCTGCGCGCGCGCCGCAGGAGGCATCGCCGCCGCGCCGCCGAGTGCCGCGATGAATTCCCGCCGCCTCATGCTCGCCTCCAAGGCTCAAGCTTGGTCAGCGTAGCGGGTCAGATCGGTGCTTCAAAGGGGCGCGGCGGCTATTTGCCATAACGGAAAATGCAGCGCCGTTATGAGGCGAATCGCCCTTCGATCTGGGCGTGCTAACCCCACACGCGCCGCGCCGTCTCGACCATCACGTCGAGCTTGCGCCGCTGGGTGTCCTCGCTGATCCAGGCGTCGGCGCCGGCGCCGGAGAAGCCGCAGTTCGGGCAGATGCCGAGATTTTCCATCGGCACGAACTTCGCGGCGGTGTCAAGCTTCTGTCTCAGGCCATCCACCGTCTCGACCTGCGGATCGCGGATGTTGATGAGGCCGAGCGAAATGATCTTGTTCTTGGGCACGTCACGCAGCGAGTTCGAGCGCGCCGGAGCGCTCGGAATATTCGATCAGGAACGTGTCGGCATCCAGGGCCTCGATGATCCGGCCGACGGTCGGCGCCTCGTAAGTCGAGCCCGCGCCGCCAAGCGGACCCTGCGGCCCGAGGATGTAGGTGCCGAGGCAGATGTGCACCGCGACCGTTACGCCATCGCGCTTGGCCGCACGCAGTAATGTGTTCTCGGCGGCCAGCACAATGTCGAGTTCCTTCTTCGGATCGAGACCCTTGTCGAGCACCTGCTCCTTCAACCGCTCCGGCACGATGAAGCGGCTGTAGCCCGGCGCGTCGACCTGGATGTAGGTGACACCATCGTCGGCGATGGCCTTGACCTCATCCGCCATCAGCCGCGTGAAGTCCTCGAAGAAATCCTGCCACGCCGGATAGACACGGTCGCTGATGCCGCGGCGATACTGCGTCGGAGCAAGCGTGACCGGACTCGGTAGCGTCATCTTGAACGCGCCGGGCGAATGCTTCTTCATGAACTTGATTTCGTCGCCGGTGATCCTGCCTTTGACGCGCAGCTTGTCCACGACCACGGGATACTGCGGCACGAATTCCTCGCGGTCCGCGACATCCTTGCCGACCAGCGTGGGATAGCGGACGTAATCGATACCGCGGTCCTCGAAGCCGTGGAAGAATTTGTCGGAGATCGCGGACAGCCAGAACGCGCGGCGGAATTCGCCGTCGGAATAGATTTGTATGCCGGCGTCGCGCTGCATCTTCAGCACGTCGAGAATTGCCGCGTCCTCGATCGCGTTGAGCTCGGCGTCGTTGATCTTGCCGTGCAAGCGATCGATGCGAGCCCTGCGCAATTTTTCGGGACGAATGAGACTGCCGCAATGGTCGGCGCGGAAGATTGGCTTTGTCATAAGGATGAGCCGTGCTTTGATTGCGAAACTAAAATCCGGCGAGGCCTCGACCTTATTGACGCGGCCACGCCAGGGCAACGCTCGCCGATGCAGGCGGGCAGCAAGGTGGGAGGACAGTCATGGCGTCGCGGTCGCGCGCGATCACTCACAGCCGCCGAACCATCCTTCAGTTCGGCCTTTCCGCCGCATTCATTCCGATGGCGCCCGCGATTGCCCGCGCGCAGGCATCCGATCTGCCATCCGGCCCCATCAGGGTGATCCTGCCTACGCTGCACGGTGGGCAGGCCGACACGTTGGGCCGCTTGATCGGCGATCGCGTCGGCGCCGCGATCGAGCGCAATTTTGTCATGGAGCCGCGCGCCGGCGCCGGCGGACTGATCGCCGGCGAATATGTCGCGCGCGCCGTGCCCGACGGCAACACGCTGCTGTTCGTCACCGGCGGTCACACCACGCTGCCTGGCCTCTATGCCCGCACCATCAAGTTCGACGCGGTGAAGGACTTCGCGTTCATCTGCCAGATCAGCGAATCGAGCTTCGCCATCGCGATCCCGCCCGATCATCCCGTGAAGTCGTTCGCCCACGTGCTGGAAGTGTCGAAGCAAAGTCCGGGAAAGATCACGTTCAGCAGCACCGGAGTGGGTTCAACCCAGCACCTGATCGGCGAGGTCTGCCAGGAGCGATTCGGCGTGAAGTGGACGCACGTGCCCTATCCGGGCGGCGCGGGACCGATCAACGACGTGATCGGCGGACGTGTCGACATGGCGATTAACTCCATGCTCACGATTGCCCCGCTGGTGAACGGCGGAAAAATGCGGGCGCTGGCGGTATCCTCAACGGGCCGCGATCCGCTATTGCCCGACACGCCGTCGTTCGGGGAAATCTCGCCGGGCTTCTTCGTCGGGACGATCCTCGGCCTCGCCGCGCCGGCGCAGACCCCGCGGCCGATCGTCGAACGCCTCAACCGCGAGATTGCCAAGGTTGTGAAGACCGACGTCATGCGGGAGCGGCTTGCGACGATGGCCAACAAGGCCATCGGCGGCACGCCCGAGGAATTCACCACGACCGTGGCTCAATATGTGGCGCGTTGGACCGGCGTGATCGAAAAGCTCGGAATCGCGCGTTAACCGCGAACTTTCGGCGGCCAATTCCGATTGACCGATACGGATTGGGGGCTTGACCGGGGCGCTGCATCCGGTGTTTGTCCCGGCCAGAATCCCCTCATTCCAGCCGGAGCTTTTCGACGATGGCCCAGAATTCCGCACGCAATCCCGGGCGCCACTTTCTGCAGATTCCCGGGCCGACGCCGCTGCCGGACCGCGTCCTGCGCGCGATGGACACCCCGATCATCGACCATCGCGGCCCGGAGTTCGCCAAGCTGGCGAAGCGGGCGCTGGAAAGCATCAAGACCATCTTCAAGACCACCAACCCGGTGATCATCTACACCGCGACCGGCACCGGCGCGTGGGAAGGCGCGCTGGTCAACACGCTGTCGCCGGGCGACCGTGTGCTGATGGTGGAAACCGGCCAGTTCGCGACGCTGTGGAAGAAGATGGCCGAGCGCATCGGCCTGAAGCCTGAGTTCATCGCGACCGACTGGCGCCAGGGCATCGATCCGAAGGCGGTCGAAGCCAAGCTGCGCGAAGACAAGAGCAAGGAGATCAAGGCGGTCTGCGTCCTGCACAACGAGACCTCGACCGGTGCGCTGACGCCGATCGCGGAGATCCGCAAGGCGATCGACGCCGCGGGCCATCCGGCGCTGTTCATGGTCGACACCATCTCGTCGCTCGCTTCGGCCGACTACCGGCACGATGAATGGGGCGTCGACGTTTCGATCGGCGGCGCGCAGAAGGGCCTGATGCTGCCG
The DNA here is from genome assembly GCA_963814215.1 of uncultured Alphaproteobacteria bacterium. GTDB lineage: Bacteria > Pseudomonadota > Alphaproteobacteria > Rhizobiales > Xanthobacteraceae > Z2-YC6860. The sequence continues at coordinate 232,707 of CAWFCM010000001.1, read as the reverse complement.
CCCGGCATGTCGTTCAACGCTATCAGCGACAAGGCAATCAAGGCTAGCGAGAAGTCGCAGATGCCGAAGTCGTTCTTCGCCTGGGACGACATGCTGACGATGAACAAGATCGGCTTCTTCCCGTACACCCCGGCCACGCAAATGCTGCACGGTCTCGTTGTCGGCGTCGAAATGCTGCACGAGGAAGGCCTCGACAACGTGTTCGCGCGCCACGAGCGGCTCGCCGAGGCGACCCGCCGCGCGGTGGCCGCCTGGGGTCTCGAGAACCTCAACAAGAACGCCAGGCAGCATTCGCCGACCATCACCGCGATCCTGCTGCCCGAAGGCCACGACGCCGATAAGTTCCGCGCGCTCGCGCTCGACACCTTCAGCATCGCGTATGGCGCCAGCTTCGGGCCCTACACGGGCAAGTACTTCCGCATCGGCCACCTCGGCGACATCAACGACGGCACGCTGGTCGGCGCGCTCGGCATCACCGAGATGGCGTTGTCGCTCGCCGGCATTCCGCACAAGAAGGGCGGCGTGCAGGCAGCGATGGACTACATCACCTCGGTGCACGCCGGTCCGAAGCGCGCCGCGGCGGAATAGCGCTCGGCTTTACACCCCGACCCCGATCCGTCACCCTGAAGCCTCGGCCGAAAGGCCTAGCGTCGAAGGGTGATGGTGTCAGGGAGGGAATGCATGAAGCTCGTCCGGATTGCGATGGCGCTCGTGTTGAGCGCGCTGATCGCGGCACCTGCGCTCGCCCAAGCTTACCCTAACCGCCCGGTCCGCCTCGTGGTGCCGTTCCCGGCGGGCGGCGGCGTCGACACGATGGCGCGGATCGTCGGCAACAAGCTGTCGGAGCGAATCGGACAGCCGGTGCTGGTCGAGCATCGCCCGGGCGCCGGCGGCACCCTGGGTGCCGACGCGGTCGCCAAGGCGGCCCCCGACGGCTACACGGTGCTTATCACCGTCAACGCGCTGGCGATCAGCGCTGCGCTTTACAAGACGCTGCCGTTCGACCCGCTCAAGGCCTTCGAGCCGGTCGTGCAGGTCGCCGCCAACCCGTTCGTGCTGGTGGGCTCGCCAAAGATGCAGGCCGCAACGATCCAGGATGTGATTGCGCTTGCCAAGGCGAAACCGGGCACGATGAACTATGGCTCAAGCGGCCTGGGTGCTCCGTTGCACCTGCTCACGGAGCAATTCAAGTACAGTGCCGGGCTCGACATCGCGCACATCCCCTACCGCGGCGACGCCCCAATGTTCACGGCGCTGCTGGCGGGCGACGTGCAGATCGGCTTCATGCCGGCCGGCACTGGCGTCCCTCAAGTCAAGAACGGTCAGGTCAAGGGACTCGCCGTCACCGGACAAAGGCGCTCGCCGGCGCTGCCGGAGGTACCGACCTTGCTGGAAGCCGGGGTCAAAGGCCTGGAAGCGGATTCCTGGTACGGCCTGTTCGCGCCGGCCGGCACGCCGCGCGACATCGTCATGCGCCTGAACCGGGAAATGATCGAGGTGCTGAAGGCGCCGGACGTGGTCGAGCGCCTGCGCTCCGCCGGCAACGAGCCGGCCGGCGGCACGCCGGAACAGCTCAACGCGGTGTATCGCGCCGACATCGCCCGGTTTGCCAAAGTCATCGCCGACGCGAAAATTCCGAAACTGGACTGAACGGCGCTGCGAGGGTAGTCAAAGCCCGCCGATGAACGCGCGGCGCATCACGTCGGGAGGCAAAGATGAAAATGCCATTCATTGCGCTCTCCATCGCGCTTGCGGCGTGCACCGTCGCCGAAACTGCGTCTGCGCAAGTCTGGCCGAACCGCACCGTCCGCATCGTCGTGCCCTATGCCCCGGGCGGCGGCGTCAGCGTGGTGGCCCAGATCGTCGGAAACAAGCTGTCGGAGCTGACTAAACAGCCGGTGGTGATCGACAACCGGCCGGGCGCCGGCGGCAACGTCGGCGCCGACGTCGTCGCGAAGGCCACGCCGGACGGTTACACCATTCTGCTGCACACCCGCGCGCTCGCGAGCGCCGTGCCGCTCTACAAGTCACTGCCGTTCGATGCGATCAAGGATTTCGTGCCGGTCACCATGGTGATCACCAGCCAGACGCTCGTCTGCGGGTCGTCCAAACACCCAGCTACGACGCTGCGCGAGTTGATCGCGCAGGCCAAAGCCAAACCCGGCAGCATGAACTACGCCTCGAGCGGACCGGGCTCATCGCTGCATCTGCTTGCGGAATTGCTCAAGAGCTCGGCCGGGATCGACCTTCTGCATGTTCCCTATCGTGGCGACGCGCCCATGATCACCGCCATGATCGCGGGTGACGTCCACCTTGCGTTCCTGCCGCAAGCGAACGGCCTCGCGGCCATCCAGGGCAATCTCGTCCGGCCACTGGGGATCACCGGCCGCAAGCGAATGGCGCAACTGCCCAACGTGCCGACCATAGGCGAGGAAGGCGTTGCGGGCTTCGAAGAAGGCAATTGGATGGGCATGTTCGTGCCGGCCGGCACCCCGCCCGACATCGTGACGGAAATCCAGCGGGCTGTGGCTAAGGTGGTCGCCGAGCCGCAGGTGCGCGAACGTGTGCTTGCGGTTGGCCAGGAGCCGGTTGGCAACGCGCCCGCCGAGTTCGCCGCTCAATTCAAGGCGGATTTCGCGCGCTATGCGAAGATCATCGAGCGGGCAAAAATTCCGAAGCTGGACTGAGCGGCGCTCTTTCATTTTCCGGCGAGCCACGCGAACTCCGGCTTGAACGCCGCGATGACGCGATCGGCGCCGGACGGCAGCACGTGGCCGGCATCGCGGAAGTACACCGTATCGCCGTCGAATGGTTTGCAGGCGCGCGCGTCGCAGAACGCGTCTTTCGGATCAAGATACCGGACATTGGGGTACCGCGCGGCAATCGATTTCAGTACGGCGACTCGCGCCTCGTAGGCCTTGTCCAATCCGGCGCGCTCGCGAAGGCAGCGGTCGCGGTTTGCGCCATAGCGGTCGGACAGCACAACGCAGTCGAGACTTGAGTTGTTGAAGAGTGGCCCAGGCCCCATCAGCAGCACGCGCGTGTTCGGATCGAATTGCGCGACCAGGTCCGACATTTCCTTCGGATCGAGCTCATAGGGCCACAGCGAAGCGAAGATCACAAAAGCGATGCGGTCGCGCTTTTCGAGGATGCGCTCGAACGGAGGCAGCATGCTGATGCAGCCGTGCGGACGCTTCTTGCGCTCGTCCGGCGAGAACAGAACCGGCTGGCAGCCCGGCCGCGCCAGCGACACCAGCCACACGCCCGCCTGGTCGAAACTGCGGGTCAAGCTCGGCGCATAGGCTTGCGCGTGCGAGTCGCCGATCAGCAGCCCGAATCGCCCGCCGAGACAGCTTTCCTTGAAATCGCTCGCCCGAAACACCACGCAGCCGTTGTCGAGCACGCCAACACCCTCGGTGCCGTAGCGCGCCTGGACATGTGAATCCGTCAACCGGTAACCGGCATAGCCGCTGGCCAGTCCGAGCGCCGCGACGGCGACACACGCGGCGACACCGGCGGCGACGATGCGGCCCGGACGAATGGCGGCGCGATTCGCCTGCCGCCAGCGGCGGATCGGCTGCTCGATATATCGGTAGGTCAAGCATGCCAGCAGAAGTGAGAATATGCCGCCGCCAAGCAGATCGGGGATGAGTGACAATTCGCCGAGCCGAAGGATGCGCAGGTACGACAGGATTGGCCAGTGCCAGAGATACCAGCTGTAGGATACGAGCCCGATGAAGACCATCCAGCGCAGCGACAGCAGGCGCGCCGCCAGGTTTTGCGGGTTCGCGAGGCCGGACAGGATGACCAGCGCCGCGCCCGCCACCGGCAATATCGCGCGCCATGACGGATACGGCGTCCTGGCATCGAACGTGGTGACGGCGATGACGATGAGCGCGAGCCCGGCAAGGCCCATGACGTCGGTCATGGCGCGTGGCGCGCGTCTCACCACCCCCGCGAGCCCGCCACCGATCAGGCCGCCAACGATGAACTCCCAGGCGCGCCACTGCGGAAAGTAGAACGCCGGATTGCGCCCATCGACGACCGTGTAAGCGATCGCCCCCACGAGAGAGGCCACGCCCAACGGAATCGCAATCGCGACGGCGAGCGCACCGAATTTCCCCTTGCCCAGTCGAAACAGCAGAATCAGCAGGATCGGAGCCAGCAGATAGAACTGCTCCTCGATCGAAAGCGTCCAGGTGTGGAGGAACGGCTTCTCGTCGGCGTTGAGGTCGAAATAGCCCTGCCGCATGTAGAACAGGAAATTCGACAGCATCAGCGGCGATATCGCTGCCTGGCGCATGTATTCGAGATAGACGGTGGGCGCCGGCAGCACGAACGGCGCGACCGCAAGGGTGGCGAGCAGCACAAGGATGAACGGCGGGAGAATGCGCAGCGCCCGGCGCGCGTAGAATCCCACAATGGAGAACCGGTCGGCTTCGAGGGCGCTCTTGATCTGGTTTATGATCAGGAATCCGGAGATGACGAAGAACACGTCGACGCCGACATAGCCGCCGGGAAATCCCGCGAGGCCGACGTGGAAGCCCACCACCGCCAGAATGGAAACCGCCCGCAGCCCGTCGACGAACGCGAGATACTCGTGTTCCAGCTCAAGACGCGGCGGAGCGGCTTGAGAGGAAGGACCGGGAGCATTCTGAAGCATCAGGGATCGTGACTTATTGCGGCTGGATACCGGCTTCTTGCACGACTCGCGCCCATTTGACGATCTCAGCGGCAAGAAATTTTTCCATTTCGGCCGGCGTGCTGGTCAGCGGCTCGATGGCATGTGCCTCGAGCTTGTCGCGCACGTCGTCGCGCTTGAGATACGCCGTGAGCGCCGCGTTGATCCGGTCGACGATCGGCGGCGGCGTCCCGGCGCGCACCACCACCGAGAACCAGCCGGTCGCGGCATAGCCGGGCAAGCCGGCCTCCGCAATGGTCGGAATCTCTGGCGCGGCCTTGACCCGCGCGGGCGAGGTCACGCCGAACGCCTTCACCTTCCCGGCCCTGATCTGCGGCAAGGCCACCGCAAGATCGACCATCATCATCGGTACCTGGCCGGCGATCACGTCGGTCAGCGCCGGGCCGCTACCGCGATAAGGCACGTGCTGCGCGGTCGCGCCGATCGAGCGCAGGAACATCTCCATGAATAGATGGTGCGGCGTCGACGCGCCCGAGGTCGCGTAGCTCATCTGGCCATTCTTGCTCTTTATCAGCGCGATCAGGTCCGGCAGCTTGTCGACGACGAGCGACGTATTGGCGACCAGCGCGAATTGCGCCGAGCCGACCAGGCCGACCGGCGCGAAATCCTTCACCGTGTCGTAGGGCAGCGTCTTGAACACGCTCGGGCCAATCGCGAGCGTGGTGATCGGCGCCAGCAGCAGCGTGTAGCCGTCGGGTGCCGATTTCGCCGCGGCGCCGGCGGCAAGCTGGGTGCCAGCGCCCGGACGGTTCTCGACGATCACCGGCCGCTTGAGTTTATCCTGCAGCTCCTGCGCCAGCATGCGCGTCAGGATGTCGGTGCCGCCGCCGGCCGGGAACGGACAGAGGAAGGTGATGGTCCGCGACGGGTAGTCGTCCGCTTTGGCCCGCGCATTGCCGGCGCCGCACACCGCCATCGACAAGGCCAGCCCCAGGCTTGCGATTACCCGCTTCATCGATCGACCTCCCGGCGTGGTCTGCCACGCGATGCTAGGTCAGGGCAGCGGAAAATCATAGGCAGACGGACGCCTTCCGGCGGTTGCGCGAGCATGGGCGCGGCGATAAAAGCAGGCCCGGCGGGCACTCGAGAATTTTCAAACAGAACACGCTTCGCTCCGCCGCAATCACAGTATCCGAGAATTTCCCGACCATGCCGCCGATGCCGACGCCTCACGCCGCAACGAAGCCAGCCTTGTGGCGCCGCGCGTTGAACGTTCTTCTGATGACGCTCTACGTCGCCGCGATCTACCTGGCCTTCGACTTTGCCTACACGAAATTCCTCTACGAGAAGGACCGCTCAGGCCGCATCGCGCACGACGACTATCATCACGGTCTTTCGGCAAATTTCGAAGGCTACGAGACCTGGGGCCGGCTGCGCAGCAAGCTCTACACCAACAGTCTCGGCTTCAAGGACGGCAAGATCCGGGACGTACCCGCGGTTGGAAACACGAAGCGGATTCTTCTGATCGGCGATTCATTCACCGAGGGGGTCGGGCTGGAGTTCGAGCACACCTTCGCCGGCATGCTGTATCTGGCCGGACAAAAGCGCACCGAGAAAATCGAATTCCTCAACGCCGGCGTCATCTCCTATTCGCCCAGCATCTATTACAGGAAAATCAAGTACCTGCTCGATGCCGGGCTGCGCTTCGACGAGATCGTGGTTCTGCCGGACATCTCCGACGTCCAGGATGAAGCAACATCCCATTTCTGCATCGACGATCATCCTGAGTATCGGCGCCACTGCACCGAGGCCGTGCCGGCGCAGTTGCCGGTGCCAACGCTTTCGCCGGTTCCCAGCAGCCGCCCCCTTCTGCTCGCCAAACCGCCGAAGCTCAAAGACCGTTTCGCCATGACGGACCGGCTGCTGCAGATGTTCTGGCAGAAGGTCGATACGCGGACCGGCAGCGCGCGCCGATTCATCGACCGGCTTCACATGACCGAGCGAGCCGGCTGGCCGACCACCGGCAGCGAGCACAGCAATGTTTACCAGCCGCTCGGAGTCGAAGGCGGCATCCGGCGATCATTGATCAACATGCAGGCCCTCGCCGACCTGCTGCGCTCCCGCAACATCCCGCTGACGGTCGCGGTCTATCCCTGGCCATATCAGCTCATCTACAACGACCGCGACAGCCGCCAGGTCGCGATCTGGCGGGATTTCTGCGCGAAGAACTGCAAGGCCTTCATCAACCTGTTCCCGGTCATGTTTGCAGAACGGGACGCGCGCAGCGACTGGTACGAGCACAATTTCATTCCCGGCGACTCGCACTACTCGCCGGAAGGCAATCGCCTGCTGTTCAAAGAGCTGGCGAAGGAGCTGTTGTAGGCAGCCCGCTGTCATTCCGGGGGCGGAATGATCGCGCTACGCCGCGATCTTGACGTACTCGAAGTCGCCCGGCCGGTTGTCGATGCCGACCTTGGGCGGCGAAATCCACGACGCAAACTTGCCCGGCTCCACCACCGGCTGCATCAGCGAGGTGATGAAGCCGCCGTCCGCTGTCGATGGCAGATATTTGTCGCGCTCTTTCTTCCAGGTCGCGGCATCGAGCAGCACGCCGGACGGCGTCGCTTCGACGTCCCTGAATTCGCCGATCTGGCGATGGAACGCGACGTGCGGCAACGCGAGGCCGAACTTGACGCCGGTGCGCTCGATGATCTTGTTGAACCGCTCGATGCCCTTGGCGCAATCGCGCGTGTAGTCGTCGCGCAGCCGCATGTTGAGCGCGGTCAGCGCCGGCTCGTCCACCAGCTTGATCTCGCCACCGACGTACTTCAGCACCGGATAGGTCGAACTCTCCAGCCGATGATCGTCGTCGATCGCGGTCTCGCGGAAACGGCCCTTGATGCCGGCGTTGTAAGCGTTCGCGGCGTTGGTCGACACCTCGGAGCCGAACAGGTCGAGCGACAGCGAATAATGCAGGTTGAGCTTCTTCTGGATGGTCGGCAGATCGATCACGCCGAGCGCGCGGACCTTGGCGATGTCGTTGGCATCCTCGATGCCAGCCTGTTTCATCGCTTCGCAGGTGCGCTGCACGGTGCGGCCGATGCCGGTCTCGCCGACGAACATGTGGTGCGCTTCTTCCGTGAGCATGAAGCGGCAGGTGCGTGACAGCGGATCGAAGCCCGACTGCGCCAGGCTCTCGAGCTGCATCTTGCCGTCACGGTCGGTGAAGAAGGTGAACATGAACAGCGACAGCCAATCCGGCGTCGCCTCGTTGAAGGCGCCGAGCATGCGCGGCGAATCCTCGCTGCCGGAGCGGCGGCGCAGCAACTCGTCCGCCTCCTCGCGGCCGTCGCGGCCGAAATACTTGTGCAGGATGTAGACCATCGCCCAGAGGTGGCGGCCCTCCTCGACATTGATCTGGAACAGGTTGCGCATGTCGTAGAGCGACGGCGCGGTCTTGCCGAGATGACGCTGCTGCTCGACCGAGGCTGGCTCGGTGTCGCCCTGGATCACCACCAGGCGGCGCAGCATGGCGCGGTATTCGCCCGGCACTTCCTGCCAGGCCGGCTCGCCCTTGTGCTTGCCGAATGGGACGGTGCGGCCTTCTTCCTGCGACGCCAGCAGGATGCCCCAGCGGTATTGCGGCATCTTCACGTAATCGAACTTGGCCCAGCCCTTCGGATCGACCGAGACGGCGGTGCGCAGATAGACCATCGCCTCCTGGAAGCCGTCCGGCCCCATGTCCTTCCACCAATCGAGATAGCCGGGATGCCAGCCCTCAAGCGCCTTCAGCACACGGCGGTCCTCGGTGAGATTCACGTTGTTCGGAATTTTCTCGCGGTAGTCGACGTTGATGAGGTCCATGGCGTCCTCCTCTCAAACTCGTTTGGTATCGAACACGGCCTTCTGGCCTGTGCCGTAGCGGCGCAGCGCGCCCTCCTCGCCGACAGCATTGGGGCGCTGGAAAATCCAGTTCTGCCAAGCGGTGAGGCGCGCGAAGATTTTCGTCTCCATCGTCTCCGGTCCGCCAAAGCGAAGATTGGCCTCGAGGCCGGTGAGGCTATCAGGCGAGAAGCTCGCGCGCTCCTCGAGGAACACGCGGATTTCATCCTCCCAGTCGATGTCGTCGAGCGCGAACGTGATCAGACCGAGCTCCTCGGCCGCTTCGGCATCAAGCATTTGGCCAACGGAGTTATTCGCCGCTGCGAGCGACGCATCGTCATCGAGGAAGCGCGTCGCAAGCCGTGTCAGGCCATTGGACATCGGGTAGGCGCCGAAATTGAGCGCACCGAGCGCGACCTGCGGCGGCGGACGATTGTCGCCATCGCGCTGGCCGACCAGCATGTAGGCGCGGTCGGCAGCGAAGATCAGCTCCGCCAGTGTGCCGGCGAAGCAGGAGCCGGGCTCGACCAGCGTGACCAGCGTGCGCGACGTCAGATCGACGCGCTTGAGCACGCGTTTCCATTTCAGGCGGATTTCGCGAGCGAGCCAGTGATCCTTGCCTGTGTCGAGCAGCTTGTCATAAGCGAGCACCACGGCGGGATCGCCCTCCGATTTGAAAACGATCGCCGCGACGTCGAATTCGTTGAGGCGGATATCGAGGATCGCGTCGTCCAGCTCGCGCGCCAGCGCCAGCGGCCAGAATGCCGAACCTTGCGCGGCCATCGCGTCGGCGTCAGCCGGCGAGGCGGTTTGCGGCCCGCGCAGCGTAACGGTCGCGATGCGGTCGGCGATCTCGACCGAAACATGCTTGCTGTCGCGGCCCTGTGCCTTGGTCTTTGTTTCGAGCGGCGCGAGCGTGATACCCTTCGCGCCCGCCGGGCGATCCGACCTGGCGGCAAATTCCTTGGCGCGCGCCGCCACTGTTTCATCGAGCCTGGAGTTCGGCACCACCTCGTCGACCAGCTTCCACTCGACCGCGCGCTTGCCCTTGACCCCCTCCTCCGTGGTGCAGAACACGTCGGCACGGTCGCGGCGAACCTTGCGCTTGTCGGTGACGCGGGTCAGCCCGCCGGTGCCGGGCAGCACCGCGAGCAGCGGCAGCTCCGGCAGTGACACGGTCGAGGAGCCGTCATCCACCAGGATGATGTGGTCGGCGGCGAGCGCCAGTTCGTATCCACCGCCCGCGCAGGAACCGGTGACGACGCAGATGGTGCGCTGGCCGGAGAACTCGCTCATGTCCTCGATGGCGTTGCGCGTCTCGTTGGTGAACTTGCAGAAGTTCACCTTATGCGCATGGCTCGCGCCGGCCAGCATGCGGATGTTGGCGCCCGCACAGAAAACCCGCGGCTTGCCCGAGCGCAACAGGATCACTCGCACCGCAGGATGTTCGAAGCGCAGCCGCTCCAGCGCGTCGGCGAGCTCAATATCGACACCGAGATCGTAGGAATTGAGCTTGAGCTGATAGCCCTCGAACAGCGGCGCGTCCTGATCGACGTCCATCGTCAGCGTTGCGACGTCACCATCGACGGCGAGCTTCCAATGGCGGTAGCGCGACGGATCGGTCTTGAAATCGATCCGGCTGTTGCCGTTGGACAATTTGCGGTCTGCTTCGGCCATGACGCGCCTCAACTCTTCAACCAAAGCGACACGATTTTGTTCAGTTTGGTGAGGCTCTGCTCCACCGACGCGCCGGACGTGTCGAGCGCGGCTTCGGCGCGAGCATAGTCCTGCTTGCGCGCGTCGAGAATGGCGATCAGGTCTGCCATCGCTTCGCGGTTCTTGGCCATTGGCCGGAAATCGCCCTGCTTCATCACCCGGCTCATGTGATCCTCAGGCCGTGCGCTGACCCAAATCGCGTGCGTGCGGCGCAGCAGCAGCGAATACGTTTCGGGGCTGGATACGATGCCACCCGCGGTCGCGATCACCACACGCTGATGTTCGGCAATCACGCGCTCCAGGCACGCCCGCTCATAACGGCGGAAGGTCGCGACGCCCGACATTTCGATCAGCATCGGCAGGCTGGCGCCGTACTCCTGCTCGATCATGCGGTTAAGCTCGACGAACGGGCAATCGAGCTTCTCGGCGAGCCTGGCGCCGAGCGTCGACTTGCCTGCCCCGCGCAGGCCGACCAACGCGATGCGCTGCGCACGGTCGGCTGCGGTTGCTTTCCCCAGGTGCTTTTCGATGAGACCGGCAATGGCGGGCAATTCGTCCGGCGGGATCCGGTCCAGCATGTCGACGATCCGGGCAAACGCACCGGAGCGTTCGCGCGTCATCGGCAACAATTCGGCGACCCGCATGTCCAGCGCATCGGCAATCGCGCGCATCACCGTGATGGACGGATTGCCGGCGCCGCTTTCGATCTGCGCGAGATAGCGCTCCGAGGTGCCGGAATCCTGCGCAAGCTGGCGACGCGTCATGCCGCGCTTGGCGCGGCCCTGACGCACCCGACGGCCGATCTCCTCACCGAATGCCGCGTCGCTCCGGCCGTTACCGGAGACAACGGTGTCCGGTTGCTCGTGGACGGGTTGGTGAGAACTGATCGCCATGGCGTCGCCTGCCCTTGGATTTATGCACTATAATTCATGTTCTATAATGCATACAAGGGGGTCAGGCGGCTGTTTTGCTGGCCTCCAGCGCGCGCTTGATGAAATCGACCACGGCCACCAGCGTCTGCTCCGGCGCCTCCCGGTGCGGCACGTGCTTGGCGTCCGGCAGCGCCAGCACCTCCACCGGGCAGTAGCACTCCTCCTGCGCGATCTCGACCTGGCGCATGGTGCCGTACTGGTCCTGCCCGCCCTGCACGATCAGCACCGGCACGCGGATGTGCGCGAGATCGTCGGTCAGGTCCCACTGGCGGAAATCGTTGGTGAGCCACACGTCGGTCCAGCCGTGCACGGTGGCGTCGCCGTCGGCGTGATACCGTCCCAGCCGCTGGCGCAGGTCGGTGGTGTCGTACGCCTTGCGGACCTCGGCAATCGACGCGCTGGTGACATCCTCGACGATGAAGTGCGGCGACATCAAAACCAGTCCCGCCATGCGGTGATCCTGCACGCTGCCGCCGTAAATCGCCGCGATCGACGCGCCGTCGCTATGCCCTACCAGCAGCCCGCGTTGGAAGCCGATCGCATCGAGCAGACGCAGCAACGTCTTGCGCGCCTCGTCGTGCATAAAGTCGAGCCTGCGCGGCAGCTTGGCCGGGCTCGATTGGCCGTAGCCGAGCCGCGAATAGACAAACACGCCGCAGCCGGTCGCGGCCTGCAATTTGTCGGGAAAGTCGCCCCACATGGCGGCGCAGCCAAGCCCTTCATGCAGCACTACCAGCGTCGGCGCGTCGCCGGGCCGCGGGCCGATCATGCGGTATTCGAGCCGCATGTCGCCGAGATCGACAAAGCCTTGGTCGCTCAACGCCGCCATTGAAACACTAAATGCCAAGATACCGGTGCTGAACATCCGGCGCGGCGGCGAGTTCCCGCGACGTGCCGGACCACACCACCCGCCCGCGCTCGATCAGATAATGGCGGTCGGCGATTTTTGTCAGGGCCTCGACGTTCTTGTCGATCACCAGGATCGACTGCCCTGCGTTCTTGAGCCGCGTCAGACATTCCCAGATTTCGGCGCGGATCAGCGGCGCGAGCCCTTCGGTGGCTTCATCAAGAATGAGCAATCGCGGGTTGGTCATCAGCGCGCGGCCGATCGCCAGCATCTGCTGCTCGCCGCCGGAAAGCTGGTTGCCCATGCTGCCGAACCGCTCGCCAAGCCGGGGGAACAGGTCGCACACCCGGTCGAGCGTCCACGGCTCGGCAGCGCCGGAGCGGTTGGCCGCGGTGGCGACCAGGTTCTCGCGGCACGACAGATTCGGGAACACCTGCCGTCCTTCCGGCACTAGGCCGACGCCAAGCTGGCCGACACGATAGGACGGCAGCGCGCGGATCTCTTCGCCGCCGAACCGGATCGAGCCGGCCCGCGCCGGAGTGAGCCCCATGATGGACCGCACGGTCGTGGTCTTGCCCATGCCATTGCGGCCCATCAGCGTCACCATCTCGCCGGGCGCAATCGCGAGCGAGATGCCGTGCAGCACCTGGCTCAGGCCGTAGCAGGTCTCGAGATTCGTGAGCTGGAGCAGCGGTTCAGACATGCGTCACCGCCTCCTGCTCGCCGAGATAGGCTTGGCGCACCTCGGCGTTGGCGCGGATCGCGTCGGGCACGCCCGAGGCGATGACGCGGCCGTAGACCAGCACGCTGATCCGGTCGGCGAGTGCAAACACCGCTTCCATGTCGTGTTCGATCAGCAGGATCGTCAGCTCGCGCTTGAGCTCGCGCAATGTCTGCACCATGCGGGCGGATTCTTCCGGGCCGAGCCCCGCCATCGGTTCGTCGAGCAGCAGCATGCGCGGCTTGGTGGCGAGCGCCATCGCCAGCTCGAGCTGGCGATGCTCGCCGTGGCTCATGTTGGCGACGATTTCGTTGGCGCGGGCGGACAGCCCAGCGCGTGCGAGCGCGGCCCGGGCCGGCTTGCGCAGCGCGCTTTCCTCGCGTGCATCCTGCCAGAAATGGAACGAATGACCGGCGTGCGCCTGCACCGCCAGCGCCACGTTATCGAGCGCGGTGAAATCGAGAAACAGCGAGGTGATTTGGAACGAGCGCGCGAGCCCAAGCGTGCTGCGCGTATAGACCGGCAGCGCGGTGATATCCCCGCCGTCGAAATGCACGCGGCCGGCATCCGGCGCGATCTCGCCGCTGAGCTGCCCGATCAGCGTGGTCTTTCCGGCGCCGTTCGGGCCGATGATGGCGTGCAGCTCTCCGCGTGTGACATCGAGCACGACATTGTCGGAGGCAAGCACGCCACCGAAGCGCTTGGTCAGGCCATCGATTTTGAGGAGCGTATCAGCCACGGCGCCGCCCCGAGATCAGGCCTTCGATACCGCCGCGCGCATAGATCACGATCAGCAACAGCATTGGGCCGAGGATGAGCTGCCAGTATTCCTTGGCGGCCGCCACCTCATGGCCGGTCACCACACGCGTGGCGAAACCGATCAGATGCGGCAGCGTCTCTTCCAGTACCAGCAGCGCGACCGCTCCGATCACCGGCCCGAACACCGTCCCCATGCCGCCGAGCACCGCCATGACGATCAGGTCGCCGGAGCGCGTCCAGTGCATCAGCGCCGGACTGATGAAGTTGGTGTGGTTGGCGAGCAGCACGCCAGACAAGCCGCACAGCACGCCCGCGATGACAAAGCAGGTCAGCTTGTAGCGGAAAGTCGGGAAGCCGATCGCGCGCATGCGTCGCTCATTCGAGCGCGCACCCTGGATCACCTGGCCGAAGCGCGAATTGATCAGCCGCCAGACCAAATAGACCGCCGCCAGCAGCAGCACGAGGCACAGGTAATAAAAGAACGTGCGGTTCGACAGGTTCATCAGGCCGCCGAAATCGCTGCGCCGCTGGATTGTCAATCCGTCGTCGCCGCCGTAACGGTCCAGCCCGTTGGCGACGTAATAGACCATCTGCGCGAAGGCGAGCGTGATCATGATGAAATAGACGCCGCGGGTGCGCAGGCTGAGCGCGCCAACGCCGAGCGCGAACAGTCCCGACACGACCAGCGCCAGCGGCCACTGAATGAAGCCGGTGCTGATGCCTTCCTTGGCAAGGATGCCGACCACGTAGCCGCCGATGCCGAGGTAGGCGGCGTGGCCGAAGCTCACCATGCCGCCGAAGCCCATGATCAAATTTAGACTCACCGCCGCGATCGCCAGGATGACGATGCGCGTGAACAGCGTCACCATGAAGGTGTTCCCGGTCACCGACGAATAGACCGGCAATAGCACGAGGATCGCGATCAGCGTGGCCACGAATACGTTGCGCGGGGTGAGGCTCAATTTCATTTACTGGACGCCGGGAACAAGCCTTCCGGCCGGAAAATCAGAACCAGCGCCATCAGCGTGTAGATCAGCATCGAGGACAGCGCGGGTCCCGCGCTCGAACCGGCGCTGTAGCTCAGGAACGTGCGAACCAAGTCCGGCAGGAACACGCGCCCCATGGTGTCGATCAGCCCGACGACGATCGATGCAACGAAAGCGCCGCGGATCGAGCCGATGCCGCCGATGATGATGACGACGAAAGCCAGGATGAGGATGTTCTCGCCCATGCCGATCTGCACGAAGGCGAGCGGCGCCTGCATCATACCGGCGAAGCCCGCGAGCGCGGCGCCGAGCCCGAACACCAGCGTGTAGAGCAGCTTGATGTTGATGCCGAGCGCGCCGACCATCTCGCGGTTGGACGCGCCGGCGCGGATCAGCATGCCGATCCGGGTGCGCATCACCAGGAGATAGAGCAGCGCGGCCACCGCGAGCGTCGCCAGGATGATGACGAGGCGATAGAGCGGGTAGTAGACGCCGGGCAGCACCTGGACGGCGGTGAGCATCTGGCTCGGCAGCGGAATGGTCAGTCCGGCAGGGCCCCAGACCAGCCGCACCAGCTCGTTGAAGAAGATCAGCAGCCCGAACGTGCCGAGCACATGGTCCAGATGATCGCGTCCATACAGCGGCCTGATGGCGATCACCTCCAGCACCATGCCGGCAATCAGCGTGGCGATGAGGCCGAGCGCCAGCCCGGAGACGAAGCTGTCGGTCAACCCCACGAAGGTCGCCGCGAAATAGGCGCCGAGCATGTAGAGCGAGCCGTGCGCCAGATTCACCAGATCCATGATGCCGAAGATCAGCGTCAGGCCCGCCGCCAGCAGGAACAGCAGCATGCCAAGCTGGATGCCGTTCAGGCATTGTTCGATGAGATAAAACATCGTCTCGTCCCGGCCGGGCTTTGCAATTCCTGCGCCTAAGTCTGGGCCAAATCTTGGAACGGGCGCTGCGACGCCAATCCCCCCGCTCGATGAGGCCCGACCTGCGGCCAAAAAACAAGACGGCAGAAGCGCGCGCTTCTGCCGTCCGTTCAGATCGAAATCGGCCGATCAGTTCGGCATCTTGCACTTCTGATAGTGCTTGTCCTGGTCGTTCTCGACGATGGTGGCGACCGTTTTCATCCGGAACTCGTCGCCGTCCTTGACGGCTTCCTGCAAGTAGAAGTTCTGGATCGGGATATGGTTCGGCCCGAACTTGAAGTTGCCGCGCACCGACTTGAAGTCGGCCTTGCGGGCGGCATCACGCATCTCGTTCTTCTTGGTGAGATCGCCCTTGACCGCAGTGACCACGCTGTCGAGCAGCGGCACGGCGTCGTAGGTCTGCGAACCGTAGAACGACGGGTCGGCTTTGTGCTTGGCCCGGAAGTCGTCCACGAATTTCTTGTTAGCTGCGTTCGGCAGGTCGCGCACCCACTGCTGCGCGCCGGGGATGCCGAGCGCCTGGTCCTTCAACCGCGGCAGCGACAGCGAGTCGATCGTGAACGCGGTGTAGAGCGGAATCTGGCCCTTGAGGCCGGACTGATTGTATTGGGTGATGAACTGGATGCCCGGGCCGCCCGGATAGAACGCGAAGATCGCGTCGGGCTTGGCGTTGCGGGCTTTCGAGAGCTCGGCCTGGAAGTCGACCTGGGTCGGCCAGGTGGTCAGCTCGCGGCCGATGATCTTGCCTTTGAAAGTCGCTTCCACGCCCTCGAGCATGTCCTTGCCGGCGGCGTAGTTCGGACCGATCAGAAAGGCGGACTTCACGCCCCTCTGATTCATGTAGGTGCCGATCGCCTGCGGCGTCTGGTCGTTGTTCCAGGACGTCGAGAAGACGTACGGCGAGCACATCTCGCCGGAGAGCTGCGAGGCGCCGGCGTTGGTGATGATGGTGAAGGTCTTGGAATCGATGATCGGCTTGAGCGAAGCGAGCAGCACGTTGGACCAGATGATGCCGACCAGGAAATCGACCTTATCGGACTCGATCAGCTTCTGGACCTTTTGCACGCCGACCTCAGGCTTCACCTGATCGTCCTCGTAGATGACCTCGACCGGCAGCCCGCCGAGCTTGCGGCCGTGGTGGTCGAGCGCGAGCTCGAACGAGTTGCGCATGTCGTTGCCGACCGCGGCGACCGGGCCGCTGAACGTGCTGACGAAGCCGATTTTGACCGTCTTCTGTTGTGCCGCCGCCGGAGCGACGCCGAGCGCTGCAATCGCGCAGCCCAAAAGCAAGAACTTCTTCATTTCCTGTTCCTCCTGGAAGAAAGTGGTTGGGCAGACCTTAGCGCGCGGAGCCCTCGGCACGCAATTTGAAGCGCTGGATTTTGCCGGTCGCGGTCTTCGGCAGGTCGCTACGGAACTCGATCCAGCGGGGGTATTTGTAGGGGGCGAGCTTTGACTTCACGTGATCCTGAAGTGCCCGCGACATCGCGTCACCGGCCTTGGGATCGGTCACTTTTTCAGGCGATTTGAGCACCACGAACGCCTTTGGCTTGATCAGCCCGTCGCCATCCGGCCAAGCCACAACCGCCGCTTCGAGAACGTCAGCATGGGTTTGCAGCGCGGCTTCGACCTCGAACGGCGAGACGTATTGGCCCGACACCTTGAGCATATCGTCGCGGCGGCCGCAGTAGACGAAATAGCCGTCCTTGTCCTCGACGTATTTGTCGCCGGAACGCGTCCATTCGCCCAGGAAGGTGGAGCGCGACTGCTCGCGGTTGTTCCAGTACATGATCGCGCTGGTCGGGCCGTTGATCAGCAGCTCGCCCATCTCGCCGCGCTTCACCGGAAGACCGTCGTCATCGACGAGCTTGCAGGCATAGCCGGGCACCGGCTTGCCTGTGGTGCCGTACTTCACGTCACCGGCGCGGTTGCTCAGGAAGATGTGCAGCATTTCCGTCGAGCCGATGCCATCCAGGATGTCGACGCCGTAGCGATCGAGCCAGCGCTTGCCGACGTCCTCCGGCAAGGCTTCGCCGGCCGACACGCAGCGGCGGATTTTTATTTCGCTCTTTTGCGGCGCGTTCGGGCTCGCCAGGAACGCCGCATAGAACGTCGGCACCGCGTAGAACACCGTGACCGGATGTTTGCGCAGGAGCGCGCCGACGCCGTCCGGCGTCGGCCGGTCCGGCAGCAGCACGGTGGTGGCGCCGGCTGACATCGGGAACGTCAGCGCGTTACCGAGACCATAGGCGAAGAACAGCTTGGCCACCGAATAGCACAAATCCTTCTCGGTGATGTTGAGATACGGCCCGCCGTAAAGATCGTCAGTCAGCTTGAGGTCGGCGTGCGCGTGGACGGCGCCCTTTGGCTTCCCGGTCGAGCCGGAGGTATAGAGCCAGAAGGCAATGTCGTCCCGCGTCGTGGGCGCGGTCACCGGATCGGGCAGCGTTGAGGCGATCAGATCCTCGAAGCCTTGATGCCCGTGCGCGTTGTCGCCCGACACAACCACGTGCTTGAGGTCGGGACATTCGCCGATCAGCGTGGCGAATTTGGGATACAGCGCGTCCGACACCACCAGCATGCGGGCGCGGCTGTCGGCCAGCATGAATCGGTATTCGTCCTCGGTCATCAGCGTGTTGACCGGCACTGCCACGACGCCCGCCTTGAGCGCGCCGAGGAAGGCCGTCGGCCAGTCGATGGTGTCGAGGAGGCAAATCAGGATGCGATCCTCGCGCTGCACGCCGAGGGATCGCAGCGCGCCGGCAAACCGCGCCACGCGGTCGGCGAGCTGGCCATAAGTCCAGGCGCCGCGCGGATCGATGAACACCGGCTTGTTGGCGCGGCCGGCCTTGACGTTGCGGTCCAGGATGTCGGCCGCGAAGTTGTACTGGCGCGGGATTGCGCCCACCGGATCTGGCGTGGGCACCGCCTGCTCAGCCGGCGCACGAGCAGCAACCATTCGCATCCCCCAGAAAAGATGAACTATTATGCCGTCCGGCCATCAGAGCCGCAACGCGCCAAAGCACGCCGGGAGTTCCGTTCATGATCTTCAGCCGCGACCGCATCCTCACCACCCACGTCGGCAGCCTGCCGCGCAACGAAAAACTCTCCGACCTGCTGATGGCGCAGGAGGAAGGCAAGCCCTACGACCCGAAAGTGCTCGCGGACGAGATGGACAAAGCCGTTCGCCACGTCGTCAAGGAGCAGATGGATGCCGGCATCGATGTCGGCAACGACGGCGAGCAGCGGCGCATCGGCTTCCAGACCTACGTGCCGCAACGCATGTCCGGCTTCGCGGGCGTTTCGAAGCGCCGCCGCGGCCGCGAGTTCGAGGAATTTCCCGACCTGCTCGCCTACATGATGCGGCGCTTTCCGAATCCCACGAAGGGCCAGCAGGGTGCGCCGGAGGCGCAGGCCGACATCAAGTACGTCGATCTCAAGCCGATCTCCGATGAGACCGCGCGATTCAACCGGATCGCGGGCGAACTCGGCGCGTTCTCCGAACGCTTCATGACCGCCGCGTCGCCCGGCATCATTTCGACGACGATGCTCAACGCCTTTTACGACTCCCACGACTCCTATCTCGACGCGATCGCACGCGAGATGAGCAAGGAGTACCAGGCGGTGCACAAGGCCGGGCTGGTCCTGCAGATCGACGCGCCGGACCTCGCGATGGACCGCACGATGATGTACCGCGATTTGTCAGACAGCGACTTCGTCAAGCGCTGCGAGCGCCACGTCGCCGCGATCAACAAGGGGATCGAGGGCATCCCGCGCGACCGCGTGCGGCTCCATGTTTGCTACGGCAACTGGGAAGGCCCGCACATTCACGACATCCCGCTGGAAAAGATCCTGCCGGCGCTCTACACGGCGAATGTCGGCGCGCTGTCGATCGAGTTCTCCAATCCGCGCCACGCCCACGAATACACAGCTCTGAAGAAGCATCCGCTGCCGAAACACATGATCCTGATCCCGGGCGTGGTGGAAACCACCTCGAACTTTGTCGAGCATCCGGAGGTGGTGGCGCGAAGGATCGAAGAGGCGGTGTCGGTGGTCGGCGACCGCGAACGTGTCATCGCCTCGACCGACTGCGGTTTCGGCACCTTCACCAAGCGCGAGTGGGTGATCGAGCCGGTGGTCTGGCTGAAGCTCAAGGCGATCCGCCAAGGCGCGGATCTCGCTTCGCAGCGGTTGTGGGGGAAGAAGGTGGCGTGACCGGCGGATGGTTAGGCTGCGGACTCGATGCCGCTCTTGGCCGTGGTCGCTTGATCGGTCTCGACGAGGTTCAGGTACATCTGTTCCAGGCGCAGATACCTCTGACGAGCCTCGTCGTCATGGGTCTGTTGCGCGAGCGCGGCGCAACGCGCGGCTTGTTTCTTGAGGCTCTTCGCAGTCGCCATTAAACCGCAACCTCCGCCTACCCAATTTCGCATTGCACCATGACATTTGTCGCAATGCAACATCAATGTGACAATCATCCCCGCGATGTGCTGCCGGCCCGGTTCGGCGCTCGGCATAAGCGGTGCCGCGCCTTCGATTTCGCGGGCTATAATGCTTGCAACCCGCCCCGCCGGGCCGCACGCCCCAAGCACGATAAGGGAGATCCCCATGGACGACATCACCAAGCGCGACCCGATCCAGATCCGCGCCGAGGACATCAACCCGCGCTACAACTGGGGCCGCGCCTTGCCCGCGCTCGGCACGATGGGCGTCGACTTCGAGGAGCGCGTCGACTACCGCCGGCTGCACAAGTACCGGCTCGGCCGCGCCCGCCAGGCGCTGGAGAACTCCAACCTCGGCGCGCTGCTAGTCTTCGACGTCAACAACATCCGCTACCTGACCTCGACCAAGATCGGCGAATGGGAGCGCGACAAGCTCTCGCGCTGGGCACTGCTGCCGCGGAACGGCGAGCCGATCATCTGGGACTTCGGTTCGGCCGCCGTGCACCACAAGCTCTACTCGCCCTGGCTCAAGCCGGAGAATTGCCTCGCCGGCCTCGTCGGGCTGCGCGGCACCGTCGCGCCGCAGTTCGGGCTGATGAAACGCCACGCCGAGGAGATCGCTTCGATCCTCAAGGAGCACGGCGTCGCCAACATGCCGCTCGGCGTCGACATCATCGAGCCGCCGATGATGTTCGAGTTGGAGAAGACCGGCCTCAAGGTGCAGGACGGCCAGCAGACCATGCTGGAGGCGCGCGAACTGAAGTCCGCTGACGAAATCGCGCTGCTCAACCGCGCCGCCGCGATGGTCGACGGCGCCTACCAGCTCGTCAACGAGCAGCTCAAGCCGGGCGTACGCGAGAACGACATCGTCGCCGAGGTGAACAAGTTCCTCTACACCCACGGCTCCGACGACGTGGAGGCGATCAACGCGATCTCCGGCGAGCGCTGCAACCCCCACCCGCACAACTTCACGGACCGCATGATCCGCCCCGGCGATCAGGCGTTCTTCGATATCCTTCAGTCCTTCATGGGTTATCGCACCTGCTACTACCGCACCTTCAACGTCGGCCGCGCGACTGACAGCCAGCGCGACGCTTACAAGAAGGCTCGCGAATGGCTCGACAATGCTATGGCGCGCATCAAGCCCGGCGCTAAGACCTCGGACATCTGCGCCGCGTTCCCGAAGTGCGGCGAGTTCGGCTTCCCCGACGAGATGAGCGCGTTCGGTTTGCAATTCGCGCACGGCCTCGGCCTTGCGCTGCACGAGCGGCCGATCATCAGCCGCGTGGTTTCGATGGACCACCCGACCGAGATCAAGGAAGGCATGGTGTTCGCGATCGAGACCTACTGCCCGGCGACCGATGGCTATTCCGCCGCGCGCATTGAGGAGGAGGTCGTGGTGACGAACAACGGCTGCAAGGTGATCTCGCTGTTCCCGGCGGAGGAACTGCCGATCAGCCATCGGTATTGAAAATCGAGTGAGGCGCGAATGAGAATCGGTTCTCCCGCCGCGGCGCTGTTTGCGACTGCGATGTCCCTCACGACAGGCGTTGTCGCGCAGGCCGCGGAGATCCGCGTGTTCTGCACCGGCGCGGCGCGCAGCGCCTACGAAGAGCTCGCGCCGCAGTTCGAACGCGCCACTGGGCACAAGCTCATCACTCACTTCGGCCTGCCATCCGAGCTCCTGAAGAAGCTCGACGGGGGCGAGCCGGCCGACGCGATTATCCTGTCGTTCGACATCGAGCGCCTGATCAAGCAAGGCAAGGTCGCAGCCAACTCCCGCGTCGTGCTGGGCCGGACTGGCGTCGGGGTAGCCATTCCTCAAGGCTTCCCGAAGCCTGCGTACAACAATGCGGATGCGCTGAAGCGTTCCCTGCTCGGCGCCAAGTTCATCGCGACCTCGGGCGAAGGCAGCAGCGGACAATACGTCCTTACGCTGCTCGACCGGCTCGGCATCGCCGCCGAG
Source organism: uncultured Alphaproteobacteria bacterium (assembly GCA_963814215.1). Classification (GTDB taxonomy): domain Bacteria; phylum Pseudomonadota; class Alphaproteobacteria; order Rhizobiales; family Xanthobacteraceae; genus Z2-YC6860. The sequence goes on along the minus strand of CAWFCM010000001.1, from coordinate 210,879 downwards.
GTGAGGCCGAAGATCAAGTCCGGCGCCTCCGGCCAGGCAGCGAAGCTCCTTGCCGCCAAGGAGGTCGAGTTCGCGGTGATCGGCCTGCCGCCGGTCGCCGGCGTTCCGGGCGTCGAATGGCTTGGCTACCTGCCGGACGACCTCAACAGTTGGCTGCCGTTCACCGGCGGTGTCAGCGTTGCTGCCAAGGAGCCCGAAGCGGCGGGCGCGCTGCTGAAATTCCTGGTCACGCCGGCTGCGGTTGCCGTGTTCAAGAGCAAGGGCCTGGAGCCTGTGACTCCGTAGCGCGTGATCCCAAAAAGTGGCTACCGGTTTTTGGATAGGATCACGCGCAAAACGATAGGCGGCCGTCACGGAACTGTCATGTTGCCGGGACTATCGTCCGCCAACACGGGGGATGGCCATGCTAGGTTCCATGCGACTGATCGGCGCGGCGGCGGGCGTTGCGCTTGCCTCCTATGCCACGGCGGCGGACATCACCATTCGCGAACATCTTAGCAACGATACGCTCCTCACGCTCGGCACCTACAGCTTCGAGGGCGGCAAGACGCTGAACCTGACGGTCGGCATCGGCAGCGGCGCGTTCCGCGGGCCGAACGATCCAGGGAACGTGATCTGGACGATCGGCGATCGCGGGCCGAATTTTACCTGCGGCGAAGCCAAGAACGTGTCCGGGGTCACGCCGAAAACGTGCGGTGAGGTAAAGAACGGCCGCGTCTACCCCGTCCCCGCCTATTCACCCTCGATCTACCGGATCATGCTACTCGACGACGCCACGTTCCGCGTCACCGACGTCATCACGCTCAAGGACCGCGACGGCCGCCCGCTCAACGGCATGCCGAATCCGCTCAAGGTCGCGACCACCGAGACGCCGCTCGACGGCACCGGCAAGCAATTGCAACAGGACGTCCATGGCATCGACGCCGAGGGCATCGTCCGGCTGAGCGACGGCACTTTCTGGATCGGTGACGAGAACGGGCCGTCGATGGCATACTTCTCGGCCGAGGGACGCATGATCGCGCGCCACGTGCCGCGCGGCACCGAAGGCGACTACGCCGGGGCGCGCTACGAGGTGGTCGGCTCGCTGCCCGCCATCCTGGCGAAGCGCCAAGCCAACCGCGGCATCGAAAGCATGGCGATCTCGCCCGACGAGCGCTTTCTCTATTTTATCGTGCAGAACCCGCTGGCCAATCCCGACGCGGCGGCGTTCCGGCAGGCGCGCAACGTCCGCCTGTTCAAGATTGAACGCGCGACCATGAAGATTGCCGGCGAGTACGTCTACGTCATGGACGATCCCAGAAGCTTCCGGCGCGATCCGTCCGACGTGAACAGCGACCCGCGCATCAGCGAGCTGATGGCTGTCGGCCTCGACCGGCTGATCGTGCTGGAACGCACCGAGCAGACTACCAAGCTGCACGAAATCGAGCTCACCGGCGCGACGGACATTTCCGGCAGCAAGTGGGACGACGACGCGACCAAGCCCACGCTGGAGCAGAGCGACGCCGCGGCGGCCGGCATCACCCCGGTCAAGAAAACGCTCCGCTTCGACACTGCCGAGTTCCCCAAGATCGTCGGCAAGACCGAGGGCATGGCGCTGCTCGGCGATGGCGCCCTCGCGATCATCAACGACGACGACTTCGGCATTTCCGGCGGGCGCACGCAGATCGTACTGGTGCGCGGAACCGGCATCGCGCGGCGCTAACGATCAGCCGTCTTGCGTGCCGGCGGATCGGCACGCATTCTACCGCCATGCCGCCTTATGTTCCGAAATACGTCCGCCCGGAGGATGCCGCGCAAAGCCGCGCGCAGTTGATCCGGCGCCTGATCTGGATCGCGGCCGCGATCCCATTGTTGTTCATGTTCTTCGCGTTCGCCTACAGCGACCAGGCGCCGACGGGACTTCGCAACGCGGTGATCGCGCTCGACCGCTCGCTCGGCTTCCCGATCATCGGGTTACTGGGGATGATTCTCGGCTGACCGGCGGTCAGCCGAAAGGAATCACGTCTCGATTTCTTCGCTCTTCACGATCGAGAAGAACGCCGCCGGCTGAATCGGCTGGAAGCCCATCGGAGTGGTAATGCCGAGCACCAGCACGCGGATGATGTTGTAGGTGCCCTTGAAGCCCTTGGCCTTGGAGAGCTCGTTGCCTTGCACGTAGGCCATGGTGGCGCCGATGCACGCGGTCGGATTGTTCTCTTCGGCGTTGACCTTGTTCATCGCCGAGGAATAGTCGCCGTCGAACAGCACGACAAACCGCTCCATCTGCTTCTGCGTATCGCAGATGACGGTGGTTCCCATTTGAACGTCGGTATTGGACTTATCGCCGGCGGCGGCCGGACTGACGAGGCACAGGCAGAACAGCAAGACACGAATTGTCATGTTCATGCGAACCCCCTCTGGACGAGAAGCGTGTCGCGAACATCCGCATTCGCTTGGCCGCTCGTACCTCCCCATAAATCAAGAAGCGTGCCAAGGTCACGGAGGTTCTGCCCGGCCATGGTCCGCCTAACTTCTTTACCAACCGTTAACCACTGGCGAAACGCAGGCGACATATGACATCCCGATGACACTGCGAACGCCGCGCCGGGCTGCCGAGGCCGATTTCCTAAGATGGACCCGCGGCGTTGGAACACCGTGATTCGTATCAAAAACGAATCAGCGCGATCAACTCTGCCTGCAAAAGCGGCAGTCCCGGAACACCGGAATGGCCGTATTCACAGCAACTCAAATGCGGCGGCTGTCATAGGCCCAATGCAGCAGCGCCTGGCGCTGGCGCGGCCGACAGTGCGGATCGCCAGGCTCGCAATTCCGGCGCACTTGGGCGACGTGACGGCGGATCGCCTTCCACCGCTTGATCTGGCGCGCGTCCTCGTCCGGCACGCGGCGCCCCATGTAGTAGCGGCAATACCATTGGAACCAGCCGCGCGGGTCGTCGGAATGGATCCATCCCTTGTTGCGCCACACCGACAGCGGCTGGCTGGCGTCGACACCGAAATAGTTCAGCGAGCGGTCGCGGTGCTGGGGTGACAGCCTGGCGCGCTTGAACCAGCTCGCCGGAAACTCCTTCCGGCAGTCGGTCATGTACTTCCCGCAGAACACTCCGAGCGCCAGCATCTCCCGCGGCGTCAGTTGCGGCTCGAACTCCGGATCGAAGCCGCGCCCGACCGGGGCCACGCGCACGTAGCGATAGCGCTTCTGCATTGTGTCGTTGACGGTGACGATCGTGCCGCGCGGGCGCGGCTTCTTCTTCCGCTTCACGCTATTGTTGATTCCTTATGAAGCCCACGGGTCGTAAGTACCGAAGGTCCAGATGTGCCCTTCCGGATCGCGGCAGGTGTAGTCCCGCCCGCCGTAGTCCTGCGTAGTCAGCGGAATGACGATCTCAACGCCCGCCGCCTTCGCCTTGTCGTGATGAGCGTCGGGCTTTGGCACCACGAGGTAGATCGTCTGCGTGCAGATGCCAACCTCGTTCGGCGTCTTCACGAGCTTGCCGTACTCGGTTTCCTTGTGCGAGCCGAGCATCACCATCGCGTTGCCGAGCGTGAGCTGGGCGTGCGCGATCGTGCCGCCATCGCCCTCCACCACCATTTTCTTTGCGAACCCGAATGCCTTGCAGAGGAATTCGATCGCCGCCGGCGCGTCGCGGTACGTCAGGCACGGCATCGCGTTGGCTTTGCCCGCGATTTTCAATGCGCTCGTTTTGGCGCTGGCTTTGGCCCGAGCAGGCTGGCCTTCATCGGCCGAGGAGGCTTCTTCTTGTTCTTCCTCGGCGATTTCGCTCGCTTCGCCATGGCGCGCTACTGGCACATCGCGCGGCTGATGAAGGTCACCGTGGTGCACTCGTTCTCGGACTGCTTGCCGCCGAGATAGGTCCGCGCCGGGCAACTTTCCGCCGAGGTGAAATCGACACTCTTGCCGGTTGTGAAGCCCTGCTTGCGGCACAAGGCTTCCGCCGCCGCCAGGCAGTCCGGCGCGCCGTTCGGCGCGGTCATGCAGCGCTCGCGGCCTTGCACGACACGCGCCATCGGCAGCTTAGCCACCGCGCCCATCGCGTCTCTCGTGACATCGGCCGCCGCAACCCCGGCGCCCACCGCGTTCTTGCTGATCTCCGCCGCGGAGTCGCCGATACTCTTGCGGGTTTCCTCGGCGCGCTGATTGAATTCATCGATGCTCGTCCTGGCGCCTGCCACGTGCGAGCGGAAGCCGGCGGTGCCTTCATCGAACCAGCGGCCGATCGCCTCGAAAAATCCGCGCGGCTCAGGCTTCGGCTGGGTCACTGCTGGAGGAATGGCGGGCTCGGACGGCGGCACGGCCTGGAGCTGCGATGGCGGCACGGCCTGCTGCTGGGCAACGGCAACGTGCGTCAACAGCACCGTCGCGGCGAAGCAGCCCGCAACGACACAAAGCGCGCTGCCGCGCACCTGGCTACCTCGGCTGACAATGTCCCGTTCCTTGCGCATGGCGCTCAACCGGCTGGTGCGGCAGCCCTCCTTCAATTCCTCAATGCCGCCCGGAAAGTGGCGGGATGGCATGGCCAAAATGAGGAACGAAACTCGGGGCTCAGTGCAAGTATAGCGCGATGGCGGTGCCGGTGACGAGCCGGCAGCACGATCATTGCCGACAATTTGAGACATCTCGCGTTCGGCTGATGCGGCCGAAAAGCGAGCAGATTGAAGCACATGCGTTGGGCACCCGCGGCGCCGGGATCGGGTGCAGGATCAGGTGAAAGAGCGGAACAGCGCCTTGAAGGCAAAGTACAGCGCGATTAGAGCGACAACGCCGCCGAACGCGATGAGCCCGAGGCGCTTCTCGATGAATTCGCGGATCGGCTCGCCGTAGCGCCGCAGCAGCCACGCAATCGCGAAGAACTTGCCGCCACGGGCGACGATGGCCGACCCGATGAACAGCCAGATGTCCACCGCCGCGGCGCCGGACAGAATGGTGACGACCTTCATCGGCGGCAGATGGGCCACGCCGGAGGTGATCAGCATCAGGAGAATGGCGTCGCGGCTCGACGACGAGCGCAGCAGTTCGAACTTGTCCAGGCTGCCATAAAATTCGAGCACCGGGCGCGCCACCAGTTCATAGGCGTAATAGCCGAGCAGCCAGCCGGCGATACCGCCGAGTACGGATCCGACCGTCGTGATGAGCGCGTAACGGTAGGCGCGCTCCGGTCGCGCGAGCCCCATCGGAACCAGCAGAGCTTCGGCCGGCACCAAAAAAACCGAGCTTTCGACGAAAGCAATAAATCCAAGCCACCATTCGGCGCTCTTGCGAGCGGCAAGCGACAGCGTCCAGTCGTACAATCGTTTGAGCATTCGCGATTTGCTTAGCGGCGCCGGTCAGGAAAGTCCACGCGCCGAAAGCTGGCGGTCAGCGGCGCTTGCGGGAGCGGCGCGAGTCGAGCTGCACGACCTTGCGGCGGGACGAGTCGGCGCTGTTCTTCGGAATTTTCTCGGCAATGCCCATCAGTTCTTCGCGCCGCTTCATCTCGCGCCAGACATCGTCCGGGCGTAGATCGGACGCGGCCCAGAGCACCACCAGATTGTAAAGCAGGTCCGCGCTCTCGCGCACCACCGCCTCACGATCGCCGTTCATGGCATCGATCACCACCTCGACGGCCTCCTCGGCCATCTTCTTGGCAACCTTGCCACGGCCAGCCCGGAGCAGCCTCGCGGTACGCGAGACCGTCGGATCGGTGCTTCTTGCACTCAGAACCTGCTGGTACAGCCGGTCGAGCGAATCAGTCATGCCCTATCCATACACTGGATCGGGTGATTTGTCGGTTAATGACTTCGCTGCGGTGCGCAACAAAAAGGCGCCGCCCCATCTCGCGAGGCGGCGCCAATTACGCAGGCACGATTGGCACTTTGTTAGCGATGCCAGTGGCGGCGGTGCCAGCCGTGCCACCGTGGACCACCCTGATATCGACCGTGGTAGGCCGGCGCGCCATAAGCGTAGGGCGCGGCATAGCCGTAGTGTGGTCCGTGGTACGCCTTGTAGCGATCGCGGGCGGCCTTGGCCGCGATGACCGCGGCGACCGTGCCGAACACGCCGGCGATCGCGGCCGCTGCAGCCGCATCGCCATGCCGGTGACCGGCGTTGGCCGGCGCGGCGCTGAACGAGGTAAGCCCAATCGCGACAGCAGCAGCGGCTGCAATGGCGCGACGTCTGATCGTGAACATTTTTCTCTCCATAGGGATCGATGTCCCTGCGTGAATAAGTACGCGCGATGGAAGGAAATGTTCGGGCGGAGCAAGCGCGCAGCGGATTATGTTTTTGTAACGTAGTGCAACAAACGTTCAGGAATGAATTTGATGCGCCGCACGCGAGTTAGCGCCGTCACCCCTCCGCGGCCAGCAGGGTGGCGTTGCCGCCGGCCGCCGCGGTGTTGATCGTCATCGTCTGCTCGGTGGCGAAGCGGCGCAGGTAGTTCGGCCCGCCGGCCTTCGGTCCGGTGCCGGACAGGCCCGAGCCGCCGAACGGCTGCGTGCCAACTACCGCGCCGATCAAGTTGCGATTAACATAGACGTTGCCGTTCGAGAGCCGCGCCGCGATCTTGCGCACCGTCGCATCGATGCGCGAATGGATGCCGAGCGTTAGCCCGGTGCGGTTGCGGGCGATGTCGTCGAGCAGCGTGTCGAGTTCGTCAGCGCGCCAGCGCACCACGTGAAGGACCGGCCCGAACACCTCTTCCTGCAGGTCGCTGGCACGATCGAGCGCGATGATGGCGGGCGGAACGTAAAGCCCGCGCGCGGGCAGTTTCCTGTCCGCATCCCAGCGGAACACAACGCGGCCAGCTTTACCTTTGATCCAGCGGTCGAGCCGATCCTTGGCTTCGGCATCGATCACCGGCCCAACATGGGTCGCCGGGTCGCGCGGGTCACCCAACGCCAGTTCCCGCGCCGCGCCGGCGATCATCTCGATCATACGGTCGGCGACGTCGTCCTGCACGCAGAGGAGTCGCAGCGCCGAGCAACGCTGCCCGGCCGAGCGGAACGCCGAGGCAATGACGTCGTCGGTGACCTGCTCCGGCAGCGCGGTAGCATCGACGATCATGGCGTTGATACCGCCAGTTTCGGCGATCAGCGGCACGATCGGGCCGTCGTTCGCCGCCAGCGCCCGGTTGATGATACGGCCGACCTCGGTCGAGCCGGTGAACGCAACGCCGGCGACGCGCGGATCGGCGGTGAGCGCCGCACCCACCTTGCCGTCGCCAGGCACCAGATGCAGCGCGCTCGCCGGAACGCCGGCCTGATGGAGCAGCCGCGCCGCCGCCGCCGCGATCAGCGGCGTCTGTTCAGCGGGCTTCGCCACCACGCTGTTGCCGGCGGCGAGCGCCGCGGTCACCTGACCGAGGAAGATCGCCAGCGGGAAATTCCACGGGCTGATGCAGACGAACACGCCGCGGCCGCGATAGGTCAGTTGATTGGATTCGCCGGTCGGTCCCGGCATCGACTGCGGTACCAAGCTGCGCCGCGCCTCGGCGGCGTAGTAGCGGCAATAGTCGACGGCCTCGCGGACCTCGGACAGCGCGTCGTCGAGCGTCTTGCCGCCTTCAAGCTGCATCAGCGCGATCAGCCGCCCGCGCTCCGCTTCAAGAAGGTCGGCGGCACGTTCAAGGATCATGGCGCGGCGTTCCAGCGGCGTGGCCGACCACGCAGCAAATCCGTCCTGCGCAGCGCGCGTCGCAGCTTTCGCCGTTTCGGCATCGGCTTCGCCGACCTCGCCGACGACAGTGGCGCCGTCGATCGGTGACAGCACCGGACGTTTTGCGCCCTGGCGGACCACACCCCCGATCACCGGCATTGCACGTGCAGGCGTCGCCGCGGCGCGTTTCACCTCGACCAGCAATGCATTGAGCGCCGCCTTGTCGCCGAACTCGACCCCCGCCGAATTCACCCGTGCGGGACGATAGAGATCGCGCGGCAGCGGAATGTGCGGATGCCGGGCATGCTGGGCGTCGCCGATCCAGGCCTGCGGCCGTTTCAGGATTTCTTCGATCGGCACATTCGGATCGGCCGCGACGGCAACGAACGACGAGTTGGCGCCATTCTCCAAGAGCCGCCGCACGAGATACGCGAGCAGATCGCGATGGCTGCCGACCGGCGCGTAGACGCGGCAAGCAGCCCCGGGAGCCTCAGCAAGGAGCTCCTCGTAAAGCACCTCGCCCATCCCGTGCAGACGCTGGAATTCGTAGCCTTCGACGCCGCCGGCCTGTTCGACCACGGCGGCAACAGTCAGAGCGTTGTGGGTGGCGAATTGCGGATAGAGCCGTGGCCGCGCCTTCAGCAGCTTGCGGATGCATTCCATGTAGCCGAGATCGGTCATCGGCTTGCGGGTGAACACCGGGTAGTCCGCAAGCCCCCGCTCCTGTGCGCGCTTCACCTCGGTGTCCCAGTAGGCGCCTTTGACCAGCCGCACCATCAGCCGCCGATCAAGACCGGAGGCGACGTCCGAGACCCAATCGATCACCGCGGCGGCGCGCTTCTGATAGGCCTGCACGGCAAGCCCGAAGCCGTCCCAACCGGCGAGCGATGGATCGGCCAGCACCGCCGCGATCACCCCCAGCGACAGCTCAAGCCGGTCCGCCTCCTCCGCGTCGACCGTGAAGTTGAGGTCGTGGCGCTTCGCCTGGCGCGCCAGTTCCAGCGTGCGCGGCACCAGCTCAGCAAACACGCGATCGCGCGACACCGCCTCGTAGCGCGGGTGCAGCGCCGACAGCTTGACCGAAATACCAGGACGCGCAGGCAGCGGCGCGTTGCCGGCGCGCTTTCCGATCGCGTCGATCGCATCGGCGTAAGCCTCGAAATATCGCGTGGCGTCGGCGGCGGTGCGTGCGCCCTCGCCCAGCATGTCGAACGAATAACGGAACTCGCGGTGCGAGCCGGCGCGCGACAGCGCCTCCCCGATGTCCTGCCCGAGCACGAAGTGTGAGCCGAGCAGCTTCATCGCCTGGCGCGTCGCCAGCCGCACGGTGGGCAGGCCGAGCCGCTTCACCATGCTCTCGACGATGTTCTCCGGAGTCTCGCCGGGTTGGATGACGCGGGCGGTGATGCCGAGTGTCCAGGCCGACGCGGAAACCAGGAACGACGATGAATGCTCTGCGCGCGCCCAGTCGCCAGCGGCGAGCTTGTCCTCGATCAACCGGTCGGCGGTCGCGGCGTCGGGCACTCGCAGCAGCGCCTCGGCCAGCACCATGAGGGCGAGGCCCTCTTTGGTGGAGAGCGAGTAGGCGTGGAGAAAGTCCTCGACCCCGCCGAGACCGCCTGCCCTGGAGCGGATCGCTTCGACCAGACGGCGGGCCCTCGCATCGATGCGCTCGTTCGCCTTGGCGTCGAGCTTTGCCGCCGACAGCAGCCGCGCCGCGATGCCCTCGTCCGGCGGCGCGTAGGCGGCGCGGAAGGCATGTCGGTCGGGGCGTGCGGGTGCGCTCATGATCGCAACATCCTCAGTCTAGCAGCGCGGGAGCCCATGGCCTGCCCAGTGGAAGGGCGTGATGGCATCCCATTGTGCAGAATTGCGCGGGACTGTGCAGACGGCGGGCAACGCCGCCGTTCTGCCTTGCTCTTTCATTCGGCATGTTCTTTGCTGAGCGCAATGGCGGAAACCAAACGGGCGGCACTGCCGCCGCGCCGCCTGCCGGCACCTAAAGAGGAACAGATCATGGGCGTCCTAAACATCCCAAGGCTCGGCTTGCAAAGGCTCGGCTTGCAAAGACTCGGCTTGGCCGGCCTTGCCGCCGCTGCGGCAGCGCTACTTGTCAGCGGTCCCGCAACCGCGCAACAGGCCATCAAATTCACCCTGGACTGGAAATTCGAAGGCCCGGCCGCGCCGTTCCTCGTGCCGCTCGATAAGGGCTACTACAAGGCGGAAGGCCTCGACGTGACCATCGACACCGCTGGGGGCTCGCTCGAACCGCTCAACCGCGTCGCATCCGGCACCTACGACATGGGCTTCGGCGACATCAACTCGCTGATCAAGTTCCGTGACGCCAATCCGAACGTGCCAATCAAAGCGATTTTCATGGTCTATAACAAACCGGCATTCTCCATCGTCAGCCGCAAGAGCCGCGGTGTGGTGAAGCCGAAGGACCTAGAGGGCAAGAAGCTCGGTGCCCCCGCGCCCGACGGTGCGTTCGCGCAATGGAAGATCTTCACCGAGGCTAACAAGATCGATGCCTCCAAGGTGACGATCGAGAACGTCGGCTTCCCCGTGCGCGAGCCGATGCTGGCCGCGGGTCAGGTCGACGCCATCACAGGCTTCTCGTTCTCGTCCTACATCAACCTGAAGGATCGCGGCGTGCCGGCCGACGACATCGTCGTCATGCTGATGGCCGACTATGGGGTGAACCTCTACGGCAACACCATCATCGTGAATCCGAAGTTTGCCGCCGAGAAGCCGGAGGCGGTGAAGAAGTTCCTCAACGCCTTCCTCAAGGGCATCCATGACACGGTGGCCACCCCCGCGACCGCGGTCGACTCGGTGATCAAGCGCAACGACGTAGCCAAGAAGCCAGTCGAGCTCGAGCGCCTGCAGATGGCGATCAGGGACAACATCGTGACGTCCGAAGTGAAGGCCAACGGCTTCGGCGGCGTCGATATGGCGCGGCTCGACAAATCGATCGACCAGATCGCGCTCACCTACACGTTCAAGGGCGCGAAGCCGGACGCGGCCGACATCTTCGACGCATCGTTCTTGCCTCCGGCCGCGCAGCGCAAGGCGAACTGACGGAGACCATGTTCGGAGGCTGAGGTTCGTGAGCGGATTCATCTCCCTCGAGGACGTCAGCCACGCCTACGGCAGCGACACCACGGCGCCCGCGGTTGAGGGCCTGTCGATCTCCATCCAGGAAGGCGAATTTGCCGCGGTCGTCGGCCCGTCCGGATGCGGCAAGTCCACCTTGATGAAGCTCGCGACCGGATTGCAGTTCCCGTTCAAGGGCAAGGTCCGTGTCGCGGGCGAAGCGGTGGACAAGCCGCTAAAGATCGCCGGCATGGCATTCCAGGCCCCGACCCTGCTGCCGTGGCGCACCACGCTCGACAATCTCCTGCTGCCGCTCGAAATCGTGCAGCCGCACCGCAGCGAGCTCCGCCGCAATCGCGCCGACTACGTGGCGCGCGCGAAAAACCTGCTCACCTCGGTCGGGTTGCGTGACCAGGGCGACAAATTCCCGTGGGAGCTGTCGGGCGGCATGCAGCAGCGCACCTCGCTGTGCCGCGCGCTGATCCACGAGCCGAAGCTCTTGATGCTCGACGAGCCGTTCGGCGCGCTCGACGCCTTCACGCGTGAAGAACTCTGGTGCGTAATCCGCGACCTGCAGGCGGCGCGAAAGATCACGGTCTGCCTCGTCACCCACGATTTGCGGGAGGCGGTTTTCCTCGCCGACCGCATTTTTGTCATGTCGGCTCGGCCCGGCCGTGTGCTGGTGGAGCGCAAGATCGATATTCCGCGGCCGCGCGATCTCGACGTGACCTTCACAAAGGAGTTCCAGGATATCGTGCACGAGCTGCGCAGCCACATCGTGAGGGCGCGGCAATGAAGGGGCGCTCGCTGTCGATTACGCTGGCGCCGTGGCTCTATACGCTGGCGCTGTTCGTGATCTGGGAGGCTTCGGTCTGGATCTTCAACATCCCGGTTTTCTTCCTGCCGCCGCCAACCGCCATCGCCTACGCGATCTACGAGTACTGGCCGGCGATCTATCGCAACTCGGCGATCACGCTGTGGGCCACGATGATTGGCTTCGGGCTCGCGGTCGGCTTCGGGTTGCTGCTCGGACTCGTGGTCGGCTGGTCGCGCTCGATCTACGCGGGACTTTATCCGCTGATGATCGGCTTCAACGCGATTCCCAAGGTCGCGGTCGTGCCGATCCTGGTGCTGTGGTTCGGCATCGGCTTCGTGCCCGCGGTGCTGACCGCGTTCCTGATTTCATTTTTCCCGATTGTCGTGAATGTCGCGACCGGGCTTGCGACGATCGAGCCGGAGCTTGAGGACGTGCTCAAGGCCCTCGGCGCATCGAAGCTCGACATCATGCGCAAGGTCGGCATCCCGCGCACGCTGCCGTACTTCTTCGGGTCGCTGAAGGTCGCGATAACGCTCGCCTTTGTCGGCACCGTGATCTCCGAAAGTGTCGCCTCCAACAACGGCATCGGCAACCTGATGCTGCAGGCGCAGGCCCAATTCCAGGTGCCGCTGATTTTCGCCGGTCTCGTCGCGCTCGCCGTCGAGGGCATCGTCATGTATTGGCTGATGGCGGTGCTGGAAAACCGGATGACCGGCTGGGCGCAGCGTTCCGGCTTCGCGCAGAACTAGCCGACCGACGTCGCCTTGGTCGGTTCGATGTGCTGCAATTCGCCGCCGACGTGCCGGCGCAAACGCAGCGCGGTCGCCAGCGTGTCGGCCAGTTGCTCGCGATCGTCCGCCTCACCGCCAGGCCGCACATAGATGCCGCAGAAGAATTCCGGCAGCTTCGGCAGCGGCGCGTCCTCCCAGATCACGACACCAGGCAGATTGGCGCTGTTGCGCGGCAGCGCCGAAATGCCGATGGCCGCGGCCACCGCTGCCCCGATACAGGCGATACTCGATCCCATGAACACCAATTCGATATCGCGTCCGATGGAGTTGAGCGCCGCGACCATGCTGCGCGTGAACGGACATTCCTCGCCGTAGGACACCAGCGGGATCGGCGCGGCCTCGTCGAATTTCATGGTCGCACCGCGCACCCAAACCAATTCCTCGGTCCAGGAATGACGCGCTTCGAGCCTCGGGCCAGCGGGCGACATCCAGACCACAACGTCAAGGTTGCCCTCGCGCATCTCGCGCATCATGTCGTCAAGAAGCCCGTTGCCGACAACGAATCGAAGCTGCGGATGCCGCGCGCGAAAACACGCAAGTCCATGCGAGATGTTGCCGGCCATGAAATCGCCGGTGGCGCCGAGCCGCAACGTGTGCGATGCCGACCGCGGCGCGGCAAAATCGAGAATCTGATCGTTGATCGAAAGCAGGCGCCGGGCGTAATTGACGACGAGTTCGCCCGAGGAGGTCAACGTCACACCGGGCGCGCTCTTGTCGAGAAGCTCGGCGCCCAAGAGCCCCTGGAGCCGCTTGATCTGGGCGCTGACCGCCGGTTGCGTCACACCCAGCGATTGGGCCGCCTTGGTGAAGCTGCGCAAATCTACGACCGCGACCAGTGTCCGCAGCAACTCAGTGGGAATATTGGTCATCGCCCCTGAACACAATTTAATGCCCGATCATATTCCATTATTCGCATTTCTCAAACAATCCGTGTGGAAACGGGGCCGTCAAAACCGAGCAATATCAGTATCCGGACGTCATGGAACCGATATGGCGAAACCATGTTACGATCATGCGCGACGAAAATTTTGTTGCGGCCGCCGGCCCTTGGGTTGCTGTGACATGTCCGATTTGACGCCGGTGCCATGAACCTTTTGCGTCTTTATCTCCGCACGTTGCGGTTGTTGGGGTCGGAGGCCCGGCTCGGCTGGGCCCTGGCGCTGGTCAACGTGCTGCTGGCCGCGGCCCAGTTCGCCGAACCTGTATTGTTCGGGCGGATTATCGATGCGCTGGCTGCCGCGCAGACCAAGAGCGCCGCGCCGGCCTGGACCGACCTCGGCCCATTGCTCGGAGCTTGGGTCGGCTTCGGATTGTTCACCATCCTCGCCGGCGCCTGGATCGCTCTTCACGCCGACCGCCTGTCGCACCGGCGGCGTCATGCCGTGCTGACCAACTACTTCGAGCACGTGCTGCAACTGCCGCTGAGCTATCACGGCGGCACGCATTCGGGCCGGCTGACCAAGATCATGATCACCGGCACCGACTCGCTGTGGTGGCTATGGCTAGGCTTCTTCCGCGAGCATCTTGCCGCGCTGGTTTCGCTGGTCGTGCTGCTGCCGCTGTCGCTGTTCCTGAATTGGCGGTTGGCGTTATTGCTGATCATCCTTTGCGTCGTCTTCACCGCGCTGACGGCTCTCGTGGTCCATAAGGCGCAGTCCGGCCAGACCGCGGTCGAACGGCACTACTCTGACCTTGCCGAGCGCACATCAGACGCGCTTGGCAACGTCGCGCTGGTGCAGAGCTATTCGCGCATCGAAGCCGAGGTGGTTGGCGTGCGCAACGTCGTCGCCAAGCTGCTCGGCGCCCAGATGCCGGTGCTGTCGTGGTGGGCGCTGACCGCCGTGCTGACGCGTGCCTCCACCACCCTCACCATGCTGGCGATCTTCATCGTCGGCATCGGGCTCTACATACAGGGCCTGACCACGATCGGCGAGATCGTCACCTTCACGAGCTTTGCCGGCCTGCTGGTGCAGCGGCTCGAGCAGGCGGTGGGCTTCGTCAATCGCATCTTCATGGACGCGCCGCGGCTCGTCGAGTTTTTCGAAGTGCTCGACACGGTGCCCGCGGTGCGCGATCAGCCGTCGGCCATCGACCCGGGACGCGTCCGCGGCCTGGTCGAATTCAAGGACGTGTCGTTCTCCTATGACGGCAAGCGGCCGGCTGTCGCCGACATCAACTTCACAGCGCTGCCGGGCGAAACGATTGCGCTGGTCGGACCGACCGGGGCTGGCAAGTCGACCGCGCTCGCGCTGCTGCACCGCGTGTTCGATCCGCAATCGGGCGGCATCAAGGTCGACGGAATGGACATCCGCTCGATCAAGCTCGCAGCACTCCGGCGCAATATCGGCGTGGTGTTCCAGGAGGTGCTGCTACTGAACCGGTCAATCAAGGAAAACCTCCTCGTCGGCAAACCGGATGCGAGCGACGAAGAAATCCGGCAGGCCATCACGCGCGCGCAGGCGCTCGACTTCATCGAGCGCAACCCGGAGGGCTTGCAGGCGACCGTCGGCGAGCGCGGCCGCATGCTGTCAGGCGGCGAACGCCAGCGCGTGTCGATTGCCCGGGCATTGCTCAAGAATCCGCCGATCCTCATCCTCGACGAGGCCACGAGCGCGCTCGATGCCACGACCGAGGTGAAGGTTCAGGCTGCGCTCGACGAAGTGATGAAGGACCGCACCACGTTCGTCATCGCACACCGACTTTCGACCGTGCGCAACGCCACCCGCATCCTCGTGTTCGAGGGCGGCCGCATCGTGGAGAGCGGCACGTTCGATGAACTGGTACGGCAGGGCGGCTCGTTTGCGGCGCTGGCCAAGGCGCAGTTCCTGGTCGACGACCGCGCGTCTCGCCCGCTGCTGGCCAGCGACAATGTCGCCGCGACCGACGCCGCGGAATAACTACTTGATCCGCTCCAGGATGCTGACGTAGTTCGCGACCGCTGCGCCGCCCATGTTGAAGATGCCGGCGAGCCTGGCGTTCTTCACCTGGATATCGCCCGCGCTGCCCGCGAGTTGCATCGCGCAGAGTGCATGCATCGACACTCCGGTCGCGCCGATCGGATGACCCTTGGCCTTCAAGCCGCCCGAAGGATTGACCGGCAGCTTGCCGTCCTTCTGCGTCCAGCCCTCTTGCAACGCACGCGCGCCCTGCCCCTCCGGCGTCAGGCCCATCGCCTCGTACTCGATCAACTCGGCGACGGTGAAGCAGTCATGCGTCTCGACCAATGACAAATCGCCGAGCGCGATCCCGGCATCGGCGAGCGCACGCTTCCACGCTTCGGCGCAGCCTTCGAACTTAAGAATGTCGCGCTTGCTCATCGGCAGGAAATCCTGCACGTGCGCGGTCGATCGGAATGCGATCGCCTTTCGCAAGCGCAACGCGGTCTCGACGTCGGCCAGCACCAGCGCCGCCGCGCCGTCGGACACCAGCGAGCAGTCGGTGCGTTTGAGCGGGCCGGCGACGAATGGATTCTTATCGCTGACGTTGCGGCAGAACTCGTAACCGAGATCCTTGCGCAACTGCGCATAGGGATTTCCGACGCCGTTCTTGTGGTTTTTCGCCGCAATCATCGCCAGCGCGTCGGACTGGTCGCCCCAACGCTGGAAATAAAGTCCCGCGATCTTGCCAAAAATTCCGGCAAAGCCGCCCTCGATGTCGGCCTCTTCGCGGACGTAGGACGCTTTCAACAGGTTTTTTCCGATCTCGGGCCCGGGCGTCGTGGTCATCTGCTCGACGCCGACCACCAGCACGATGCGGGCCGAATTCGCGGAAATCGCCCGCAGGCCCTGCTGGACCGCGGCGGAACCCGTCGCGCATGCATTTTCAACCCGCGTCGCGCGCTTGAAACGGAGTTCCGGCGACGCCTGCAGCACCAGCGAAGCGGTGAAATCTTGTGCCGAAAAGCCCGCGTTGAAATGGCCCAGAACGATCTCGTCGACATCGCCGGGGCCGATCCCGGCGTCCGCCAGGGCCCCATTGGCCACCTGGATGATCAGACTTTCGACGGAAGCCCCCTCCAGCCTGCCGAATGGCGTGTGGGCCCAGCCGACAATACAGCCGGTCATAACGGCCTCCTCTGCCGAATTTTGGTCGCTTTCCTCTGCGATTTACCACGTCCGAGGGCTGGTAAACCATTAAAACACACGGCGTCGCAGCATCTTTGCGTTCCGGTCGGCCTTCGGTTTAGATAGAAACTCTTCCTGAGCGGCATCAATCGCTCCGAGGCCCGAAGACAGAACACGGACCGCGCACAGTGCATTTTGTGTCCAAGCTTCGCACCCCATCGATTTTTGCGGCGATGGCCGCATCAGTCCTTGCGATCACGATCCCGACGCGCGCCTCCGCCGAGGCGATGCTGTTGATCGAAGTCGCCAGCGGTAAGGTTCTGCACGCCGAGAACGCGACCTATCCTTGGTACCCCGCCTCCGTCACCAAGGTGCTGACCGCTTATGTGACGCTGACCGCGGTGAAGGAGCGCCGCCTCACGCTCGATAGCCTGCTCCCCGTTTCGGCCCGCGCCGCGGCGCAGGCGCCGTCCAAGATGGGCTTCAAGCCCGGCACCACCGTCACCGTCGACAACGCGCTCAAGATGCTGATGGTCAAGTCGGCGAACGACGTGGCCTACGTGCTGGCAGAGGGCGTCGGCGGCTCGGTCGAGAAATTCGCCGACGAGATGAATGAGACGTCGCGCCGGCTCGGCATGACCCAGTCCAATTGGGTCAATCCCAACGGACTGCCGGCGGAAAACCAGATCAGCTCGGCGCGCGACCTCGCGATCCTCGGCCGCGCCATGGTCCGCGACTACCCCGAGTATTTGCACTATTGGAACATCCCGGCGATCAAATTCGGCAAGAAGGTGATGCGCAACACCAACTCGCTGATCGGCCGCTATCAGGGCGCCGATGGCGGCAAGACCGGATTTATCTGTGCCTCCGGCTTCAACGTGATGGCGTCGGCGACGCGCAACGGCCGCAGACTGATCGCCGTCGTTCTGGGCTCGCCGTCATCGCCGGTGCGCGGCGCCAAGACCGCCGGCATGCTCGAACGCGGCTTCAACCGCAACGGCGTGAGCTGGCTCACGCCGTCGCTCGGCACCCTGGAAACGCTGCAACCGATTGCCGCGGCGCCACCCGATCTGCGGGAACAAATGTGCGGCAAGCACCGCAAGCGGCCTGCCGCCGAGGATGCCGACGACGACACGCCAGTCGCCAACAACAACCAATCCGATCCCAATTCACCTGCCGCATTCATGCTGTCGAGCCTGGCGCCGGCGTCGAACATCAAGAACTCGCAACTGGTCGCACCGCCCGGCCCTGTGAACCCGATCGTGGTTCACACCGGCGCTGGCAAGAAGTCGGCGGACACACAGGTCGCGGCGGGCCGCGAGAAGCTCGACAAGAAAAATCCAAAGGGCGCCAAGTCGAAGCAGCTCGCTTCTGCGGACGCCACCGCAGCGCCAGCGGTCGCCGTCTCCGGCCAGAGCGCGACACCCGCCTCCACGACGCAGACAATCTCGGCCGTGCAACCTGGCTCGTTCGGCCCGCCGGCCGACCGCTTTGCCCCGTCCGCGCAACGAGCCATGCCTGCCGTCGCGGGCAACAACTCGTTCATGAGCTTCATGTCTCCGGCTAGCGCCGGCCCGGCCCCGCTCACCGCGATGCCTGCTGCGACGCGGCAGACCGCCGCCGTGCCGATGCCGCGGCCGCGCCCGAAGGCCAAGACCAACTAGAAACCCCCCTCAACGTCATCGCGGCGCTTGTCACGCCCTAGCGACTCTTCGATGCTGGCGCCGAATCGCGGGGCGCGCGCGGCATGGGTTTCCTGCAGAATCTCCGGGACGACGTCGTCTTTGTGCGCGGCGCATTGCGCGCGCTCAAGATGACGACCCATATCGCCAAGAACCCGACGCGCGTCTTTCCACTTGTGATGGAGGAGTTGGCGGCAAAATACGGCGACGCGCCGGCGCTGATCTCCGATCGCGAGCAGCTCAGCTATCGTTCGCTGACGGCGCGTTCCAACCGCTACGCGCGCTGGGCATTGCAACAAGGCATTGCCAAGGGCGACACGGTCTGCCTGCTGATGCCGAACCGGCCAGAGTACATGGCGATCTGGATCGGCATCACCAGCGTCGGCGGCGTGGTGGGGCTGATCAACACCAACCTGATCGGACCGTCATTGGCGCATTGCATCGACATCGCGGCGCCAAAGCACATCATCGTGGCGGCGGAGCTGATGGCGGGTTTCGTGACCGCGCGATCGCTGATCAAGTCGCCGGCCAAGATCTGGGCCCACGGCGATAGCGCCGAATTTCCCCGGATCGACCGCGACGTCGAAAGCATGGCGGATCATCCGCTGACCTCCGCCGAGCGGCCGGTGCTCACCATCGAGGATCGCGCGCTCTACATCTACACCTCCGGCACCACCGGCCTGCCGAAGGCGGCGAACATCAACCATTACCGCGTCATGCTGGCGAGCCACGCGTTCGCCGGCGTGATGGACACCAAGCCGACCGACCGGATGTACGACTGCCTGCCGATGTACCACACCGCCGGCGGATTGGTGGCGACGGGAGCCACCCTGCTCAATGGCGGCTCCGTGGTGCTGCGCGAGAAATTCTCGGCGCGAGAATTCTGGGACGATGTGGTGCGCTACGAGTGCACGCTGTTCCAGTACATCGGAGAGCTATGCCGCTATCTCGCGCATGCTCCGCTGAACCCGAACGAGACCAAGCATCGCATCCGGCTTTGTTGCGGCAACGGGCTGCGGCCGGACCTGTGGGACGACTTCAAGGCCCGCTTCCGCATCCCCTTGATCCTGGAATTCTACGGCGCCACCGAAGGCAACGTGAACATCTTCAATTTCGAGAGCAAGCCGGGCGCGGTCGGCCGCGTGCCGTGGTTCGTATCACACCGCTTCCCCATCGCGGTGGTGCGCTATGATGTAGAAAAGCAGCAGCCGGTGCGCGCCGCCGACGGATTTTGCGTACGCTGCGACCCGAACGAGCCTGGCGAGGTAATCGGCAAGATCATCAATGACGCTTCGAAGCCTGGAAACCGGTTCGAAGGTTACGCCGCCTCCGGGCAGAACGAGCACAAGATCCTGCGCGACGTTTTCAAGAAGGGCGACCTCTGGTTCCGCACGGGCGATCTGATGCGCAAGGATAGCCGCGGATACTTCTATTTCGTCGACCGTGTCGGCGACACGTTCCGTTGGAAGGGCGAGAACGTATCGACCAGCGAGGTGTCGGAAGCGATCAACAGCTTCCCCGGCATTGTCGATGCCAACGTGTACGGCGTGACGATTGCCGGCCGCGAGGGCCGCGCCGGCATGGCGGCAATCGTCTACCAGGGCGCCTGCGACCTCAAGGCGCTGCACGCGCATCTTCGCACGCATTTGCCGGACTATGCGCGGCCTCTGTTCCTGCGCATCCAGGGCAAGATCGACGTGACCGGCACCTTCAAGCAGAAGAAGGTCGATCTCGTGAAGGAGGGCTTCGATCCCTCGAAGATCGGCGATGCGATCTATTTCAACGATCCGCAGTCAGGCACGCTCGTGCCGCTCGATCCAGCGCTTCATCAGAGAATCGAGAAAGGCGACGTTCGCCTGTGATCGAAGCGCCGCAAGCGGTCCTTGCATTCTGGCGCAAGGCCGGACCGAAGAAGTGGTTCACCAAGAGCGCATCGTTCGACCGGCAGATCCGCACCCGGTTCCTGCCGACGTACAACGCCGCCGCCGCGGGGGCGCTTTCGCATTGGGAGCGCACACCGGATAGCACACTGGCGCTCGCGATCGTGCTCGACCAGTTTCCGCGCAATATGTTTCGCGCCAGCCGACGCGCTTTCGCCGCCGATCCGACTGCGCGCCAGGTCGCGCGCCGCGCTATCGCCAAGGGCTTCGACCGGCGGGTGCCGCGCGGCGAGCGGCAATTTCTCTATCTGCCATTCGAGCATTCGGAATCGCTGGCAGATCAAGACCGCTGCGTTGCGCTGTTCCGCGCCACGGGCGACACGGAAGCGTTGAAGTGGGCGAAGCTGCACGCCGACATCATCCGGAAATTCGGCCGCTTCCCGCACCGCAACGCCGCGCTCGGCCGGACCAGCACTTCGAAGGAAAGAGCTTTCCTCGACAGCGGCGGCTTCGCAGGCTGAACCTCCCCTAGACGCTAGCCAAAAAGCGGCCCTTAATACCGTTCAATCACGGAGGAATACGCCATGTCTTTGTGGAATCGGCCCAATTTGCGTGGCCTGCTGGTTGCCGCAGCGGCGCTGGCAGCGACGCCCGCGGCCGCGCAGATGGAACTGAAGATCATCGCGCCGGCCGCTCCCGGCGGGGGCTGGGACCAGACCGCGCGCTCCATGCAACAGGCGATGGTCGCCTCCGGCGCGGCGAAGAGCGCGCAGGTGACCAACATTCCCGGCGCCGGCGGCACCGTCGGCCTCGCGCAGTTCGTCAACACCGCCAAGGGCGATGGGAACACATTGATGGTGAACGGTTTTGTGATGGTCGGCGCCATCCTGACCAACAAGTCACCGGTCAGCCTCGATCAGGTGACGCCGATCGCCAAGCTCACTGAGGAGGTGCAGATCATTGTCGTTCCGGCCAACTCGCCGATCAAGACAGCGAAGGATTTGGCCGAAGCCGTGACGAAGGACGTTTCCAAGGTCACGTTCGCAGGCGGCTCGGCAGGCGGCGTCGATCACATCATGGCGGCGCTGTTCGTCGGCGCGTCGGGGGCGGACGCGGCGAAGGTAAACTACGTGCCGTTCTCGGGCGGCGGCGAGTCGCTTGCGGCCATCATCGGCGGCAAGGTGACAGCGGGAATTTCCGGCTACGCCGAATACGAAGGCCAGATCAAGTCAGGCCGGCTGCGGGCGATCGGAATTACTTCGGCGGCGCGGCGTCCCGGCGTCGATGTGCCGACGTTTAAGGAACAGGGGATCGACCTCGTCATCACCAACTGGCGGTCCGTAGTGGCGGGACCTGGAATAAGTCCGGCACAGAAGAAGAACCTGGAAGATGCGGTAGAGAAGATGGTGAAGTCGCCGGCATGGAAAGAGGTGCTCAAGCAGAAGGGCTGGGATGACGCCTACGTTCCGGGCGACGCCTTCGCCAAATTCCTCAAGGATGAGCAGGTGCGCGTCCGCAAGGTCCTCACGGACGTCGGGCTGGTGAAGTCGTAGTTCTTCCGCCGCGTGCCGGGCTTGTTCCGGCATTCCGCAACTTCCTCCGGGGGACGTGGGGCATGGAATCCGCCAAGCCGGGAATCGATCGCGCCGCGCTGGCGATCGCCGCCACGCTGCTCGCGATCGCGCTGGTGATCCTGTGGGATGCGATGGCGCTGCCTGCGCCGGTGTACGGCATCGGGCCGCGCGCCATGCCGATCATCGTGGCGTGCGGCCTGATCGCGCTCGCCGTCGGCAACGCCTACCTCGCCTGGCGCTGTGACTTTCCCGAGCGCGAAGACTACGACGCCAAGGCGCTCGGCCTGATCCTCGGCGGTCTCGCGGCGCTGATCGCCATCATCGGCCTGAATGGCGGCTTCGTCCCGGCGACAACGATCCTGTTCCTCGCCACCGCGACCGCGTTCGGCCGCCGCGCCTTCCTCACCGACCTTGCGATCGGCTTCGTACTCTCGCTCGCGGTCTACCTGATGTTCACCAAAGTGCTGACGCTGTCGCTGCCGATGGGCCCGCTCGAGCGGCTGTTCTGATGGACGCGCTCGCCGCACTGGCCCAGGGCCTGACCGTCGCGCTGCAGCCGATGAACCTGCTGTTCGCTCTGATCGGCGTGCTGCTCGGCACCGCGGTCGGCGTGCTGCCCGGCATCGGCCCGGCGCTCACGGTCGCGCTGCTGCTGCCGATCACATTCAAGCTCGATCCGGCCGGCTCGCTCATCATGTTCGCCGGCATCTACTACGGCGGCATGTACGGCGGCTCGACCACCGCGATCCTGATCAACACGCCGGGCGAAAGCGCGTCGCTCGCGACCGCGCTCGAAGGCAACAAGATGGCCAGGGCCGGCCGCGGCGGACCTGCGCTCGCCACCGCCGCGATCGGCTCGTTCGTCGCCGGCACCATCGCCACCTTGGGGATCGTGCTGCTGGCGCCGTGGCTGGTGGAGATCGCGCTGCAATTCGGCCCGGAGGATTATTTCGCGCTGATGTGCGTCGCCTTCGTCACCGTGTCGGCGACCTTCGGCTCGTCGCCGATCCGCGGCCTGACCAGCCTGGCCATCGGCCTCACGCTCGGCCTGGTCGGCATCGACAAGCTCACCGGCCAGGCGCGGCTGTCGTTCGGCGTGCCGGAATTGCTCGACGGCGTCGAGATCACCACGCTCGCGGTCGGCCTGTTCGCGGTCGGCGAGGCGCTTTACATCGCGTCGCGCCGCAACAGGGGCGAAGAGAAGATCGAGCCGGTGCGCGGCTCGCTCTGGATGACCCGCGAGGACTGGAAGCGCTCCTGGAAGCCGTGGCTGCGCGGCACCGCGTTCGGTTTCCCGATCGGCGCGCTGCCGGCGGGCGGCGCGGAGATTCCGACGTTCCTTTCGTATTCGACCGAGAAGCGCCTGACCAAGCACCCGGAACAGTTCGGCAAGGGCGCGATCGAAGGCGTCGCCGGACCGGAGGCCGCCAACAACGCGTCCGCCGCCGGCACGCTGGTGCCGCTGCTGACGCTCGGGCTGCCGACCTCGGCCACCGCGGCGATGATGCTGGCCGGCTTCCAGCAATACGGCCTCAACCCCGGTCCGCTGCTGTTCGCCGAGCGGCCAGACCTGGTGTGGGGCCTGATCGCCAGCCTGTTCATCGCCAACGTGATGCTGATCGTGCTCAACCTGCCGCTGGTCGGCCTGTGGGTGCGGCTCCTCGCGATCCCGCAGCCGTGGCTTTACGCCGGCATCCTGGTGTTCGCCACCATGGGCACGATTGCCGCCAAGCCCTCGGTGGTCGAGCTCACCATGCTCGCGGTGTTCGGCCTGATGGGCTTCCTGATGCGGCGCTTCGACTATCCGGTGGCGCCGGTCGTCGTCGGACTGATTCTCGGGACCAATGGCTGAACAACAGTTGCGCCGCGCCATGCAGATCAGTCTGGGCGATCCGCTGGTGCTGGTGCAGTCGCCGATCTCGGCGACGCTGCTGGCGATTGCATTGTTCGCGCTGGTTGCGCCGTTCGTGCTGAAGGGGCTGGGCAAGTTCAAAAAGGACGCTGATTAGGCAGCAGCAGCCGTGTTAACGCGGACGCGCCACGCTTCCGGAAACTTTCTTGCTGCCCCGATCCCAAGCAGACACGAAATGAATCCGCCGGGCTTCATGCCCGGCGGATCCAAGTCGAAGTCTTTGAGCGAAGTGAAGCCTTACCAGGTCCGGACGCCGATGCCGACCGGGCCGACGCCGATTCCGACGCTCGGGCCGCGGTCATAGCCGCGATGATAGCCGTAGGCATGATCGCCACGGTAGCCGCGGTGGTAGCCGCGATGACCGTATGCGCGCGGCGCGTAGTGGCGCCGGGCACTGCGGTTGGTGTTGTAGCACCGGCCAGCACGGTCGCACACGACGCGAACGTCCTGAACCAGGCTTTCCTGCGCCGACGCCGGATTTGCAAACGGCATGGCGGAGGCGCTTCCGATCGAAACGGCGCCGATCGCAGACGCCGCAAGCAAAGCAAGCGAGAAAGCTCTCATATCAAATTCTCCAGGGGTTAGGCCGCTCCGCCACAAATTGATTTTCTTGATTCAAATCGGTGCAGAGCTGCTGCGAGGGCAACGCGGGCCTATCGCCTTAAGTTCCATCGCGGCGGGCGAATAAGCCGCCCCATCTGGCCCAGCCGGCGTGGCGCGTCACTGTGAAGCGGCAGAATCGCCGTGCGGAAGGTCGTCCTTGTGCTTGTGCAGGAAGCGCGCGATCCGGTTTCTGAGCTCCTCCGTCACCGCCATGTCGCCCATGGAGCTCGCATTGTCGAACAGTTCACGCTGCAGCTTTCTCGGCAGGGTGTTCCACTGCATGATCAGCGCCGCGCCGAGGCAACGCAGCACATGTTCTTCCTGTTCGGCCAGCAACTCTCCGGAGGGGATGTCGGCGTTGGGCCGCCGCACCGTCTTTTGATGGTTGTCGTGCAGCCATTGTTCGTTGTCCGCGAGCGCGGCGTAGCTCTTTTCCAGCCGCTTGAATTCATCGGTTTCATTCGATCCGCTCGCGGTCCTGCCGCGCTCGGAATACTCCAGTGCCTTGTCACGATACGGTTGGGGATTGAACATCTGTGCTCCTCGGCAGACCGTGTAAACCATGGCCTAAAGTCAAGTCGGCGATAGTCTCAAGTCATTGCTACCAAGTCGGAACGTGGTCATCGTCCATCCAGTCGTCGATGAACGCTGGCATGATCCACGGCCAGGCAAACGTCGCGACGATCGCAAATAGAAATCCATTCACCGATCCGGCCCAAGGCGTTCCGAACAGCAGGCCCAACACGGCGCCGGCGCCCATCCAGAACACGAGCCAGCCGGTGAGAAAAACAGCGACTTGCATGATGAAGTCCTTCCGTTCTCGTGCGACACCGTAGCGCTACGTCTCAACCGACCCGTTGTTGCCGTTCCAAGACGTTGACGCTTCCAAAACTTTCGCCTCGATGCGTGCCGCCTTTTCAAAGTATTCGTCGGCCATGAGTCGCAGATCTCTCGCCGTGCCGAGATCCATGCAGCTTCGCGAGAGTCGTTGACAGCGCTCGGCTTGAAGTCTCACGTAGGCGAAGCCCATGTCTTGTTCTCCGCCACGAATGGCATCAGCATTTGGTCAGAAAATTTGAACAGCGCGTCGATGGAAGTTTCGAAACCCACCCACGCCCCGACACAGCAGATGCTGCGATCGCAGCCGGCAGAATGGCTTCAACGCGCTTATGGGGTCCCTAGTCGTCTGTAGGTATGAGTCCTTCAGCAGGATAAGGTTCCTGAAAATCGTATTGAGACGGAACAATACTTTATTGAACGAACCAAAAGACTTTCCTTATTTGAGCGTTTATTTGGAAATATTGAACAATATCAACAAAACGAGGGTCTTTTGCAGCCGTTTTATTGGTCCTAGCCGTCTCGAACATTGAACCTTTGACCCAAGCGGGCGTTGTCACCCCAACGCATCAGATGTCGGGATTCAAATGGTCACATTCGTCACTGCCAAATCGTCAATCACCGCCGTCACCGCCGCCGCCGCCCTGCTGGCAGGGCTGATGGCTTTCTTGGCGTCTGCCGTACCGGAGGCGAAGGCGGAGAGCACCGGCTCGGTTCGTGCAACTCACGCCAAAGGCGACCGCCTCCCGACCCGCGTGACGGGAGCCGCATGCTCGGCGCAGAGTTGGCCGAACTATGACGTGGCCTGCCAATTCGATCACAGAAGGCCGCCCAGCGAAGCTCAGGCGGTTCGCCGGGTGATCGCGCTTCGTTAAGAGGCCCGTGCTGGCCCAGCGGCCTGCGGGCGACAGCAGTGCCACGACCGAGCGACTGTTTTCCGGTAGAGTGCCGGGATCGGTGGCATACAAAGTGCGGTCATGGCGCGCGATCTCAAGAGACTGAAAGAAGACGCTCTCGAAGCGGAAAACGCCGGTCTCCGCGACCTGCTGAATCAAGCGGCAATCGACGCGGCCCGCCTGCTGGCCAAGGCTGGAATTGACGCCACCGAGAACGAAGCCGCCAAGCGATTGCAGCACCTGCTGCTGGAAGAATTGCATCACCGCGTGAAAAACACGCTGGCGACAGTCATTGCGATCACATCTCAGAGCTTGCGTACTGCGGAAACCCTGGAGCAGGGCCGATTGGCCGTCGAAAACCGGTTGGTTGCGTTAGGCAAGGCGCACGACCTGTTGCTTCAAGCCAACTGGTCGAGCGCGAAACTCACCGACGTCATTCATGCCGCAATCGAGCCGTTTGACGCACATGAGGTCCGGCGGTTCGACGTTCAGAAAACCGCCATCGAGATCGGCGCAGGCGCGGTGCTGCCCATGACCATGTCGATCAACGAGTTGTGCACGAATGCAGTCAAGTACGGCGCCCTGTCCAACAGCGCGGGACGCATCGAAATCGCGTTAACGATCGACCAGGAGGCGCGCCGGTTCAAACTGAGATGGGCGGAGAGCGGCGGCCCACCGGTCAAGGAGCCCGCCCGGCGCAGTTTTGGAACCCGCCTCATCCATCGTCTCGCCGAACAGCTTCATGGCAATGTCCGCATGACGTATGACGTCACCGGCTTCGTGTACGAAGTCGATATTCCGGTGGCCGCCCTGCAAGCGCAGCGAACTAGCTGAGATGCCGTTCGTGCTCGTGGCTAGGAAACATTGCAAGCCCTCGAGACAACATTCAGATTTCACATGCCAAACCTCCACGGCGTCTATCCCTATCTCGTCTCGCCGATCGACGCGTCGGGCCGCATCAAGACCGACGTGCTGGGAAAATTGTGCGACGATCTGATCAAGGCCGGCGTGCATGGGTTGACGCCGCTCGGCTCGACCGGCGAGTTCGCCTATCTCGACCGCGCGCAGCGCGCCGCCGTGGTGCAGGCGTCGATCGAGGCGGCGAACAAGCGCGTGCCGGTGATCGCCGGCGTCGCGGCGACCGCGACCGACGACGCTGTCGAGCAGGCCAGGCATTATCAGTGGCTCGGCGCCGACGGCATCCTCGCCATCCTCGAAGCTTATTTCCCGGTGAAGGACGCGCAGATCGAAAGCTACTTCCGCGCCATTGCCGACGCGGTCGACATCCCGGTCGTGCTCTACACCAACCCGCAGTTCCAGCGCAGCGACCTGTCGCTCGATGTGATCGCCAGGCTCTCGGCGCATCCGCGCATCCGCTACATCAAGGACGCTTCCACCAACACCGGGCGGCTCCTTTCGATCATGAACCGCGCGCCGGACATGAAGGTGTTCTCCGCCTCCGCGCACATCCCCGCCGCGGTCATGCTGATCGGCGGGGTCGGCTGGATGGCGGGGCCGGCGTGCATCGTCCCGCGCCAGAGCGTGCGGCTTTTTGACCTGTGCCGGGCCAACCGCTGGACCGAGGCGATGGAACTGCAGCGCAAGCTGTGGCGGATCAACGAGGCGTTTGCCCGTTTCAATCTGGCAGCCTGCATAAAGGCCGGTTTGCAGGCTCAAGGATACGCGGTCGGCGACCCGGTTCCACCGCAGGCCGGCCTGACCGCCGAGGAACGCAAGGCGGTCGAGGCGGTTTTGGGCGCGCTTTCAGGCTGAGTGGGCACCGGTCAGCCGCCGGGAAAGCGCGCCACTCTAACATTTGGAGCGCGTTCGGACGCAAAAACCGGCTTCCACTTTTGCTGAACGCGCTCCGGTCGGTGCGCGATCGCGTGCGCGGCGGCCGGCCGAAAGCCCCATCAAGCCCTGGCGCGCAGCAATCGGCGGATCACTTTTCCGGTCGTGGTCATCGGCATCTCGGCGATAAAGACGACCTCGCGCGGATACTCATGGGCGGACAGCCGGGTCCGCACGAAGCCCTGAATGTCAGCGGCAAGCGCGTCTGACGCAGCGACGCCGGATTTCAAGACCACGAACGCCTTGACGATCTCGGTGCGGACCGGATCGGGCTTGCCTACCACCGCTGCGAGCGCCACCGCCGGATGCTTGATCAGGCAATCCTCGATCTCGCCCGGCCCGATGCGGTAGCCCGCCGAAGTGATGACGTCGTCGTCGCGGCCGACGAACGAGAAGTAGCCGTCGCCGTCCATCACGCCCTGGTCGCCGGTGGTCATCCAGTCGCCGATGAACTTCTCGCGCGTGGCCTCCGGCTTGTCCCAGTATTCGAGGAACATCACCGGGTTGGGACGTTTCACCGCGATCTGTCCCGCCTCGCCTGCCGGAGCCAGCGTGCCGTCAGGCCGGATGACGGCGACGGTGTGACCCGGCACCGGCTTGCCGATCGCACCCGGCCGCGACACGCCGATCATCGCGCAGGACGACAGCACCAGATTGCATTCGGTCTGGCCGTAGAACTCGTTGATGGCGACGCCGAGCGCCGCCTTGCCCCATTCAAAAGTCTGCGCGCCCAGCACCTCACCGCCGGAGCCGACGGTGCGCAGCCTGAGGTCGTAGCGGCCGCGCGGGTCCGGCGCGGAGCGCATCATGCGCAGCGCGGTCGGCGGGATGAAAGCGTTACGCACGCCATGGCGCCCCATCACCGCATAGGCGTCATCCGGATTGAACTTGTCGAACCGGCGCGCCACCACCGGCACGCCGCAGTAGAGACTCGGCAACAGGCAATCGAGCAGGCCGCCGGCCCACGCCCAGTCGGCCGGCGTCCAGAACCGGTCGCCGGGCCGCGGAAAGAAGTCGTGCGGCATCTCGATGCCGGGCATGTGGCCGAGCAGCACGCGATGGGCGTGCAGCGCGCCTTTCGGCGGTCCCGTCGTGCCGGACGTGTAGATCATCATGGCCGGATCGTCAGCGCGGGTGAGACGCGGCGTGAAATCGGCGGAGGCGCGCTCCAGCGTCTGTTGGAAGCCTATCGCGCCATCGCCCGGCCCATCGACCGACAGAACCAATTGCAGGCCCGGCAGTTCGCCGCGCACGACCTTGGCAAGACCGTGCGCGTTGGTGATCAGCGCCTTGGCGCCGGAGTTCTGCAATCGATAGGAGATCGCCTCGGTGCCGAACAGCATGGCGAGCGGCAGCGCGATGGCGCCGAGCTTGTAAACCGCGATGTGGATCGCGGCGACCTCGGGCGCCTGCGGCAGCAGGATCGCGACGCGGTCGCCGGGCGCGATGCCGTGCGCCGCAAGCGCGTTGGCGAGCCGGTTCGAGGTGTCGCGCAGCCAGCCGTAGCTGACATCGTGCGCCGTGCCGTCAGCATCGACCGCGACGATCGCGAGCTTGCCCGGTTCGCGCGCCGCGAAGCGGTCGCACACGGCGACGCCGATGTTGAATTGCGCTGGAACCTGCCAGCGGAACGTTCGATAGATCTCGTCGTAATCGCGGCCCGGCGGCAGCATGCGGGCAAGCTAGAGAGGTCCCGCCACGAGGTCTAGAGCGTGAACGGACGGTGGCGCCGCGAAAAATGATGTGGCGGGAACGAGGCGCAATCGCCAGACGCGGTCTGCATTTTCGCGATACTGGTGGCCGACTCCGCAGCAGCGATCTGCATTTGCAAGCGGCCGGCCTGCGACTCGTCAGGAAAAATCTGCATTTGCGAAATATGGCGTCGCGCACTGCGGCGGCGGCCACAATCGTCAGCATTGATTCGATTAACCGGAACGGGCTAGCCTTGACCCCTCGCAGCCTTGTAACGGCGGCGTGGTTGTTGTGTTGCGTAATGTGAGTGCTGCTGTGATCGAAGTCGACGTCGTGCTTGTGAACATGGAGGAGCAAACCGCGTATTGCTCCGACGGCATCACGCGCGACATCTACGAGATGTACGACGCCGAGGCGCAGCCGACCAAGGATCCGGACGAGGCGATCGCCGCAGTGGTGAAGGTCGGCGAGGACCAGTACATCGTGCTAAACTTGGCCGAAGAGAATTCCGCTCCGCTCAATTAGCACCCCTCTGCTCTGCGCGTGATCTTATCCGACCAGCCTTCGCCCGCCGAAGCTTCACGCCAGAATGACCAATCGTGCCAGGGCTTCGCGCAGGCGGGAAACCGGTTTCCACTTTTCGAGATCACGCGCCAGCTCCACAAAAGCAAAACACCCGGCCACATGGCCGGGTGTTTGCGTTTCAGCGAAGCGCCGGAACTCAGACGGCTTCCTTGAGCTCCTTGGCGGCGCGGAAGGCAACCTTCTTGCTCGCCTTGATTTGGATCGGCTCGCCGGTCGCGGGATTGCGGCCCATGCGGGCGGCGCGCTTGCGGACAACGAGAATGCCAAGCCCGTTGAGGCGGATGCGATCGCCCTTCTTCAGGTGCTTGGTGAGGAGGCCGATCAAATCACCCAGCAGTGCCTCGGCCTGCTTCTTCGGCATTTCATGGTCGCCGGCCAAAGTGGCGGCGAGCTGCTTGGTGCTGATGGTGGTGACCTTCGGCTTGGTAGTACCGGGCTGAGTGGCCATGATTCGCGACTCCCTTGGAAACAATGACGCCCTGAATACACGGAAATAGGCGCTTCGCAATCGGATAACTGCGAGAATCGCCCATAAATATGGGGTTATTTTGATGGTCCGGCCGTCGGCGCACTACGGCAGTATTGCGGCGGTTGCAGCAAGATTTCCGGGTTCAGCCCCGCCGGTCGTCCGGCGCGGCCATGATAAGGGTCCAGAAAACCTTGTATTTTGAGCCTGGGGCGTAAATTGCTGCAATGCCCATGCGGTCCGCCCCTTTGAGCAGCATATTGGCGCGGTGCGGCGGAGAATCGCGCCAGCCGGAGAACGCCTCCGCCAGGGTGTGATACCCGGCCGAGACGTTCTCAGCCGCGACCTTGGCATCGTAGCCGGACCGGCGCAGCCGCTCGACAAAGGCCGCGCCCCCCGTGTTGTGGGTGATCCTGTCGCGCTCCACCATGGCGCGCGCTTGCGCCTCGGCAAGCCGCATCAGCGCCGGATCGAGCGCCACCGGCGGCAGGCCGTTGTTGGCCCGGTAGCCGGAAATCATCGAGGCCGCAGCGCTGGCATCGAGCTGCGCGCCCGCGCTCGCCATGCTGCGATAGAAGGTGGGCTCGCCCGGCTTCTGACCCTCCGCGCAACCGGCCAGCGCAGCGGCAATGCCTAGCGTCAACACCACCCAGATCGGTCTCAAAAGCATGCCGAATCCCCGCGACGGCGGAGAATATGCCCGGCAAAGAATGGCTGAAGAGTGAACAAACGGCGTTTGAGCGGGGATCGCACTTTACTTGAAGCTCATGTTCAACAGCTTCTCGGCGTTGCCGCACATCATCTTGTGCCGCACATCCGCGCCGAGCTTGAGATCGGCAAGCACCTGATCGAGCACCTTGACGTGCACCGGGATCGGCGCGAGCGGCGCGTCGGACGCGAACACCACCTTGTCGGCGCCAAAGAAATCGATCCCGCACGGCAGGCCGTACTTGCCGCCGAACATCGCGGTGTCCGCATAAAACTCCTTGAAGTAGTCGAGGTGCGGGCGCTTCAGCGACGACAGCACCTGGGTATGGTCCTCGTCGACGGTGCGGGCGCCAAGCACATCCATGCCCGGCCCGATGCGGCCGTCGAAGAACGGGATCATGCCGCCGCCGAGATGGTGGGTGATGATCTTCAGCTTCGGGTGGCGGTCGTAGATGCCGTCGAACACCAGACGTGACATGGCAATGGTGGTTTCATAGGGCCAGCCGAAGCACCACCACATCTCGAACCGCGAGCGCGGCTCGGAGGCATAGTCCGGCATGCTGGAGGTGCGCGCCGGATGCAGCCAGACCGGCAGGTCGTGCTGCGCCATCGCGGCAAAGAACGGCCGAAAGCGCGGCTCGTCGAGCGGATGACCGGCGATGTTGGTGAAGGTCTGCACGCCCCGCGCGCCCATCTTGATGGCGCGCGCGGCTTCTTCGATCGAGAAGTCGACGTCATGCATCGACACCGCCGCGGCGAACGCCGGGAAGCGGTCGGGGTGCCTGGCGCATAGTTCTGCCATGGCGTCGTTGGCGACGCGGGCGAGGTTCTTCGCGACCTCGCCTTCCGCGATATCCTCGATCGGCGGGTTCGGCAGCGAGATGATCTGCCGGTACTCCCCGATCTCGTCCATGTCGCGGAACCGCGCCTCAAGATCGAACAGCTTGCGCACCGAGCGCAATCGCTTGCCCATGTTGCCGAGCTTCGGCGAGCCGCGCTCCAACTCCTGAAAGAAGCGGTCCGGGAAGATGTGGGTGTAAATGTCGACGATCATGGTTTACGGCCTCCCCGGACGTTTGTGAGCCGACTATACGACGTTACAATGCCTGTCTGTCCAACCTGGGACTCGACCGTGCCAACGGCCTTCATCGAGCGTCATCTTGCTGCGATCGTCGCCGCCGACGTGGTCGGCTACTCGCGTCTGATGGGGGTGGACGAAAAAGGCACCCTGCTCGCGCTCATGCGGCACCGCACCGAGCTGATCGATCCACTGACAGCCGCATACAAAGGGCGTCTGGTTAAGACAACGGGTGACGGCCTGCTGTTGTTGTTTCCCTCGGTCGTCGAAGCGGTTTCCTGCGCGCTGGCGATGCAGCGCGGCGTGGCTGAACGCAACCGGGACATTCTTGCGGAGCGTCGCATCGAGTTCCGGGTCGGGATCAATATCGGCGATGTCATCGTAGAAAAGGGCGATGTGTTCGGCGACGGCGTCAACATCGCGGCACGGCTTGAACAGATCGCGCCTCCGGGCGGTATCTGTTTGTCGGAGGACGCATACCGGCAGGTGCGCGGCAAGCTCGACATCCCGATTGCCGATGCCGGCGAGCAGCACCTGAAGAATATTGCGAGCCCGGTCCGGGCATTTCGCATCGAGCCATCGGCGCTGGTGGCCTTCGACGCGCCGCCACCGCCGGACGTCGAGTCGTCGAAGCGAGGATGGCCCACGCGGGCGATCGCGGGCGCGGCGGTAACGGCCGCCGTGCTGCTGGCGGCAGGCGGCTGGTTTGCGCTGACGCGAGACCGCACTCCCGTCGTGCAAAGCACGGCGACATCCAAGCCGGCCGCGGTCAGCCCAATGCCGGTGATTGCCGTGCTGCCGTTCGCCAATCAGACCGGCGACGGCAGCCAGGAGTATTTCGCCGACGGCGTCACCGAGGAGGTCATCAACGCGCTCGGCCGCTTCAACACAATCCGGGTGATCGGCCGCAATGCGGTGCTGCGCTACAAGAAGCAGCCGCCGACCCAGGACGAGATCACCTCCGGGCTCGGCGCCAGCTACTTGGTGTCGGGGAGCGTGCGCCGCTCCGGGCAGCAGGTGCGCATCACGGCGCAACTGGCGCAAGCCCGCGACGGCACCGTGATGTGGAGCGACCGCTACGACGGCGAGATGACCGACATCTTCGACTTCCAGGATACGATCGCACGCCGCATCGCAGGAACCCTTGCAGCCAACATCACGCATGTGGAAGCGCGGCGGCAACTGGACCAGCCACCGCGGCCCAATGCCAGCGCGTTCGACCTGGTGTTGCGCGCCCGGGCGATCGGCTATTCGGGGTCACGCATGGCCAATCGCCAATTCCGGGAGTTGGTCGCCAGGGCGATCGAGATGGACCCGAATTATGCAGCCGCCTGGGCGCTGCAATCCGACGCGTTCCGTTCGCTGGCCATCCTCGGCTGGACCGAATTTCCCGACCGCGATCTTTCGCGCGCCGCTGCCGATGCGCAAAAGGCGATCGCGCTCGCCCCCAACGAGCCCGACGGATATCGCGCGCTCGGCCGCGTCCTGATGGTGCGCGCCGAATACGAGCAATCGAAGGATGCGCTCAAACGAGCGGTTGAAATCAATCCGAGCGATGCGAACGCGCTCGCGGCATGGGGATCGGCCCAGACGTTTGCCGGAGAGATCAGCGGAGCGATCGAATCGCTCCAGCTGGCGCTCAAGCTCGATCCCACACTGGAGCCAACCTACTTGTTCGATCTGGAGATGGCCTACTATCTCGCGGGCCGGTACGATGACGTGCTGCGCATCGCGGACCTCGGCCTCGCGCGCTATCCGGATTTCCCGGTCTTCAACACACTGGCCGCCGCCGCCGCCGCACAGTCCGGGCGGAAGGACGAGGCGGCGCAATATGCCGAAGCCGTGCGGCAGAAGCTGCCGACACTCGACCTGGAATCGATGGGCTCGCGGTTCAAGAATCCCGCTCACGCCGCATCGTTGCGCGAAGGACTGAAGCTCGCCGGCTTCTGATCGCTATTGCGACGGGTTTGGCAACCGGGACACGCTCGAAAAGTTCTTGTCCGCCGTGCCTTTCATCGTGGCATCGGCACGCATCAAGGCCGGGCCCTGCGGTCCTCCGAACAGATACAGCCGGCCGTCCTGCACCAGCCAGTATTCCGGCTGACCCTGCACCTTCACACCCTTCGCGACCGAGGCGGCGCACAGGTTGCTGTACTGCGGTAGGTAACGGTCCGGATCGGCTTTGAAAAGCTCGAGGTGCTTGGCGGAAGCAAACCGGTAGGTCGCGCCGTCCCAATTGTACTGGTGCTGGGCATCGCCGAGGCTGGCGCGCTTCTCGGTAAAGTAAGCGACCGGATCGTAGCCCTTGAGCGCGAGTCGCTGGTCCGCCGACGCCAGGATGCCGGAGCCAAGAAAGGTCGCGGCGATCAAGCTCAAAATTTTCAGTGAACCCCTGAGAAGCCTCATCGAAGCGTTCCTGGTCATGTGCAGCAAGGAATCTCGGTCCAGATTAGCAGCCAGACCGTGGTCAGTACAGCGTGACGGCGGCGCCGCCGTGTGCTGTATCATGTGCTGTATGATGCGCGCGGTTCGCGGAAGTGGTGCCGATGCCTGAAGTCTTTGTCGCCAAAGCCTCCGAATTCCCCGACGGCGACCGGCGCATCGTCCAGCACGGCGCGCACGACATCGGCGTGTTCCACTGGGAGGGTGAATTCTACGCCTACGCCAACATGTGCCTGCACCAGGGCGGCCCGGCCTGCGAAGGGCTGATCATGCACCAGGTCGAGAACGTGCTCGCTCCCGACAAGACTTTAATCGGCCAGAAATTCTCCGACACGCAGGTGAACTTCGTGTGTCCCTGGCATGGCTACGAGTACGATATCCGCACCGGCGAGTGCGCGGCCGACCGGCGGCTGCGGCTGCGGAAGTACAACGTCGTGCGCCGCGGCGACGACATCTATGTCGCGATCTGAGGAACAAACAGATGGTCGAACTTCCGCTCAGCAACGATCGCCGCATGAAGGTCGACGAGTTCGACTCCGGCAAGATGCTGTCTCACGCGGCGCGTCAGGCGAAGCAGCGCGGCTACGACAAGTTCCCGATTGTCGACGTCGACTCCCACCATTACGAGCTGGAGTCGTTCAACGAGATCCTGGAATACATGCCCGACCCGGTGCTCAAGCAGCTCGCGCTGATGGCGAACTCGGGCAACTCCAAGGGCGCCGGCTTCATGCCGGGCTCGGTCGGCTACCAGGACATCGGCGGCCGCGCGACCCGCTATCCGCTGCGCCGGATCGAGAAGCCGGACGCCGGCGTGCAGCGCGACGTGTCGCTGACGCGGCGCTGGATGAACGCGATGGGCGTCGACATCGCCGTGCTATTTCCCTCGCCAATGCTGCAGCTCGGACTGCATCCGCAGGTCGAGGCCGAGGTCGCGCTGGCCTTCGCCTACAACAAATGGCTCTACGAGCGCGTGCTGTGCGAGGAGCCGCGCATCCGCTCGATGATTTACCTCCCCTTCAACGATCCGGAGGCGAGCTACCGGATGGTGAAGGAATATGCCGGCAAGAAGGGCGTCTCCGGCTTCATGATCACGTCGGTGCGCTACCAGCCGGTGCACCACAACAACTACATGAAGATCTATTCGCTGATCGAGGAGCTCGGTGTGCCGCTGGCGTTCCACGCCGGCTACAACTGGGGCGAAAACTCGATGGGGCTGATGAACAAGTTCATCTCGGTCCATGCGCTCGGCTTCGTCTGGTACAACATGGTGCACATGACGAACTGGGTGCTGAACGCGCTGCCGGAGCGCTTCCCCAAACTCAAGCTGATCTGGATCGAGAGCGGCCTCGCTTGGCTGCCGTTCTTGATCCAACGGCTCGACAACGAATACATGATGCGCTCGTCGGAATGCCCCGGCCTGAAGAAGCTGCCGGGCGAGTACATCACCGACATGTTCTACGCGTCGCAGCCGATGGAAATGCCGCGCGACATGAGCCTGCTCGAAGCCACTTTCAAGTGCATCAAGGCGGAGACGCAGCTTCTGTATTCGTCAGACTATCCGCACTGGGACTTCGACCTGCCGTCAACGATCTACGACATGCCGTTCCTCAAGGAAAAGGCCAAGCGCGACATCCTCGGCGGCAATGCCGTGAAGCTGTTCAACATCGACATCAACGGCAAGAAGCTCGCCAAGGTGGCGTAGCGCGAGCCTCAGGTCAGCCAGTCGACCGTCCAGACCGCGATCATGCC
This sequence comes from uncultured Alphaproteobacteria bacterium, assembly GCA_963814215.1. Classification (GTDB taxonomy): domain Bacteria; phylum Pseudomonadota; class Alphaproteobacteria; order Rhizobiales; family Xanthobacteraceae; genus Z2-YC6860. Next base: position 174,506 of record CAWFCM010000001.1, on the reverse strand, counting down.
GATGCCGAGCGCGGCGCCGCCCACGAACACGATGACGAAATACGGCTCCCACTCCGTTCCGACCAACGCATGGGTCTTGCCGTTGCGCGGCAGCGTTCTCCAGAACAAAAGCAGCGTCACGGCGAGGATGCCCAAGCCAATCGCGGCGGTCATTTGAAGCCTCAAGCTCTAGCGGCTGGAACCAGAAGCTAACCAAAGACGCAGTGCCGCCCGGCGGTCAATAGCCGAAATGGCCACCACCCCCGCCTGCCTTTGTCATTTCGTCTCATTCACCGCTGCGGCGCGGCAGGCTCCGGCTTGGTGACGCCCATCAGCTTGGCGATCTCGCCCTGCTTGACGATCTCGGCGCGGATATAGGCCTCGTACTTCTCCGGCGTGTTGTCGGCCGCGGCCGGCACCGACATGCCGAGCTCGCCCATGCGCTTCCTGAACAGGTCGGTCTGCACCACCGCGTTGACCTGCTTGTTGAGATAGTCGATCACCGGCTTCGGCGTCTTTGCCGGCGCCGCCAGACCGACAAAGCCGCGGAAGTCGATCTTGTAGCCAAGCTCGGCGAAGGTCGGCACGTTCGGCCAGTCCGGCAGCCGCTTCGGCGCGGCGACCGCAAGCGCGCGCAGCTTGCCGTCGTCAACGAGCGGCTTGGCCTGCGAGTAGAAGGTGAACACGCCCTGGATCTGGCCGCCGGTCACCGCGCGCGCCGCTTCACCGGAGCCGCGATAGGGCACGCTGACGATACTGGTGCCAGCGGCCGCGTTGAGCAGCGCCACGCCCATCGCCGGTCCGGAGGCCGGACCGGACGTGCCGAAGCTCAGCTTCTGCGGGTTCGCCTTTGCGTCAGCGATCATCTCGGCAAGCGTCTTGTAAGGCAGGCCGGCGTTCACGACCAACGCCATCGGCGGACCATCGACGATCCAGCCGATCTGCGAGAAATCGTCGATCGGGTGATACGGCGAGGTCACGAAGTGCAGGTTTTGCGCGTCGGCTATCGAATTCGCGAGGAGCGTGTAGCCGTCGGGCGCGGCGCGCGACACGAAGGTCGCGCCGATCGTACCGCTGCCGCCGGTCTTGTTCTCGACCACCACGTTCTGCCCGACCTTCTCCTGAAACATCGCGGCGAACACACGGGCGGGCACGTCGGTCAGCCCGCCCGCGGCAAATGGCACGACCAGATTGATCGCCCGGTTCGGATAGCTCTGCGCCTGCGCGGCGGTTGTGGCGGCGAGCACGCCGAGCAGCGCGAGCCCCAATTGCGGACGGAACGTCATGACGGTCACTCCCCTAATCTTCATGCAGCGTATCGCAGAACAGACCATGCATGCGACATGCCAGCCATGTCGAGAACTGTCGCACCCTGCCCCGCCTTTCCAGCATGCGCCTCGAATGCCAAAGTCCGCCCCAGAAAAAAGCAATCGTGAGGATGTGATGGCCGATAAAAAGGCGGAGCCGCTGCTTCCGGTTGAACTCGGATCGGGCAAGGTCAAGTTCGCGCGCGGCATCAAGGCCGGACGCTGGGTGTTCGCCACCGGACTGATGGCGCAGGATTTCGCGACCGGCATCGCGCCGGACGTGCTGGCGGAACGCATGCCGCACGGCGGGCGCCCCAAGCGCGAGAAGGAAGCCAAGCGTATCTTCGAGGACCTCGACGAAGTGCTCAAATCCGCCGGCACCGACCACAGCAATCTCGTTCGCACCGACCAGTATTACACCACCGTCAACGCGGTGCCGCCGTATCAGCAGGTGCGGCGCGAGCATTTGAACGGCCGTATTCCACCGTCGACCTCTATCGCGCAGCAAGGGTTGTTGCTGCCGGGCGCCGATATGAACATCCAGGCGATGGGCATCGTTCCCGGACCGGGCTTCACGGTCGAGCACTTCAGGCACAAACAGCTCGAAGGCCGCCCGACCTCCGGCTATTCCGCCGCGCTGACGGCCGGCGACTTCATCTTCATCCCCGGGATCACCTCGCTTGCGGTCGGCGACGAGCCGAAACGAAACGGTGTGGCCGCGGCTGCACTGATGACCGAAGGCACGCAATGGGCCGGGCAGCCGATCAAGCTCGAAACCGAGTTCATCATCACGCAGCGCATGGTGCAGTCGCTGGCGCTGGCCGGCGCCAAGCTCGAGGATGTGATCCACGCGCAGGTCTATCTGACCGATCGCGAAGACTACTCGGCATTCAATGAGCAGTGGTCGAAACACTTCGGCGCGTCGAAGCCAACGCTCGACATCATCCCGTGCATCGACCACGGCCTCGCGCCCTACGACGGCAAGATCGAGATCAACGTCATCGCGGTGAAGTCCGGCAGCGCCGCCACGAAGCGCCACATAGACGCCGGCGTCGCGACCGCGTTCCTCAATCAGCCGCAGGCAGTGAAGGCGGGCGACCTGCTCTTTACGTCCGGCTTGATGGCGATCGACAAGGACGGCTTGGTTGCAGGAGCGGCAAGCGATCCGCGCCAGCCGCAATTCTCATCGCCGGCCGAGGCGCAGGCCGAGTGCATCATCGACAACGTGAGCAAGCTCTGCGAGGCGGGCGGCACGTCGCTGCACAATGCGGTGCGCGTGCTGATGTTCTTCACCGACATCCGCGACTTCTATCCCGTCTACAAGGTCTGGGAGCGCCGCATGGCCGGCCGGCCGCTGCCGTTCTCCGCGGTCGAGGTGCCCTCGCCGCTTCCGGTGCCGGGTGCGACGGTGCAGATGGAAGTGTGGGCTTATGCGCCGTAGCCACCGGCGTCATTCCGGGGCGCGAGTGAAACGAGCGAACCCGGAATCCATAACCACCGCTGCGGAGTATGGATTCCGGGCTCACACGCTTCGCGCGTGCCCCGGAATGACGGCAGTCAGTCACCCCCGCTTCACCCCGATCGCGGAATCCGTCAGCAGCCCGCCGTCGATCGTGATCGCGCTGCCGCTGATGTAGGACGCCAGGTCCGAGCACAGGAACGCCACCATCCCCGACACCTCGTCGGTGGTGGCGGCGCGCTTCATCGGCAGGCCGGACATCACGTCGCGCCAGCGCTTCTCGTCGCCGAACTTCTCCTTGGCGAGGCGCTTGGTGTCGCTGATGTGCTTCTCGGTCTCGACCGGGCCGGGATTGACCGCCAGCACGCGCACGCCATGCCGGATGCTGTCGCCGCCGAGCGAGCGCGAGAACATGATCAGCGCCGCGTTGGCGCAGCTCCCCGCGATGTAATAGGCGTCCGGCCGCTCGCCGGCCAAACCGGCGATGTTGATAATGACGCCCTTGCCGCGCTGGCACATCGGCCCGTAAATCTCGCGCGTCAGGTTAATGGCGCCGAACAGCTTGAGGTCCCACGCCTTGCGCCAGCGCTCTTCGCCGATGTCGAGCAAGGTGCCGCGCGGGATCGCGCCGGCGCTGTTCACCAGAACGTCGAGCTCGCCTGCGGCGGCTGCGACCTTTTTCACGGCAGCGCTGTCGCTCAGGTCGGCTGAATGGCCCTTAGCCTCGACGCCGTAGTCCGCCGTGATCTGCGCCGTCACCTTGTCCAGCTCGGACTGCGTTCGCGCCACGAGTTGTACGCCGACGCCCTCGGCGGCAAGCGCTCGCGCGATCGCGAGGCCGATGCCCTTCGACGATCCGGTGATCAGCGCACGGCGGCCGCGCAGATTGAGGTCCATGTCCCATTCCCTTTCGAAGCCGCGACTATATCGCCAAATCGACACGGCCCAAGCCGTTCGACTAGAGTGAGCACCAGCCAAGCGCGGAAGGCGCGGGCGGGTCAGGGAGGAATGGGAATGCGCGCCGGACAACTTGCAGCAGGGCTGATCGCCTTTGGTATCGCGGCATTGGCGATGCCCGTCGCGCTACACGCGCAGGACTATCCCAGCCGCCCGATCAAGGTCGTGGTCGGCTTCCCGCCCGGCGGCGGCACCGACGTCGCGGCCCGCATCGTTGCCGCCGAAATGTCAAAGGCGCTTGGCCAGTCGCTGCTGATCGAGAACAAGCCGGGCGCGGCCGGTACGCTCGGCGCCGCCGAGGCCGCGCGCTCGGCGCCGGACGGCTACACGCTGCTGGTGACGCCGGGCGGGCACGCGATCTTCGGCGCGATGTTCAAGTCGCTGCCGTTTCACACGGTGAACAGCTTCGACTGGATCTCCAACATCATCACCATCCCGTTCTTCATCGTCGTGCCGGCCAATTCCGAGTTCAAAACGCTGGCCGATGTGGTCGCCAAGGCGAAGGCCGCGCCCGGCACCGTCACGTTCGGCAGCACCGGGCCGGGTTCGACCCACCATCTCGGCATCGAGTTGCTCGGCAGCCGCATCGGCGCGAAGTTCCTGCACGTGCCCTATCGCGGCGACGCGCCGATCATCACCGCGCTGCTGGCAAACGAAATCCAGTTCTCGATCGTGACGCCGACACAGGCGATCCAGAACGTCCAGGCCGGCAAGTTCCGCGCGCTCGCCGTCACCGCGAGTACACGCGACGACAAGATGCCGGACGTGCCGACCGTCGATCAGGCTTTGGGCATCAAGGACTATGACGTGCGGAGCTGGTTCGCGATGGCGGCGCCGGCCGGGACGCCCAAGCCGATCATCGACCGGCTGAACGCCGAAGTGCGCAAGGCCGTCGAAGTGCCTGAGGTCAAGGCGCGGCTCTCCGGCATGGGCGGCTCGCCGGCCGCCGTGTCGCCAGCCGAAATGCGCGACCGCGTGGCGCACGAGCTGGCGACCTGGACCAAGACGGTGGACGGCGCCGGCGTCCAGAAGCAGTGATGTCGATCAGAGGAGCGCGGTCATGCCAGGCAGAATGAAAATTCGGACCGCGGCCTTCCTTGCCGTAACGTTCGCCGCCGCGCTCGGAGCGCCAGCAAGCGCCGGCGCCCAAAGCTACCCGTCGCGCCCCATCAGTATCATCGTGCCCTTCCCGCCCGGCGGTCAGGTCGACACCTTGGCGCGCATCCTGCTCGACAAGATGCGCGCGGCGCTGGGCCAGACCATCATCATCGAGAACGTCGGCGGCGCCTCGGGCGGCATCGGCGTCACCCGCGTGGTGCGATCGACGCCCGACGGCTACACGCTCAGCATGGGAAACTGGACCAGCCATGTCGGCGGTCCCGCCATCTATCCGGTGCAGTTCGACATCCTGAAGGACCTCGAGCCGGTTGCGATGCTGCCAAGCGCACCGACCATTATTGTCGCGCGGCAGAACATGCCGGCGAACGATCTCAAGGAGCTGGTCGCCTGGCTAAAGGCCAACCCGGACAAGGCAACCGCGGCGACCGTCGGCGCCGGCAGCCCCGGCCACGTCAGCGGCCTCTATTTCCAAAGCCAGACCGGCACCCGCATGCAGTTCGTACCCTATCGCGGCGGCGGCCCGGCCAACCAGGATCTGGTCGGCGGGCAGGTCGACCTGCGGATCGGCGCCGAGGCGTCGCAGATGCTGCCGCACGTGCGCGCCGGCCGGGTCAAGGCCTACGCCATCATGGCCAAGACCCGCTGGCCCGTGGCGCCCGAGATTCCGACCATCGACGAGGCCGGCGTGCCGGGCGTCCACATCTCGGTGTGGACCGGGCTCTGGGCGCCCAAGGGCACGCCGAAGGACGTCGTCACGCGGCTCAACGCCGCGATGGTCGAGGTGCTGGCCGACGAAGCCGTGCGCAAGCGCATCGGCGAGATCGGATCGGAAATACCGGCGCGCGACCAACAGACGCCGGAGGCGCTCGCCGCCTTCCACAAGGTCGAGACCGACAAGTGGTGGCCGATCATCAAGTCGGCGAATATCAAGGCGGAGTAGCGCGTGGAATTGCGCGGGAGAGGATGAATGGGACAACTCGTCGACGGGAAATGGAGCACTGAGAATGTCCTCGTCCAGCACGACGACAAAGGGCTCTACTTCAAGCGCGACTCTGTTTTCCGCGGTCGCATAAGCAACGAAGCCCAGTCCGAGTTTCCTGCCGAGCCCGGCAGATATCATCTTTACTGCGCCGTGGCCTGCCCATGGGCGCATCGCGCGACGCTGATGCGAACGCTCAAAAGGCTCGAGCCTTTCGTGACGCTGACCAACACGTTTCAGGAGCCTGGCGGCCAGGGATGGTCGTTCGGAGAAGCGGGCCACATCGTACCCGGCACCGACCGGCGCGTGCGCTGGCTGCACGAGCTCTACACGATCGCCGATCCGAGCTGCACGACCCGGGTGACCGTTCCGACGCTTTGGGACGCCAAGACACGCCGCGTCGTCAACAACGAGTCCTCTGAAATCATCCGGATGTTCAACACCGCATTTACCGGCATCGCGCAGCCTTCGCCGGACTATTACCCCGCGCCGCTTCGCCCCGCGATCGACACAACGAACGCACTCGTCCTCAAGGGCGTGAACAACGCCGTGAACGGCTGCGGTTATTCGATCTCGCAGGAGGCCTACGACGGCTCCATCAAGCTCTTGTTCGGCACGCTGGACGGCCTGGAGGAGCGGCTGTCGAAACAGCGCTATCTGTGCGGCGACGCCGAGACCGAGGCGGACTGGCGGTTCTTTCCGAGCCTGGTGCGGTTCGATCCCTGCTACTACGTCGGCTACAAGTGCAATCTGCGCCGTCTCGACGAGTATCCCAATCTGTCGAACTATCTTCGCGAGCTGTACCAGACACCGCGTATCGCGGACGTCTGCGACGTCGCCGGCATGAAACGCGGAGTGTTCAGCAAGGCCGGCCCTGTAGGCTCGAACGGAATCGTCCCCATCGGCCCTGCCATCGACTACTCAAGGCCGCATGATCGCGGCCGTTTGGCCCGGCGCAATTGAAGCGCGCAAACCCACGGCATCGGTGGTGCGTCCCCTCCCCCGCATAGCCCGTCGAAGACGGGCGTGAACGCCCTTTCGCCGGGGGAGGGTTAGGGAGGGGGCAGCTTCGAACGCTGAAATTTATAACCGCCCGCTCTCCACCTCTCCCCGCAAACGGCTATCGTATGCACACATCTCGATTGCCGATAGTTCGGCGGGCTGATTCCGTGGGTCAAATATTGATTCGCGGAGGCAGACGTGACGATCGAATTTGGCCTGGGGCGGTTCGGCGACCGCCGCCTGGAAAAAGGGGGGCCGCCTTGCATGCGGCGCTTGTCGAGCGCCCCGGCTCGTGTATCCGTCGGCTTGCGGGACGACGGGCGCAGGAGGTGCGGTTCACGCGCTTTCTGCGCAATCACGCTGTGACGGCTGGCGAGATGGTATGCCATGCGGCTACGGGCACAGCCGCACGGGTTGCCGACCGCGATGTCGTGGTCGTTCAGGACACGAGCGAACTGACGCTGGGTGGCCGTTGGGCGCGAGAGAACGGTTATGGTCCGGTCGGCAAGGGTGGCGCGCTGGGCGGATTGCTGCTGCACGCCGCCCTGGTGCTGGAGATCGGAAGCAATGCCCTGCTCGGCTTGGTCGAAGCCAAGGTTTGGAACCGGACCAATGGCAAGGCTGTGCCACGACGTTCGCGTGCAACGAGCGACAAGGAATCGCAGCGCTGGCTCGACGTGGCAGCGCGCGCCAGTGATGTGCTGGGTGCGGCGAAGAGCATCACTGTCGTATCGGACCGGGAAAGCGATATTTACGAGCACTTTGCGCGGCGCCCTTCGAATGCGCATTTGATTGTACGAGCCTGCCAAGATCGGAAGATCGACGAGGGCTTGCTTCTGTTCGCGTTTATCGACGGTTTGCCGGAAGCGGGCCGGGTCCACCGGAAAATCCCTGCTGCACCAGGTCGCAAGGAGCGGACCGCGGAACTCGCCATCCGCTTCGCGCCGGTCTCGTTGCGTAAGCCGCTGCACGGGGCGGCGCGCGACCTGCCGGCAACAATTGGCTTGATGTTGGTCGATGTTCGCGAGGTCTCGACACCAGAAGACGGCAAGCCGGTGCATTGGCGGCTTCTCACGACGCATGCGGTCACCAGCTTGGCTGACGCTCAGCGGATCGTTGATCTCTATCGAATGCGCTGGAGCATCGAAGAGTTCTTCCGCCTGCTCAAAACAGCTGGCTTCGACATCGAGGAAACCGACATTGGCGATCCGCAAGCGATGATCAAATTCGTGACGGCAACGGCTATTGCGGCAGTCACCGTGATGCAGCTGGTCAAGGCGCGCGACGGCACGACCGATCAGCAGCTCACTGATGCCTTCGAACCGGACGATCAACCAATCCTTGAAGCTCTTTCGACCCGCCTCGAAGGCGCAACGACACTTCAAAAGAACCCTCATCCTAACGGCTCCCTCGCGTTCGCTGCTTGGGTCATCGCCCGGCTCGGCGGATGGACGGGCTACTATGGAAAACCAGGCCCGAAAGTGATGCGCCGGGGACTGGATGACTACCGGCGCATCAAATACGGCACTACGCTGAGGCTCCGAGATGTGTGAATCCGATAGCCGCAAACGGGGAGAGAGCAGACCGCCCGTGCCGCACCATCAAATGCGACAGCCCTGCCACAAGCGAGGAGAGGTAAAGCGGCTACTGCGCCTCGCGCATGAAGCCGAGCTTCTGCATCACCGGCTCGTCGGTGGCGCAGAACAGCACGGCGCCGTCGTTGCTGTGATGGGCGTGCTGCTGCCAGGACGGCACCACGATCACGTCGCCGCGCTTCCAATGCAGCGTCTCGCCGTCCGCCGTCGTCGTACCCTCGCCCTGCACCACGCCGAACACGTTGTTGGCCATCGCCTTGCGCGGCGGCGTTGCGGCGCCGGGTTTGAGCCGGATCATCGACAGCGCCATGGTGTCGAGCGCCGGATCGCCCAGCGCGATCTCGACGTGGCTCGCGCCGTTCGCCTTCGCCTCGGCGTCGTTGAGGCGGCGCTCGCTGTCCGCCCAGGAAAAATGCATCGGCGACGAATTGGGCACGGTGATCTCGGTCTCGAACTCGTCGGGATGCGGCTCGAAGAACATCGGATCGAGCAGTTGCACCAGCGGCACATCGAGCACATCGAGCCAGTAGGCGCAGGCCCGGCCCTCGTTGCCGTGGCCGTGCCAGCACCAATTCGGCGTCAGCACCACGTCGCCCGGCATCATGGCGAGCCGCTCGCCGTTCACCACCGTGTAGGCGCCGGGCTCTGCGTCAATCACGAGCCGCAGCGCGTTCGGGGTGTGGCGGTGCGAGCGCGCCTTTTCGCCCGGCATGATCATCTGGTAGGCGGCGACGATGGTGCGCGAGGTGGCGTAGCCGGTTGCCGGATTTTGCAGGATCAGGTTGCGGCGCTCGGCGAGCTCGGTGTTGATCAGCCGCCCGGCGGCGTCGAGCGCGCCCTTGGCGCGGTCGTAGTCCCAGCAATGCGCCTGGAACGACTTCCTCGGCTCAGGCCACAGCGAGGGCGCGGTCTTGGCCCAGCCGGGCACCATCATTGCCGGCGCGAGCTTGCCGTAGAGTTCCTCAAGCGTGGCGGTTTGCGCGAATTGTTGCGGCGTGGCGGTGCTCATGGGACCTCCCTGATCGCTCAAGCCTATACGCAAAGCTTCGCGCTGCCGAGGTCGGAGGGAGGGGCTTGGCAAGAGTGCCGGACTCCCTAGGATTGCCTCCTGCAATAATAAGGGAGGCCGCCATGCTTCGAAGCTTCGCCAGCATCGTAATCGCCGGCATAGCCGCATTGTCGGCCGCACTGTTGGCCGCGCTGGGGCCCGCCTCCGCCCAGACGAACTATCCGACCCGCACCATCACGCTGATCGTGCCGTTCGCCGCCGGCGGGCCGACCGACATCATCGCGCGCATCCTCGCCAATTCGCTGTCGCAGTCGCTCGGGCAAAGCGTCATCACCGACAACCGCCCCGGCGGCGGCGGCAACCTCGGCATTGCAATGGTGGCGCGCTCCAATCCGGACGGCCATACGCTGCTGCTGACCTCGACCGCGATCGCGGTGAACCCCGGCCTGTTCGAGAGCCTGCCCTACGATCCGATCAAGGACTTCGTGCCGATCTCGGAGCTGGTGAACGCTCCGAACGTGCTGTTCGTGAAGCCCGACTCGGGGATCACGTCGATCGCCGACCTGGTCGCCAAAGCGAAAGCAGAGCCGAACAAGTACAACTACGCCTCCCCCGGCGTTGGCACCAAGTCACACCTGACCGGCGAGCTCTTGAAGCTGCGCGCCGGCGTCAACATCCAGCACATCCCCTATCGCGGCGGCGGACCGGCGACCCAGGCGCTGGTGTCCGGCACGGTGCAGCTTGGGTCGGTCGCGCTCGCGCCGGTCGAGCCGCTGATCAAGAGCGGCACCGTGAAGGCGCTGGCCGTCACCGGCGCGACCCGCTGGTGGTCGCTGCCGGACGTGCCGACCATGATCGAGTTCGGTTATCCGGGCTTCGTCTCCGACACCTTCAATGCACTCTTTGCGCCCGCGGGCACGCCGCCGGATGTGGTGGCGCTATTGGTGCGGGAAACCCGCGCCGCGATGGCAAAACCCGAGGCGCAGGAGGCGGCGCGCCGCGCGGGCTACCAAATTGTCGCAGGCACCCCAGACGAGATGACCAAGCGCCTCGTCGCTGAAATTGCCGGTGTGAAAGAACTCGTCGCGAAGGCCGGCATCAAGCCCGAGTAGGATTCCGCGCAAACCCGCATCCCGCTTACGCTTCCGCAGCGTCCGCGAATGGCCGTTCCGCAGCGAAGCACGTCATTGCGGCCGCGAAAGAGCCCGCGATCGTCGAGCGGCTAAACAAGCTCGCGATCCTGCCACACGGCTCAACGCAAGCGGAGTTCAAGCAAATGATCGAGCGCTCACGGGTCGCCAATCGCGGAGCGATGAAGGCTGCAGGCCTGCCGATTATCGAGTAGCGGGAATTTTCAATTCTGCGGTTTCGCTCAAGCGCTTTCAGGCTACCCGCCGCCAGTTGAAGCGTCGTTACGTCGTATAATTCTTTCAGAAATTGTCGTTGTACCTGATTGGGATTGAGGCTTGCGCCTCATCGCACCATGGCCGCGCGAGCTCCAGGCACTTGGTCACACCGTGCGGTTTGCTGCCGCCGGCCTATGTGAAGCCTATGTCAAACGACAGAAGAATGACGCCACTGATGACTGCCCCGCAGATCGTCTCTGCACCGGGTAAAGAAAGCCCTCGATTGGGATTGGTGCGCATTGGGCAACGTGGTCCCGATGTTGCCACAACGAACGCATCCGCCGCGCGATTATGTGCTACGGTTTAGTTCAATGTCTAATGCGCTCATCCGGCCTTCCAAATCCGGGAGCATTTTTGTGAGGACCAATGTATCGCCGCCGCTTCGCGACTCCGGGTATGTGTGCGCTGGTTCTGTTGTTGCTGTCTGTGGCGATGCCAAGTCAGGGGCAGGACTATCCGACGCGGCCCGTCCGCATCGTAGTGCCAGCGGCACCGGGCGGCAGTTTCGATGCACTCGCCCGCATCCTGGCGCAAGGTCTGAGCGAGCGCTGGCCGCACCGTATGATCGTTGACAATCGACCGGGCGGGGGTGGCAACATCGGCGCCGGGGCGGTCGCCAAGGCCGATCCCGACGGTTACACGTTGCTGACTTGGAATGACTCGCTCCTCATCAATCCTTGGTTGTTCAAGGAAGTGCCATTCGATCCGAAGAAAGATTTCACGCCGATTTCGCTGTCGATGTATTCGCCGAACGTTCTGGCCGCACATCCGTCGGCCGGTATCAAGACCTTCGATGAATTCCTCAAAGCCGCGCGCGCCGCACCCGGCAAGCTCAATTACGGTTCGCCTGGCAACGGCAGCCCGGGCCATTTATCAGCCGAAATCCTGAAACAGCTTGCCAAGATCGATGTTGTACACGTGCCGTACCGCGGTGCAGGTCCCGCGATCATCGATTTGGTGGCCGGCCAGATACCATTAGGGATGATCGCGATCCCCGGTGCTATCGGTCACATCAAGTCCGGCACGTTGGTTGGGCTGGCCGTCACCTCGCGCGAGCGCGTCAAGGCGATGCCGACGGTGCCGACCATCGCGGAGGCGGGCGTGCCGGATTACCAGATCAATGCGTTCCACGGAATTCTCGCGCCCGCAGGCACGCCGCCCGCAATCGTTGCGAAGCTGGAAAAGGACATCACCGAAGTGCTCAAGAGTCCCGCGGTCAGCCAGAAATTGATCGATCTCGGCTTTGATCCTGTTGCGGGGTCAGGGGCCGCTCTTGCCGCCATTATGGATCGCGACTTGCCCGTTTGGCGCGACGTAGTGCAGAAGTCCGGCGCCAAGGTCGAATGACCCGGAACGCAAGAGCCTTTGTTCCATTCCTCAGCGCCTTGCCCGTCTCTTGCGCTATTCAGGGCGCAACGCACCCGTAGCTCAGCTGGATAGAGCGCTGACATCCCAATTCAGGGGTATCATCTCCGCTTTGTGGCCAGGCTGAACCTGCCTCCGGCCCTCGATGATTAGCAGTACAAAAAACATAGGGCCGCTCCTAACGAGGACGGCCCTTATTTGCGTGAGCTACGACGCGCGATTTAGAAAGACTGGCAGCCCGCGCTTGTTGGCGTACATCGGACGGTATCGCTCTGTGTTGTACGTGGTGGCGACATCCAGGTTGCGCGGCCCGAGCGCAGGATCAGGAATGGGTACCAACTCGTAGCACCCCTTGACCAGCGCCGACATGAGGCCGGTCTTGCCGTCCAGGATGGCATCGTAGGCCATGTTGCCGAAGGTCAACCCCACCAGCTTGTCGACGAAGTCCGGATCGCCCGAGCGCAGGTCGTAGGTGAGGTCGGACGCGATCGTCTCCTCGCCAGTGTGCCGCCTGATCTCATCGGCAAGCGACTCGGCAACGCTCGCCTTTTTGCGGTGTCCGTAGGCATCTGGCTCGCCGTATTCCTGCACCTTGTAGCCCTCCCACTCGGCGCCCTCGCTGAGCACGACCAGAGCGTAGTTGCTCGGGCCGGCACGCTTCTCGTCAATGAGCAGCCTGATGAGCTTTTCGAGATCGACTTTGTATTCGGGGATGACACAGCGGATCGAGGTGACATAGGCGGTGTAGAGTGCGGTGAAGCCGGCATCGCGGCCGAAGACGCGGAAGATGCCGATCCGTTCGTGCGAGGCGACGGTTGTCCGCTGGCGCTGGATGGCGTCGGCGGCGCGGGTGATGGCCGTCGAAAATCCGATGCAATACTCGGTATTGCGAACGTCGTTGTCCATCGTCTTCGGGATCGCAATGACCTTGACGCCAAGCTCGGCAAGCTTGGCCGCGTAGCCGAGCGTGTCGTCGCCGCCGATGGCGATCAGGTGCTCGATGCCGAGTGCGGCAAGATTCGCCAGTACCTGCCCGGAGAGATCCCAGGTGTTGGCACCGCTCTTGGTACCTAGGGCGTCCGTAAAATCCTTGCCAGCGAGATGATCGGGCAGCTTCTGCATTTTCGATGGATTGGTGCGGCTCGAATGCAGAACGGTGCCACCGTGCCGATCGATGGTGCGGGTGTTCTCGCGGTTCAAGGGAATGACGTAACGGCGCTTGCTGGCCGGGTCATCAAGGTTCAAGTGCGTGAGGCCCTCCCAACCGCGCCGGAGACCTATGACTTCGATATCATCCTCGCTGCTTCGGTAGGTTACGGTCTTGATGACCGAGTTCAGGCCGGGGACATCGCCACCGCCCGTGAGAATGCCAATGCGCTTCTTTGCCATGATTGCGCTCCATACGCTTAGCAATCTCGTCCGTCACTACGAGGAGTTTTTTTGAATGACCCCCATACTAACGTCGCTCGGAGTGACTTCATGAGGTGCAGAGGTGGCATCCGGGGCGCGGTTCGCAATCGCGCGCAAGCCGAGGAACGTGGCAGCGGGGTGCATGATGACGCTTGACGGAATGGCCTTGAGGTAGGTTCGGAAACGCCCTTTGTGCTCGAACCGTGCGCGGAAGTCCGAACGCGCCATGAAGTCAATGATCCGCGGGGCGATACCACCCGCGATGTAGACACCGCCCCGAGCGCCGAACGTCAGGGCGACGTTACCAGCGATCGTTCCCAGCATCGCGCAAAACATCTCTAACGCCTCCCGTGCGAGCGGGCACCGGCCATCGAGCGCCGCAGTGGTGATTTTGGCGGCGTCACGTTGCGGGGCATCTACCTTTTCGAGCGCGACGACGGCGCGGTAGAGGTTTTCCAACCCGTAACCAGAAACGACCCGTTCCCCCGACACGTGCCCAAACTGCCGGCGCAGATACTCGATGATCGCATCTTCGCGGTGAGAGGTTGCGGCCATCGTCGCGTGACCGCCCTCGGTTGCGATGGCGATCACGCCTCGCGAGGCGGGTACCAGGCAAGCAACACCGAGGCCCGTTCCAGGTCCGAGCAGTGCCATTGGTGCTCCGCCTACGGGCTGGCCGCCGCCCAGGCAGTACAGGTCCGCAGCCGTCAAGTGCGGCAACGACAATGCAGCTGCCTCGAAATCATTGCAGAGGTGGGCTTCCGAAAAGCCGTACCTAGCGCAAAGCTCATGCGCATCGATTGTCCAAGGGCAATTGGTGAGCACGCAACGATCATTGTCGACTGGTCCCGCAACTGCGAACGCCGCCTGACGAACTGCCGACGCCCGATGATCACCGCCAAGAAAGGCATCGATAACGTCGGCAAATAGGGGGAACTCGGCTACGGGAAAGTATTTGATCGGGCCAAGAGCGCCCTCCGACACAAGCGCCAATCGAGCGTTCGTGGCACCGATATCGCCCAGCAGCAGGTGCTCATGAGCGCAACCCATCAGTCACTCCTGCTAATGGGCCGGCGAACCCCGCACCCGCTGCAGACATCGACACTACCGCGTGGTCTTCACTTAAAGCTCTATTCACGCGATACAACGCGCCGCGGTTACTTTCGTTGCGGCGAGTTGCGGGCTCCTCCCTGTTGCAATTAGGATAGAAAAGTCGCTTATCTGGCAACGGAGTGCTTTATTGCAGCCTTGATATCGGTGTCCTGGGCCACATACACAATCGTAAGCATGCGTCAGGCAACCTGTTGAATGCTGCCTCTACAAAAGGCTCTACCAATTCCACGCCGTTGGCCTTCCATAGGCACCAGCAGCATTCCATAAACTTTCTTTCGCCTGCATCGCCTCCTGCAGCGAAGAGTGGTTGAAGTTCTTTCATTGACAATCCTAGTGACCGCCTGAGTTCTACGTTCACTGCACGCTTTCCGAGCATGATCCACTCCGAGCCGCCAGAGCCAGATTGACGCCGTCGTCGCGACGCTGGAGCGCTGGCGCTGGATGCCGCGCAATCTGGGCACAACGCACGTCGCGCTCAACATCCGGACTTCCATCTCAAGGTGATGAACAACGGCCAGCAGGTCTGGAAGACCCGTGTCGTGGTCGGCAAGCCGACACAGGCGACGCCGCTGCTCACCGACGATGAAATTCATCACCGTCAATCCGACCTGGAACGTGGCGCAATCAATCATCTACAACGAACTGCTGCCGCTCTACGAGTCGAGCGATCCCAATATCTTCGCCCGCATGGGTCTCTCCGTTGAGCGCAAGCCGAACGGCGAGGTGCGCGTATTCCAGCCGCCCGGCCGAGCGCAATGCGTTCGGCCGCATCCGGTTCAATTTCCCGAACAAATACCTCGTCTACCAGCACGACACACCGGAGAAGCACTACTTCGCGCACGACAAGCGAGCCTACAGCCACGGCTGCATGCGCGTGCAGGATCCGATGAAATACGCCGAGGTGCTGCTGTCTTACGCCGCGCCGCGCGGCAACCACGCGGCGCAAAGCCTGCAGAAGATGTTCGGCGGCGAGGAGCGCCAGATCGACTTCGCCCAGCACATCCGGTTCACATCAGCTACCAGACCGCCTTCGTCGACGATAACGGCAAGCTGGTGTTCCGCGACGACGTGTATGCCTCGACAAAAGCCTGATGGCGCAGCTGCGCGGCAGCGAACGGGCGGTCACGGATGTCGCGATCGAGCACCCAGCCGATCCGAACTTCAAGCGGACCGCGCAGCACGTCCAGCGCATGCACAGCGCCGCCCGCGGCGGCAGCCGTTCTCACTGTTCGAGCAGCTGTTCCGATAAGCCCGTTCGCCGTTTCGTACTGGGTTATCCACCGGCGAAGTCAACCCGCTGGTGGAAACAACCCGGACGCGGCGGCGGCAATTGTGGCAGCCCAACTTCAAACCCCTTGCAGGATCAAGCGGATTCGGCGTGAAATTTCGCGATTCCACGACCTATCTTGGGATCCTTCGTTGGCGAGCCGGACCGGAAGCCCCTGGATTTCCTTGGCCTTTTTTCGCCATACTCCCGCCTCAGGGTGTCTGATCGGCGGCTGGGGAGGCGGGGGCGTAAAGTCCGCATTAACCCGTCCCGGTAAGAATGCGTTAGCCATGTCGCCGCGGTGCGAAAACTCGCGGCGGCAGGGTTTTGGCTTTTAAGCGACCCCGTAACGCGAGGCCGCACGTGCGAGCTGGTGGCGCACTCAAGACCGGACTGAAGCCGCGCACCGCGCGCCGCATCGGATTCGCCGTTCTGCTTTTGATGTTGTCCGCGCATGGTGCGAACGCCGCCGGCGAAACGCGCACGCTGCGGCTCCACAACATCCACACCCACGAAGACCTCACCATCATCTACAAGCGCGACGGCCAGTTCGACGAGGCCGCGCTGAAGAAACTCAATGGGTTCATGCGCGACTGGCGCAAGGAAGCACAAACCCAGATGGATCCGCAGCTGTTCGACATGCTGTGGGAGGTCCACCAGGAGGTGAAGGCCACCGGCCCGATCCATGTCGTGTGCGGCTACCGCTCGCCCGCGACCAACGAGATGCTGCGCAGCCGAAGCCGCAGCACCGGCGTGGCAAAAACCTCGCTGCATATGCAGGGCAAGGCGATTGACTTCTCGATCCCAAGCGCCGACGTGGCCGCCGTTCGCGCCGCGGCGCTGCGCATCCAGGGCGGCGGCGTCGGCTATTACCCGACGTCGGGCATTCCGTTCGTCCACATGGACGTCGGCAATGTCCGTCACTGGCCGCGCATGACGCGCGATCAGCTCGCCAAGGTTTTCCCGAGCGGCCGCACGCTGCACCTCTCCACCGACGGCCCGCTGCCCGGCTACGAGCTTGCGCTGGCCGACGCCGAGCGCGGCGGTGGCCGTCGTCCCGCCGCCGACCAGGCGCAGAAGTCCAGCCTGATCGCCTCGCTGTTCCGCGGCTTCCGCAGCCAGCAGGATCCGGAAGAGACTGACGACAACACGACGGCGCGCCAGACCCCTGCACAGGCACGTCGCACGGCGACGACGACCGCGGCCGCACCCGCTGCGGCGCAGGCTGCGCCCACCGCGGCCGTTGCCCCTGCCGCCTCGCCTGAGCTTGCCGCCATTCCGCTGCCGCTGAACCGTCCGACCTACCAGATTGCGTCCGCCAATGAGCGCTCGGTGCCCGCGCCGGCTCCGCGTGCGGTGCGTGTCACCAACCTCGCTTCGCTCACGCCGAACCAGATCATCGAAGCCCGCGGTTACTGGCAGGGTCTGCCTGAGGTTCCGCGCGAGACCACCGGCGTCAGCAGCGTTTCCAGCGCGCGGCGTATCGCCAGCGCCGATCTCACCGCCAGCATCGGGCCGTTTGAGCGCAACGATCGCGTCGCGCCGGACCTCGCGCTCGCCTACGCCGTGCAGGCGCCAGCGGCGCAGAGCGCGAACGCCGTGGTGACCCAGCAGGGCTCCACTTCGATCGCCGCCAAGGCCGCGAACGCCGAAGTTGCCTCGGCCCGCTCGGTGAAAGCCGAGGAGCGGCTGAACGATCCCTGGACGCGCGGCCTGGTGATCGCGCCGAGCGTGCAGAATTCGATGGTGACGACGACGTTCGGCGTGCCGGACTTCCGCGCACTGACCCCGTTCATGCAGAAGCCTGCGTCGTCCGTGATGATGACGTTCACGGGCGATCCGCACCTCGGCATGACCTATGACGAGTTCAGCGGCAGCGCCGTGGTGTTCCCGGCAACCGTGACATTCGGGATGAAGACCGCCGCGCTGCGGCAGTAACAATTCCCCTGAAACGGCACCCGTTGGCTCGTAAGCCGGCTTTTTATTTGCCGGCACCTATCTGCTTCACCAGGTCCGACCACAAGGCGGTTTCATCGCGCAGCATCTTGGCGAACGCAGCCGGCGTGTTGGCAACCGCCACCGAGCCGAAGTTCGCCATCTGCTTCTGCACCACCGGGTCCTTCGCCATCTCCGCCGCAACCTGCGCCATGCGGTCGATCGCCGGCTGCGGCGTGCCCTTGGGCGCGAACAGCGCGTTCCACGACTCGGTGTGGTAACCAGCGATGCCCTGTTCGGCGAGCGTCGGCACGTTCGGCGCCGACGGACTGCGCTTTGACGTGGTGACCGCAAGCGCCTTCACCTTGCCGCCTTCAAGCTGGCTGACCGCATCGGACATGTTGGTGAAGACCAACTGCACCTCGCCCGCAATCACCGCAGTGGTGGCCGGCGCGCCGCCGCGATAGGGCACGTGCGTCATCTTGGTGCCGGTCTTGGCCTTGAACAACTCGGCGGAGAAATACATCAAGCCGCCGAGACCGCTCGACGAATAGTTCAACTTGTCGGGCTCGGCCTTGGCGAGCGCGATCAGCTCCTGCACCGAGTTCGCCTTCACCCCGGGGTTGACCAGCAGGATCAGCGGATTTGTGTTGAGCAGGCTGATCGGCATGATATCGGCGAGTGGATCGTACGGCAGCTTCTCTGTCGCCGGCGCGATGGTGATGGAGCCGATCGAGCAGACGCAGAACGTATAGCCGTCGGGCGCCGACTTCGCCGCGGCATCGGTGCCGACGATGCCTCCGGCGCCACCCTTGTTCTCGATCACAACGTTGACGCCAAGCGCCTTCTGCATCTGCGCGGCGGTGATGCGCGCCACCGCGTCGGTGTTGCCGCCCGCCGCGAACGGCACGATCAGCTTGATCGGCCGGCTGGGCCATTTGTCCTGGGCAAGCGCCGGCTGAGCCAGCATCATGGTCGCGAAAGCAAGGATCAGCCGTCTCATGTCGCCTCCAACGTCATTGGCGCGGTCCGCGCCGCGCACGTATGATGCCAAGCAACACAAACCATGCAAGCCGCCTGCCATCTCGGGAGAGTGCGTTGAGTATACCGAATACGGTCCTGGACACCCGCTTCCGCTCGGCGCTGGACCGCATGGCGGAACACGGCCGCCTGCATACCTACACCGCGCCGGCCGACCCCCACCTCGAGATCGCCGGCATCATGAAGAAGCTCGACGGCGGGCCCGCGCTGCTGTTCTCGAAGGTCAACGGCCACGACATGCCGGTGATCGGCAATTTCCTGTCCTGCCAGGCGAACGTCGAGGCTGCCTTCGGCATCGACTTCCGCGGCGTGCGGCAGTTTGTCGGCCGCGCGCTGGGCGACCCCAAGCCACCGGTGCTGGTCGAGCGTGCGCCCGTGCAGGAGCGAGTCCACAGAACCGCAATCGACCTCGGCAAGATGCTGCCCGCGCTCACCCACACCGCTGACGACGCCGGCCGCTACATCACCGCCGGCATCGTTATCGCGCGCGATCCCGAGACCGGCGTCTACAACGCTTCGTACCACCGCCTGATGCTGGCCGGCCCCAACCGGGCCGGCATCCAGCTCGATTTCGGCCGCCATCTGCGGGCCTCGTTCGAGCGTGCGCAGAAGAAGGGGCAGCACCTGCCGGTCGTCGTCTGCATCGGCTCGGACCTCGCGCTGCACTACACCGCCGCCACCATGGGCTCACAGATGCCCGAGAGCGCCGACGAGCTCGCGGTCGCGGGCGGTCTGTGCGGCCGGGCGCTGCCGGTGGTGAAGGCGCTGACGCAGGATTTGCTAGTGCCGGCCGAAAGCGAGATCGTGCTCGAAGGCATGCTGAGGTGCGACGAGGAGATCGAAGAAGGGCCGTTCGGCGAATTCGTCGGCTACCTGGCGCCGGCCGATCCCGCACCGGTGCTGGAAGTCACCGCGGTCACGCATCGCGCCAAACCGATCTATCACGCGATCAACGGCTACGGCCGCGAGACCGTGGTGCTGCGCAAGTACGTGCTGGAAGCGAGCCTGCTCAAGGTGCTGCAATCCGCGGTGCCGATCGTCGTCGACGCCGAGATGACGGCGGGCGGGCTGCACCGCTTCCACGCCATCATTCAAGTGAAGAAAACCGGCCCGACCCATGACGGCTTGCAGCGCAACGCCATCATGGCGTCGTTCGGCGCGCTGAAGGACCTCGACATGGTGATCGTGGTCGATGACGATATCAACATCCGCGATCCGACCGACGTCGAGTACGCGCTGGCGACCCGCATGGAGGCGTCGAAGGACATCTTCATGGTGCCGGCGGCGCGCGGCCATGAATACGTCCGCGTCTCGGATCGCGGCATGCGCACCAAGCTCGGCATCGACGCGACGGTGCCGTTCGCGGAGCGGGCGCGCTTCGCGCGCTGTGAGTTCAAGCCGATCGAGCTGGATGCGAAGAACCTCGTCGCCGACGCAACAACGGCAAGGAAGTGGCTGGATTTGTAAGGGCGGGCGCGCGCTCTCGCCCGTCATTCCGGGGCGCGAGCAATTGCGAGCGAACCCGGAATCCATAACCACCACCGGGAGTATGGATTCCGGGTCCGGCGCTTCGCGCCGCCCCGGAATGACAATCGAAAATTCAGCGATCGAAACTACGCCGCCAGCATGCCCAGCGCGTGCATATAGGTCTCCAGCACCGCCTGCTGCTCGTTGCGCTCGTTGACGTCTTGCTTGCGCAACTTCACCACCTGACGCAGCGCCTTGGTGTCGAAGCCGTTGGCCTTCGACTCGGCATAGACGTCGCGGATGTCGTCGGAGATCGTCTTCTTTTCCTCCTCGAGCCGCTCGATGCGTTCGACGAAGGCCTTGAGCTGGTCCTTGCCGAAACTGTGCTTTGCGCTCTCGGAATCGTCTTTTTCCACGGCCGACATCGATGGTCCTCATTATTCTGGAGCGGGGAACTGCCCCCGCCGTGTCAACCTTCAGATTTCGCGTTCCACGGCTCTACCGCAAGGCAAGCCACCCGCCGCCCCCGTCATCCACAAGCGCCCTGTGGGAACCGAATTAATTTTATCTACGGTTCAGCCTTGATCCCGGCCCGGGCGACGACCTCAGACCACTTCGCGGTGTTGACGCGCACCTGCTCGGCGGCCACGGCGGGCCCATCGCCGCGGGCATCGAACCCGATCGCGGCGAGGCGCTTGCGCACCTCCGGACTTTTCATCATTCCCGCCACCGCGGCGGCGATCTTGTCGACCACCGGTTTGGGCGTGCCGGCTGGCGCAAACAAGCCCTGCCAGTTGGCGATCTGGAAATTGGGGATCCCGGCCTCCTCCGCCGTGGCGACTTGCGGGAACCGCTCGTCGCGCGACGCGCTCGTCACCGCCAGCGCCTTGAGCTGGCCGGATAGGACATACGGCAGCGCCGGCGCGGGCATCACCCACGCCGCATCGACGTGCTTGCCGAGCACGGCAGTGACCGCGGGCGCGGCGCCGCGGAACGGGATATGCGCAGTCTTCAGGCCCAGGCGCTGGTCAAGCATCACCTCGGTGAGATGGCTGATGGTGCCGATCCCTGCAGATGCGCGAGGGATAATCCGCGGCGTCCTGCGCCTGCGCGGGCACGGGACTCAGCACGGCAACGACGAGGAACCAGCGGGCCAACTTCATTGCGAATCCATCCGCTCAAAATGGCAGGAACAATTCTTCCAGCTTCGGCTGCGACTTGATCAGCCCCTGGTCGTGCAGATAGCGCACCAGCGCCTCCAGCGTCGGCCGGTTCGAACTCGATGCCATACGGCCACGGATCGCCGCCGAACACGTCATTGATCTCGTCAAGATCGTCCGGCAGCCACGGCAGCATGTAGCGCAGCGCGCCGGTGTATCGCATCTTGCCGAGCGCGTAGTTCTTGGCCGCGTCGAACGCGTTGTAGAGACTCTTCCCGATAAAGGGATTGCGCTCATAGACATCCTTGCGGATCGCGACGAGGTGCATCACCGGAAAGATTTTGGTGCGCTTGTAGTAGTCCTTCTCGGTCTCGCGGAACCTCGGGAAAAGCCGCACCACGTCTGGATTCTTGCCGAGCGCGTCCGGCATGCCGGTGCCAATGATGGCCTGGATTTCGCCGGCTTCAAGCAGGTCACTCAGCGATTTGCCGGTGTTGTTTTTCTCGATCGAAACCGGCCGCACCAGCGGCATCGTTGAGGGATTGCCGTGCTTGTCGGCAGCGTTGATCTGCCCCTCGACCCACGTAATCTTGGAAAGATCGACCCCGCAGTCCTGCTGCAGCAGTCCCTTGATGAAGATCGATGCCGTCATGGTGTACATCGGCAGGCCGATGCGCTTGCCCTCGAGGTCCTTCGGCGTCTTTACGAATTTGCAATTCACCGCGATGAAGCTGTGGCGGAACGTACGTGACGGAAACACCGGCAGCGCGACGAACGGACACTGTCCGTGGGCGTAGCGCGAGACGTACTCCGAGCTTGAGAACTCGCTGACATCGAATTCCTGCTTCGCCGCCATGCGGTCGAAAATCTCGCGCGGCGCGTCGATGTTGATGAAATCGAGATCGACGCCCTCCACCGGGACGGCGCCGGTGTAGAGCGGCAGCACGCGGTCATAAAGACCGCAGGCGAACGTCAACTTCACTTTGGACATCAGCGGGGCCTTTCAATGTTGGCGCTGCGCGTCGGCACGCCGAATTCGCGGGAGCAGACTTCGGCCAGCACCGCGACGCCTTTGCGTATCTCGTCATGCGTCGGGCTCGCGAAGCACAGCCGCATCCGGCATTTCGAATAGGCCGCGTCAGTGGACCACTGCGGGCCCGGATTAATCGCAACGCCGGCGGCGAGCGCGGGCTGGTTGAGCTTCATGGTGTCGACATGGTCGGGCAGCTTGACCCAGAGAAAGATGCCGCCCTTCGGCTCCTCAAACTCCGCCGCTGTGCCGAACTGCTCGTTGAGCAATTCCATCAATGTATCGAGCTTGCGGCGCAGGGCGCGGGTGAGCGACGGCACATGCTCGGTGAAATGCGGCGCGCAGAACTCCGCGAGCACCATCTGCTCCAGCGCGCCGGAGCCGGCGTCGGTCTTGAGCGCCAGCGTGCGCGACATCACGTCCCACGGCGCGACGATGTAGCCGACGCGCAGCGCCGGCGCGATCGACTTGGAGAACGATCCGATATGGATGACGCCGCCATGCTTGCTCATGGCGTAGATTGCGGGCGGCCGCTTGTGGTCCCAGATCAGGTCGGCGTAGCAGTCGTCCTCGAAAATCGGCACGCCGTATTCCGCGGAGAGCCGCAACAGCTCGACGCGACGCGCCTCCGGCATGATGGTGCCGGTCGGATTCTGCACGGTCGGGATGGTGTAGATGTACTTGGCCCGGATGCCGCGGCTCTTGAGGTTGGCCAGCGCCGCGGCCACCGCGTCGGTGCGCATGCCGTCGCGGTCGAGCGGGATGCCGACCATGTTCACGCCCATGCGCTTCATGCGGTTGATCGAGCCCTCGTAGGACTCCTGCTCGAACAGCACGGTGTCGCCGCGCGACAGCAGCGTGCCATTGACCAGGTCGAGCGCCTGCAGCGAACCGGACGTCACCAGGATGTCGTCGGCGGCGCAGGCAATGCCCGCGTCACGCTTGAGCTTGCCGACCAGGAAATCGCGCAACCGCCTGTAACCTTGCGGTCCGTTGGCGAGGCCGTAGGTCGCGAGCGAACGGCCTTCCCGCGTCATCACCGCGTTGGCCGCTTGGACCAGCCCGTCGAGCGGAATCGCGTCGCCATCATTGTTGCCGCCGGTGAAATTGTATTTGGGAAGCCCGGTCCAGCGCGCCGCGGCGGGCGGCAGGTCCGCGGGCAGCAGCGGAGCAAAATCGAACGATGTCATGCTTGTTCCCTACTTCGCCACCAGCTCAGCCAGTTCCGGCACAACCCAGAGCGGCTTCTCGCCGCGCGCGACGCGCTGCACGTTGTCGAATGCGTTGCGCAAGCGCGCGATCTGATTGTCCCACGCAGGCCCCGCGAAATGCGAGGTCAGCAACACGTTGTCGAGCTTGAACAGTGGATTGTCGGGAGGCGGCGGCTCCTGGTCGAACACGTCGAGCCCTGCGCCGAAAATCTTGTGGTCGGCGAGCGTCCGGGTCAACGCCTTCTCGTCAATCACCGGTCCGCGGCTGGTGTTGATGATGATCGCCTCGGGCTTGAACTGCGCCAGCGCCGCTTCATCGATCATGTGGCGCGTGCTGTCGTTCAAGGGCACGTGCAGCGACACGATGTCCGACGTGCGAAGCAATTCGGCGAACAAGCGGAACTTGACACCGTATGCGTCCTCTTCGTGCTCAGGCAATCGCGCGATGTCGTAATACTGCACGCGCATGCCGAATGTGCGGGCGAGCCGCGCCACCTTCTTGCCGATGGTGCCGAAGCCGATGATGCCGAGCGTCTTGTCGTGGATCTCGTACATGCGCGGCGCCGGGCCGTTGCCGCGCCAGCGGCCGGCCGCGACGTTGTTGTGCTGCCAGATCACGCGGCGCGACACCGCCAGCATCAGCATCATGGCGTGCTCGGACACCGAAATCGCATTGGCGCCGCCGTTGTTGGCGACCGGCACCTTGGCGCGCCGCGCCGCCTCGATATCGACGTCGTCATAGCCGGCGCTGAGCAACTGGATCAGCTTGAGCTTGGGCGCTGCCTTGTGAAACGCGTCCGGCACCTTCAAGCTTGGATAACAGACGACGTATTCCGCCGCAGCGGCCGCGGCCTCGGCTTCGGCCTGCCCTTTCACGATCACGGTGTCGAAGCCCGCCGGCGCCATCTGACGTGCGATCTCGCCGATCTCGGCAAACGACGGCGGCACGACAACAATCCTGGGGGGCATATGGCTTCCTTGGCGTTTCCGGTGCTTTATTCGACAGTAGCAGGCCCTAGGCCCGCGCGCTCTGCATCGCGTCGGGCGCGCCATGCCGGTTTGGCGGTCGCGCCAGACCGAACAGGTCCCGCAGCGTTTCGCCTTCGTATTCGGTGCGGAACAGGCCGCGCTTTTGCAGGATCGGGATCACCCCCGCCGCGAAGTCGTCGAGGCCGCCGGGGAAATACGGCGGCATCACGTTGAAGCCGTCCGCCCCGCCCTCACGGAACCACTGCTCCATCCGGTCGGCGATCTGCTCCGGCGTGCCGCACATCACGTAGTGGCCGCGGCCGGTCGCCACCATCTGCGCAAGCTGGCGCAGCGTCAGGTTGTCGCGCCGTGCCGCATCGGTGAGGAGCTTCGCGCGGCTCTGCAACTGCTCGGACGCGGGAAGCTCAGGCAACGGGCCGTCGAGATCGTATTTCGAGACGTCGTGCCCGAGCCGGTCGGACAGCATCGGGATGACCTTGCTCTGGTCAGTCCAGCTATCGAGTAATGCGAGCTTGTCGCGCGCCTCCTTCTCGGTGCCGCCAAGCATCGGCAGAAACCCCGGCATGATCGCGAGTTCATTCGGCCGGCGGCGGAACGCCGCCATTCGCCCCTTCAGCTCGCGATAGAACGCCTGCGCGCTTTCCAGACTTTGATGCGCGGTGAAGACCACGTCGGCGGTGCGCGCCGCAAGCTGCTGCCCCGGCTCCGACGAGCCGGACTGCACGATGATCGGGTGGCCCTGGGGCGAACGCGACGTGTTGAGCGGGCCTTTGACGGAGAAGTATTGGCCCTTGTGGTCTATGACGTGGCGCTTCGTCTGGTCCACATAGACGCCGGCCGCCTTGTCCTTGAGAAACGCGCCATCCTCCCACGAGTCCCAAAGCTTGCAGACCACATCGATGAATTCCTCGGAGATCGCGTAGCGATCCGCGTGCGCGGGATGCTTGATCCCGAAATTCGCGCCGGTCGAGGCGTAGGACGTGGTCACCGCGTTCCAGGCGGCACGGCCGTGGCTGATGTGATCGAGCGAGGCAAAAGCGCGCGAGAGATGAAACGGCTCGCCGTAAGTGGTCGACGCAGTGGCGGCGAGACCGATGCGGCTGGTTGCCATCGCGAACGCGGTCAGCACCATCAGCGGCTCGAAACGCGCGATCTGCGATGGGTGCCCGTCCTCGCTGCTGGTGAGGCCGTCGGCGAGGAACACCATGTCGAACTTGGCGCGCTCGGCAGTCACCGCCTGACGAACCAAATGAGGCAGGTTCTCGCTGCCGGAATCCGCGCCGGGATAGCGCCAGCCCGCCACATGATGCCCTGCGCCCTGCAGGAACATGCCGAGATGGATTTGGCGGGGGCGTTCGGACATGGATGAAACTCATCGAAAGCAAAACGATAGCCGCCTCGAAACGGCCTGTCGTTAGCGAACTTCAGGTGCTGTATGCTCGCTCCAAGCAGGGAGGATATGATGCGTCCGTTCGAAGGCATCCGGGTGATCGACGTCACGCACGTACTGGCTGGGCCGTTCGCGGCCTACCAGTTAGGCGTGCTGGGCGCCGACGTGATCAAGGTCGAGCATCCCGACGATCCGGACCAAAGCCGCGGCTCGGGAACCGACAAGGCGCTCAACCATTCGGGCATGGGCACTTATTTCCTCACGCAAGCGTCGAACAAGCGCTCGATCACGCTGGACCTGAAAACCGAGCGCGACCGCGAAATCCTGAAGGAACTGGTCAAGACCGCCGACGTGTTTGTCGAGAACTATCGTCCCGGCGCGTTCGAGGCGCTGGGGCTCGCCTACGGGGACCTCGCCAAGATCAATCCGCGGCTGATCTATGCCTCATTCTCGGCGTTTGGCCACGGCGGGCCGCGCGGCACGCAGACCGCCTACGATCACGTTATCCAGGCGACCTCAGGCTTGATGGCGGCGACGGGGACCAAGGACGTCAACCCGATCAAGCTCGGCGCGCCGGCGGTCGACTACTCGACCGGCATCACCGGCGCCTTCGCGCTCTCCGCGGCGCTGTTCCAGCGCGAGCGCACCGGCAAGGGCCAGCGCATCGACATGGCGATGCTGGACGTAGCGATGATCCTGATGGCATCGCACATGACCGGATACCTGCGCAACGGCGTCGAGCCGAAGCCGCGCGGCAACCGTCATCCGCACGCCACCAACGGCGCTTTCACCACCAAGGACGGCACGCTGGTGATGATCGGCGCGAGCAACCTGCGCCAGCAGCGCCGGCTTTGGACGCTGCTCGGGCGCCCCGACATGATCAAGAAGACCAACGACGAGCGCGACGCGGACCACGACCGCGAGATCGCGGTGCTGGAAGAGATCATGCTCACTCGCACCGCCGATGAGTGGGAGGAATTTCTCCAAGCCCGGCACGTGCCGGCTGCGCGGGTGCGCACCATGGCCGAGGCGCTGGCCGATCCGCACCTCGCCTCCCGCGGCGTGGTTCACCAGCACGCCACCGCCTACGGTATGGACGGCGGCTTTGGTGTGCCGGTGGCGGCCTTCAAGTTTGCGCACGGCGGTCCGCGCGTCGATACGCCGCCGCCGACGCTCGGCCAGCACAACGACGAGATTTTCGCCGAGCTAGGGTTTCGGGAGAAGAAAGAGCGGAAGAAGGCGTAGCACTCCCTCCGCTTTCATTCCGGGGCACGCGCCATAAGCGCGTTCACGCGCGTCTTCGACGCGCTATGGCGCGTGAACCCGGAATCCATACTCCCGGTGGTGATTATGGATTCCGGGTTCGCCGCTAACGCGGCGCCCCGGAATGACGGCGGATGGCATCCCTCAATGCTTATGTGGCGCCGACGACTTCTCGAAGGCCGCCTTCTGCTCCTTCGAGGCTTCCTTCTGGTGCTTGGCTTTCCACTGCTCGAACGGCTCGCCGTAGACGATCTCGCGGCTCTCATCCTTGGACATCGAGACGCCCTTGGCGTCGGCGGCGTCCTTCATCCAGTTCGACAGGCAATTGCGGCAGAAGCCGGCGAGATTCATCATGTCGATGTTCTGCACGTCGGTGCGGCTTCGCAGATGCTCGACCAGGCGCCGGTACACAGCGGCTTCGAGCTCGGTGCGGGTCTTGTCGTCCATGGCTGAAATCCTCGTTGCTGGTTCAAAGATATTCCCGGTAGCCCGTTCCTGCCATAGGCCAAAAAGAAGCCCGCCGCGTCCCCGGCGGAACGCGGCGGGCGGCGGTGTTCAGTCTGGCTTTAGGCCAGCGCCTTCTTGACCCGGTCGGACGACATCGGCAGGTGACGCAGCCGCTTGCCGGTGAGCTGCGCCACCGCGTTGCCGATCGCCGGCGCGACGGTGGGAATGCCCACCTCGCCCATTCCGGTCGGCGGATTGTCGGTGACGATCACCTTCATGTGGATTTGCGGGACGTCGCTCATCCGCAGCACGTGATAGTCGTTGAAGTTCGACTGCTGGACGGCGCCGCCCTTCATGGTCAGCTCCTCCGTCAGCGCGCCGGACAGCGCATAGATCACCGCGCTCTCGAGCTGGGCGTTGACGTTGTCCGGCTGGATGATCAGGCCGCCGTCGATCGCGATCCAGTAGTTGTGGACCTTGATCTTGCCGGTCGTCTTGTCCACCGACACCTCGGCGACGCCCGCGGTGAGCGTGTCGTGGTAGTCGGAGAACGCGATACCCATGCCGCGGCCCGGACGCTTCTTCTTGTAGTTCGACATCTCGGCGACCGCCTTGATGACCGCCTGCGCCCGCGGGTGATCCTTGGTGAGCTCGAGCCGCATCTCAAGCGGATCGATGCCCCGCGCCGCCGCCACCTCGTCCAGGAAGGACTCGCTGACGAACTTATTGTAGCCGGCGCCGATGCCGCGCCAGGCATGCACGCGCATGCCACGCTGCTCACGGATCGCGTCGGCCTTGAGGTTCGGGATTTTGTAGAAATCCTGGCTCATCCCGACCCAGCCGATGTAGTCGCGGCCCTTGGTCGCCGCGAAGCGCGGCGGCGCCGCCACCGCGTCGACATTCTCGGCGACGATCCGGTGATGCCAGCTCACCAGGTTCTTCTTGTCGTCGAGGCCCGCCTTCATGACATGGTGGGTCATCGGCCGCGGACGCGCCGCGGTCAGATCGTCCTCGCGGGTGAGCATCAGCTTCACCGGCTTCTTGAGGATGTTCGAGATCACCACCGCCTGCACCGGAGCGTCCGGCCAGATGCGCCGGCCAAAGCCGCCGCCGAGCAGTTGGTTGTGGATCTTGATCTTGTCGGGCGTGGTCTTGAGCACGCCGGCGGAGACCGCAGCGACCAGCGGCAGCACCTGCGCCCCGCACCAGATTTCCGCCGATTGGCCGTCCGCGGCGACCGAGGCCACGGCGTTCATCGGCTCCATCTGGGCGTGGTAGGTGTGCTCCGACCAGTACGCCGCCTCGAGCTTGGTGGCGGCGCCGGCCAATGCTTTGTCGGCATCGCCGGTCTTGAACGCATCCATCGCCTGGGCGTTCGGATCGGCCGCCTTCTTGGCGTACTCCTCCTTGGCCTTTTCGGAGTCAAAGGGCGCCGCGACCGAGCCTGACGTATCCCAGGTCACCTTGAGCGCCTGACGGCCGAGGCGCGTCGCCTCCACCGTCTCGCCAACCACGGCGACGCCGAACGGCAACGGGATCACCCGCGTGACGCCATTGATCTTCATCACCTCGTCGGTGTTGACACTTCCGGCCTTGGCGCCCTCCATCGGCGAATGCAGCAGCGAGGCATAGACCATGCCCGGCACCTGCACGTCGATCGAGTATCGGGCCATGCCGTTAACCTTGAACGGCACGTCGACGCGGCCGATGTCCTTGCGGCCGATCAGCTTGAAGTCCTTGCGCTTCTTGAGATCGCTGTCGGCGACCTTCGGCAGCTCGGCCGGCACCTTGGCAAACTTCGCCACGTCGCCGTAGGAGATGCTGCGCTTCGACTTCTTATGGATGACCTTGCTCTTGTCGGTGGTCAGTTCCGAGGCTGGCACTTTCCACTGCTCGGCAACGGCGTCGACCAGCACCTTGCGGGCTTGCGCGCCCGCCTGGCGCAACGGCACGAAGTAGGCCGGCACTGAGACGCTGGCGAGCGTCACCTGCGCGCCCGGGAACATCTTGTGCTGGCCACCGTAGATTTTCGGATTGCCCGGCGCGAACTCGCACCGGACCCTGGACCAGTCGGCGTCGAGCTCTTCCGCCACGATCAGCGGCAACGCGGTCAGCACACCCTGTCCCATTTCGGAGGTTGGGCAGAGAATAGTGATGCTGTTGTCGGTGCCGATCGTCACATAGGCGTTGAGCTTCGCGCCTTCGGAGGCGAAGGCTTCCGAAAGACGGCCCAGCGTCGTGCCTGACAGCGCGAATGCGAACGTCAGCCCGGCCGCGCCCTTGGTGAAGCTGCGGCGGGACAATTCGGTTTTCTTGATGTTCATGTTCATGACTCAGGCTCCCCGGGCGGCGCGTTGAATGGCGCGGACAATGCGCGGGTAGGTGCCGCAGCGGCAGATGTTGCCATCCATGTGCTCGACGATCTGCTGCCGGCTCGGCTTCTTGGTCTTGGCGAGCAGTTCGGCCGCCTGCATGATCTGGCCGGACTGGCAGTAGCCGCATTGCGGCACCTGCTCGGCGATCCAGGCCTTCTGCAGCGGATGCGAGTTGTTGGCCGAGAGTCCTTCGATGGTCGTCACCTTCTTGCCGGTGACGTCCCTCAGGCTGGTCTGGCACGAGCGCACCGCCTTGCCGTCGACGTGGACGGTGCAGGCGCCGCACAGTCCGGAGCCGCAGCCGAACTTGGTGCCCGTCAATTTCAGGTGCTCGCGCACCACCCAAAGCACCGGCGTGTCAGGCGCAGCATCGACGCTGACCGCATTGCCATTGATCGTAAATGAGACCGCCATATGCGTTCCCTCCTTGTGACGTTGAATTTTCTATGGGCAGGCCCCTACCCACCCGTCCCGCACGCTCCCGCCCGTCATGCGCGGCGCGGCAGCGCATAGTTTTCTGTTGCTGTTGAAAGGGCCGTGGTGCGGCCGGGGGCGCCTCCCGATAGATTCTTGTTTGGAGCCATTATAAGCACGTTCCGGAATGGCAGGGCAGTCGGCAGAACGCGATAATTTGGCGCTTGGGACCGGCTTGGGACGATCCCGGGAAGGCGTGGGATAGTCCAGGATGCCACCGGCCCTTACCCCCGCCCGCACTTTGTTGGACGGCCTGTTCCGCACCGCAGTAGAGGCCGCGCACCCGGCCGCTTGCCTGCCCGCACACCTGCCGCCGCCCCCGGCAAAAGGGCGTCTCATCATTCTCGCCGCCGGCAAGGCCGCAGGCTCCATGACCGAGCTGGCGGAGCGGCACTATCTCGATCAGATTAAGCTGGCCGCGGACCGCCTCGCCGGCATTGCGGTTACCCGTCACGGCTACGCCCGACCGACCCGCCGGATTGAAATGATCGAGGCCGGGCATCCGGTGCCGGACGCCGCCGGCCTTGCCGCGGCGGAGCGTGTGCTCAAGCTCGCCGATATGGCGACCTCGGACGACCTCGTGCTGGTGCTGATGTCGGGCGGCGCATCGGCCAACTGGATCGCGCCGATCGACGGCCTCAGCTTCGCCGGCAAGCAGGCGGTGACGCGCGCGCTGCTGCGCTCCGGCGCCAACATCGGCGAAATGAATACCGTGCGAAAGCATCTCTCGCGCATTAAGGGCGGGCGGCTCGCGCTGCGCGCGCACCCGGCTCGCGTGGTGACGCTGGCGATTTCCGACGTGCCGGGCGACGACCCGGCGGTGGTCGGCTCAGGTCCGACCGTACCTGATCCTTCGACGCGCGCCGACGCGCGCGCCGTTCTGACGCGCTACAAGCTCGACGTGCCGCCAGCCGTTCGAGGTGCGCTCGACGATCCCGCCAACGAATTCCCGAAGCCCGGTCATCCGGCGTTCGCAGCGGCGGACTACAAGCTCGTCGCAAAACCGGCCGACGCGTTCCGCGCCGTTGAGGCGGCAGTCCGCGCCGCAGGCTACGAATGCATCATGCTGGGTGACCGCATCGAGGGCGAGGCGCGCACGGTCGCTGCTGAGCACGCATCGCACGCAATCGCGCTTCAACGTGAAGGCCGACGCGCCGTCATGCTGTCCGGCGGAGAGCTCACAGTCACCATTCGTGGCAAGGGCCGCGGCGGCCCGAACCAGGAATATGCATTGGCGCTCGCGCTGGCGCTCAAGGAGACGGCAGGGATCGCGGCGCTTGCCGCCGACACCGACGGCACCGACGGTGGCGGCGGAGCGGCCACCGATCCGGCGGGCGCCGTTGTCGATGCCGGAACGATACCGCGCGCAAAGGCGCTTGGCCTCGATCCGGCCAAGTTCCTTGCCGAAAACGATTCCACCGGCTTTTTCGAGCAAATGGGCGATCTGGTGATGACCGGACCGACCTGCACCAACGTGAACGACTTCAGGGCGATCGTCGTTGACAGGCCGTAAGTCTTCACGGATACCCACCCAAGCGCGTGATCCCGAAAAGTGGGAACCGATTCTCGGATGATCACGCGCAAAACAACAAGTTGGCCTCGCACCGTGGATTCGACCGTTTTCAAATCCGTTCGGCGCGTTCTGTTCGCTGCGGCGATCCTGCTGTCGCCCACCCCTGCGCTGGCCGATTTCCACATCTGCAACAATTCGGGCAGCCGTGTGGGTGTCGCGGTCGGCTACAAGGACGCCGAAGGCAACTGGACCACCGAGGGCTGGTGGAACCTGTCGGCGCGAAGCTGCGAGACGCTGCTCAAGGGCCAGTTGATCGCGCGCTATTATTACATCTATGCGATCGACTACGATCGCGGCGGCGAATGGTCGGGCCAGGCCTTCATGTGCTCCAGGGAAAAAGAATTCACCATCAAGGGCACCGAGGACTGCCTGGCGCGCGGCTACGACCGCACCGGGTTCTTCGAGGTCGACACCGGCGAGCAGCGCGCCTGGACCGTGCAGCTCACCGAAGCCGGCGAGACCAGTCCGCAGCGGCCGTTCACGCCCGGGTTGCTGCCCACGCCCGGACGGCAGGGCCCGTCGCAACTGCCCGGAAGCCCGCCCCGATGAGGCGTATTCGGCGCGACTCGGGTGGTGTGCTCCCTCCCCCTGAAAGGGGGAGGGTTGGGGCTATCGGATGGACACATCCTGTTCTTGCCATGAGTGCGACATGTTGACTCGGGTGGCTTGGAACGAGTGGCGGGACGGTCGGATCAATGATTCCGTGCTTTGCGGTCTTTTGGATGGAGGCCGCGATGACGATGGTGGACGATCTCGGAGTGTTTGGGGACGAGCGGCTGCAAAAAAGGGGCAGCAGTTGCTTGGGCGCATGGTGCTGCGCCGCACGGTCAGCATCAAACGGCTTGGCGGCGATGAAGCCGGTGAGAAGGCCTTCGGACGGTTTCTGCGCAACAAACGTGTGAGCGAGGCGGCGCTGATCACCGCGGCGAAGTCGCATCTGTTGGCGCAGGTGGCTGGACGCCGTGTGCTGGCGATTCAGGACACCAGCGAAATCAACTTCTCGCGGCATACGCGCAGCAAGACCGCGTTCGGCCGAGGCGGCAACGGTACCGACGCGGCCTTTTTCGTGCATCCAGTGCTGGCGGTTGACGCGGACAGCAACGTCATCTTGGGGCTGGCCGACGTGCAGCTCTGGCAACGGCATGGTACAGCCGCGAAAGAGGCGTCCCGCACGACGGATGAGAAAGAATCCCGCCGCTGGCTGGCTGGTGCCGAGGCGGCGGCAAGCCTGCGCGCGGCCGGGTCCACAGCCGTTACCGTAGTGGCCGACCGCGAGGGCGACCTCTATCCCGCTTTTGCGCGGCGGCCGGGCGCAGTCGAACTGCTGGTCCGCGCCCAGACCGAGCGCGGGTTGGCCGGTGGCGGCTATCTGTTCGCACATCTCGATGGTCTTCCCATCGCGGATCGCTTCATTCTCGATCTGCCAGCCATCCCCGGACGTAGCGCGCGGCGCGCCGCAATGGTCCTGCGTTACGGCCCGGTCAGTTTGAGCCGGCCTCGAAACAGCGCCGATCGCAATCTGCCGGCAACCGTCGCGCTCTACGCCCTCGATGTACGCGAGATCGAGGCACCGGCTGGGGTTGAGCCGGTCCATTGGCGCCTTCTGTCCAGTGCTCCTATCGATACTGTTGCGACGGCGCACCAGGCGATCGCCGACTACCGCCGCCGCTGGCATATCGAGCAGCTCTTCCGAACCCTCAAGAGCCAAGGCCTCGATCTCGAAGATAGCCAGATCAAAACGCCGCACGTCTTGCACAAGATCGCCGTCGTCGCCTTGCGCGCCGCCGTTGTGTGCATGCAGCTTGTTCATGCGCGCGGCGGCGCCGATCAGCGGCCGGCCATCGCTGCCTTCGAGACTGAAGAAGTCGAGGTGCTTGAAGCCATCGCCCCCACCGTCGACGGCAAGACCGACCGCCTTAAAAATCCCTTCCCGCCGCGATCGTTGCCTTGGGCGGCTTGGATTATCGCTCGCCTCGGCGCATGGAGCGGTGCCAAGAGCGCCAAACCACCCGGCCCCATAACCATGCATCGAGGTCTGCAATGCTTCCATGCTATCGCTCACGGCTTCAGGCTCAAAAATGTGTCCATCCGATAGGGGTTGGGGTGGGGGTCAACTACGCACGAATCTCGAGTCAATCATTGACCCCCACCCGACGCGCTGCGCGCGTCGACCTCCCCCTTTCAGGGGGAGGTAAGGAACGGTGAGACCGATGAGGCGCCTGCGCAGAACCAAGATCGTCGCCACGCTGGGCCCCGCCTCCGGCAATCCGGAGATGATCGGCAGACTGTTCGAAGCTGGCGCCGACACGTTCCGTATCAACATGAGCCATTCCTCGCACGAGCGCATGCGCGAGCTGGTCGCCGCGATCCGCGAGGTGGAGAAACGCCACGCGCGGCCGATCGGCATCCTGTGCGACCTGCAGGGACCGAAGCTTCGCGTCGGCGCCTTCGCCAACGGCCCGGCGATGCTCGACAATGGCGCGGCCTTCGCGTTCGACCAGGACGCCAAGCCCGGCGACGCGCTGCGCGTGCAGTTGCCGCATCCCGAAATCTTCGCCGGCATCGAGGCCGGTCATCGCCTGCTGCTCGACGACGGCAAGATCCGCCTGGTGGTCACGGAAGCGAGCCGCGAAAAAATCGTCACCAAAGTCGAGGTCGGCGGCAAGTTGTCGGACCGCAAGGGCGTCAGCCTGCCGGACACGCTGATTCCATTTTCCGCGCTTACCCCGAAGGACCGCTCCGATCTCGACGCCGCGCTCGACGCCGGCATCGACTGGGTCGGGCTGTCGTTCATCCAGCGCCCCGAGGACATCGCGGAGGCGAAGAAAATCTGCCGCGGCCGCGCCGCGGTGATGGCGAAGATCGAGAAACCCGCCGCGGTGCACCGGCTCGAAGATATCATGGACGCCACCGACGCCATCATGGTGGCGCGCGGCGATCTCGGCGTGGAAATGCCGCTGGAGAAGGTGCCAGGCATCCAGAAGCAGCTCACCCGCGCGGCACGTCGCGCCGGCAAGCCGGTGGTGGTCGCGACCCAGATGCTGGAATCGATGATCGCGAGCCCGGTGCCGACCCGTGCTGAAGTGTCCGACGTCGCCACCGCGATCTTCGACGGCGCCGACGCCATCATGCTGTCGGCGGAATCCGCCGCCGGGCAGTTCCCGGTTGAAGCGGTTTCGACCATGAACCGCATCGCCGAGGAGGTGGAGAGCGAGGACGGCTACCGCGCCATCATGCACGCACAGCACGCCGAGCCGGAGGCAACCGGCGCCGACGCCATCTCGGCCGCGGCGCGGCAGATCGCCGACACGCTCGACCTTTCCGCCATCATCTGCTGGACCTTCTCGGGCTCGACGGCGCTGCGCGTCGCGCGCGAGCGGCCGCAGGTGCCGATCGTGGCGATCTCGCCCAACGTTGCGGCCGGCCGCAAGCTTTCCGTGGCCTGGGGCGTGCACTGCGTGGTGGCGGACGACGCCCGCGACCAGGACGACATGATCGAGCGCGCCTGCCGCCTCGCCTTCCGCGACGGCTTCGCCAAGGCCGGCCGCCGCGTCATCATCGTCGCCGGGCTGCCGCTCGGCACGCCGGGCGCGACCAACATGATCCGCATCGCGTTCGTTGGGGCGGATGCGGTGGCGGATGACTAAGCAGGTTTTTGCTGGCTCCCCAACGGATGGATAATGAAAACGGCTAGCGCCAGCATCATCCGTGACCTCGATCCGTTGGGTCGCCTGAGAATCTCTGCTTAGGGCATTCAGGGCTTTCGACTGGGCGCTACGAAGGGGTTGGTCTCCGTGCTTTCCCGGCTATTCTTGCCAAAACATAACTCCAGGCGTTCAAATCCCATCGCGCTTTTGTCCAGCGGCACGCGGAGAGTGGTTCCCTCTCCCTTCACTTCCAGAACATTCGCTGTTTTGAGCCTTTCGTTGAAAGACCCATCTGCGAATGCAATTGTAACTCCCTTTCTTTCAGCCAATGCCTTGGCTTCCACAGTTTGAGCGCCTGCGGCCAGCCGTACTGTGTAAGCTTTGCCACGCTCCAACGTCCATTTTGGCGAGTCGAGTGTCAGAAGCAGACCATCTTGATTTCTCACGAACGTGATTTCTAGATCCTGTGCGGATCGGCTCATCGCGCAACTGATGAACTTGTCGGCGTGATAGGTCGTGCTGATGCTCCACGCGCCAATCACTACAGATTGCCTCTCGCTCGGCTCTCCAGAGGCAGGCAAGCTCAGACAACAAATCAATCCAACGGCGGAAGCCATGATGCGCATCTGTTCTGCCTAGCCTCACATTGCGCGACGAGTGCCGCCGACTTTTGTGCGACGAGTGCCGCCGACTTTTTCGCGCATTCTTGTGAACTGCGCACAGGTGCCAGCAGAAACAACGCTGGACCCAGCACACGGTTCCCGCCCACGGACCAGGGAACCAACTATGCGGGTCGGCTGTGGTAATTGCGAAGCGCTGCAATTTTTGAATGTCGGTTATGCGGTCGCTATCGCGAGCCTCGCCCGGTTCGCGGAAATTGCCGCCAACGCTGGGTTTACGGTGACACCTTATCAATTGCCGACTTCATCTCGCCGCTTCGCGGGGCGAGGGAAAAATCAGATATCCCGGCCCTCGACCTTTTTCGCGGCGAAGATCGCTTCACCGTTCCGGCCGCGTCGCCGCCACCAGCTCCTCGATGGCTTCGACGATGCGGTCGGCCGCCGCGAAATGCACCATGTGGCCGACGCCCGCGATTTCGATCAGGCGGCCGCGCGGAAGCTGCGCGGCGATCGCCTGCGCGTGCGTTGCCGGCAACACGATCTCGTCGGCGCTGCCGAACACGATGAGCGTCGGCATCGTCAGGCGGCGGTATCGCGGCGCCTGCGCCGCGACGAACGCCTTCAGGCGCACGACATCCTGGGCGTTCGCGGTGAGCTCCGCCGGCCGCAGGATCATCTCCGCCCCGGCGCGCGCCCGATAGCCGGGCGGCGGCTCCTGGGGAGCGAACGCGTTCGCGATCCCGCTGCCGAGCAGAAATTGGCCTATCGGATACACCAAGGTGTGGACGAACAGCCGGCCGACGAGCGGCGTCGTAATGAGATGGTCCAGCCAGTGGACGTCGCCGGGCCACGGATGCGTCACCGGCGCCAGCAGCATCAGCGCGGCGACGCCGTTCGGATGGTCCAGCGCATAGGCTGTGGCCACCGCCCCGGACCACGAATGGCCGACCATGACGGCGCGCCGGACGCCGATGGCCTCGAGCGCCTGGCGAATCAGCGCCGCCTGGCGCGCCGGCGCGGCGTCGGCCGCTCCGCCCGGCCGGTCGCTCCAGCCATGACCCGGGCGGTCGATCAGAATGACGCGGTGGCGCGCGGCGAGGCGGTCGCCGAGCGCAAGCCGGATGTCGGCAAGGTTGCCGCTGGCGCCATGCAGCAGCACCACCGGCGGAGCGTCCGGCGGACCCAGCTCGACGACATGCAGCCGGCCGCCCTCGACTTCGACGAACCGGCCTTGCGGCGGGTTGGCGCGCTCGATCGCCGCAACGCCCAGCGCCGTGACGACGCCCAGCAGGCCGGCGAGCGCGACGAGCGATGCGGCGATGCAAAAAACGATGCGCAAAGGAGCCGATACCCATCAAAAAAGACACCGCCGATCGCAGGGATGCGCCGGCGCGCCGCGGTCAGATATCGCGGCCTTCGACCTTCTCGGTCAGCGTCTTGATCAGGTCGGGGATGCGCTGCAGGTGCGGATGGACCTGCACCGCGCGGCGGAACGCATCGAGCGCGCGCTTGTCGTCGCCGAACTCCTGCATGATCATGCCGAGCCCGGAGATCGCGCCGAAGTGCCGCGGCTCGAGCGCCAGCACCTGCCGGATGTCGGCCATCGAGCGCACGTAGTCCTTCTGCACGTAGTAGAGCGTGGCGCGGCGGTTCCAGGCCTCGACGTAGTCCGGGCGCAGCTCGATGATAGAGTCGAGCAGCTTGATCGCGAGCGCCTGATCCTTGCCGTCCATCGCGGTCTTGACGCGGGTCATCAGCAGGTTCGCGGTGTCGCTGCCGGAGGCGAGCCACAGCGCCCAGATGCGGCCCTCGATGTGCTTGGCGCTGTCGGCGTCAGGCGCGACCTTGAGTGCCTCGAACAGGAAGTCGAGGCCGCGCACCTGATCGCCGCGCTGCACCCGCGGCAGGTCGCTCGGCGGCTGCACCGGCTCGACCGACGAGCCGCCGCGGGGGTTGGGCGGCTGTACGGTCTGCGCGGCGACCGGCGTCGCCAGAAGCGCCAAGGCGCAGACAGCCGCAGGCATGAATCGATGGCTCATGGCCACGATTCTAAACTCCCGCCGCGTGGCGGCAAGACGGCAACCGGGACGCTTGTGATGAAAAGGCCGCGGGGCGGCCTGGGATCAACCCTGACGGGCCTTGAAGCGGCGCTGCGTCTTGTTGATCACGTAGACGCGGCCCTTGCGACGGACGATGCGGTTGTCGCGATGGCGGCCACGCAATGATTTCAAGGAGTTACGAACTTTCATGGGTATCTCTGGGATGCCGGATTTGGCCCGTTCATAAGGAGCCGGACCCGCCCTGTCAAACCGGGGCATCCGGACAACCCCCGGTCCCAGAAGTTGAGATATTCTGACGCTGCCCGCTTCCTCCAGCACCAGAACAAGCCTTGTACCCGCACCTCCAGACCTTGCTCATTGTTCTCGCCGCGATCTTCCCGGTGGTGAACCCGCCGGGTTCCGCGCTGGTGTTCCTGAGCCTGACGCGCCGCGCCTCCGCCGAAACGCGGGCCTTTCTCGCCCGCCGCGTCGCCATCAACGCCTTTTTCGTGATGGCCGGCTCATTGCTGGTCGGTACGTTCGTGCTGAACCTGTACGGCATTTCGGTTCCCATCATCCGCGTCGCCGGCGGCATCATCGTCGCGGCGACGGGCTGGAGATTGCTCAACCAGGGCAGCCAGAAAGCGGATGAGACGCCGGACGACATCGACAAGGCCGACTACAAGGCCTTGGCCTTCTATCCGTTGACGCTGCCGCTCACCACCGGACCCGGCACCATCGCGGTGATGGTCAGCCTCGGCTTTTCGCGCACGGCATCGAGCAGCGCGGTGGAGGAGTTGTTCTTTGTTGCGATGATCCTGCTCGCCGCCATCGTGATCGCGGCCAGCATCTACGTGTGCTTCGCCTACGCCCAGCGCGCCGAACGCATGATGGGTCACAACGGTACGGAAATCGCGGTGCGCCTGTCCGCGTTCATCCTGTTCTGCATCGGCGTGCAGATTTTCTGGACCGGCGCCTCCGAATTGATCCTGAGCCTGCCCACCCACCATCTTGCGCCTGCGCTGCCGAAGCCGGGCTGACGCGATCACCGCCCACCCTTTCAACCCGCTCGTGGGCTGCACTAGAGTGCGCGACGGGAGGCCCCAATGAAAAGAAGCACCGAGCGCTTTCTCACCACGCACACCGGCAGCCTGCCGCGGCCGGAAGACCTGATCCGCATGATGTACGCCAAGGAGGAAGGCGTACCGGTGGACCCGCAGGCGCTGGCGGCGCGGGTGCGTGCGGCGGTCGCCGAGGTGGTGAAGAAGCAGGCCGATGCCGGGGTCGATCTGATCAACGACGGCGAATTGTCGAAGCCGAGCTACGCGACTTACATCAAGGACCGGCTCAACGGTTTCGGCGGCACCGGCAACACTTTTGTCTATCAAGACCTCGCGGAATATCCCGCGCTGGCGAAGAAAGTGTTCGGCGATCCGGGCCGCTCGCGGCGCAAGACGCCCGCCTGCAACGCGCCGATCAGCGTGCGCGATCCCAAGGCGGTGCGCGAGGACGTCGACAACCTGAAAGCGGCGCTTGCACAGGTGAAGCACGCGGAAGGCTTCATGAGCGCTGCTTCACCTGGCGTGGTGTCGCTGTTTTTCCGCAACGACCATTACAAGGATTTCGAGACCTACATCTACGCGATCGCTGACGCGATGCGCGACGAATACGAGGCCGTGGCCAAAGCGGGCTTCGTGCTGCAATTCGACTGCCCCGACCTCGGCATGGGCCGGCACATCCAATACGCCGACCTCGATCTCAAGGAATTCCGCAAACGCATCACGCTGCACATCGAGGCGCTCAACCACGCGGTGAAAGACATTCCCGCCGAACAGCTCCGCATGCATCTGTGCTGGGGCAACTACGAGGGCCCGCACCATCGCGACGTGGCACTGACGGACATCATCGACATCGTGTTCACCGCCAAGCCGAATGCGATCTCGCTGGAAGGCGCCAATCCGCGGCACAATCACGAATGGGCGGTGTTCGAAACCGTGAAGCTGCCGCCCGGCAAGGTGCTAATCCCCGGCGTCATCGAGTCGAAATCGAACTTCATCGAGCATCCCGAGGTGATCGCGCAGCGCATCGTCCGCTACGCCAAGCTGGTCGGCCGCGAGAACGTGATCGCCGGCTCGGACTGCGGGTACGGCACCTGGGTTGGCCAGGCCGCGGTCGACCGCGACGTGGTGTTTGCCAAGCTCAAGGCGATGGCCGAAGGGGCGCAAATCGCCAGCAAGCAGTTTTGGAACTGACGCCCGCGCGGTACGCTGCGCGCCAATGAGCGATTCGTCCCAGCCCGCGACGTCGCACACCGCTCCGGTCGTCAGCGCCCGCCCCGCCTGGGTCGACAGCCTGCTGCGGCCGATCCGGGCGTTCCGGCTGAGCTACGTGCCGGTGGTGATGGTTTATTTCGCCTATGGCGCGCTCGGCCTGATCGACGTCACGCGCGACTTCTGGATCAAGGAGGCGCTGACGCTCAAGCCCGCCGAACTGGCGGCCATCGCGGTCTGGCTCAGCCTGCCGTGGACCATCAAGATGGTGTTCGGCGAACTGGTCGACAGCGTGCCGATCTTCGGCTCGCAGCGCACCGCCTACGTTCTGATCGGCGCGAGCTTCACGGCGAGCGGCATGGTGACGCTCGCCGGCGCCGCGGGCGGGTGGCTCACCTTCCTCGCGCCGAACAATCTCTACATCCTCGGCGCCATGCTGATCGTGATCGGCACGGTGATCCAGGACGTGGTGGCGGACGCGATGTCGACCGAGGTGGTGGCGCGCACCGACGCCGCCGGGCAACCGCGGCCGGACGCCGACGTGCGCGCCGAGCTCGGTATGGTGC
The DNA here is from genome assembly GCA_963814215.1 of uncultured Alphaproteobacteria bacterium. Lineage (GTDB taxonomy): Bacteria > Pseudomonadota > Alphaproteobacteria > Rhizobiales > Xanthobacteraceae > Z2-YC6860. The sequence goes on along the minus strand of CAWFCM010000001.1, from coordinate 133,041 downwards.
AGGTGCTCGGCCGCATCGCGCTCTCGGCGGGCGTCCTGGCGGTCGCCGGATTGTCGGGGTTTCTCGCCAGCATCTTCTCACGCGAGACGGTGTTCTTCATGGGTCTAATCATCCCGGTGATCTCCATCACCGGCGTGTTCCTGCGCGGCAACGCGGTCGTGGAGCGCCGCGCCACCGACTGGCGCATTCTCGGCGGCGGCATCGCCTATGGCGCCATGGTGGTCGTGCTCGGCGTCGGCGGCGTTCCGCACGCCCAGGAGATCATCTTCGTGCTGTCGATGACGGTGGTCTGCACCATGCTGTACCTGGTGACCCGGGACATCTCGCCGGAGGCGCAGCGCGCCGTGCTGTTCACCACCATCATCATCTTCGCGTTCCGCGCCACGCCATCGGTCGGCGACGCCTATTTCTGGTGGACGCTCGACGTGCTCAAGTTCGACGCGGCGTTCTACGGCCTGCTGCGCCAGACCGGCGCGATCATCGCGATTGCGGCGATGTGGATGTTCAGCAAGCAACTGACCGAATATTCGGTCACCTCGGTGCTGTTCTGGATCGCAGTTGCCAGCACGATCCTTTCGTTGCCCAGCATCGGGCTGGTGTACGGCCTCCACGAATGGACCGAAGCCAACTTCGGATTCGGCGCACGCTTCATCGCATTCGTCGATACGGCGGCCGCATCGCCGCTCGCGCAGCTCAGCATGATCCCGCTGCTCACCCTGATCGCGTACTACGCGCCGGCGGGGCACCGCGCGACCTGGTTCGCGCTGATGGCCTCGTTGATGAACCTCGCCCTGGTCGCCGGGCAGTTGCAGACCAAGTTCTTCAACCAGATTTTCGTGGTCGACCGCGGCCACTACGACGCGCTCGGCCCACTGCTGATCGTCGTCGTGGCGATCGGCTTCATCCTGCCGGTCGCGGTGATCGTGCTGTTCGGCCGACGCATCGCCCGCGACTGAGCCGGCCTACCGACCACTTGCTGCTGTCAAGCGGCTCGCTCGACCTTGTAAGGACGAACGAGAAGATCAGCCGGAGTTTTCCAGCTCTCGCTGATTTTGTGAATCATATCGACCGTAAGTGCACGCCGGCGAGAGAGAATTTCCGATGCACGAGAGCGCGAGTCCAAAAGCTCGGCTAATTCTGCCTGGGTGTGTCCGAGTTCCTCGATGGCATAGTTGAGCACGTCGATCGGATCAAAGCTTTCGTCGATGTCGATCGGCCATTGCTTCGCTTCAAATATGTCGACAAGCGCGAGGAGCACATCGAGCCTGTCACCCTTCTCGGTGCCCTCCGGCGCGCCCCAGCAGGCATCGATCTCGGCAAGCGCTGTCTGGTGATCTTTGTCGGTACGGATCGGCCGAATATCCATCAGATATTTCCTTCAGTATTGCGATATGGTCAAAGCATCGATGCGGTCGTACTCACCATGGGTGTCGATGAACTTTACAAAGGCAACCTGCCTGCGGAAATCGAAAGCAACCACCAAGCGGTACCTTCCTCCCGCAACTTCGAACGTGATGCGCTCGCGGTTCAGCACCTTGGATTTGGGAGCTGCTTTCTGGACCTCATCCGTCGATGTCCAATGCGCGGCTCTGACGAGTTTGTACCAGCGTTCGAGGGCAACCTTCGTCTCCGGATGCTTGCTCCAAAAGTTGACGAGCGTGTTTCGGGCAATGACCCTCATGGCATGACATAGCATGACATAGCATGTTCCCAACATGGGAACAAGGGCTGCGCCCTATCCGGGCGCGACCTGACGCCCCTACGGCGACTTGGCCACCGTCCCGGCGACACCCAGCCCCAACGCCTCCACCATGACGCGGAACACGTCGGTGTTGTCCATCTGCCCGCGCACCCGCTCGCTGCCGGGACCGATTGCGGTCAGCACCACGTCCTCGCCGGAATGCACGCTGGCGTTCGCCATCCGCGACAGGTTGCCGAGCCGGAACATCGCGCCCGGTGCGTTCTTGTAGGCTTCGTTGGCGACGAAGGTGCCGGGCTCCTTGCCGGGCACCACGGGCTCGTTGGGACCGTCGAGCTTCGGGCGGAACGTCTCATAGTAGTCGGGCGAGCTCGCCGAGAACATGGCGAGACGGCGGCTGACATCGACGCGCGGCGGATAGCCGTCCGCGTCAGGCTTCGGGTAGTTGGGGAACGCCGCCGCGTTGTAGGTGCGCACCCGCTCGCGCATCGGCCGGTCGGGTTCTTTGGTCATGTCGTCATCGATGGTGCCGATCAGGCTGATCGGATGCGCGTGGTCGGCGATCACCAGGATCAGCGTGTCGTTGCGCGGCGCGGCCCACTCCTTCGCCAGCTTGACCGCGTTGTCCAGCATGATGGTGTCGTACACCGCGCGCTCCATGTCGAGCAGGTGGGTGTACTTGTCGATCATTCCGGACTCGACCATCAGGAAGAACCCTTCCGGCTTGCGCGAGAGCAATTGCAGCGCGGAGTTGACCATCTCGGTAAGGTCCGGCTGATCGGGATACTTCTTCACCGTGCCGCCCTTGAGGAACTTACGGTCGAGCGCGCCATCCATGTTGCCGTAGTTGAACAGGCCGAGCAGCTTGTTCGTGCCCGGTGCCTTGGTCGCGCTGGCCAGCTCGGCCGCGGTGGTGGCGTAGGTGTAGCCGGCGTCGCGGAACTTGATGACATAGTCCTGGTTGTCGTTGCGCTTGCCGCCGGCGGCGCCTTTGGGGGTGAACGCGTGCAGTCCACCGCCCAGCAAGACATCAGGCTTGAAGTCGAAGAACTGCTCGACGATGTTGTCGTACTCCACGCGCCGGCGCGTGTGCGCAATCATCGCGGCCGGGGTCGCGTCCTCGATCTCGGTGTTGGTGACGACACCGACCGCGAGACCGAGCCGGCGCTTCACCAGACTGGAAATCGTCTCGACCCGCGGATCGTCGAACGGATCGCGCGTGCGATCGCCATAGACCCCCATGGCGCTGACCACCGATTTGTGGCCGGTCGAGTAGGCGCTCGCTGAATTCGCGGAATTGGTGATGATGGAGTCCGACCCGGCGGTCGCGACCAATGCCATATGCGGCATCACGTCCATCGCCAGCTTGCCGAACGCCTTGCCTTCGGCCATGCCCTTGGAGAGTAGCCGCGCCGCAACGCGGTGCGCGTTCGACATCCCGTCGCCGATGAACAGGATGACGTTTTTGGCCTGCCGCTGCCCAGTGCCGTAGACCTCCCACGTCACTTCGCGGGTGTTGGTGCCGTCGGTGGCCCGCACCTTGTAGACGCCCGGCTGGGTCAGCGACACCCCGCGCAGGATCAGCGCCGACTGGTCGCGGCCGTCCTCACGCTCGACAAACTCCGCGGCGCGGCCGAATACCTTTTGGTGGTGCTCGCCATTGAGCGTGACGACGGCCGCCGGTCCTTGCACCAGACCGGGGAACTCGACCTTCAGATCGAACCGCGAGCCGGAGAGGATCGAAGCGCGGTCGATCGGATAGATGGTTTGGGCCTGCGCATACGTGGAGGGAACTACCGCTATGCAGAGGGTGGCGAAAATCATAGATGGGCGCATGGGAGCATCCTCGAAAACGTTGAATTGCGGCAGCCTAAGAATATCCGATGACGTTTTTATTGCCGGGCGTGTCCAAGCCGGGGCTTGCCCGGCCGCCAGATAGCCGGGACAATATCGGCACCGGGTAGGTTGTCGTGCAGTTTGGGTTGAACTTCTTTCCTTGCGTCGGTCCCGAGGAGAAATCCGCCGAGCGCTATTTCCGGGAGGCGATGCACCTGTGCAGCCTGACGGACGAGCTGGGCTACACGCACATTCGGCAGGTTGAGCACTATTTCCATCGCTACGGCGGCTACAGCCCCAATCCGATGCTGTTCCTGGCGGCTGCAGCCGCGCGGACCAGGAACACCCGGCTGATCACCGGCGCGATCCTGCCCGCGTTCAACAGCCCGCTGAAGCTAGCCGGCGAGATCGGCATGCTCGACGGCATCAGCGGCGGACGGTTGGAGGTCGGCTTTGCCCGTGCATTCCTGCCGCACGAATTCGAGCGGTTCGGTGTCAGCCTCGACGAGAGCCGCCGCCGCTTCACCGAGGGCCTTGCCCAGATTGCGATGCTGCTGAAAAGCGAGGACGTTTCCTCGCAGGGCGAGTTTCACAGCTTCAAAAAGGTCACGTCGCTGCCGCGGCCCACGCAGCAGCCCCATCCTCCCCTTTGGATCGCCGCCACCGCGACGCCGGAAAGCTTCGAGTTCGCCGGCAAGATGGGATACCGCGTCATGGGCATCCCGCTCGAGCCGACGCAGATGCGCGGGTTGCTCGACCGCTACCGCAACGCCTGGCGGGCAGCGGGACATTCCGGCAATGGCCACGTCATGAATACGTTTTTCATGTGCTGCGCGCCGACCCGCGACGAGGCGATGGCGACCGGGCTCGGCCCCTGCAACGGCCACCTGCGCGGACTTGCCGATGCCGCGAAGGAATGGCTCACCGGCGCGAGCACCAAGGATTATCCCGGCTACGACAAAATGATGGCGCAGGTGCTCAATGACAGCGCGGAAGCGCAAATGTCGAAGGGCAGCGCATTCATCGGCACGCCGGCCGACATCGTCGAGATGATCCGCGCCTTCAACGAAAGGGTCGGCGGGCTCGACAGCATCTCGTTGCATTTCGCGCCATCAGACATGCCGGTCGAAGCCGCGGAGCGTTCGCTGCGGCTGTTTTCGCGCGAGGTGCTGCCTCAGGTGTCCGCGCTTTGAGGAACAGGCCATGAAAGAACGAAAACCACTGCGCTCCGAGATGGGTTTCAGCACCCCCGACAAGATCACCGTCCGCGGCTATGACCTGCCGAATCAATTGCTCGGGAAAATCGATCTCGGTGGCATGGCGTTCCTCGAGATCACAGGCCGGATGCCCAATCCGCGTGAGGCCGAGGTGTTCAACGCGCTGCTCGTCACGCTGGTTGAGCACGGCATGACGCCGCAAGCGATCGCGTCGCGGCTGATTAGCATCTGTTCGCCCGAAGCGATGCAGGCGTCCGTCGCCGCCGGCCTGCTCGGCGTCGGCAACACGTTTGCCGGAGGCTCCGAACAGATCGCGCGCATCCTGCAGACCGCGTTGGATGGCAAGGACTCCGGCGCCGACCTCAATGCCATCGCACGGGACATCGTCGAAGACTACGCCACGCGCAAGGCGCCGATTCCCGGCATCGGCCATCCGCTGCATAAGCCGATCGACCCGCGCACGCCGGTGCTGTTCGCAATCGCTGAGAAGAACGGCTATCGCGGCCGCTACATCGCGCTTCTCGAAACGATCTGCGCCACGGCGGAGAAGCGCCTCAACCGAAACCTGCCGATCAACGCCACCGGTGCGATCGGCGCGGTGCTGAGCGAGCTTGGCTTTCCCTGGCGCATCTGCCGCGGCGTCGCGATTATTGGCCGCGCGGTCGGACTGGTCGGTCATATCGCCGAGGAAATGCGAAGCCCGGTCGCCTACGAAATCTACGAGCGCGTCGAGCAAGAGGTGGCCGCCAACGCCCTGGCCAAATAGGCCGCGCAAACGCGGCAAATCCCCGCATTCGGGTCGAATAGGGGAACAAATCACGATTTTTAGCAGCGGCCGGCAACGTTGAATCGCTGATTCCGAGGCCTATATGACCCGAATCCAGTGTCCGAAACGTCACGGGCACGGCTGATTTGCGCTGAGCCTTCAGAACCGCGTTGCTTCCACGGGGCGACTCACACAGGTTCCGCTTCAATTTTAGGCGATCAGAATTCATGAGCCAGTTTCCGACCAAACGTCCGGTGCGCATTCTGCTTGGAGCGGCCGCGGCCACATTGCTGTTTGCAACCGCTGGCGTGGCCCAGCGAAGTAGCCCATTTGCCGGGTTGTCCGGCTCTTGGGCGGGGCTAGGCACGATCAGCTTGAACACCGGCGCCAAGGAGAAGATTCGCTGCCGCGCGGTCTATCGGGTCGCCGAGACGGGCTCCAATCTGCAATTGGAGTTGCGATGCGCCAGCGATGCCTACAGGTTCGAACTGCAAAGCGCCGTGACGCACAGCAGTGATGGCGCGATCTCCGGAACCTGGAGCGAAGTGACTCGCGGTGCAGTCGGAACGATCTCCGGCACGTCCAAGGGCCATCAGATCAGTCTGCGGGCCAACAGCCCGGTCTTCTCGGCGTTGCTGGCAGTGAGCACGCAGAGCAACCAGCAATCGATATCGATCCAGTCGCCCGGCAACGAAATCTCGGCGGTGTCGATCAACCTCAGTCGCGCCGCGAAATAGCGCTCACGCGCGGCTGACGTCGAGTGGTTTTTATTGAAAGAGATTGAGTGAGCCTCAGTCACGGTGTTCGCTGAGCAGCAACTTGAGCGCGGTCTTTCCTGCGCGGCTCGCCTCGGTCATGAACTCGAAGCAGACCGCCGATTGCTGGATCGGGCTGGTCCGGCCGGCGCGGTAGATCTCCCACCGCCACGGCTTCGGCGGCTTGGCGCGGTTCTTCACGACGACGGAAAAGTCGAGGTGATCGAGTACGTAAGGAAGAACGGGTTTCATGACGGTCGACCGGGCGGATTTCTAGTTTGAACCGGAGCCTCGCCTTTGCAGCGCGCGCGAGCGTCAGCCATTGATGCCTTAGCGTCCGTGGTAGCGGCGCATTGGCAACACTGTTGCGTAAAGTGATTCTGGCTTTTCCGACTCCCGCAGGTCGCATTCCAGTACGTTGCGCTCGAAGCCTTCCTGTTCGCTTTTAATCCGGTACTTGCGGTCGAACGCGCGGAACTCTTCCGGCATCTGCCGTATCACGGTGTAATACCAGCCTTCAAAATGATTGACCGATGGCTGCCCAATCGCGGGTTGCGATTGAGGCGATGCGACCGACCTCGGCGAGGAGCCTGAGCCAAGCGTCCTGACAGGCGTCGAGAATGTCGGTGTAGGTCTGGAACACGCGGTTCGAGAGATAGGTCTGGCGCAGGTATTGCCAGATGTTTTCGGCGGAGTTGAGTTCCGGACATGCGGGCGGTAGCAGCACCAGAGTGAGATTGTTCGGAACTTTAAGCTTGCCGGTGGTGTGCCAGCCGGCCTTGTCGAGAATGATCAGCGCATGCGCGCCACGCGCGACCGCACGGCCGATCTCGTCGATGTGCTTCTGCATGGCGTCGGTGTCGGTGTTCGGCATGATGAGGGCGACGCCGGTATCGCGAGCGGGACAAACCGCGCCGAACAGATAGGCATTCTCGTAGCGCTGGTCCTTCGGCTGGCGCGGCCTGGTTCCCTTCTTGGCCCACTGATAGACGAGGCCGTTCTTCTGTCCGACGCGCATCTCATCCTGGAACCACACCTCGATCGGAGTGGCCGGCGCAAGCTGCTTCAGCGCCTCGGCGACAGTGGCGGGGAAGTTTTTTTAAATGTCGCGATCGCCTGCGCATCTTGCGCAGGGTGCCGGGGTCGGGCGCTGATGTGTGAATAGCCGAGCTGCTTGAGAACGCGCCCCAGGCTCACTTCGGAGAGATCAACCGCGAAGCGCTCCCCCAGAACGCGCTTCAAGTCCACGCAGCGCCAGCGCGCGACCCCATCTTTCTCCGGATCGGGACCGGCCTCCACGAGCTGCTGCAATTCCTCTTTCTGCTCAGCCGAAAGTTTCGAAGGGCGGCCAGTCGGCTTGATGTTGATCAGCCCCTCGGGGCCCCGCTCATTGAAGCGATGCACCCAGTCCCGAAGCGTCTGCCGATCCATGCCACCGATGCGGGCCGCCTCCTCGCGATCCATCCCGTCGTAAACTGCCGCCAGTGCAAGCAGTCGTCGCGCCTGATCGGCGTCCTTCGCCTTCACCGCAAGACCGCGCAAGTCAGCCGCATCAAAATCATCCCGAAGGGCAATCGCTGCGCTCATCTCCATCCTCCCGAATCAGACGTTCAGGTGGAAATGAATCACACGCACCCCTCGCCAACAACAAAGAGTCATACCTTCCGAAGGTTGGTATAAAGCCCCAGTAGGCCGCCGGTCGGCTTGTATTCGACCGACTGTCCGGCACTGAATTTGAATCTCATGCGATGTCCTTTCAACAAAGCTCAATAGAGAATCTTCGATCCCGCATAGATCACGACGACCAGCATAATGAGGTATGGCAAATAGCGGCTGATGATGGATGTCATCGTGCGATTGTTGGTTCCTAAAACCTCGGCGGCGGAGATTTGCCACCCCCCGGCCGGCCGGTCTTTTCTGCCTCGAGCTTCTTTTTGCGCGGATCGGGAAGCAGTCCCTCGCGCTGCAGCTTTTTGCGCGCGACCTTGCGCGCTCGCCTGATCGCCTCGGACTTTTCCCGGTTGGCCTTCTCGGACGGCTTTTCGTAGAACCGTCGTTGCTTCATTTCCCGAAACACGCCTTCGCGCTGCATTTTCTTTTTCAAGAACCGAAGTGCCTGATCGATGTTGTTGTCGCGGACGAGGACTTGCAAAGGTGCGCTCCTGTTTTGGACGCAAAGGCGGCAAGGCACGCGCGCACGCGGCAACGATGGCCACGGCGCGAAAGCACGGAACCGGCTAGGTCCGATCAACTAGAAATTTACAGGCTGGCTGTCGAACGTGAGGGACGCGTTCGAATGGTGACGCTACGCCCTAACCTTGGGGAAGTCGAGCTTAATCGGCCAACTACTCCCTGGCCGCCGTCACGACTCGTTAAGCGTGGTCGTCTATGGTCGGCATACCGCTTCACAAGCTGACTAGGAGCGCTTTCGGCAAGCACGCTTTCGCCGCAAGGCGAATAAGGCAGTTGTAACGACACAAAGATGGCGCAAATCAATATGCGAAAAGCACTGCCTGAGAAGCTTTTTGCCGACCCCGAGCAATCGCGATTGTCCATGCTCCGCAACTGGGTGCTGGACAATCAAGTCACCGAAATCGAAATGAACGAGCGGCAGTTCTGGAACTTTGCTCAGCTTCAGCCCCTCGCCGAAAAGCCGTGGATTACGTTCATGGGCCGTCGAATTAGCGTATCAAATATGCCCGAAGCTGCCCAAAGGCAGCTCGGCATTGGTGAGTGAATCTGATTGGAAACTGGCCTACTTTGATGAGCATCGCTGTACCCCTCCCCTCAAGGGAAGAGGGCACAATAACAACTGCTCCAACAACTACTCCGCCGCGACGCGCTTCTCGCGTGCGTAGCGCTTCAGGGCGTCGTCGCTGACCGGCTGGATCGGCGTGAAATCGCGGTGCGCGATCCATTCGGCGCGGGTGAACTTGGTGATGTGGTTCGAGCAGGCGCAGAACGTCACATAGACGATCTTGCGCGGGTACGGCGTGATGTTGGGCGGCGAGGCATGCACCAGATTGCCGTGGAACATCAGCACCGAGCCGGGCTTGCCGGTCGGCGCCACGATGCCGGCACCGTGTTTCGCCTCGGCGTCAGCGACCAGCCGCGTCACCGTTTCCTTGTCGAGCGTCCACAGCGGATAGGACGTGGTGGCCTTGTCGTGGCCGGCCTCCAGCACGCCCTGCTTGTGGCTGCCCGGAACCAGCAGCAGCGGGCCGTTGATAGGCATCACTTCGTCGAGGAACACCGCGATGTTCATGGCGCGGGCCTCCGGCATGCCGTCGTCGCGCGCCCAGGTGCCGTAGTCCTGGTGCCACTGCCAGACCTCGCCCTCGAACGCGGCCTTGGCGTTGAGCTTGAACTGGTGGACGTAGACGTCCTCACCGAAATACTGCTTCAGCGGCCCGACCAGCCGCGGATGGCTGACCAGCAGCCGGAACAGCTCGTTGAATGTGTGCGCGGCGAATGCGGTGCGTGGCGCGCCGGTCTTCTCGTGCCAGACCTCCTGGCGGTCGGCCTTGAGGATGTCCTCGCCCTCCGAGCGCATCAGGGCGACTTCCTCGTCGGCGAAGCAATTGGGCAGGAAAACGTAGCCTTGGTCGTCGAAGGCCTTGAGCTGCTGGGCGGATAGCTGCATGGCGTCTCTCCCTGGACTTTGGAGCATTCTAGCATGGAGGGCGGGCCGGTCGCATCCCCGCGTCGCCGCTAGCGGGTGTCGAGGGCCACAATCCGGACGCCCACGAATTTCGCACGTCGGCGCACGATACCGCCAACTTTGACCTTGTCTACGATCGCGACGAGCCGACGCCCGTCGTCGAGAGCAGGGGCAACCCAACGATGTCGCTTGGGGACGTAGCCAAGGTGGACGCCGTGATGGCGAAACGCCACGGCGTGATGGTCACCCTGACCGGCAGGTTCGCGGACGAGTTCGATTGACTCGCCCGGTCTAATTTTCTCATACGCATAACGGCGGCGATCGCTCCCGTCGGGCGATTTGCGCCTGAGCTCTGCAATCCAACTTGGGTACGATGGCACGCTGCTTTCCGCGACCAGGGCTAACGCGTCTGCTCTCCGCTGCCGTTGCCTGGCCTCAGGCGATACGGTCGGCGAACGGACAAGAAGTGCGTGGATTGTCGCCAGCGCGATGAGTGGCCAAGCGACGAGAGCGCAGACGAGGCCGTAAAGATACCAGCGCATCGCTGAGCGCTGCTTGAAGTGAGCGATTGCGGCGGGTGCCAATGCAGCTAACAGCACGGTCCAGATCGGCGGGCGGTACAGCAGCCACGGGGTGATGACGTCTTCGTTCATGTGACAACCCGTGCCCAGCGGTGCTCAGCGCCTGGCTAAGCCCGCGAAGGTCAAGACGAGATGCATCATCAGAACAGCCTGGCGACACGATGGTTCCGCCGCAATAAGCGAACGTGTCCGGCTTAATCCACCGTAACCCCGGCCGCCTTGATAACCGCCGCCCATTTTGCCACCTCGCCCGGCAGCCATTTCGCCACCGCATCCGGCGGCCGCAGCGCCACCGTCATGCCTTGCGCGGCGATGGCGTCGGAGGCCGTCTTGGCGGACAGCGAAAAGGACACCGCGTTGTAGATTTTGCTCAGTGTATCGGGCGGCGTCTTGGCCGGCGCGAACAGCGCGAACCACGCATCGGCCTCGACGCCGGCGATGCCAGCCTCGGCGAGCGTCGGCACCTTCGGCAGCCGCGTGGCGCGTTTCGGGCTCGCCATCGCCAGCGCGCGCAGCACACCGGCGTCGATATAGCTGATCACGCTCGGCAGCGTCACGAAGGTCACGTCGATGCGGCCCGCCAGCAGTTCCGTCGTCATTGGCGCCGCGCCGCGGAACGGCACATGCAGCAGATCGGAGCCGGCCTTGAGCTTGAACAGCTCGGCGGCGAGATGCGAGGCCGAGCCGTTGCCGGTCGAGCCGTAGGTGAGCGCGCCGGGCGACTTATTCGCGAGCGTGACCAGCGCCGCGACGCTGTCCGCCTCAAGCCCGCGCCGCACCACCAATGCATGCGGGATGTCGGCGATGTGGGCCACCGGCGAAAAATCCTTCACCGCGTCGTAGGGACAGTTCTTGAGCAGCGATTGATTGGTGGCGTGGGTCTGGTTGGTGCCGAGCACCAGCGTGTGGCCATCGGGCTCGGCGCGCGCCACCGCCACCGAGCCGATTACGCCGGACGCGCCGCCGCGGTTGTCGACCAGGATCGATTGTCCGAGCGGGCTGGACGCCGATTGCGCGATCAGCCGGGCCACCGCGTCGACCGGTCCGCCGGCCGGGTAGGGCACCACGATCGAAATGTTGCGCGAGGGAAACGCTTGCGCGCGTGCGTGGGGCGCAGCGATCAGTCCGGCAATGGCAGTGAGCGCAGCACGCCGCGTCAGCATGCCTTTACTTAATCGGATGCGCCGCCGATTGCCAATGCGGGAATGCGCCGGTTTCTGCGATCGCTCGCCGCAGCACGAGCCAGAACACGACGAGCATCGCGGGAACCGCGAACGGAATGAGCGTCTGCTCCGCGACGGTGCGGGCGATCAGCGGCATGAACCACAGGAACGCCAGCGCCGTCTTTTCCCAAGCGCGGAAGCCGCGCTCGTAGCCTTCGACCGCGAGGAACGCGATCGACGGCGCCAGCGCCATCAGGTCGTAGTCGAGGCTGTAGGGCGTGGCGAGGATCGAGGCGATCGGCAACGCCGCCGCCTTGAGCCGGTAGCTGGCGTCGCTGCGCCACAGCCAGGCCAGCGCCGCGCCGAGCACGACGGTGACCGCGGCCTGCGCGGCGTAAGCGAGCGCAACGCTGCCGCCCCACATGCGTGCCCACGAGAACACGCTCTGGATCTTGTGCCAGCCGGTGCCGCCCTGCTCGAGCACGACCTCGCGGGTGAACGGCAGCGCGTCGATCATCATGCGCCAGACCTCGGCGCCAAATGCCAGCGTCGAGATCGCCAGCAGCGCCAGCACGGTCGCAGAGGCGGAGAAGAAAGCCTGCCAGCGCCCGGTGACCAGCAGCACCAGCGGGATCATCACGCCGAACTGCGGCTTGTACGACATCAATCCGAACAGGATGCCGGCGACGATGGGTTTGCGGTCCAAAACCAGCAGCGCGGTGCCGGCCAGCGCGGCGGTGAGGAAGCCGTTATGGCCATGACCGAGGTTGACGAACACGGCAGGGAACGCGACGGCTAGTAGAAGCCACATCCGGTCGCGCGACAGGAGTTGGCCGTCGCGCTCGCGCGATGGCGAGAAGCGGAATATGCCCCACAGCATGCTGAGGTAGAGCAGCAGAGTTGAGGCCTGCCAAACGAACAGCGCTCCGGCATACGGCAGTAGCGCCAGTGCCGCGGCGACGAAGAGCAGGAACGGCGGATAGCACCAGCCGTAGAATGGCGTGTCTTTGCCGAAGATCATCTGCTGGCGCGCGTGTTGCGACGGCGGGTCGAACGCGGTGCCGGGCTGGCCGTCGAGCACGTAAGTGCCGCCGGCGTAGATGTTGGAGAAGTCGGTGCCGAGCGGGCGGCCCTGGTAGTCGTTGAGCCCATCGGAGGTCGCGACCAGGAACACCAGGCCGCCCAGCGAAGCGGCGAGCACCGCGAGCGACCACAGCCGCACCCGTTCGCGGGTGATCCAGGAGCCGGATTTCAGCGCGTCGATCATCAGGCGGCCTCGGCGACAGCCGCCGTCAGATCTTCCCGGTAGTAGATGTCGCGGCCGACGTCTTCGCAGACGTGGCCCGCCGGCACCGGAATCATGGCGCGCAGGAAGCTGTGGCTGTACGGGAAGAAGTTGAAGTGCGGATTGAATGTGTAGATGCCCTCGCGCTCGCGCGGCACCACGACGATGAGCCGTCGGCGCGCGACGCGGCGCAGTTCGGCGATGGCGTTGCGGTAGTCGAGGATGTGCTCGATCACATGGGTGCAGACCACCGTGTCGAAGCTCTTGTCCGGAAACGGCAGGCTCTCGACCCAGCCGGATACGAATTTGATGCCGCCACCGATGGGCTTGGCGGGCGCGACGATGTCGACGCCCACCATGGATCGGAACTTGTCCGGTGCGTGCCCGCCGACATAACGTAGCAACGCGCCGGTGCCGCATCCCACATCGCAGATGCTCGGGCCGAGCGCGTCGGCGGAAATGCGATCGAGACAGGCGCGCGAATTGTCGGTGTCCTCATGCACGCGGGGGTGGGTGCGGTAGAGTTCGCTGTACTGGTCCGCAGTGAGGAATGGGGCCGACTTGCGGAACTCAGCGAGCGCCGCGATATGCTTGCCCCAGGCGAGCGACGCTGCAAACTTGAACAACGCGGTATCGCGCAGGATCGGCGGCAACAGCTCTTCCAGGACGAACCGGATTTGGTTGGACTGCTCGCGCCTCATGGGCCTGCTTGCTTGTTGTCGGGATGGTCCGCAAACCTACGGAAAGACGCTTGAAAAGACGTAAATATGCGGGGTGGCATTTGGCCGTTTAAGCTGAAATGCAGGCCCATCAACGGGTTTGATGAGCCAAATCAGCGTTTCCGCCTTGCCGTCGCCGGGATGGGCCTTTAGGACATTCGCGCCCTTTTGGGCACGGAGATTGACTGACATGGCCCTGCTCGCCGAATACCTGAAGCGCATCAAGCCGTCTGCCACCATCGCGGTGACCGATAAGGCGCGGGCGCTCAAATTGGCGGGCCGGGATGTGATCGGGCTTGGTGCCGGCGAGCCGGATTTCGATACGCCGGACAACATCAAGCAGGCGGCGATCGAGGCGATCAAGACCGGCCGGGCCTCGAAGTACACGGCAGTGGACGGCCTCGCCGAACTGAAGCAGGCGGTGGCGCGCAAGTTCAAGCGCGAGAATAACCTCGACTACAAGCCGTCGCAGATCATCGTCGGCACCGGCGGCAAGCAGGTGCTCTACAACGCGCTGATGGCGACGATCAATCCCGGCGATGAGGTAATCATTCCGGCGCCCTATTGGGTCAGCTATCCGGATATGGTGCTGCTCGCCGGCGGCGAGCCGGTCAGCGTGCCGACCACCATGGAAGACGGCTTCAAGATGCGGCCGGAGGCGCTGGAGAAGGCGATCACGCCGAAGACCAAGTGGATCATCTTCAACTCGCCGTCGAACCCGACCGGCGCTGCCTACACGCGTGACGAGCTCAAGAAGGTCACCGACGTGCTGGTGAAGCATCCGCATGTCCACGTCATGACCGACGACATGTACGAGCACCTGGTCTACGATGACTTTAAGTTCTTTTCGCCGGCCGAAGTCGAGCCACGGCTGTACGATCGCACGCTCACCGTAAACGGCACCTCGAAGGCGTATTGCATGACCGGTTGGCGCATCGGTTATGCCGGCGGACCGGAGCCGCTGATCAAGGCGATGGCGATGATCCAATCGCAATCGACCTCGAACCCGTCGGCGGTGTCGCAATGGGCCGCTGTCGAGGCGCTCAATGGCGTGCAGGACTTCATCCCGAAGCACAACGCGATCTTCAAGGAGCGCCGCGACCTCTGCGTTTCGATGCTCAACCAGTCGCGCGGCCTGAAGTGTCCGACGCCGGAGGGCGCGTTCTATGTCTATCCATCATGCGCGGGGACGATCGGCCGCACCACGCCGGGCGGCAAGAAGCTCGAGACCGACGAGGACTTTGTCACCGAGTTGCTGGAAACCGAAGGCGTTGCGGTGGTGCAGGGCACGCCGTTCGGCGTCGGTCCGGCGTTTCGCATCTCCTACGCCACCAAGTCCGAAGACCTGGAGGAGGCGTGCCGCCGCATCCAGCGCTTCTGCGGCAATTTGAAATAGCTGCGTAGCCAGCCGGCCGGGCCGGCGTTAACCGTCTAACTCGCGCCGCCGGCGGCGTTGCACGCCGCGGCAGCCGGCGTGTGATCGTTCTTTGCCTGCGCCCGAGCCTTCGGTAAGGTCACTGTCAGCCACAGGAGGCCTCAATGATTCGTCGTTCAGCAATTGCGGTCGCGGTGCTTGCAGCCGTCGTGTTGCCGGCCAATGCGCAAGTCGAAGCAGGAATGTTGGAGTGCTCCGGCACGACAGCGAGCTTCATCGTCGGGTCGGTGACGGAACTGCGCTGCATTTTCCGTCCGGGCGGCGGCGCTCCTGGTGTTCCTTATGTGGCGACGATCCGGCGCGTCGGCGTCGACATCGCATTGCCTGCGAATGTCGGCATGGCTTGGGCCGTTTTCGCGCCAACTCGCGTGCTCGTGCCCGGCGACCTCGCGGGAACCTACGGCGGGGCGTCCGCCAGCGCGACGGCTGTTGTTGGCGCCGGCGCCAATGTGCAGGTCGGCGGCTCGAACAACACCATCTCGCTGCAGCCAGTCAGCCTACAGGGTCAGACCGGTCTTGGTGTCGCGGCCGGTGTAGCCGGACTTGAACTGCGGCTCGCACGCTGATTTTTAGATCAAGTTTGAACGTCGCCGCTCCGAGCGGCGGCGTCTTATTTCTGTACGACGTCGATGCGGCCCTGGATGCCGGTCTGCACGGTGCCGAGCTTGTGCAGATAGGCCATCACCTCGTTCGCCAGCAGCGGCGAGTCGTCGGCGGGCAATAGCGACCGGGCCTTGCCGAAGGTGTCGTAGCCGTCGCTGCCGCGTGCCAGGAAATCGTTGGTCGCGATGCGATAGATGCGATTGGGATCGAGCGGCTTCCCGCCGATCCTGATCGACTTGATGCGCTTGCCGGGCGGCAGGCGCGGATCGAACTGGATGGTCATGCCTGACACCTGCGGAAACCGCCCGGCGGCGTCTGCCAGCCTGGAAAGGCCGTTTTCCAGCGCGGAGCGCAGGTCGCGGCCGCGGATTTCGATGGTCACCACCCGGTTGCCGAATGGCAGCTCCGCCAGCACATCACGCCTCGTGATGGTGCTGCCGGCCGGATAGACCTTGCCGCCGCGAATACCGCCGCCGTTCGTCACGGCAGCGTCCGCGCCGGATTTGGCGCGCATTGCATCGGCGATCAGGTTGCCGATCGCAGCCTCACCGGTTCGCACCGCGATATTGCGGCTGTCGAGTTCGACCGCGAGCTTGGCGAGCGGCTGATCCATCTCGCGCGCGAGGTCGGCTTCGAGCTTCGCCACCACCGCCGCGACTTCGGGGTCGGGCGTCACGGTCGCGGTATCGACGATGCGGAACTGCGGCCACCACTTTACAGCGCGGCGGCCCTCGACCGTCGCGACATCGATGGCGACGTCGATCATGGTGACGTAGTGGCCGTCGTAGCTCGACTCCGCCATGGCGACGCGGCCATCGTATTGGACAAACAGGTCGTGGTTGTGGCCGGTGAGGATCAGGTCTGCGGCATTGGTTGCGCTGAGCTCGACGGCCTGGCTGCGGTCCGCGTGCATGACGGCGACGACGAAGTCAGCTCCTTCTTTGCGTAGTGCCGCGCCCTGTTCCTTCATGGCAGCGGCGGTCGGCAGGAATTTCAGATCTTCGGGGCTCGATACCTTCGGTGTCTGGTCGTATGTCGCGCCGGTCAGTCCGATGCGCACGCCGCCGAGATCGACGATCGCGCGGTCCTTGATGTTGGCGAGCGGCTTGCCATCGGGGCCGCGGAGGTTCGCGGCGTAAATTGGAAACTTGGCCTCGGCCATGCGCTTGAAAAACACCGCCTTGCCGAAATCAAACTCGTGATTGCCGGGCGCAAAGATATCCGGCGGGATCATGTTGGTCAGCGCGATGATGTGCGCACCGCCGTCGATGCCGGACATGAGCGACGGCGACAGCGTGTCGCCGCCATGCGCAAAAATCACGTGACCGCCCTTGACCCGTTCGGCCTTCACCACGGCGGCCAAGCGCGCGAATCCTCCCCGCGGTTGGCCGTCCGGCGCGATCGTCTCGCCCATCAGGTAGATGTCGTTGGTCAGGATGAAGGTGACCTTGGCGCTTTGCGGCCACGCGGACGCTGGAACGATGACGGCGAGACACAGGACGGCCAGCAGGCGGCGGAGTGCGAGCATTTTTGAGTGATCCGGGCGGAGCAGGGACTTGCTCTAGCATGCGGGAACAGCGCCCGGCTATGCTGCGGCATGCATCGCCAGCGCCACGACGTTCTGCTGTGGACATGAACCGTCCGGAAAGTCCTGCCCTCGGCGTCGCCGCCGCAAACGCCGGCTGGATCGGCGTGCTGATCGTCAATCTCGGCACACCCGACGCCACCGATGCTGCCTCGGTGCGGCGCTACTTAAGAGAATTTCTCAGCGATCCGAGGGTGATCGAGGACCAGGGCCTGATCTGGAAATTCGTCCTCAACGCCATCATCCTGACCACGCGGCCGCGCCGCAAAGGCCTTGATTACGAGAAGATCTGGAATCGCGAGCGGAACGAATCTCCGCTCAAGACCATCACGCGCTCGCAGGCCGCGAAGCTGCGCGCCGGGTTGCCGCAGGACATCGTGATCGACTGGGCGATGCGCTACGGCAATCCGTCGCTCGATTCCCGCCTCGAGGCGCTGGTGAAGCTCGGCTGCGAGCGCATCGTGTTGCTGCCGCTCTATCCGCAGTATGCCGCCGCGACGACTGCGACGGTGTGTGACGCGGCCTTCGCGACACTCGAGAAGTTGCGCTTCCAGCCGGCGTTGCGGGTGGTGCCACCGTATTACGACGACCCGGTCTATATCGACGCGTTAGCAACTTCGATTGAATCCGAATTGAAGGCGCTGTCGTTCAAGCCTGAGATGATTCTCGCGTCGTTCCACGGCATTCCGAAGTCCTACGCCGATGACGGGGACCCGTATCCGCAGCAATGCTACGAGACGGTGCGTCTGCTGCGCGCCAGGCTCGGTCTAGACGAGCAGAAGCTGATGCTCACCTTCCAGTCGCGCTTCGGACGCGCCGAATGGCTACAGCCTTACACCGACATGACCGTGAAATGCCTTGCCGAGCGCGGCGTGAAAAATCTCGCGGTGGTAACGCCGGGTTTTTCCGCCGACTGCCTGGAGACGCTGGAGGAGATCGCGGTGGAGAACCGCGACATCTTCAAGGGCAGCGGAGGCCAGAATTTTGCACTCATTCCGTGCCTCAACGACGGCGAGCCGGGCATGAAGCTGCTGGTCCATTTGGTGCGGCGCGAATTGCAGGGCTGGGCGTGACGATTCCGGGGTTGGATGAACCTGGGATAGGCTACGATCCACGCATCTTACTGACGCTGTCCACGCAAGCCCTGTCGCTTGCGTGGAGACATCATCACATGTTGTTCGCCTCGGAGGACATTTTCATGGAGAACTTTTCGATGCTGCTCGGCGTCAATTTGTTTGTTGTCATGCTTGTCATCCTGGCCATTCTGACGCTACTGGCCGGCGTCAAGACCGTCACGCAGGGCTATCACTGGACCGTCGAGCGGTTCGGCCGCTACACCCGGACCCTGAATTCCGGCCTCAACCTGATCGTGCCGTTCTTTGACCGTATTGGCCGCAAGGTGAATATGATGGAGCAGGTGATCGATATCCCGCAGCAGGATGTCATCAGCAAGGACAACGCCACCGTCATGGTGGACGGAGTAGCATTCTTCCAGGTGTTCGACGCCGCCAAGGCGAGCTACGAGGTGACCAATCTCGACCGCGCCATCATTACCCTGACGATGACCAACATCCGCTCAGTGATGGGCTCGATGGATCTCGACCAGATGCTGTCGCATCGTGACGAGATCAATGAACGTTTGCTGCGCGTCGTCGATGCCGCGGTTTCGCCTTGGGGCGTCAAGGTGAACCGCATCGAAATCAAGGACATCGTGCCGCCCGCCGATCTGATCCAATCGATGGGTCGGCAGATGAAGGCGGAACGTGAGAAGCGCGCCGAAATCCTGCAAGCTGAAGGCCAGCGGCAGTCGGCGATCCTCAAGGCCGAGGGTCAGAAGCAGGCGCAGATCCTGGAGGCCGAGGGCCGGCGCGAGGCCGCGTTCCGCGACGCCGAGGCGCGCGAGCGTTCGGCGCAGGCAGAGGCGAAGGCGACCGAGATGGTGAGCTTGGCGGTCGCCAACGGCGACGTCCAGGCGCTCAATTATTTCGTTGCGGAAAAATACATGAAGGTGCTCGCTGAGCTTGCCAACTCGACGAATCAGAAGACGCTCATCCTCCCGGTCGAGGTGACGGGCGTGCTCGGCTCGCTGGCCGGCATCGGCGAGATCGCACGCGCGTCGTTCGGCGGCGAGGGTGGCCGCGTCGTTGCGCCGCCGGCTGGCCCTTCGATGCAGCGGCGGCCGACCGGACCCGCGACGTGATGATGGGTATCGACATGGTGCCGTTCATCGTCGGGCTTGGCCCGTGGAAGTGGATCATCCTCGGCGCCATCCTGCTCGCACTCGAACTTGCCGTCCCCGGCGCGTTCATGATGTGGCTCGGGCTTGCCGCCATCCTGGTCGGTCTTATTTCGTTTGTCGTCGACTGGTCGTGGCAGGCGCAGCTTGTTGCGTTCGCGGTCTTCACCGCCGCGTCGGTGCCGCTGTGGCGGCGCTTCGCGCGCAAGGTCGATCCGCAACTCGAGTCGCCCTTCCTCAACCGCCGCACCGAAGCTTTGATCGGCCGGGTGTTCACGCTCGAAAGACCGATCGTCGACGGGGTGGGCGCGGTGCGGATCGACGACACCATCTGGCGGGTGAGCGGGCCGGATGCCGCCGCCGGCAGCCGGGTCAGGGTGATCCGCGCCGACGGCGCCAATCTCACCGTCGAATCGGTCTGATCCGGCCGTAAAGCATTCATTAACCACAAATCTTTAACCCTCGTTAACCACGGCCGCTGGGAGCGGCCGTTTGCCGGTTCTCGCTGCGCCTATCTCTTCTTGCCGAGCAGGCTGCTGATTTCCTTGCGGAACGCCGGCGCGATGTCGTCGCGCTCAAGCGCATAGGCGACGTTGGCGGCGAGAAAGCCGACCTTCGACCCGCAGTCAAAGCTGCGGCCCTTGAACTTGAGACCGTAGAACGGCTGCTGCTTAGCGAGTCTGATCATCGAGTCCGTGATCTGGATCTCTCCCCCGGCGCCGCCCTGCTGCGTTTCCAGAATCTTGAAAATCTCCGGCTGCAAGATGTAGCGGCCGGTGATGATGAGATTGGACGGCGCCTTCTCGCGCGGCGGCTTCTCCACCATGCTGGTGATGGTAAACGCCTTGCCCTTGGTCTTGCCCATGCCGACCACGCCGTACTGATGGATGCGCTCCATCGCCATCTCCTCGACAGCGATGACGTTGGCGTCCTTTTTGAGACCGCGATAGGCCTCGATCATCTGCTTGAGGCAACCCGGCTTGTTCTGCACCAGCACGTCCGGCAACAGCAGCGCGAATGGCTCGTTGCCGACCAGTGCGCGCGCGCACCACACCGCGTGGCCGAGGCCGAGCGGTGACTGCTGGCGGGTGAAGCTGGTGGTGCCGGCCTCGGGGAGGTCGGCGTCGAGCAGCTTCATCTCTGCCGTCTTCTTGCGCTCCTTGAGCGTCACCTCGAGTTCGAACTGGCGGTCGAAATGATCTTCGATCACCGCCTTGTTGCGGCCGGTGACGAAGATGAAATGCTCGATACCGGCTTCGCGCGCCTCATCCACAACGTGCTGGATCAGCGGCCGGTCGACCACCGGCAGCATCTCCTTGGGCATGGCCTTGGTGGCGGGAAGGAACCGGGTGCCAAGACCGGCAACCGGGAAAATGGCTGTGCGAATGGGTTTCATGCGAGCCAATCGTTGAAATATGGGCAGGGGATTGTTGTGTTGGGGTGCGTATTGAAGAATCACGGGTGATTCAATAGGCCGCACACCACCGTTTGACCTCGATCCGTCAATGAGGTTCCGACGTGATACGAGTTTAACGGCGGTTTCGGGCAAATTTCGGCCCGCCTGAAATTTCAGCGGGCAGCAATCATGGGGCGATGGAGCAGCATTTGGATTTTCGGAACGGTCCTGGCTCTTTCGGCGTGGGCCGGGCCGGCCGACGCCGCTCCGCGTTGCCGCAACACCGGCAGCTTTGACGCATGGATGGCGGCCTTCAAGAAGGAGGCGGCGTCACAAGGCATTTCCCAGCGGGCGATCTCCGGCGCGCTGGATGGCGTGACGTTTGATCCGGCCATCATCCGGCGCGACAGCGGGCAAGGTGTATTTCAGCAGAGCTTCCTGCAATTTGCCGGACGCATGACGGCAGTGGGGCGCTATCAAAACGGGCTGAAGCAATTGAAGGCTCACGCCGGGTTGTTGTCGCGCATCGAGGAAGCGACTGGCGTGCCGCCGCCGGTGGTGGTTGCGCTGTGGGGTTTGGAAAGTGACTACGGCGCCTATAAGGGCGGCACCTACAACATCATTCGTTCGGTGGCGACGCTGGCCTACGACTGTCGGCGCCCGGCATTCTTCCGCGACCAATTGATGGGCGTGCTGCGCATCGTTCAGCGCGGCGATCTGCGGCCGGACCAGATGATTGGCAACTGGGCAGGCGAGCTTGGGCCGACGCAGTTCACGCCTGCGGACTATTTCAAGCACGGTCTCGACTTCGACGGCGACGGCCGTGTCGACATGATCAACAGCCTGCCCGATGCTCTCGCCTCGGCAGCGAATCTGATGAAAAGCTTTGGCTGGCAGAAGGGCCAGCCGTGGCTTCAGGAGGTTCGCGTGCCGGCGCAGATGCCGTGGCAGGAGTCCGGCCTCGACGTCCAGCATCCCAGGTCGCAATGGGTCAAGTGGGGCGTCGCCGCGGTTCAGGGCAGGCTTCCGGCCGACAATCTGCCGGCGTCGCTGGTCCTGCCGATGGGCCGGCTTGGCCCGGCGTTCCTCGCCTATCCGAACTTCAAGGCCTACACCGAGTGGAACGCGGCCATCGTCTATGCGACCACGGCCGCCTATTGCGGGTGCTCCCGTGGTCGGTCCAGGCAATGGCCAGCCGGTGGTACCGACAACCGAGCAGATCATGGAATTGCAGCGGCTTCTGATCGCCCGGAAAATGCTGACCGGTGAAGCCGATGGTCGGCTCGGGTCGCAGACCCGCACAGCGGTGAAGCAAGCGCAACTCAAGGTCGGCCTCGCCGCCGACGCCTATCCCACCGCCGAATTGATTGAGCGGCTGCGCGGCGGACGCTGACCGATTCCGATGTTGTGAAGGATCGGCTCGTTAACGTTCGTTAAACCATATGTTGCCCCAATGTGCCGATACTCACCGGGGCGCATGGGACAGACAACATGGCGCATCATCTGGCAGGAATTCTGACGGTGGCCATCGCGGCGAGCTTTGCCGCGCCGGTGTTTGCGCAAAGTGTTACTCCGCCCAAACCCGCCGCCCGTCAGGCCCAAGCCGCGCAGCCGCCGGTCGCGCCGCTCGCTTCCGCGCCGTCGCCGCCGAAGGAATGGACCGGCGAGGACGGCGCCTCCGGTCATCCCGAGATGAAGGCATCCGCGATCCGTGCCGCCGCGGCGCGGTTCGAAAGCTGTCTTGAAGGACTGTGGCCGCTCGCCGCCAAGCGCAACATCTCGCGCGCCTCGTTCGACAAGGCGGTGAAGGGGCTAACACCCGACCTGCGGATCATGGACCTGATGGACTCGCAGCCCGAGTTCACCAAGGCGTTCTGGGATTATCTCGACATCTTGGTGAATGATGCGCGTGTGCAAAATGGTCAGGAGATGCTGACCAGGCACAAGGCAATCTTCGACAAGGTCGAGAATGCCTATGGTGTCGACCGGCACTACATCACCGCGATCTGGGGCGTTGAGTCGAACTACGGGACGCTTGGTGGCGACCGGCCGGTGGTCCGCTCGACTGCGACGCTCGCCTGCGTTGGCCGGCGTCAGGCGTATTTCCGTGACGAGTTTCTCGCCGCCCTGGAGATCCTGCATCGCGGCGACGTGCGTCCCGAGCAGCTCAAAGGCTCCTGGGCCGGCGCGTTCGGCCCGACCCAGTTCATGCCGACCTCGTTCAAGCGCTTTGCGGTCGATGGCGACGGCGACGGCCGCCGAGATGTGGTTGACAGCGCAGCCGACATGATCGCGTCCACCGCCAACAATCTGAAGAGGGACGGTTGGCAGACGGACCAGACCTGGGGCTATGAGGTCGTCGTGCCCAAGGGCTTCAACTACCTGCTCGCCGACCGCTCCAAGCAGAAGACGATGGCGGAGTGGGAAGCGCTGGGCATCAAGCGCGCCGGTGGCAGGGGTTTTCCGCGCGCCGACGACAAGGCCTATCTGCTGCTGCCGGCCGGCCATCAGGGCCCCGGCTTTTTGATGTTGCAAAATTTCCGGGTGATCATGAAGTACAACCCGGCGGAGGCTTACGCGATCGCGATCGGCCATCTCGCCGACCGGCTGCGCGGCGGCACGCCGTTCGTGCAGGCGTGGCCGCGCCATGAGACGGTGCTGTCGCGCGCCGAGCGGCTCGAACTGCAAGAGCTGCTGCTGAAGAAGGGCTTCGACGGCGGCACGCCGACCGGCCGGTTGGGTCCGAAGACCCGCGCCGCGGTTCGCGACTTCCAGGCGTCGATCGGGCTGATCCCGGACGGTTTTGCCACCACCGCGATCCTGGCCCGGCTGCGGCGCTGACCCAGGTTTTTTCGGGCCTTTTCGCCGGTAACCATGCCCGGTGCCTTCCGGTTGACAAGATCGTCCCGCTATTGACCGATAGCAGTCACGGCACGGCCCTGCGGCAGCGGTCGCCGGAGGCCCAATCGGTACCAAGATGGCTCGAAAAGGCCTGCGCAGTCAGCGGCTTGGAACCGCGCTCCTGATCGGAGCGGCGGTTGCGCTGGCGGCTGGCGATGCACTCCGGCCGGTACCGGCGCAGGCCCAGGGGTTTGGCTGGGACAATTTCTTCCGCCCATTCCCCACCCAGCGCTCTCAACCGCGATACGAGCAGCGCATTGCCCCCGCCGACTTCTCCAGGGCGCCAGCGCCGGCGCGCCGGACTGAAACGCCGGCCAGCCACATTCTGGTGCTCGGCGATTCCATGGCCGACTGGCTCGCCTATGGCCTCGAAGATGCGCTCAGCGAAACGCCGGAGTTCGGCGTCACACGCAAGCACCGCACCTACTCCGGCCTGTTGCGCTACGAGCCGCGCGCGGACACGCCGGACTGGGCTCAGGCCGCACGCGAGATCATCGCGGCGGAGAAACCGAATTTCATCGTGATGATAGTGGGGCTGAACGACCGCCAGCCGATCCGCGAACGCATAGCGACGCCTGCCACCCCGACGCGTGGTGCCGCTCCAAAACCGTCCGCCACGCCGGCGGCGGAGCCCGCCGCGCAACCCACGCGGCCGCAACCTCAAGCGCAACCGCAGTCGAACGAGCCGCACGACGCGGAAAATCCAGAGCAGCTCTCGATCCCGGCGCCAGAGACGCCGCGCGGCGCGCGTGTCGCCGGCACGCACGAATTCCGCAGCGACAAGTGGGCCGAGCTCTATTCAAAAAAGATCGACGACACGATCGCGGCGCTGAAGAGCCGCGGCGTGCCGGTGCTCTGGGTCGGCCTGCCGTCGGTGCGCGGCCAGCGCTCCACCAGCGACATGGTCTATCTCAACGAACTCTACCGCACGCGCGCCGAGAAGAACGGCATCGCTTTCGTCGACGTATGGGACGGATTTGTCGATGAGGGCGGGCGCTTTGCGCTGCAAGGTCCGGACTTCGAAGGCCAGACCCGCCGGCTGCGCACCGCCGACGGCGTGCATTTCACCAAGGCCGGAGCGCGCAAGCTCGCCCACTACGTCGAGCGCGAGATCACGCGCTTGGCCACGCGTGGCCCGGTGGCGGTCGCGTTGCCGGCCTCCGAGCCACAGCCGCAGACGCCTGCGGCGAAGACCGGTGGCGCAACCGCGCGGCCGCTCGCCGGTCCGGTGATGCCACTGACCGCCGCCGCCAATGTTGGGGAAGATGGCCTGCTCGGCGGCTCCGGTGCGCGTCCCGCACAGGACCACATCACGGTCACTCGCGTGCTGGTGAAAGGTGAGGCGGTTGAGCCGCCCGCCGGACGTGGCGACGATTTTGCCTGGCCGCGCCGCGGTGTCGCGCCGTTCGGCGCCGATCCCGCGGTGGCGACCACCACGCTGCCGCTGCCGGTGATGCAGGGCGCGCCGGCGAAAACCGTGCTGGCGCCGAACGCCGATGCGCCGGCGACAGTTGCGGCGGCGCCGCGCCGCGTCGTGCAGCGTCCCCAGCAACCGCCACCGCAGCAACAGAGGCCGACGCAACCGCAGCGCGGCTTCTTCTTCCCGTTCTTCCGGTAGTCAGCGCGGCAGCGTCGTCGCTCCCATCAGGAATTTGTCGATCGCATGGGCGCACTGGCGGCCCTCGCGGATCGCCCACACCACCAGCGACTGGCCGCGCCGCATGTCGCCGGCCGCAAACATCTTCGGCATCGAGGTTTGGTAGGCGACCTGATCGGCGCTGATGTTGCCGCGCGCGTCGAGCGTGAGGCCGAGCGATTTGATCATGCCTTCGTGCACGGGATGGACGAAGCCCATCGCCAGCAGCACTAGGTCGGCCTTGATCTCGAACTCGGTGCCGGGCATCGGTTGGAACTTCGCATCAGCGCGCGCGCAGTGCAGCGTCTGCACCTGGCCGTTCGCACCGGAGAATTTGGTCGTCAGCACTGCGAAGTCGCGCTCGACGCCTTCTTCGTGGCTCGACGAGGTGCGCAGCTTGAGCGGCCAGAGCGGCCAGGTCAGCGGTTTGTTCTCGTGCTCCGGAGGCTTCGGCATGATCTCGAAATTCGTCACCGAGAGCGCGCCCTGCCGGATCGAGGTGCCGATGCAGTCGGAGCCGGTGTCGCCGCCGCCGATCACCACGACGTGCTTGCCGGTGGCAAGAATCGGCGGCACGTCCCCGAGCGGCTCGCCGCTGACACGGCGGTTCTGCTGCGGCAGGAAATCCATCGCGAAATGGATGCCCTTGAGGTCGCGGCCCGGGATCGGCAGGTCGCGTGGCTGTTCGGCGCCGCCGGTCAGCGCGACGGCATCGTGGTCCTTCACCAGCTTCTCGGCGGGCAGGTTGACGCCGACGTGCGCGTCGTAATGGAAGGTGACGCCTTCGGCCTGCATCTGCTCGACGCGGATGTCGACGATGCCCTTCTCCATCTTGAAGTCGGGGATGCCGTAGCGCATCAGGCCGCCGGCCTTGGCGTATTTCTCGTAGACGTGGACGTCATGCCCGGCGCGGGCGAGCTGCTGCGCGCAGGCCAGGCCGGCCGGGCCTGAGCCGACCACTGCAACCTTCTTGCCGGTCTTGTGCGAAGCTGGCTCCGGCTTGATCCAGCCGCTCTCGAACGCGCGGTCGGCGATCGCGCATTCGATGGTTTTGATGGCGACCGGATTGTCGTCGATATTCAGCGTGCAGGACGCCTCACATGGCGCCGGGCAGACGCGGCCCGTGACTTCGGGAAAATTGTTGGTGGAGTGCAGGTTGACCGCCGCCTCTTCCCACTTTCCCAGATAGACGAGGTCGTTCCAATCCGGAATCTGGTTGTTGACCGGGCAGCCGGTCGGCTGCGCGACGGTCTGATCGGTGCCGTGACAATAGGGCACGCCGCAGTCCATGCAGCGCGCGCCCTGCTGGCGCACCTCTTCCTCCGGCAGCGGAAGGACGAACTCGCGCCAATGCTTGGTGCGCTCGGCTACCGGCTGGTAGTCGCGCTCTTCACGCTCGAACTCGAGAAACCCCGTGACCTTGCCCATCCGCCTCTACTCAGCGGCCTGCATCGCGCGCGCTTTGTCCATCTCGGCGAGCGCCCGGCTGAACTCGAGCGGCATCACCTTGCGGAACTTAGGCAGATAATCGCGCCAATTGGCAAGGATTTCGGCGGCCCGCGCGGAGCGGGTAAATTCGGCATGGCGGCTGACCAGCCGGTGCAGGCGCTCGTTGTCGTGTTGTGTCATGTCGGTCAGGTCGCCGTGCATCTCGCCTTCGACCCATTCCGGCATCTCCTGCAACTCGACCATGGCGCGGTTGCAGCGCTGTTCGAACGAGCCGTTGTCGTCGAGCACATAGGCGATGCCGCCCGACATGCCGGCCGCAAAGTTGCGGCCGGTCGGGCCGAGCACTACCACCACGCCGCCGGTCATGTATTCGCAGCAGTGGTCGCCGGCGCCCTCGACCACGACGGTCGCACCGGAGTTGCGAACGGCGAAGCGCTCGCCGGCAATGCCTCGGAAATACGCTTCGCCGGCGATCGCACCGTACAGCACCGTGTTGCCGACAATGATCGACTGCTCCGGCACCACGCCGCTGTCGGCGGTCGGCCGGATGACGATGCGACCACCCGACAGCCCCTTGCCGACGTAGTCGTTGCCTTCGCCCTCAAGCTCGAACGTGATCCCATGCGCCAGGAACGCGCCGAAGCTCTGTCCGGCTGTGCCTGTCAGGTCGACGTGGATGGTGTCTTCGGGCAGGCCGTCGTGGCCGTAACGCTTGGCGACCGCGCCGGACAGCATGGCGCCTGCGGTGCGGTCGATGTTGCGGATTTCCGCCTTGATGCGGACCGGCGTGCCCTTCTCGAGCGCGCCTTGCGCTTGCGCGATCAGCTTGCGGTCGAGGATGTCGTGAATCTTGTGGTTCTGCTTCTCGCTCCGGTAGATCTGAACGCCCTTCGGCGCGACCGGCTTGGTGAACAGCCGCGAGAAGTCGAGGCCCTTCGCCTTCCAGTGCTCGATCACCTTGCGCTGGTCGAGCATCTGCATCTGCCCGACCATCTCGTCGAATGTGCGGTAACCCATCGAGGCCATCAGCTCGCGCACCTCTTCGGCGACGAAGAAAAAGAAATTGATGACGTGCTCGGGCTGACCGGTGAAGCGCTTGCGCAGCACCGGATCCTGCGTCGCAACCCCGACCGGACAGGTGTTGAGGTGGCACTTGCGCATCATGATACAGCCGGCCGCGATTAGCGGCGCGGTCGAGAAGCCGAACTCGTCGGCGCCAAGCAGCGCACCGATTACGACGTCGCGCCCGGTGCGGATGCCGCCGTCGACCTGCACCGCAATGCGGCTGCGCAGCCGGTTGGCGACCAGCGTCTGATGCGTTTCGGCGAGGCCAATCTCCCACGGCGATCCGGCGTGCTTGAGCGAGGTGAGAGGGCTCGCGCCGGTGCCGCCTTCGAAGCCCGAGATGGTGACGTGATCGGACATCGCCTTGGAGACGCCGGCGGCAACCGTGCCGACGCCCACTTCTGAGACAAGCTTCACCGACACGTCGCCCGCCGGGTTGACGTTCTTCAGGTCGAAGATGAGTTGCGCCAGGTCTTCGATCGAATAGATGTCGTGGTGCGGCGGCGGCGAGATCAGGCCGACGCCCGGCGTCGAGTGGCGCACCTTGGCGATGGTCTTGTCGACCTTATGGCCAGGCAATTGGCCACCTTCGCCGGGCTTGGCGCCCTGCGCCATCTTGATCTGCATCATGTCCGAGTTGACGAGATACTCGGCGGTGACGCCGAAGCGTCCCGACGCGACCTGCTTGATCGCGGAGCGCATGCTATCGCCGTTTGGCAGCGGCTTGAAGCGGTCGGACTCCTCGCCGCCCTCACCGGTGTTCGACTTGCCGCCGATCCGGTTCATGGCGATGGCGAGCGTGGTGTGTGCCTCGCGCGAAATCGAGCCGAACGACATCGCGCCGGTGGCAAAGCGGCGCACGATGTTCTTCGCCGGCTCGACCTCCTCGATCGGCACCGGCTTGCGGTCGTCTTCCTCGGCCTTCTTGACGCGGAACAGGCCGCGGATGGTGACCAGCGAGTCCGACTGCTCGTTGAGAATCTTCGCGAAGGCGCGATAGCGGTCGTAGGAATTGCCGCGAACGGCGTGCTGCAGCGTCGAAACGGTGGTGGCGTTCCAAGCGTGATCCTCGCCGCGCACCCGCACCGCGTATTCGCCGCCGACGTCGAGCATGGCGCGGTAGATCGGCGCTTCGCTGAACGCGTCGTGATGCCGCCGCACCGCCTCCTCGGCGATCTCGGCAAGGCCGACACCTTCGATGCGGGTCGCGGTGCCGGTGAAGTAGGTGTTGACAAAATCCGCCTTGAGGCCGACCGCGTCGAAAATCTGCGCGCCGCAATAGGACTGATAGGTCGAGATGCCCATCTTGGACATCACCTTGAGCAGGCCCTTGCCGATCGCCTTGACGTAGTTCTTGACCACGTCCTTCTTGTCAAACTTCGCGTTGATCTCGCTCTTTGCGGCGATCAGCGTTTCAAATGCGAGATAGGGATTGATCGCCTCCGCGCCATAGCCGGCAAGACAGGCGAAGTGATGCACCTCGCGCGGCTCGGCGGACTCAACCACGAGACCGACCGAGGTGCGCAGGCCTCGGCGGATCAGGTGGTGGTGCACCGCCGCGCAGGCGAGCAGCGACGGGATCGGTACGCGGTCGGAACCCGCCTTGCGGTCGGACAGGATGATGATGTTGATGCCGTCGCGCACGGCCTTCTCGGCCTGTGCGGACAGTGCGGCGATCGCCTTCTCCATGCCCGCCGCGCCATCGCCGGACGGCCAGGTGGTATCGAGCGTCGTCGATTTGAACTGCACGTCGCCGAGCTGCGAAATCTCGCGGATCTTCTCCAGATCTTCGTCGGACAGGATCGGCTGGCGCACCTCGAGCCGCTTGGTGTGCGACATGCCTTCGAGGTCGAGCAGGTTCGGCCGGGGTCCGATGATGGACACGAGACTCATCACGATTTCCTCGCGGATCGGGTCGATCGGCGGGTTCGTGACCTGCGCGAAGTTCTGCTTGAAATACGTGAAGAGGAGCTTCGGCTTGTCGGACAGCGCCGAGATCGGCGTATCGGTGCCCATCGAGCCGACTGCTTCCTCGCCCATCGCCGCCATCGGCGACATCAGGAGCTTGAGGTCCTCCTGCGTGTAGCCGAACGCCTGCTGGCGATCGAGCAGTGGCAGGTTGGAGATCGGCGCCTCGGCTTTCGCAGCGCCCAGGTCTTCCACGACGATCTGGGTGCGCTCGAGCCATTGCTTGTAGGGGTGGCTTTTGGCGAGCGTCGACTTGAGCTCTTCGTCAGGAATGAGCCGGCCCTGCTCGAGGTCGACCAGCAGCATCTTGCCCGGCTGCAACCGCCACTTGGTGACGATGTCCTTCTCTGGGATCGGCAGCACGCCCATCTCGGATGCCATGATGATGCGGTCGTCGCGCGTGACGAAATAGCGCGCCGGACGGAGGCCGTTGCGGTCGAGCGTCGCGCCGATCTGGCGGCCATCGGTGAAGGCGATCGCCGCCGGGCCGTCCCACGGCTCCATCATCGCGGCGTTATATTCATAGAACGCGCGGCGTTCCTCGTTCATGAGCGGATTGCCCGCCCACGCCTCGGGGATCATCATCATCATGGCGTGCGCGAGCGGGTAGCCGCCCTGCACCAGAAATTCGAGCGCATTGTCGAAGCAGGCGGTGTCGGACTGGCCTTCATAGGAGATCGGCCACAGCTTGCTGATGTCGTCGCCGTAGAGCTTCGACGACACCGAGGCCTGCCGCGCCGCCATCCAGTTGTTGTTGCCGCGCAGCGTGTTGATTTCGCCGTTATGCGCGATCATCCGGTACGGATGCGCCAGCGACCAGGTCGGGAACGTGTTGGTCGAGAACCGCTGGTGCACCAGCGCGAGCGCGCTCTCGAAATCCGGCTCGTGCAGGTCGCGGTAGTAGGTGCCGAGCTGATCGGCCAGGAACATGCCTTTGTAGATCACGGTGCGGCACGAGATCGACACCGGGTAATAGCCGGACAGTCGCCGCTCGTACTGGCGATAGATCGCCGCTGAGATCGCCTTGCGCAGGATGTACAGCTTGCGCTCGAAGTCGTCCTCGGAGAGCTTCTTCTTCCCTTGTCCAATGAACACTTGCATGTGGACGGGTTCGGTCGGCGTGACCGAGACGCCGAGCGTTGAATTGTCGGTCGGGATTTCGGTGCGCCAGCCAAGCAGCTTGAGGCCTTCCTGCGCGGTGACCTGTTCGAAAGTCTTGCGCACCATCTCGCGCCGCTCTGCGTCGTGCGGCATGAACAGCACGCCGATGCCGTACTCGCCGGGCTTCGGCAGCGTTATGCCGAGCTCCTTGGCCTTGCGGGTGAAGAACTTGTGCGGAATCTGCGTCAGGATGCCGGCGCCGTCGCCGGCGCGAGGATCGGCGCCGACCGCGCCACGATGCTCAAGATTGCAGAGAATCTGCAGCGCGTCCTGCACGATCTTCTGGGACTTGCGGCCCTTAATGTCGGCGATGAAGCCGACGCCACAGGAAGCTTTTGCAAGCGCGGGATCGTAGAGGCCGCGTCCTTCCGGCAAGCCGGGGTCGGCGCTGTCCTTGTAAAGCAGACGCGCATCGATCGCGGGCGAAGGTATCGCCGCGCTGTGCACATCGCCGTTCTGTGTCGCGCCCTTCTTCATTCTCACTCTCGCAGCTCCGGTTGACCGGAAGCCGGCACACCAGCCTCGTCCTCAGCACCGATTAGCGCTGCGGCCCAAGGCGAACCGTAAGTGAGGGCAGCCTTCTCGCGGGCCGCTGATCGGCTCCTCGCGTGCTGCCATGTTGAGCGGCGTTCGACGCATACGCAAGCGTAATGCCGTGCCGCAGCAGCACGCGGTTCCGGCCGCGTGGTTTCGCCAATTGGGACAGTAATACTGTCCTAAAAAATGCCGCTTGGCAAATCATTCCTGCGTGCGGCCCCGGCTTTTCGTGGGTTCGTTGCCAGAATTCCGCGGAATTTGTGCCGTTCGTTGCGCGCCTGCCAAGTTTGACCGTGCAACTCGACTCAGCGGAAGGTCGAACCGGCGCGCGGAGCCGTCATGACCGACGTTGGACAACATCGCGACGCCCCGGATCCCGAATGGGAGGCGATAGCCGAGGGCTCGTCGCCTCCGACCCACACCCAGAATTTCGTCGCGCGTGCGGTCCGGGCCGTCGCCCTTGCGCTGCCCTATGGGCTGGCGGCGCTGGTGTTGCGGCTGGTCATGGCGCGGGCCTTTTTTGTGGCCGGCCAGTCCAAGGTGGACGGTCCCGTTATTCCGTTCACCGTGCCGGGTCTCGACTGGACCGTAGCCACCATCACGTTGCCCATGTCGGTCAAGGACACCACCTACCAGATGTTCGATCAGCTCGCGGCGCTGCCGCTGCCGTCGTGGTTTGCGGCGCCGGTCGTGGGCGCCATCGAGTTCATCGTGCCGATCTGCCTGGTGCTTGGTCTTGGCACACGGTTTTGCGCGATTGTGCTGCTCATCATGACCGGTGTGATCCAGTGGTTGACGGGGGCGGCGGCGTTCTGGTCGCTGCACATCTATTGGATATCGATCCTGCTTGTGCTGATCTCGCTCGGGCCGGGCCTGATCTCGGTCGACCACTTGATGCGATACCTCTACGAGAAGTGACTGCGCGCCTGATGAACTTTGCAAGCGACAACACCGCCGGCATAGCCCCAGAAATCCTCGACGCGGTCGTTCGTGCCAACGACGGGTTCGTGCTGGGTTACGGCAACGACGACCAGACCAAACGGGTCGAACACCGCATCGGCGAGATATTCGAGCGCGACTGTGCCGTGTTCCTGGTGCCAACCGGTACGGCGGCGAACGCGCTTGCGCTCGCACATGTCGGTCCGCCGTGGGGCGCGGTGTTCACCCACAACGAAGCGCATATCGTCACCGACGAATGCGGCGCGCCGGAATTCTTCGGCAACGGGCTGAAGCTGATCGGCCTGCCGGGTGTCGGCTGCAAAATCTCACCCGATACGTTTGCCGCCGCACTCGCGCCCTATCACGGGCACGCACCGCACCAGGTGATCCCGTCGGCGATTTCGTTCTCGCAGGCAAGCGAAGCCGGCACCATCTACCGGTCTGACGAGGTCGCGGCGCTGGCAGAAATCGCCCACGCGCGCGGCATAAAGGTCCACATGGATGGGGCGCGGCTTGCCAATGCGCTGGTGCGGCTCAATGCGAGCCCTGCCCAAGCGACCTGGCAGGCCGGCGTCGATGTCCTCTCATTCGGAGCCACCAAGGGCGGGGCGATGGCCGCGGAGGCGGTGGTGTTCTTCGATCGCGCGCTCGCGGCGCAGATGGGCGAGCGGAGGAAGCGGGCCGGGCATCTGTTGTCCAAGCACCGCTTCCTCGCCGCGCAGTTCGAAGCTTTCCTGCAGAACGACTGCTGGTTGCGGCTCGCCCGCCACGCCAACGGTATGGCCGACCGGCTGGCGGCGGGTCTGGCCCGGGCCGGCTTCAAGCCGACTTGGCCGGTCGAGGCGAATCTGGTGTTCGTGCTGCTGCCGAAGGCGGTCGAGGAGCGCCTGAAGGCCGCCGGAGCGCGGTACTACATCCGCAACACCGACAGCCTGCCGGGCGCCGCGAAGGTTGGGCCAGACGAAGTGTTGATCCGGCTGGTGGCGTCGTTTGCGACGCGGGAATCCGAAGTCGACCGGCTCGTCGATCTCGCCGCAAAACCGTGACACTACGGCCCAAGCGCCGCCCCAATCGGCAGTGACTTTGGGCTGACTTGGTCCGCGTATCGATTCCAGGAGGGGCGCGCGGTGAGACATCCATTCCTTTACGCATTGACGGCGATCGCACTGTCAGCGTCGGCCGCCGGTGCCGAGCCGGTGCGCATGTCGCAGGCCGTTCCCGGCCTGCTACCGGCCCGTGAGGTCGCTGCCATCGTGCGCTCGGCGGGGTTTGTCCCGCTGAGCCCGGTCGTGTTCCGCGGCAACAGCTATGTGCTGCGGGCGAGCGCGCCCGACGGCCGGGAGATGCGCGTTATCGTCGGCGCGCGCAGCGGCGAGATTCTGTCCGCCAGGCCGGTCGTTGCTGCCGGTCCTGGAGGTGAGCGTCTCGGCGCCTACGAGCGCATGGACGGGCCTCCGCCGCCGCACGGCTACGTTCCGCCGCCGCCGATCATGCACGACAACGACCGCCCAATGGCGCGGCCACAGGCGGTGATCCCGAGCGCGCCGCCGCGCACCGCGCGTGGCGCCGCGCCTGAGACGCCCGACTACATGCCACCGCCGTCTGCCGAGCCTTCGGCGATCATGCGGGAAGAGCGTGGCGAGCACGGTCTGCTGCCGCCACCTCCCGATCGTTTCCCGTCCCGCACGGGTGCAGTGCCGCCCGCCGAAAAGCCCGCGGCGCGGCCGGCCCCTGTGAAGCGCGCGGCGGCGCCCCCACTGCCCAAGCCACGGCCTCCGGTTGAGGCCAACGCGGAACCGGCTGCAACGCCGCCAGTTGCGACGGCGCCCCCAGCGCCAGCCCCGGCCCCTGCTGCGCCTGTGCCAGAGGGCAAGGTCGACCCCCGCTCGCTTCCTCACTAGCCGCACAAAATAAAAGCGCCCCGGAAATTCCGGGGCGCTCCGCTCTCACTGAGCCGTCGGCTGCTTAGGCAGCGGCCTTGGTCTCGACCACCTGCGGCTTCGCTTTGCCGTTGATGGCGATCTGGCGCGGCTTCTTCGCCTCGGGGATCTCGCGCACGAGGTCAACGTGCAGGAGGCCGTTCTCGAGGTTCGCGCCCTTGACCACGACGTAGTCGGCGAGCTGGAAGGCGCGCTCGAAGGCGCGGGCCGCGATGCCCTGATAGAGCACCTCGCCGTCGGTCTCTTCCTTCAGCTTCTTCTCGCCTTTGACGGTCAGGGTGTTTTCCTTCGACTCGATCGTCAGCTCGTCTTCGCCGAAGCCGGCGACCGCGATGCTGATGCGATAGTCGTTCTCACCGGTGCGCTCGATGTTGTAGGGCGGGTAGCCAGGGGTGCTGGCGTCGAAGCCATCAAGCATCGAGAACAGCCGGTCAAAGCCGACGGTCGAACGGTAGAGGGGAGCAAGATCGAAAGTTCGCATGGCATATCCTCCTTGAGCGACATGCGGTGGTCCGCCCGAATGGGCCGGACCCCAGTGAAACGTGCAGCCCGGATGGGCCTGCACAGCCCGGATATGGGGTTGGGCCATGGCCATGCAAGAGGTCCGCGCGCGCTCGTTAACGTGTTCTAATCTTTACAATTTTGACGTCGATCTGGGCACAGCAAGGCCGCGCAAAACGCCTGTGGGGATCAATTGAGCGCCTTCCGGCCCCTGCTATAACGCGGCTGCCTCGAGCCCCGACTCAAATCCCATGGATCTCGTTTCCATCCCCGCCAATCCGGTGCCCGAGACTGCCGTCAGCGGCACGCTCAAAACCGCGGACGGCGTGACGCTGCGCTTTGCGCGCTGGCACCCGCCGCCGGGCCGCAAAGGCACGGTGTGCCTGTTCCAGGGCCGCGCCGAGTTCATCGAGAAGTATTTCGAGACCGTACGCGAATTGCGTTCGCGCGGGTTCGCGGTGGCGACGCTCGACTGGCGCGGCCAGGGTCTGTCCGAACGAGCGCTCGGCGATCCGCGCAAGGGCCACATCGAGGACTTCTCGGAGTACGAGCGCGACCTCGATGTGTTCATGAACGAGGTCGTGCTGCCGGACTGCCCGCCACCACATTTCGCCATCGCGCATTCGATGGGTGGCGCCGTGATGATGAACATCGCGAAGAAAGGCTCGCGCTGGTTCGACCGCATCGTGATCTCGGCGCCGATGATCGAGCTCGCCGGGATGTGGGGCTCGTCGCTGTTCAAGGTATCGGCACGGACGATGCGCTACGCCGGCATGGGCACATCGTATATTCCGGGCGGCGACGCCACCGTGGTGGCGAGCGGTCCCTATATCGGCAACCTGCTCACCTCCGATCCGGTCCGCCATGCGCGCACCAAGGCGATCCTCGAAGCGGAGCCGGCGCTCGGCCTGGGTTCGCCGACCATCGGCTGGGCCGATGCCGCCTACCGCGTCATGAACGGATATGCCGATATCAACTTCTCCGACAAGATCCGTCAGCCGCTGATGCTGATAGCCGCCGGCCGCGACGAGATCGTCTCGACCGCCGCGATTGAGGACTTCGCGGTGCGGCTACGCGCCGGCTCGCACCTCATCGTCGCCGGTAGCCGCCACGAACTGATGCACGAGCAGGACCGCTACCGCGTGCAGTTCTGGGCGGCTTTCGACGCCTTCGTGCCCGGTACGCCGATGTATTAGAGCATGATCCCGAAAAGTGGGAACCGGTTTCCCGCCTGCGCGAAGCCCCGACGTGGTCCACCATCTTGGCTTGATGCTTCGGCGGGCGAAGGCAGGTCGGAAAAGATCATGCTCAAACAAGAAAGTAAGCGAAGAGTCTAATTCAGCGTAGCTGAACCAGACGCTAAGCGATCGGACCGCCGAGGAAGAACGTCCGCATCACACCGGCGCCTTTGACGTCGATCAATCCGCGGTCGATGAGCGCGAACCGTCCAGCCAGCGCACGCGCGACGGTTTCGCTGACGTGTACTTTTCCCGGCTCGCCGTGGGATTCCATGCGGCTTGCGATATTCACGGTCGAGCCCCAAACGTCGAACGAGAATTTTCGCTGTCCGATCACGCCGGCGACGGCCGGCCCGGTGTGGATGCCGATGCGCAGATCGATCTGCATGCCCCCGGCTCGCAACCGTCGAATCTCATCCAGCATGGCGCGAGCCTGCCGGGCTGCTGCCCCAACATGGTCCTCGATCGGGTCCGGGAGCCCAAATGCCACCATGTACGCATCGCCGATGGTCTTGATCTTCTCGCCGCCAAATCTCGTCGAAAGGTTGTCGAACGCTGTGAAAATGGTATTGAGAAATTCGACGAGATCGCCGGGGCTTTGACGGCCGGCCATCTGCGTGAAGCCGACGATGTCGGCAAACAGGATGCTGACATCGTCGATATGGTCGGCGATCATCGTCGCGCCGGCGTTGATGCGCTCGACTACCGAACCCGGCAGGATCGACAACAGCAGATTCTCCGAGCGGGCCTTCTCGCGGCGAAGCTCCTCCATCATCACCTTCTCGCGATCCCGGAGGACTTTGTTTTCGATGCTCGATCCGATCCGCGCGCGGAGCAGCGTCGGATCGAAGGGCTTGAGCAGATAGTCGACGGCGCCAGCTTCGATGCAGCGCATCACGCTGTCGAGGTCGTCGAGCGCCGAAATCATGATCACCGGAATCCCGGATGTGTTGACCTGCCTTTTCAGCCGCTGCAGCACTTCGTAGCCGCTAATATCCGGCATCATCATGTCCAGCAGGATGAGATCGAAGGGCTCGCTCTCAAGCCTTGCCAGCGCGGCCTGTCCGCTTTCGACGTCCGCGACGGTATGACCGGCACGCGCCAACTGGCGTCCCAGCAGGTCGCGGTTCGATGCATTGTCGTCGACGATGAGGATGCGGCCCTGCACGTCCGGGCCGATCGGTCCTGCGGCGACCGCGCGGATCGCCCGGATCGCTTCGGCCACGCCGCCCATGCCCGCGGGCGGTCTTGCGACCGGGCTGGCATCCGCACGGAAGTCGACCAGAGCATCGATCCGCCGGAGCATGCCGTCAGCAGCGGCGAGCAGTCTCTCGATGTCGGCGAGCAGCACCTGGTGTCCGTTAGTATCGGCGGCGTCCTCGGCCAGCATCTCGCCGTAGCCTTTAATCGCGTTGATCGGCGTTCGCAGATCGTGGCGGAGCTTGGATTGGTCGAATATCACCGGATCGCCGGAGTGCTCGTGGCTCAGCACGGATTGCAGCAAGGTATGCAGTGCGCCGCCGGCGTTGCGGATACGCTCCAGGTCGGAGAGATAGGCGTCGAACGACAACCCTTTTGCGTCCTCGATCAGAATCTCGGTGTAGCCGACGATCGCGGCCGCGGGCGCGATGAATTCCTGACGCAGGTGCGCCAGCAGCGCACGCTGCACACGCATCGCATCGTCGCTTGCGTCATGTCCAGTCATGCGGCGCGACCTTTGCGGCGCCTACTTTGGCAGAAGCGCCTGAATTTTTGCGAGCAGGCGCGGCAGCTCCACCGGTTTGGTGTCGAAGTCGTCGCAGCCCGCCGCAAGAGATTTTTCCTTGTCTTCCGCCATTGCGTGAGCGGTCAACGCGATCACGGGGATCGACTTTGTCGCCGGATCGGCCTTCACCCGGCGCGTCGCCTCCCACCCGTCGATCTCGGGAAGGCTCATGTCCATCAGGATCAGGTCCGGCCTTTCCGAGCCTGCCATCGACACGCCTTTTACACCATCGACCGCGATGACCACCTCGAAGCCGTTCCGGACCAGCCGGCGCGACAGCATGTCCCGGTTCATCTCGTTATCTTCGACCAGTAGAATTTTTGGCATCTGATGACCTCAGGCTGGCGCGCGCGGCGCTTGCATCGTTGGGCCGGCGGGTGGCAATGGCGGCGAGCGCCGTGCCAAGCGTGCCGATCGGTTGCGCCGACTTGGACAGCACCAGGATGGTCCGCTCGGCCAGAAACGCCCGCTCTTCAGCGGTCAGATCTTTTGCAGTCAGCACCACGACGGGCACCGCAAGCCGCTCCGGCTGTTCGCGCAGGCGATCGAGGAACTGGAAGCCATCCATTTCCGGCATCATGAGGTCGAGCAGCACCAGGTCGGGCGCAGGATGAGCGGCCAGCCATTCGAAAGCAGCCCGGCCATTGACCGCCTCGGCAGTCTTCAGGCCGACCTTGTTCAGCGTCACGCTCACAACATTGCGGACCTCGGCGTCGTCGTCGACGACCAGTACGATGGCATTCTCATTCCGGCTGGTGAAGCGGCGAACCAGTGCCAGCAGACGGTCGCGATCCACCGGCTTGGTCATGAACTCGGAGGCGCCCAGCGAATACCCCAAATTGCGGTCATCGACGATGGTCAGCATGATGACCGGAATGTGCGCCAGAGCCGGATCGGACTTCATGGCGCCCAGCACCGTCCAGCCGTCTACATTGGGCATCATGACGTCGAGTGTGACGACATCCGCCGGCGTCTTACGCAATATGTCCAGTGCCTGCGCGCCGTCGCGCGCGTGCAGCACGCGATAGCCTTTCTTCGCGAGTGTGGCGGTCAGAACGTCATGCACGGCCGGATCGTCATCGACGACAAGAACGGTGAGCGCCGCGCCATCAGGGCCAATGTCGGCGGTTTCAATCGGGCTGCCGCTTTGGGCAGCCGCGTTGAATGACTGGTCGAGCAGATCGAGCGTGAAGGTCGACCCGGCGCCAGGCTTGCTGGTGACGCCAATGGTGCCGCCCAGCAAGATGGCGAACCGCCTGGTAATGGCGAGGCCAAGGCCGGTACCGCCGAAGTAACGAGTCGTCGACGAGTCGGCCTGCGCGAACGCCTCGAACAGCCGGCCCATTTGTTCTTCCGTCATGCCGATGCCGTTGTCCGACACCTTGAACAGGACATGCGTATCGCCCGACGGCGCGGCCTGTCGTGTCACGGCGAGTCCGATCTCGCCGTTCTGCGTGAATTTTGCGGCGTTGCTCAAAAGATTGATCAGGGATTGCTTGACCTTGGTCAGGTCGGTCCGCATCGATCCGATGTCCGGCGCGCAATCGATCGCGAGACGATTGCTGTTCTTCTCGATCAACGGCTGGACGAGGGCACGCACTTCGTCGATCAGCTTGGTCAGGTTGACCGGCTCCAGATAAACGTCCATCCGGCCGGCTTCGATCTTTGACAGGTCAAGGATGCTGTTGATCAGGCCAAGCAGGTGTTTTCCGGCGGATTGAATCTTTTGCAGGTCCTGTACGGCGGGTTCGTCGCCGCGGTCTGTGGCGTCCTCGGCGAGGATTTCGCTGTATCCGATGATTGCGTTGAGCGGCGTGCGCAGCTCGTGGCTCATGTTGGCGAGAAAACTCGATTTGGCGCGGGACGCCGCCTCGGCCTCGGCGCGCGCGTCGATCGCCTGATCCTTCGCGATCTGAATGTCGCGCGCGTTGTCGCGGAACACGCCGAGCGCCCGGCTCATTTCGCCAAGCTCGTCTGGGCCGGCCGCTGGGATGGGCGTTGTGAGATTGCCCCGCGCGATGCCGAGCATGCTGTCCGCCAATTCGTCGAGCCGTGAGACCACGTACCGGTGTACGAACAACCAGACGATCAGGCCAGCGATAACAAGCGTGGCGATTGCGATCAATGTCAGCCAGATGCGGCTCGTCGTGATGGCGCGGGTCGAACGCTGCTGGGCCTCGTTGGCCTGATTCTCGGCGTCGGAGACCGTTGCCGCCACGAGCTCGTGAAGCTGCACACCATCCTTCTTGAGGGCGGCGGTGATCGACGCGATGGAGGAACGGATGCGCAAATATTGCTGGCGCAGCGCGAAGATGCCGCCGTCTCCGGTCGAATGCGCGGCCAGACTTTGTGCTGCTGAATTGAGTGTCTCGACGGTATCCGCGGCGAATACGGGACGCTGCCGCAGCGTGTCGATTTTCGCCTGGACCCGGCTGAAGGTTGCATCGAACTCCTTGCGGAATGAGTTCAGCGCTTCGCTGTTGTTGGCCTGACGGACGCTGACCAAAATCCTCGAGGCATCGCCGAAGTCGCCGCGCAGATCGTGAAGCTCGCCGAGCAGCGCGCTCGCTCCCGCCGGATCAGCGACCGGCACAGCGCGCGCGTCGTTCACCTGAGCGAGCATGGTGGCGATCGTTTTATTAGCGGTGGCGGTTGTTGCCCCGATCTGCTGAAACAGCTTGACCGGTGCCTGACTCGCCGACAGGCCGTCGCTCACGGTTCGGTTGAGGTCGCCGACCTGGGAATCGATTCGGGCGATCAGCGCCTGGATCGGATCCATGGTGCGGTCGTCGATAACCACCGCGCGCAGCCGTGCGATCGCCTGCCACAGCGTGCCGATGCGGTCCGTCGCGGTCGACATTCCGTTGAACCGCTCGACCTCGTTCTGCGCATTGCCGACTTCGGCCGCAGTCTCAATAACGTCGGCGGTGCGGCTCTGAACGTCCATCGACAGTTTCAGCGCCGGCATGCTGACGTCGACCAGGCCGCGCAATACGCTCTCGATCTGGCCGAACCGCACCAGCGACAGGAAAGCGGCGCCGATCGTGAGGGCGGCAATCAGGCCAAAGGCGATAAGCAGCTTGCCGCCGATGCTGTGGCGCCACGCCCGCTTGCCGCGCGGCGCGGATTTGTCGACCGGCGGCTCGGATGACGTGTCGGTGAAGGTCATTCCTGAGGAGCGTCCCGGCGAAGCGCTTGTTTTGAAAACGATATCACAAACGCGCCGACGGGGTCAGCGTCACCCCGTCGCGCCGCTGCTTGTCAGGCGGTCTAGTCAAGCGGCGGGATTCCTGCCGCCTTCACCACCGCGCCCCAGCGCTTGACGTCGGCGTTCAACAAAGCCCGCGGCCGCCGCGTTGCGCATGTGAGCTGTGCGATCGTCGGTGTATCGGCGCTCGTTACACTTCGGCGCGCCCACTCCACCATGCGGGCGAAGCAATCGGCGGAGTCAGTCCTTCAGCATCGCCATCGCGGCGGCATGCGCGCGCTTGTCGCCGGCGGCGATGATGCGGCCGCCGTCCTTGGCCGGGCCGCCGTCCCAGGTGGTGATGATGCCGCCCGCGCCGGCAATGATGGGAATGAGCGGGATCACGTCATACGGCTTGAGGCCCGCTTCGATGACGAGGTCGACGTGGCCGGCGGCGACCATGCAATAGGCGTAGCAGTCGCCGCCGTAGCGCGACAGCCGCACCACCTTCTCGACCCGGCCAAAGGCGGCGCGCTCGGCGTCGTCCATCAGCAGCGGGCTGGTCGACATCAGGATCGCCTCTCCGAGCGAAGCGCAATGTCGCGCGTGCAGCGCGCGCGCGCCGGCGGGGCCGCGGTAATGCGCCGCACCGCCGTCGCCGCTGAAGTGCTCGCGGGTGAACGGCTGGTGCATCAATCCGTAGACCGGTTCGCCGTGGCGCATCAGCGCGATCAGGGTGCCCCAGGCCGGCATGCCGGAGATGAAGGACTTGGTGCCGTCGATCGGATCGAGCACCCAGACGTATTCGGCGTCGGTGCATTCGTTGCCGAATTCCTCGCCGACAATGCCGTGCTCGGGGAAATTGGCGCGGATCAGTGCGCGCATGGCCTGCTCCGCGGCACGGTCGGCCGCCGTCACCGGGTCGAAATTCCCGCCGCGGCTCTTGTTCTCGACTGAGAGCGAGGTCCGGAAGAACGGCAGGACGGCGTCGCCGGCCGCGCCAGCGAGCTTGTCGACGAAGGCCTTGAAATCGATGGCAGTCATGCGGGCGTTTGCACTTGTCATGCCCGGGGCGGCGGGGCATCCCAGTAATCCCTGTTACGCTTGGAATCGCAAGCCATGCGTGCATCCGGCCGCCGTCGGGGCGGGGATAGCCGCGTGTTCCAGGGAGGAAAGCCGGGCAGGGCAGAAACTCCCCGGCATAGGCGCGAGGAAGGGGCGGAATGTCCGGGGGAGGTGAGCAATTTCCACGCGTGAGTGCGGTGTCGATGATCGCGCTGTCGGTCGTGGCGATCCTGGGGCTGCTCTATATCGTCAGCCAGTTCTTGCGCAATTCAGTCGGGGTGATCGCGCCGAATTTGGCCGCTGAAATGAGCCTGTCGCCGATCGAGATCGGCCTGCTCTCCAGCATCTATTTCTTTGCGTTTGCGGCCACGCAGTTGCCGCTCGGCGTCGCGCTCGACCGGTTCGGCCCCAAGCGGTGCATGCTGGCGTCGATCGCGGTGACGGTAGCCGGCAGCGTGGCGTTCGCTCTCGCCCACGATGTGTTCGGGCTGGTGGTGTCGCGCGCGCTACTCGGTTTCGGCACTGCGTGCTTCCTGATGGCGCCGGTTGCGCTCTACGCGCGCTGGTTTCCGCCGGAGCGCTTCTCGACATTCGCCGGCATCCATCTCGGCGTCGGCACGCTCGGCGCGCTGTTGGCGACGGCGCCGCTCGCGTTCGCCGTCGCCAGCGTCGGCTGGCGCACGGCGTTCCTCGCCGTTGCGATTCTTACCGTCGTCATTGGGCTTTTGACGTGGCTGATTGTCAGCGACGATCCGCCGGGACGGACCACTGAGCCGCGGAACGAAACGCTGCGCGAAAGCGTCGCGGGCATCTGGCAGGTGATCCGCACGCCTTCGATCGGACGGATCTTCCTGGTTCAGCTCACCAGCTATCCAAGTTTCGTCCTGGTGGTCGGCCTCTGGGGCGGGCCGTATCTCACTCACACCTACGGCTACGATCTCAAGGGCCGCGGCGAAATCCTGTTCGTTGCCGCGCTGGCGCAGGTGGTGGGGTCTTTCATATGGGGGCCGAGCGACCGGATTTTCGGGCGCTTCAAGCCGCCGATCCTGGTCGGCACGGCATTGAGCTTTTCGGCGCTGCTGTTGTTTGCGCTCGGCGGCGTGATGCCGGCGCCGCTGCTGCTCGTTGCGTTCGCGCTGCTCGGCTTCTCCACGGGCATGACGTCGGTGGTGATGTCGCACGGCCGTTCGCTGGTGCCGCCGCACCTGCTCGGGCGCTGCATCACGCTCCTGAACATCGGCACGATGGGCGGCGGTTTTCTGGTCCAGTTCGTCTCCGGCGTGGTGATCGATCTGTTCCCGAGTCAGGGCGGGACGTATCCGCTGGAGTCCTATCGGCTTGTGTTCGGGTTGCAGGCGGCGCTCGTACTGGTGGGCGCCTGGGCGTATTTCGGTAGTCGGGAGAGCAGCTTAACCCGATAGCCGACCTGCGCTGGATTATGAACAGCCCATGCTTTTTCGAATGCAAATTAGGTCAGTATCACTTGCTCTTTGTGCGGCGCGGTGGCATATTTGTGCAGCGCGGTAGGCGGTCCTTCGGATCGCCGTCCCGCCGCCCTCCTTGGGCGTTTCCTCCCTAGACTTAGGCCGCCGACATGTTCGGCGGCCTCTTTCTTTTGCGCATGTCCCGGAAAAGTGGATACCGGTTTCCCGCCTGCGCGAAGCTGGCCCACTTCGTCATTCTGGCTAAATGCTTCGGCGGGCGAAGGCAGGTCCGAAAAGGACATGCGCCAACGCAGACGTCGCCTATTCGGCGGCGGCGCGATACGGCCGCAGCTCGTCGATCGGGATGGCGGCCAAGCGGTCGGCGAGTGCCTGGAGATGCAAGGCCAGGCGGGAAAAATCGGCGGAGCGTTCGAAGCGCCGCTCGTCCATGTACAGGCCGCGGTTGATCTCGAGCTGGATCGTATGCAGCCCGGCGGCGGGATTGCCGTAGTGCTCGGTGATGAAGCCGCCAGCGTAGGGCTTGTTTCGGCTCACGGCGTAGCCAAACGCGCGCAGCGTGCTCTCGACGGCTTCCGAAACCGCCGGCACGCAACTCGTGCCGTAGCGGTCGCCCAGCACGACGTCGGCGCGTGGCCGCTCATCCCTGCCGGCCCCGGTGGTTGATGGCATGGAGTGGCAATCGATCAGGATCGCCGAGCCGAAATCGCGATGCACTTTCGTAAACAGCCGCCGCAGTGCGCGGTGATAGGGTTTGTACAGGCTCTCAATGCGGCGCAGCGCATCGTTGACGGAAATTCGCCGGTCGTAGATTTCCTGCGCGTCGCCGACCACGCGCGCCACGGTG
This sequence comes from uncultured Alphaproteobacteria bacterium, assembly GCA_963814215.1. Lineage (GTDB taxonomy): Bacteria > Pseudomonadota > Alphaproteobacteria > Rhizobiales > Xanthobacteraceae > Z2-YC6860. The sequence goes on along the minus strand of CAWFCM010000001.1, from coordinate 88,463 downwards.
CCGAGCCCGCCGGCGACCCGCATCGAGCGGGTGTTGGCGAACGAGGGAAGCCGCCCCTCGAACATGCGCGGATCGAGTTCGTAGGGCTCGCGGTTGACGTCGACGTAGCAGCGCGGGAAGTGCGCGCGCATCAAGGGATAGCCGCGGTCGACCACACCGAGCATCAGGTCGTCGACGAAACAATCCTCAGATCGGCGCAAGGTCGCCAGGTCCAGCCGGGAAGACGTCAGAAAAGCATGAGGATAGATGTTGCCGGAATGCGGCGAGTTGAACAGCAGCGGTCCGCGGCGCTCGGCCGGCTCGATAACTTCGAACGGCGGATCGAGCTCGTCTTGCTGTTGGCTCATTGAGCTGGCGTTCTCGAAATGCGGATTACACGAGGCAACCCGGGTCCTTAGCCGGTCACGATCCGCATTGTCCACGCTGCGCCCGGCGCTGCCAAGAGGCACTTTTCATCGGTTGTTTACCAGCTTGGCGGCTAATGGGTCGGGGTTGGCGAAAATCCAGGCGAAATCGGGAGTGTCGAGCCGGCCGGTTGCTTGCGGACGGCCGAAAGGGGCAAAATCCGGCGGGTTGTAACGAGACGTTAGCGTCGAGCCGCTAAGGATTTCGCGTTCAGGGGTTGGCGGGTCAATGGCACAAAACGATCAGACGGCGAAGATCCTTCTCGCGGAAGACGACACGGACATGCGGCGCTTTCTCGTCAAGGCGTTGCAGAACGCTGGCTTCGAAGTCATTTCCTACGACAACGGGATGTCTGCTTATCAGCGGCTGCGCGAGGAGCCGTTCCAGCTCTTGCTGACCGATATCGTGATGCCTGAAATGGACGGCATCGAACTGGCGCGCCGGGCCGCCGAACTCGATCCGGACATCAAGATCATGTTCATCACCGGCTTTGCCGCGGTTGCACTCAATGCGGATTCCGCCGCGCCGAAGCACGCCAAGGTGCTGTCGAAGCCGATCCATCTGCGCGACCTCGTCAACGAGGTGCAGAAGATGCTGGCGGTAGCGGCTTGACGCGACGCCGGGTTCGGCTTGCCTCGCAACAACCCAGCCGATATTAGGACCTCGACGGTGGGGTGCGTAGCTCAGCGGTAGAGCACTACCTCGACACGGTAGGGGTCACAGGTTCAATCCCTGTCGCACCCACCATCGTTGTCTTCGCAGCCTCGGGATTCGGAACAGCCGTTAGGGTTAAAAAGCCCAATGGTTTCGGCAGCTTCGTCATAGAAACCATATCTCGATATCGTCCGAAATTTACCTCGCTTTTGATGTCCCGCCCGCGGGGTTTCGGGTAGCAATTTGTTAATCACGCGGAGCGGGGAAACACCGATGTTGAAGGCGACCCTGAGCGCAGTTGCGCTTCTGATCGCCTTGGTTTCGCCGGCGGATGCCCAGCAAAGGGGGGCTGCCACCCCGGGTTCCTCAACCGTGGTTATACCACCCCGCGCCGAGGCATCGGCCGATCCGCGGCGAGTAGCCCCTCGCGAGCACACCGGGCCGCAACCTGCGGTCGAGCCGATCTTCACCGTTGGTCACATCGCTCGCCTGCGTGCGATCCTGAAGCTCACGCCCGCCCAGCAGCCGCACTGGCTTCCGGTTGAGGTGGCGCTCAGCGATCTCGCCCGCCAGCAGGCGCGAGGCCTGTCGATCGCCGCGACGACGATGCACCTTCGCAGGATCAAGGCGATTGCGATGCCGCTGATCATGACCCTCGACGACAACCAGAAGCGCGATGCGATCGCCTTCAGCCGCACGATGGGCTTCCAGCAACTGGTCGCCGCGTTCTGACGGCCCGCCGTAATGCAAAAAGGAAACGGGCCGAGATTGCTCTCGGCCCGTAATCATTTTTCTCTTCCGGTCGCCTAAGCAGAGATTCTCTGTTTGCCCAACGGATTGCCGTTTCGCTCTGTGTTCAAGGTGGTTACGGCATCATGGATGGCGCGATCGAGTGCCTCGGCGTCGGTGAAGGTCTGATGAGCCAAATGATGCGCTTTGAGATCATGCCAAACAACCTCGATGTCGTTGAGTTCGGGCGCATATTTTGGCAGCCATTCGACGGTGAGCCAATGGGCGCGGGTGGCCAACGCCGGTCGGCAACGGGCGCTTCGAGCAATGGTGTCACAACTCTCAGCGCCGCTTGCGCTTTGACGGGGGCCGGTCCCGGTGCAGGGCTCGTCCTGAGCGCCTCCACGCCGCCGCGAGCAAAGTCGCTGCGCCACAGGCGCACCGTATCCTCGCGAACGCCGAACGCCTCTGCAATGCGAGGGCTGGTCCAACCCGAGAGCGTTAGCAACACGGCTCTCGCCCGATCCGCCTCACCGCGATCGCGCGAAGCCGCAAGATCACGCAACGTGGCCTTCTGTGGGATTTGGTCCAATTCCATGCTGCAGCGCACGCTTTCGTCTTTTTCATCGGGGCGTCATCGCACCGCCCTTTATTCGCCGTGCTTTGCATTTCAATCAGCGCTAACAATTGAAACGCGGATCGGCTCACGCCGATCGGGGGAGCCGGATGTATACGCTCTATTCGATGCGCCGCTCAGGCAATTGCTACAAGGTGCGGCTTGCGCTCGCGCAGCTTGGCCTCGCGCACGAGCTTGTCGAGGTCGACATTTTGCAAGGCGAGACGCGCACCCCTGAATTCCTCGCGATGAACCCGAGCGGCCACGTGCCGCTGCTCAAGGTGGCACCGGGAAAATATCTGCCGGAATCGAACGCGATCCTCTGGTACTTGGCCGAGGGCACGCCGCTGTTGTCCGACGATCCGGTCGAGCGCGCCGCCACGTTGCAATGGATGTTCTTCGAGCAGCACGCGCTCGAGCCGAAGCTCGGCGCCGCTTGGTTCTGGCTGGTGCTGGTCAAGGGCGGGCGCGAGTTGCAGCAGCACGCACTGGAAGATTGGATGGAAGAGGGCTACCGCTCACTCGGCGTGATGGAAAAGCATTTGTCAAAGCAGGACTTCCTAGCCGACGACCGCTATTCGATCGCCGACATCGCACTCTATGCCTACACCCACGTGGCAGAACACTGCGACTTCAACATCTCGGAATTCCCCGCGGTGCGCGACTGGCTCGACCGTGTCGCGGCGCAGCCCAATCACATTGCGATGGACTGGCACCCGTCGGCGGCGATGGTGGCTGCGCAATAGGTGTTCACGCGCTAGTCCCCCGCCTTGATGTTAGCGTCCTTGATCACCTTCGCCCACTTGGCAATGTCCGCCTTGATGATCGCGCCCATTGCGTCCGGCCCGTCGGTGGCGATGTCGAACCCAAGCTGGGTCAGCTTGTGCCGCACGTCCGGCATGGCGACGATCGCAGCCGCCTGATGATGCGCCTTGGCAATCACCGGGGCCGGCGTGCCAGCCGGCGCCATCAGTCCAAACCATGAGATCGCTTCGAAGCCTGGCAGCCCCGATTCCGCGACTGTCGGCAGATCGATGATCGGCGTCCGCCTCAGCGACGTCACCGCCACACCGCGCAGCCGGCCTTCCTTCACGACCGGCAGGATCGCGCCCATGTTCTGCAGCGTCATGGTCACGCGCCCGCCGATCACATCGGTGAACACCGCGCCGCGATACGGCACGTGAACGATATCGACGCCGGCCTGACTCTTGAGCAGTTCGCCGGCGATATGCTGCGGGGTGCCGACGCCGGGCGAAGCGTAGGACAGCTTGCCGGGTTGCGTCTTGGCGAGCGCGATCAGCTCGCGGAAAGTCTTGGCTAGCACGTCGTTGTTCACGGCGACGATGCTCGGCACGATCAGCAGCCTTGCGACCGGCGCGAGATCGCGCACCACGTCGTAGGTCTGGTTCTGCTGCAGCGTCGGGTTGATGGTGAGCGCGCCATTGGCGCCCCAGTAGAACGTGGTGCCGTCCGGCGTCGACTTCGCCACGCGGTCGCCGCCGACGCTGCCGCCCGCCCCCGGCACATTCTCGACCGTCACCGGCACGTTCCATGCCTCGGCGAACTTCGCCGCGAACAGCCGCGCCGTGATGTCGGTTGCGCTGCCGGGCGTAAAGCCGACAATGAAGCGAACCGGTTTGTCGGGATAGTTTGCTTGCGCGTAGGCTGGCGCCGCGATCAGCGTCAGGGCGAATGCGAACAGTCCGGCATGGATCGGAGTCATGGCGTTTCCCCGCGGGCTATTGAGGCATTTTGATTCCGGCTTCCTTGATCACCTTGCCCCACATCGGGATTTCTTTTTTTACGACATCGAGGAACTCGGCCGGCGTGTTGCCGACAAGCTGAAGGCCGAGTCCCTCGAGCTTGGCTCGCACGTCCGGCATCACCATCACCTTCACGGTCTCGGTGTGAAGCTTGTTCACGATCGGCTGCGGCGTGCCAGCCGGCGCCATCAGGCCGAACCAGGCGGTGGCGTCGAAGTCCTTGAAGCCGAGCTCTTCCATGGTCGGCAGGTCCGGGATTTGCGGCGAACGCTTGCGCGACGTGATCGCGAATGCCCGCAGCTTGCCCTCGCGCACCAGCGGCAGGCAGTTGGAGATGTTGCCGAAGAACAGGTTGAGGCGTCCGCCCAGCAGGTCCGGCAGGATCTGCGTGGTGCCGCGATACGGCACCTGCTGAATCCTGGTGCCGGTCATCTTCATGAACAACTCGCCACCGAGATGCTGCGACGTGCCGATCCCGGCGTGGCCCGCGACGAAATAATCCGGCTTCGCCTTGGCGAGCGCGATCAGCTCCTGAATGGTCTTGGCCGGAACGTCGGACGGCACCACCACCAGGTTCGGTACAATAAAAACCTGGGTGATGTAGGCAAAATCCTTGATCGGGTCGTAGCCGAGCTTGTCGATGATATTCGGATTGATCACCAGCGCGGCGTTGCCGCCCATCGACAACGTGTAGCCGTCCGGCGGCGCCTTGGAGAGCCGCTCGACGGCGAGGTTGCCGCCGGCGCCGGTGACGTTCTCAACCGCCACACCCTTGGCCCAGGTCTCGTTCCACTTGTCGCCAAACAGCCGCGACGTCACGTCCGGCGCAACGCCCGCGGAGAAGCCGACCATGATGCGGATCGGCCGGTCCGGATAGCCAGCCTGCGCGGACACTTCGATAGCCGCCAACGCCAATGGCAGCGCCGCAAGCAGACCCAACACCCACCGCATCGTATCCTCCCCGCAACACTTGTTCTTTATCCGCCCAGCATAGCAGGCATTAACCATCTGTTAACCCTGCGCCACGGTTTCGCCGCGGTTCACCAATCGCACCGCCGCAATGCAGCCGGAGCGACGCCAGCATCCATCGGCATATTCGTCTCCAAGATGATTCGTTTGCAGGTAACACTCATGACCCAGGAATTGCTCGAACAGTCCCGTAAGCGTCCCGCGTTTGCAGATCAGGCGTTTGTTGCGCTGACATTGGCGTTGGCCGTGTCGGTCGCCGTTGCGTTCACAATCGTATCGTTTGGAATCGCGCGCGCAGCGATGTGAGTTGAGGCGTCGTACCGAGTAACGCGTCGTAGAGTTGTTGCGTCCAGGCCTGCTGTCCGAATGCCGTATCCTTCTGGACGCTGGCGCCGCGCCGGCGTCCAGAAGATTTATTGCGACTTGATGCCGGCATCCTTGATGATCGGCCACCAGCGTTCGATTTCGGCCTTCTGTTGCGCGGCCAGCGCCGCCGGATTCTGCTGCTGCCGCGGCCAGATTTCCTGGCCGATGTCGGCAAAGCGCTTCGTCACGGTCGGGTCTTCCAGCGCTTGCGACACCGCGGTGTTGAGCTTGGCGACCACTTCTTTTGGCGTGCCCTTGGCCACCCAGAGACCGTGCCAGAACGACGAGTAGAGATCGGGTCCACCCGCTTCGACGATGGTCGGCGTCTCCGGCGAAGCCCACCAGCGCTTGGCGGCGAGAACGGCAAACGCCTTGAGCTGGCCCGCGCGCGCCGGATTGAGGTAGTTCGCCGCCTGCCCGAAGGTGAGATCGATCTGCCCGCCGATCAGGTCCTGGATCAGCGGCGCGCCGCCCTTGTACGGCACGGTCTGGAACGTCACCCCAGTGTGACGCTGGAAATAAACCGCTGCGATGTCGGCCGGACCGCCGACGCCGACCGAGCCCAAAGTCGCCTTGCCCGGATTGGCCTTCATCCAGGCCACCATCTCCTTGAAGTCCTTGGCGGGGAAGCTAGCGCGCGCCACGATCCAGGTCGGCGTGTCCGCGATCAGCGTCACCGGCTCAAAATCCTTCACCACGTCGTAGTTGAGGTTCTGCGTCGCGCCATTGAGCACGTGGGTCTGCACATGGCCGAGGCTGAGCATGTAGCCATCCGGCGCCGAACGCGCGACGCGCCCGGTGCCGATGCTGCCGCCCGCGCCCGACACGTTCTCGATGATGACGGTCTGGCCGAGCGTGGTGCGCATCGCCTCGGCCAGCACGCGCGCCAATGTGTCGGACGGCCCGCCGGCGGGATACGGCACGATCAGCGTCACCGGCCGCGACGGATAGGTCTGCGCCTGTGCCGTGGCCGCAAACACCGTGAGAGCAAAGGCAACCAGCAACTTTCGCATTACTCGGCTCCTGATTTCATTGCAGCTTGATGCCAGCGGCTTTGATGATCGGCCACCATTTCTCGATCTCCGCCTTATGATGCGCGCCGAGCGCTTCGGGCGTAAGCTCCTTACGTGACGGGATATCGTGGCCCTGCTCGGTGAGACGCGCCCGCACCGCCGGATCCTCGAACGCGTCGGCCACCGCGGCGTTGAGCTTGGCGATGATGTCTCTCGGCGTGCCACCCGGCGCCCACAGACCGTACCAGAACGTCATGTGCAATCCCGGCGCGCCCGCCTCATCCATGGTCGGCACGTCAGGCGCGGCGAACCAGCGCGTCGTGCCCATCACCGCATAGGCCTTGATCTTGCCGCTGCGATAGAGCGCCAGTGTCTGTCCCGCCTCCGGACAAGTCAGATCGATCTGTCCGGCGAGCAAGTCCTGCATGATCGGAGCCGCGCCCCGATACGGCACCAGCTGAAACTTGGTGCCGGTGTTGTTCTGAAAATCGATGAAGCAAAGCTGCGTGCCGCTGCCGGCGCCGATCGACCCCGCCGTCGTCTTGTTCGGGTTGGCCTTCAACCAGGCGATCAGCTCCTTCAAATCTTTCGCAGGCAGATCGTTCCGCCCGATGATCCAGAGCCGCGCCATGGTAAGGCGCGCGACCGGCGCCAGGTCCTTGAGAAGATCGAACGTCAGCGGATAGAGCGCGCCACTGCCGACATGCGAGCTCCATTGACCGAAGCCCACGGTGTAGCCGTCCGGCGCGGAGCGCGCGACCCGTGTCGTTCCGATGGTGCCGCCGGCGCCGCCGACATTCTCGATGATTACCGGCTGGCCGAGCGACACTTTCATCCGCTCGGCCACGATGCGCGCCAGGATATCGGAGCCGCCGCCCGCAGGGAACGGCACGATCATGGTGATCGGCTTCGACGGATAGCCTTGCGCCTGCGCGGCAGCGATGCCGGCGAGCGCGGCGACGGCAAACGCAACGGCTAACCTCATCATGTCTGCCCTCCCTCGCCGCCTTCCATCAGTCCGGCTTCACGCCTGCCGCTTTCACGATCGGGTACCACTTCTCAATTTCCGACTTGTGGAAGGCGGCGAACGCCGAAGGCGTTGCCTGGTCTTTCGGCGGCAGGTCCATGCCGAGCGCGGCAACACGCTTTCGCACCTCGGCGTCTGCCATCGCCGCGTTGGCCGCGGCGTTGATCCTGGCGACGACATCCGCGGGCGTGCCCTTCGGCGTCCACAGACCGTGCCACGTGCTGTAGTAGAGGCCGGGCACACCCGCCTCCTCCGCGGTCGGCACCTCGGGTGCCACGAACCAGCGCGCCTTGGTCATCACCGCGTAGGCCTTGATGTTGCCGCTGCGATACTGCGTCAGCGAGTTGGCCGCGAGATCGCACGACAGGTCGACCTGCCCGGCGACCAGGTCATTCAGCGCCGGTGCGCCGCCGCGATAGGGCACGAACTGGAAGCTCGTCCCGGTCGCCTTCTGGAAGCCCATGCCGCAGAACCGCGCCATGCTCGCGGTTCCGACCGACGTCGCCGACGCCTTGTCCGGATTGGACTTGAGCCAGTCGACCAATTCCTTGAGCGAATTCGGCGGCAGGCCTTTGCGCGCCACCATCCAGTACGGCACATTCGGCAACAGCGCGACCGGCGTCAGGTCCGCAAGCATGTCGAATTGCAGCGGATAGACCGCGCCGGAAATCACGTACTGCCCGAGCGTCCCCATGCCGATCGTGTGGCCGTCCGGCGCCGAGCGCACCACGCGCGCGATCGAGATCGTGCCGCCGGCACCGCCCATGTTCTCGACCACGACGGGCTGGCCGAGCGTAACGCGCATGTGGTCGGCCATCACACGCGCCAGCGCGTCGACCGCGCCGCCGGCCGGCAGCGCCACTACCATGGTGATCGGCTTTGACGGATAAGGCTGCGCCTGCGCGAAGGAGACGCTCGCTGCAATGGCGAGCGCGACTGCAACCAGGCGGCCCATACTCATCCTCCCTGCCGCAACGTCACTGCGCCTTGATGCCGGCCGCCTTGATGATCGGCCACCACCGTTCGATCTCGGCTTTTTGGAAGGCTGCCAGCGCCTCAGGACTCTGCTGCTCGCGCGGCCAGATACTCTGGCCGGAGTCCTTGAATCGCTGCTGCACGATCGGATCGGCCAGCGCCACCATCACGGCGGCGTTCAGCTTGGCGACAATTTCCTTCGGCGTGCCCTTGGGCAGCCACATGCCGTGCCAGTAGGATCCATAGAGTCCCGGCGCGCCGGCCTCGTCGACGGTCGGAACCTCCGGCGCACCCCACCATCGCTCCTTGGCCTGCGTGGCCAGCGCCTTGAGCTGGCCGTTGCGAACCGCGCCAATGTAGGTCGATGCCTGGCCGAAATTGATATCGATCTGGCCGCTGATCAAATCCGCCAGCAGCGGCCCGCCTCCGCGATACGGCACGGATTGAAAATTGGTGCCGGTCATCTGCTTGAATTGAAATGCCGAAATATCGCTCGGGCCGCCAATACCAACGGCGCCGGACGTGCCCTTGTTGGGATTGGCCTTCAGCCAGGCAATCAATTCCTTCAGGGTGTTCGCCGGAAACGCGGTGCGGGTGACGATGATTTGCGGCGTGTCCGACACTAGCGCGAGGGGTTCGAAATCCGCCACAACGTCGTAAGGCAGAGCCAGAACGGCGCCGTTGAGCACGTGGGTCTGCATGTGGCTGAAGCAGATCGTGTAGCCATCCGGCGCGGCGCGCGCGACGCGGCCGGCGCCAAGACTGCCGCCAGCGCCGCCGACATTCTCGATGATGATCGGCTGCCCGAGCGCCGCTTGCATCGGCTCGAGCAGGATGCGCGCCATCGCGCCGGTCGATCCCCCCGCCGGAAACGGGACAATGACAGTGATCGGGCGCGACGGAAAGCTTTGCGGCTGCGCGCCCGCGCTGCCGGCAAGTGCGAGCAACGCAACGGCCGCAAGCGCCGCTTTCACGCTAGTTCTCCCTGATGTTGGCCGCCTTGATGATTGGCCACCACTTCTCGATCTCCGCCTTGTGGAAGGCAGCGAGTCCTTCCGGGCTCTGCTGCTCGCGCGAGGCAATATCGAGCCCCAGATCACCGAAGCGGGCCTTGATCGCCGGGTCAGCCAGCGCCGCCACCATCGCGGCATTGAGCTTGGTTACGATGTCTTTCGGCGTGTTCTTGGGCGCGAAGAAGCCGAACCAGCCCGACATATAGAGCCCGGGCGCGCCGCCCTCATCCGAAGTCGGGATGTCGGGTAGCGACGGCGAGCGCTTCGGCGACAGATTGACGATCGACTTGATGGTACCGGCGCGAAGCTGCGGCAGCGAGACGGCGGCCTGCACCACCAGCAGGTCCACCTGCCCCGAGATCAGGTCTGTCATCGCCGGGCCGGCGCCCCGGTACGGGATGTAGTTCACCTTCGTGCCGGTCTGCTTTTCCATCAGGATGCCGGTCACCTGTGCGGCGGCATTCTGGTTGACGAACTTCGCGGCGCCGGGATTGGCCTTCATCCAGGCGACCAGGCTCTTGAGGTCGTTGGCCGGCAGATTTTTCTGCGCAAGCATGAGCTGCGGATTGATCGACAGCAATCCAATCGGAGTGAAATCGGTCTGCAGGTCGAAATTGATGTTGTAGATGATGCTGCCGACGTGGGTGTCCCACTGGCCGATGTCGATGGTGTAGCCGTCGGGCGCCGCGCGGGCCAGACGCCCGACCGCGATGCTGCCGCCGGCGCCGCCAACGTTCTCGATGATGACCGACTGGCCGAGCGTGGTCTTCATCTTGTCGGCCATGACCCGGGCGATCGTATCAGTGGAGCCACCGGGCGGGAACGGAACGATCAAGGTGATCGGACGCGACGGAAAGGTCTGCGCCTGCGCGCCAAGACTTGTGAGCGCGGCAAGCGCCACGGCCGCTATCATCGTCCGCATTGTTTCGCTCCCTGGAATTTGTTTTTGGATTGTTGTTCGTTACTGCCCTGCCTTGATGCCGGCGGCCTTGATGATCGGCCACCATTTTTCGATTTCGGCCTTCTGGAATTTGGCCAGCGCCTCAGGCGAAGACATTTCCGGCCCGTAGAGCTCTTGCCCGGTGTCGAGCAGACGCTTGCGAGTCGTCGGATCGGCCAGCGCCTTCATGGTCGCATCATTGAGCTTGGCGACGACGTCCTTCGGCGTACCTTTCGGTACCCAGAACGCGTGCCAGAAATAAAACCGGAATCCTGGCAGCCCCGCTTCGTCGGTGGTCGGCACATCCGGCACCACCGGGGACCGCTTGTCTGCCGTCATCGCGAAGGCCTTGAGCCGCCCTTCGCGCACGTGCCCGCCCGACGTCGATGCTGTGTCCATCATCATGTCGATGTTGCCGGCCAGCAGGTCCTGCGATGCCGGACCCGCACTGCGGTACGGAACGGGCTGAATCTGGCCGCCGATCGAATTCTGGAAAAATATGCTGGATACATGGCCCGGACTGCCGATGCCGGCGTTGCCGACCGTAACCTTGCCCGGATTGGCTTTGATGTGAGCGATCAGTTCCTTCAGATTGTTGGCCGGCAAATCCTTGCGGCCGATGATCATGGACGGTTGGGTGGCGATCAGCGCGACCGGCTGCAGATCCGTCAACAGATCGATCGGTAGACCGTAGACGGCGCCGCTTGCGACGTTGGTGCCCCATTGACCGATCTGCACCAAGTAGCCGTCGGGCGCCGAACGCGCCGCGCGGATGACGCCGGTGGTTCCGCCGGCACCGGGCGCATTTTCGACGATCACGGTTCCGAGATGCGGCCGCATGCCCTCAGCCATGATGCGGCCGATCGTGTCGGTCGAGCCGCCGGGCGCGAGCGGGACCAGGATCGTGACCGGACGGTTCGGAAACGATTGCGCGTGCGCGCCCATTGCGCCGAGCGCGACGAGCGCGGCGGCCGCGAGCAACCTCTTCATCACTTCCTCCCTCTTCTTTTGTCTTGGTTTTGATCCGGTCAGTTTTGCTTCACCGCAGCCTTGATGACCGGCCACCATTTCTCGACTTCGGCTTTGTGATAGGCACTGAGCGCCTCAGGCGTGGCCTCTGCGCCCGTTGGTATCACCATGCCGAGCGAAGCAATGCGCTTCTGCACCGTAGGATCGGCGAACACCTGCTTGACCGCGGCATTGAGCTTGTCGACCACATCCTTCGGCGTGTTCTTCGGCGCCCACAGGCCATGCCAGAACGGCAGCACGATATCGGCGGAAACGGTCTCGGCCATGGTCGGCACATCCGGCAGCGGCCCCCAGCGCTTCTCCGACAGCGTCACGAACGCCTTCATCTTGCCGGCGCGGACATGCTCGAGCGTCTGCGACGCTTCGGCGCAGAACAGGTCGATCTGGTTACCAACCAGATCCTGCATCACCGGCGCGCCGCCCTTGTACGGCACGAACGTCCCGCTGACGCCGACCTTGTCATTGAAGTAGACCGAGCAGACGTGCGCGCCGCTGCCGTTGCCGACGTTGGCAATCGACGCCTTGCCGGGATTGGCCTTCATCCAGGCGATGAGCTCCTTGATGTTCTTGGCCGGCAGGTCGTTCTTGCCGACGATCATCAGCGTCGAGACCGGGAGTTTCGCCACTGGCGCGAGGTCCTGGAGAATGTGCCAACTGACCGGATAGATCGCGCCGGCGCCGACGTGGCTGGTCCAGTTGCCGAGACTCAGCGTGTACCCGTCGGGCGCCGAGGCGACAGCGCGGCCGATGCCGATGCTGGCACCAGCACCCGCGACGTTCTCGACGATCACCGGCTGGCCCAGTGGGCCTTTCGCGTTGTCCGCGAAGATGCGTGCCAACGTGTCGGTCGGTCCGCCCGCCGGAAACGGCACGATGATCGTGACCGGCCGCGACGGAAACGACTGCGCCGCAGCGGCGGTCGCGCAAGTCAGCACGGCAAAGATAGCAAGCAGAACACGCTTCATTGAACTTCCCCGCAGTCTGAACGAAAACTAGCCCTCCGGCTTCACTCCGGCGGCCTTGATCACCGGCCACCACTTGTCGGCCTCGGCCTTCTGGTGCCCGCGCAACGCTTCCGGCGTCTGGCGATTGGCCGGCGTGGCCTCGAGGCCAAGATCGCCGAACCGCTTCAGCACAGTGGGATCGGCAATCGCTTCGCGCAGCGCCGCGTTGAGTTTCGCGATCGCGTCTTTCGGTGTTCCCTTCGGCGCCCACATCCCCGACCACAGCAAGACATGAAAGCCCGGCAGCCCCGCTTCGTCGACGGTTGGGACATCGGGTGCGACAGCAAGCCGCTTTCCGTCGGTAACGGCATAGGCCTTGATCTTGCCGCCCTGCACCTGTGGCATCGAATTGGACGCCTGATCAACGATGATGTCGATGTTGCCGGCGACGAGGTCCTGCATGGCCGGGCCGGTGCCGCGGTAAGGAACGTATCGCGCCTTGGTGCCGATCAGGCTCTGGAGATACAGACCGCTGAAATGCGAGCCGGAGCCGACACCGGCGGTGCCGAATGTCACGTTGGCCTCGTTCGACTTGATCCAGGCAATCAATCCCTTGAGGTCCTTCGCCGGAACAGCGTTCTTGCTGACGACTAGCATGGGATTGGCGCCGACCAAGCCCACCGGATCGAGGTCGTTGAGCAGGTCGAACGTAAGCGGATAGATCGCGCCGTTGACGACGTGGGTTCCGAGATGGCCGAAGCTCAATGTGTAACCATCGGCCGGCGCGCGCGCCGCGCGGGTCACGCCGATGGTGCCGCCTGCGCCGGTCACGTTCTCGACGATGACCGTCTGACCGAGCGTGACGCGCATGCGCTCGCCGATCACGCGGGCCAGCACGTCGGAAGGGCCACCGGCCGCGAACGGCACGATGATCGTGATCGGCCTGGACGGAAAAGATTGCGCCGCAGCATCGCCCGCAACCGTGGCCATTGCAGCCAGCGCAACCGCGATCAGCGGCTTTCTCATTTCCAATCCTCCCACGGCTTGGCTACACAGTACCAGCTTGGCGCGCTAGTGTCCCGGACCCGAAGTTCGCACGATTGCTCAGCAGGCATTTTGCGAACTTCGGGTCCAAAGGGACACTAGAATCATCAAGTAGCTGGTGTCGCTTGGTTCGAAAGTTCGCTTCAGAGCAAGCTGAGGACTCAGGCGAACTTCCGAACCGCGACACCAGTGCCATATGGCCCTCCTCGCCCTGCCGGGTATCGGATTGACCACGCAAAGCAGTGAAACGCGCTCGATCGAGACGCGGGCCTCCTGGGTCGTCGCGGGGGTTTCGCTCGCCTTGCTCGGCCTGTCGTTCGGCGGACCGTGGATCACCGCGGTTGGATTGAAGGCAATCGCCGAGGAAATGGGCGGCGTTCGCTCGGTGCCGGCGCTCGCCAGTTCGCTCGCCTGGTTCGGCTCGGCGGTCGGCGGCATCCTGATGGGACGGATCGCCGACCGTTTCGGCATCCGCTGGACCGTGATCTTCGGCTCGGTGATGATCTGCATCGGGCTGCTGATCTCGACCGGCGGCGCGCCGTGGCAGCTCTATGTGGGTCACGGCCTGTTCATGGGCCTGCTCGGCAACGCCGGACTGAATGCGCCGCTCTATGTCTATGTCAGCGCCTGGTTCGACCGGCGGCGCGGTTCGGCGCTCGCGCTGATTTCGAGCGGCGGCTATCTCGCGGGCTTCGTGTGGCCGACCATCTTCGAACGCGCCATCGCCAATTTCGGCTGGCGCTGGACCATGATCGGCTACGCCGTGTTCCAGGTCGCGGTGATCGTGCCGCTCGCGGCTTACTTTCTCCGTTCGCCGCCAAAATCCGCCGCCCCCGCGGCGCAGAGCGGCGGCGCAACGGCGAAACCGAAGGTGCTCGGCTGGCCGCCGAATGTGGTGTTCGGCTTGATCGCGGTCGCATCGTTCATGTGCTGCGTGACCATGTCGATGCCGCAGGGGCATATTGTCGCGCTGTGCACCGACCTTGGCATTTCAGCGACGATCGGCGCTGCGATGTTGTCCGTGCTGCTCGGCGCGGGACTGCTGAGCCGGCAAGGCTGGGGCCTGGTGTCCGACCGCATCGGCGGATTGCAGACCGCGCTGTTGAGCTCGGCACTGCAGGCCGCCGCGATGACAGGCTTTCTCTACACCCAGGATGAAGTCGGGCTGTTCGCGGTGTCCGCCGCGTTCGGCATCGGCTTCAGTGCGTTGATTCCGGCCTATGTGCTGGCGGTCCGCGACCTTTATCCGGCCAGCGAAGCATACTGGAGAGTGCCGACGCTGCTGCTGCTGAGCGGCTCCGGCATGGCCGTCGGCGGCTGGCTCGCCGGCTATCTCTACGACCTGAACGGCTATTACGCGCCGGCCTTCGCGACCGGTGTGGCATTCAATCTCATCAATCTTTCCATGCTCGCCATGCTGGTGGTGCGGCAGCGCATGATGGGAGCATCGCCGCGCTGAACGCGCCGACGTGAACGGCAGCGTCAGTTTATCTTGATGTTCGCCGCCTTGATGATGGGCCACCACTTGTCGACTTCCGACTTGTGGTAGGCCGCGAGCGCCTGCGGCGTGCGGTCCTTCGCAACTGGAATGGTCATCCCAAGGTCTGCGATCCGCTTGGCTACCGCCGGATCGTCGAACGCCTTGGACACCGCCCCGTTCAGCGCATCGACCACGGGCTTGGGCAGGTTCTTCGGACCCCACAGCCCGTGCCAGAACGACCACAGCATGTCCAAGCCTACCTCATTCATGGTCGGCACGTCCGGCAGCGGTGCCCAGCGGCCCGCCGACATGACCGCAAACGCTTTCATCTTGCCGCCGCGAACGTGCGCAAGCGTCTGCGATGCTTCGGCACACATCAGGTCGATCTGGTTGCCCACCAGATCCTGCATCGCCGGCGCGCCGCCGCGATACTGTGCGAACTGGAAGCTCGTGCCGGTCTTGTCCATGAAATAGAGACCGCAAATATGCGCGCCGCTGCCGGCGCCAACGCTCGCCGCGGTTGCCTTGCCCGGATTGTCCTTCAGCCACGCGATAAGCTCTTTGATGTTGTTGGCCGGCAGTCCGCTCTTGCCGACAATCATCAACGAGGAAGCCGGAAGCTGCGCGACCGGCGTCAAGTCGTGCAGGATGTGCCACGGCACGGTGTAGAGTGCGCCCGCACCCACAGCGCTGGTCCAGTTGCCGACGTAAAGCGTGTAGCCGTCCGCCGCCGCCTGCGCGGCGCGGCCGGTGCCGATCGTAGAGCCGGCGCCGGTAACATTTTCGACGATCAGCGGCTGACCGACCGTGCCCTTCATGTGATCGCCCATGATTCGCGCGATCGTGTCGGTAGGGCCGCCTGCCGGGAACGGAACGATCAGCGTGACAGGGCGCGTCGGGTAGGTCTGCGCGGCGGCCGTGCCCACCAGCGCGAAAATCGAGAGCAGTGCCAGCGCAGCGAAATGGAACGGCATCATTCCCCCTTGGTGTGTCAGGTCCCGCTATCCCCCGGACAAACAATGGCACTGGCTGCACCGGGGTAAAAAGTCAGCAATGCTGTCACGATCAGTTGATTGGACCGCGGCAAATTGAAACCAAGAATGCGGTGCATAGTTGTCGCCCTGCCGGCCGTCATTTTCTGCAACGGGTTTCCATGAAAACGAAATGGATCGTATGCACGGCCCTGTCGGCCGTCTTTTCGTGCGCTGTGGCCAATGCGCAGACATATAAGTCATCGGCTGGCGCTCTCGCGGTCGAGACCGTGGTGAGCGGACTGAACAATCCTTGGGCAATCGCATTCCTGCCCGACGGCCGTATGCTGGTGACGGAGCGGCCCGGCCGGCTGCGCACCGTCGCCGACGGCAAGCTCTCTCCGCCGCTTGCCGGTGTGCCGAAGGTGTTTGCGTCGAGCCAGGGCGGCCTTCATGACGTCACGCTCGACCGCAACTTCGCACAGAACCAGACCATCTATTTCTGCTTCGCCGACCCGCACGACGGCGGTGGCCGCACCTCGATGGCGCGGGCCAAGCTCGCCGGCGACAACCTCGACGACGTAAAGGTGATCTTCCGGCAGGAAGGACCCGTATCGAGCGGCCGGCATTTTGGCTGCCGCATCGTGCAGACCCCCGACAACAACCTGTTCCTGACAATGGGCGATCACGGCTCCTACCCGCAGGAGGCGCAGAACCTCGGCAGTCACATCGGCAAGATCGTGCGCGTTACCCCGGACGGGGCAGTGCCGAACGACAATCCGTTCGTCGGGCGAAAGGACGCCAAGCCGGAGATCTGGACCTACGGC
The DNA here is from genome assembly GCA_963814215.1 of uncultured Alphaproteobacteria bacterium. GTDB lineage: Bacteria > Pseudomonadota > Alphaproteobacteria > Rhizobiales > Xanthobacteraceae > Z2-YC6860. The sequence goes on along the minus strand of CAWFCM010000001.1, from coordinate 71,698 downwards.
AACCGCAATGTACAGGGCGCGGCACTAAATCCGGCCAGCGGCAAGCTTTGGGCGCACGAGCACGGCCCGCAGGGCGGCGACGAGGTCAACATCATCGAGAAGGGCAAGAACTACGGCTGGCCGGTGATCGGCTATGGCGTCAACTACGGCGGCGCCAAAATTCACGAAGCGACATCGAAGGCCGGCATGGAGCAGCCGATTAAGCAGTGGACGCCGGTTATCGCGCCCTCTGGCATGGCGTTCTATCAAGGCGACCTGTTCCCGGCATGGAAAGGCAACCTGTTCATTGGGGGCCTCGCCACACATATCCTGGTGCGGCTCACGCTCGACGGCGAGAAAATCACCGGCGAGGAACGCCTGCTGCAGGGTGTTCGCGAGCGCATCCGCGACGTGCGCGCCGGCCCCGACGGCGCGATCTACCTCGCGACCGACAGTTCCAACGGCCGCATCCTGCGCGTGCGGCCGGCGGATTAGATTTACTTGTCTCCGATCACCGCCACCGCGGAAATTTCAAGCATCATGCCGACCGAAGGCAGGCTGTGAACCGTGATGGTGGTGCTGGCCGGGAAATTTCCCTCCGGCCAGAACTCGCGGCGAATCGGCATGAGCGGATCAAGGAGCCGCGGGTCGGTCAGATAGACCGTGATCGTCACCACGTCCTTGATGCTGCCACCGGCACGCTTCACCACGCTGTCGATCGCGCGGAAAATCACCCGCGCCTGCCCTTCGAAATTGCCGGCCATCGGCTTGCCGTCCTCGTCGACCAGCCCGGTCTGCCCGACACCCAGACGATCTTCCCGCCCTCGGTGACGACACCCGGCGAGAAGCCGCGCGACTGCGCGCGCTCCTGCTTGAGATAATCGCGCGCTTGCAGCGGCGCGACGCCGAACAACGCCAGCAAAATAAACAATCCAATGAACTTCATCTCTCCTCTCGACCACGACTTACGTGCGCGTCAGATATTTCTTCTCGATCATGCAATGGATGCCCTTGTTGCCGTTGACCACCTGCGTCACCCGCAGGTCGGCCGCCAGGCTGCACAGCGTGTAGGCATCCTCGCGCGAGATGCCGGTTCGCGCGCAGATCAGCTTGATCATGTCGCGCAGCGCGATCACCACGCAGTCGTCGAGGTCGGGATCGAACGCCATGGTGATCATGTGGGTCGGCGTCTCGGCGAGCGGCCACTCCAGCGACATATCAGGGCGCACATGCAACTCGAACGTACCGATCAGCCCCGTCTCGATCGCGGTGATGCAGACTTCGCCGTCGCCCTGCGCGCCGTGGCCGTCGCCGCAGGAGAATAGCGCGCCGTCGGTGAAGATCGGCAGATAGAGCGTGGTGCCGGAGACCAGTTCCTTGTTGTCAAGGTTGCCGCCGTTGCGCCGCGGCGGCGGCGAGTTGACCGGCCCCCACGCGGCGGGCGGCGCCACTGCCATGATGCCGAAGAACGGCCTAAGCGGGATCTCGGCGCCCCACGACATCTTTCCAACCATCCGGCCCTTGTCGAGCGGGATATGGATCAGCCGCATCTGCTTGAAATCGTCTGGCAGCGCGCCGGCCAGCGGACGGATCGCGTTGTAGCCCCAGTCGTAGTGCAGATCGATCGACTTGATCCGCACCTCCAGCACCTGCCCCGCCTTGGCGCCGCGCACCGCGACCGGCCCGGTCAAGATGTGCGGGCCGCCGAGCTTGGGTTGCAGCTTCTGATGGATCGCGGTCACCGCCGGCGGGATGGCGAAGCCCGATTCCGGCTTGGGCACCTGCGTCGGTTGGCCGGAGACGGTCGAGATGGTGATCGTGTCGCCGCTGTCCACGGCGAAGAGCGGCTTCAGCGCAGCGTCGAAGTATCCCCAATGCACGGTGTCCGGACCGGCATCCAGTCGATGATTGGCCATTTTTCGGCTCTCTCCTCAGCCTCGCGCTGCACTCTGGGCGAATGTGCCCCGTTGCACTAAGCTTCGCTCAGCAACACCTTCGAGCCAAGCACCAAAGGCAGGCAATGGCGAACGACACGGACGGCAAGATTTTCGTCGGAAAAAGCGGCAAACCGGAATACGTCACCTTGCGGCTGGCCAACCGGCACGGCCTCGCGACCGGCGCAACCGGCACCGGCAAGACCGTCACGTTGCAGGTGCTGGCAGAAGGGTTCTCGCGCGCCGGTGTTCCGGTGTTCGCGGCCGACGTGAAAGGAGACCTGTCAGGCATCGCCGCTCCTGGCGAACCGAAGGATTTTCTGGTGCAGCGCGCCAAGGATATCGGCATAAAATATCAGCCCGACGAATTTCCGGTGGTGTTCTGGGACCTGTACGGCGAACAGGGTCACCCGATCCGAACCACCGTGTTCGAGATGGGTCCGCTGCTGATCTCGCGTATGCTCGGGCTCAACGATACTCAGGAAGGTGTTATCAATATTGCCTTCAAGTTTGCCGACGACGATCCGCAGCTGACGGGCCTCGACGCCAACGGACTGGCCGACCTCAAGGATCTGCGCGAGCTCCTCAACTTCCTGTCGAAGAACGCCAAGGAGATCGGCCAGAAGTACGGTAATGTCGCCAACGCCTCGGTCGGAGCGGTGCAGCGCCAGCTTCTGGTGCTCGAGAACCAGGGCGGCACCAAGTTCTTCGGCGAGCCGGCGCTGTCGATCAACGACCTGATGAAGACCGACCGCGATGGCCGCGGCATCATCAATATCCTGGCCGCCGACAAGCTGATGGAGAGCCCGAAGCTTTATTCGACGTTCCTGCTGTGGCTGCTATCCGACCTGTTCGAGAAACTCCCCGAGGTCGGCGATCTCGACAAACCCAAGCTGGTGTTCTTCTTTGACGAAGCGCATCTGCTGTTCGACGAGGCGCCTAAGGCCCTGCTCGACAAGATAGAGCAGGTGGTGCGGCTGATTCGTTCCAAGGGCGTCGGCGTCTATTTCGTCACGCAAAACCCGCTCGACGTGCCGGACAAGGTGCTCGCCCAGCTCGGCAACCGCGTGCAGCACGCGCTGCGCGCCTTCACGCCACGCGACCAGAAGGCGGTGAAGGCCGCCGCCGAGACGTTCCGTCCCAATCCCAAATTGAAGACCGAGGCAGTCATCACCGAACTCGGCAAGGGCGAGGCGCTGGTTTCGTTTCTCGAAGGCAACGGCACGCCGTCGATGGTGGAGCGCGCTCTGATCGCACCACCGACCGCGCGGATCGGCCCCGTGACGGCGGCGGAGCGCAAGGCAATTCTCGGCAAGAGCCCGATCAAGGGCAAATACGACCAGACGATCGATCGGGAATCTGCCTACGAAATCCTGCAGCGCCGTGTCGGCAACACGCCGGCGCCATCCGGCGCGCCCTCGCAACGGCCCGGCCCGTGGGGACAGGCGCCCCGCGAAGATGTGCCGTCTTCCCCGCCGCAATCGCAGCCGCGCCGTAGCGGCTCGTCGGTACCGCGCATGCCTCGCTCGCCATTGCCGCCTGACATCCCGGAACAGGCGCCCTCCGGCGGCGGCTGGGGTGACGTAATCGGCGACGTGCTGGGCGGTGGCAGCGCGCCGGGTCCACGCGGCGGACGCTCGCGCGGCCGCATGTCGACCGGCGAAGTTGTAGGCAAGCAGGTCGCCCGCTCGGTCGCCTCTCAGGTTGGCACCGCGCTCGGCCGCGCCATCGTGCGCGGCGTGCTCGGCAGTCTCGGCGGCAGCAAGAAGTAAGACCGCCTCAGCCGATATCGGCGAGCATCGGTTCTGGCGTGAGGATCAGCGTGGTCCGGCCCTTTAGCTGTGCCGCGAAGGGATAATGAAAGCGGGCAAAGCTCGTCATCAGATCCTGCTCGTAGCGCTGCGCCGCCTCGGCGCGGCAGAGCAGAAACTTCGCCGCCGCCGAAATGTCCTCGCGGTCGACGATGCAGACCACCACCATCTCGGGATGACGATTGAGATAGTCCAGCACCGCAACGATCAACTCCGGATAACTGGGATGCAGCATGTCGTCGAGCGCTATGATGCCAGACGGATGCAACACGTGATGCGCCAGCTCCAGATCATGGCTCAACGGCTCGTGCGCGTGATCGCCGTCGATGTGAATGAAGCGCGCCTGCTTGATACCCAATTGCCGCAACCCATCCTGCGGCAGCGTGCGCGTGTTACCCTGCCAGGTGAAGAAACGTTCGTCCAAAAGCCCAGCCGCCGCGCAATGGGCCAACAACCGGCCATGTACACCCTCATCTGGCCAGTCGAACACGTCGACACCGAGCACACGTTCGCTGCCTTGAAGGCCCAGCGCCATGGCGATGAAGAAGCGGCCCTCGAAGGTGCCGATCTCCACCATGTCGCCTGTAATGCCGAACTCGCTTTGGCGCCGGATCACATGGCCGCAGATCGCAGCAGAGAAACGCGACGACATCCCCGGCACGCGCCCATATCCATCGGCGAGATAGCGGTCGATGGCAGTATGGCCGCTGGCGATATCGATCATGGAAGATGCGCCTCGAGAGCAGCCCAGTATAAGTTAGTTGCCGCAAGCTGCGGCAGAATTGTTGCCGCCGCATGGCGGACGTAATTTCCGCCTTATCTCGGATTCGCGAGAATCCGCATCGAACCAAGGAGATGCCGATGCGCCGTGCCGCCCTGATCCCGCTTGCCGCCAGTGCGCTGCTGATCGCTGTTGCGCCCGTTCTGTCGCAGCAGCGTCAGCAACCTGGGCCTCCGGGGCAGCAGCGCGGGCCGCAACAGCCTCCACAGCCGCCAGCTCCGCCACCGCAAGCTCCCGCGAAGCCGTACAATCCCGTTGCCATCACGCCGCCGAAGCCGCTCGGCGACCCGAGCTTCGACGCCTTCCGCAACCAACTCACCGAGATCGCCAAGCGCAAGGATCGCGCCGGGCTCGCCAAGATGATCGTCGCCAAGGATTTCTTCTGGCTCGGCGAAAAGGGCAATCGCGCCGACAAGAAGCGTCCCGGCATCGACAACCTCACGCGCGCGATGAACCTGGCCGCGAAGGACGGCTCGGGCTGGGAAGCGCTCACCGGCTATGCCGCCGATCCAACAGGGATGCCGTTGCCGGACAAGAAAGACACGTTCTGCGCGCCGGCCGATCCGGTGTTCGAGATCAAGCAGCTTGAGAATCTCGCCAAGGAAACCGGCACCAACGAGGCGGAATGGGGTTATCCGGTGCAGCCCGGTGTCGAAGTGCGCGCGGCCATGCAGCCCAACGCACCGGTGATCGAGAAGCTCGGCATGCACTTCATCCGCGTGATGGAGGATGACGGCCCGGAGCCGCCGCCGAACCAGATACCGATGCTCAAGGTGGTCGCGCCGTCCGGCAAGGTCGGCTACGTGCCCGCCGACGCCGTCAGTCCGCTGGGCAACGATCAGCTTTGCTACGCCAAAGACGCCTCGGGCTGGAGGATCGCCGGGTTCATCGGCGGCGAGCAGTAAGCCAACGTCATCGCCATGCGGGGCGCGCGCTGGAATATCCGCGCGCCTTTGTTGTTATAGTTCCGGATGGGCGGCGGCCTCGGATGTAATAGTATTACGTCGTCCTCTCTGACGGCTTCGGGGCATCCAAAAACTTCATTCCAGGAGGGGCGACCCAATGTCACGACTACTCTTCCCATCAGTCTCCGCCGCGTTGCTGGCGAGCGTGCTGGCCGGTCCGGCACAGGCTCAAGCACAAGCTCCGGCTCCGGCTCCGGCACCGGCACCGGCACAAGCTCCGGCGCAGTCGGCCACCAAGGTCGACGGCACCGACAACGTCTACGTCTGGCGCAACGGCAACCATCAAGCGATGTTCATTATCACCAAGGACGGCGTCATCGCGACCGATCCGGTGGCCTACGGCCGTCCGCAAGGCGGCCAGCAGTACGTCGACGCGATCAAGAAAATCACCGACAAGCCGATCAAGTACCTGATCTACAGCCACGTTCATTTCGATCACATCGCGGGCGGCAAGGCTTTCAAGGACGCCGGCGCCCGCGTGATCGCGCACAAGAACGCCACTGCGCGGCTCAAAACCCTCAACGATCCGCACACCGTCGTGCCCGATGAGTCGGTCGGCAACAAGAAGGTCATCAAACTCGGCGGCACGACGCTTGAGCTGCACTATCTCGGCTTGAACCACTCCGACTCGACGCTGGTGATGCGTCTGCCGAAGGAGAAGATCGTCTTCATCGTCGACACCATCCCCGTCGGCTCGTTCCCCGGTCGCGGCTTCATCGACATCTATCCGCTGGAGACCGAGGAATTCATCAAGAAGGTCATCGCGATGGACTGGGAGCGCATGATTCCCGGCCATCCCGGACCCAATGGGCGGCTCGGCACCAAGAAAGACGCGCAGGATTTCCTGACCCTGATGCAGGAGGCATCTGCTCAGATCAAGAAGGAGGCTCAGGAAGGCAAGTGCTGGGACGCCGTCGAGAAAGACTTCAAAATGGAGAAGTACGCCACCCTGCCCGGCTACGCCAATGGCCTCGGCATGGTCGCGCGTCGCTATTGCGCCTTGTGGGGCCGCGGCGCCTGACGCCGGCCTCCGCTCTCACTCAACCATGCATGACCGGGCCGCTCGTGAGAGCGGCCCGGATCGTTTCAGGGTGCGGCGGTAGCACTCGGGTTGGTGCTCAAAGCGGTGCCGATGATGTAACATCATGGCTGCGGCCCGCGATTTTCGAGCCGCGCAGAACTTCCAAGGGAGGGCAACAATGTCACGAGTTCTTGTTCACATCGGTAGGCGCCACACTGCTGGCCACCGCGCTCGGCATGCCGGTGCTGGCGCAACCCGCGCAACAGCCGCAACCGGCGCAACCGCCGCAGCGGCCACCGCAGGAGACCACAAAGGTCGACGGCACCGACAACGTCTACATCTTCAGGAACGGCAACCATCAGGCGATGTTCATCGTCACCAAGGACGGCGTCATCGCCACCGATCCGGTCGCTTACGGCAAGCCGCAAGGCGGCCAGCAATACGTCGATGCAATCAAGAAGGTTTCGGACAAGCCGATCAAATACCTGATTTACAGCCACCATCACAACGACCACATCGCCGGCGGCAAGGCGTTCAAGGACGCCGGGGCCAAGGTGATCGCGCACAAGAACGCCACCACGCGGCTCAACGTACTGAAGGACCCGAACATCGTCAGTCCGGATGAGTTGGTGTCGAACCGCGGCAAGACCATCAAACTCGGCGGCACCACGCTTGAGTTGAAATACGTCGGCCTCAATCACTCGGACTCGACGCTGGTGATGCGCCTGCCGAAAGAAAGGATCATCTTCGTGGTCGATCTGCTGCCGGTCGGCCGGATGCCCGGGCGCGGCATGATCGACTTCTATCCTCTCGAAGCCGAGGACTCGATCAAGAAGATCCTGGCAATGGACTGGGAGCGGCTGATCCCGGGCCATCCCGACTCCGGCGGCCGGCTCGGCACCAAGAAGGACGCCGAGCAGCAACTGGCGATCCTGCAGGACGCCTCCGCCGAGATGAAGAAGCTCGGCCACGCCGGCAAGTGCTGGGATGAAGCCGAAAAGGAGTTCAAGCTGCCGAAGTACGCCACTCTGCCGGGCTACGAGGCGAGTTTGCAATTCATCGGCCGGCGCTACTGCGGCCTGTGGGGCCGCGGTACTTGATTTGAAAGCCGCGCATAAAAAAACGGGCCGCTCGCGAGGGCGGCCCGTATAGGATACGCAATCCGCCAGGAGTAACGCGCGTGCGACGTCGCGAATTCATCACGCTGATGGGAAGCGCAGTGGCGGTATCGCCGCTCGCAACGCACGCCCAATCACCGATGCCAGTGATAGGATTCGTCAGCGCGCGTTCGCCCGGCGAGTCGGCATCGGTCCTAGCCGCGTTCCGCAAAGGCCTGAGCGAGGTTGGCTACGTCGAGAGCCGCAACGTGCATATCGCGTTTCGTTGGGCGGAGGGCCGTTACGAACGTCTTCCCGGCCTGGTGGATGACTTGGTCAAACAGAAGGTTTCCGTCATTACGGCCGTCGGCCCGCCCGCCGCGGTCGCCGCCAAGAAGTCGGGCGCTTCGATTCCCATGGTATTCAACGTCGGACTTGATCCGGTCGGGGCAGGTTTGGTGGAGAGCCTGAACCGGCCGGGCGGCAACATGACCGGTGTGAGTTTCTTCTCAGTTATGCTGGCGGCGAAGCGGCTTGGGCTGTTGCGTGAGCTCATACCGAAGGCCGATTTGGTAGCTATACTGGTTAATCCGAGTTATCCGGACGTCGAAATCCAGATGCGCGATGCGCAGGCGGCGGCGCGCGATCTGGGGGTGCGCGTCGTCATTCTGCACGCATCCACCAACCCCGAGATCGACGCTGCCTTTGCCGAGATGGTGAAACAACGGGTTGGCGGCTTGATCGCCAGCGGCGACCCGTTCTTCGACTCTGTCCGCGACCGCATTTTCGGGCTGGCGGAGCGCCATGCCATCCCAGCGGTGTATCATCTGCGCGATTACGCCACTGGTGGCGGCCTGATGAGCTACGGAGCCAGCATTGAGGATGCCTATCGCCAGTCCGGCATCTACACGGGCCGGATCCTCAAGGGCGAGAAGCCCGCCGACCTGCCGGTGATGTTGCCGACCAAATTCGAGCTCGTGATCAATCTCAAGACCGCCAAGTCGCTGGGACTCGCGGTGCCAGCGACCCTGCTCGCCATCGCCGACGAGATCATCGAATAGCGCAAACGAAGCCACGCAATGAAACGGGCCGCTCGCGAGAGCGGCCCGGATTGCTTTCAGCAGGCGCGATCAGCCCGCCTTGCGGGCCGCCTCGGTGACTGACTGCGCGGTCTGGCCGAACAGGATGGCGCGCTCTTCCGGGGTGCGGATGCCGCCATGGTTCGGATTGATCTTCTTCACCAGATCATAGGCGCGCTGCGCGGCAGGCCGCGCCGCGATGGTTTCCAGCCAACGCTTGAGATGCGGGAAGTCGCCAATCTTCTGGCCCTGCGCCTCGTGCGGCACCACCCAGGGGTACGACGCCATGTCAGCAATGGAATACTCGCCGGCGAGAAACGGACGGTCGGCCAGCCGCGTGTTCATCACCCCGTAAAGCCGATTGACCTCTTTGTTGTAGCGCTCGATCGCGTATGGGAGCTTGTCCACCGCGTAGCGACTGAAGTGGTTGTTCTGCCCGGACATCGGGCCGAGTCCGCCCATCTGCCAGAACAGCCACTGCATCACGTCGGCGCGCGAATGCGGCTCCTTGGGCAGGAACTGGCCGGTCTTCTCACCGAGATAGACCAGCATAGCGCCCGACTCCATTACCGCGATCGGCTTGCCGCCGCCCGGCGGCTGATGATCGACCAGCGCAGGGATACGGTTGTTCGGCGACACCGCGAGGAATTCCGCCTTGAACTGCTCGCCCTTGCCGATGTTGATCGGGATGATCTTGTAGGGTGTGCCGGTCTCTTCCAGGAAAATCGTGACCTTGTGACCGTTCGGCGTGGTCCAGTAATACAGATCGATCATTTCAGCCTCACTCGTTACCGGGATGCAAAGGATCGGCCGCTTTTAGCATAGGCACGGCCGGAAAAATCGCCCAAAGAAGGCCATATCGATAGCATTGATGCATGGACTTCGAGAGGGCAACATCTTGAAGGTTCTAAGGAGCAGCCCTTGAAGTCCCTTCCGCAACGCCGTTTGAGGTGCGCGCGCTGTGGAACGACTTTCACATGCGGCACCGGCGGCCACGATGGCCGCTGCTGGTGCGCCGACGAGGCCTACCGCGTGCCGACGCCCGCCTCGGCCAATCAGGATTGTCTGTGCCCGGCGTGCCTGCGCGCCCACGCCAAACAGTACGAAATCGGCGTGCGACAATGATTCGATTTACGTTTGTCCTGCTTGCGCTTATGGCCGCGACGCTTGTCACCGCGACATTTGGCGCGAACGCACAGCAAATTTCCCTGCTCGGCACCTGGGAGATCATCGAGGCACAGCCCGCGCCCTGGACGGAAGAAACTCAGCGCGCGACTCTGACCGCTCAGGGCAAGCGGCGCATTGGAGAGGTCATCACCTTTGCACCGCGTGAAGTCACCTCGCGCAACAAGGCCCTCGTCTGCCGGCGCGCCGAATACGAGGCAACCGCCTACGAGGCCGACGCCATGTTCCAGGGCAACCTGCCCGAGCCCAACCCGGCCGCGGCGGCGTTGCGGCTCGGTTTCAAGAAGGGGGAAAATCCCGGCGTCGATGTCAAATGCCGAAACGGCGCCTACTCGTACCACTTCCGCGACCGCAACACGGTGCTCACCGCGTTCAGCAACGTGATCTACACGTTGAGGCGGATGTAGCCTCGTTGTGCCTATCGCGCCACCAACCAGCCGTCTAAACTGCCGTCGTCTGGGGCGTAAGGCATGAAGCGGCGATCCTTCCTCATCGGTAGCGCGATGGCTCTTCTTCCGAGGGCGGCGCGCGCGCAGTCCGATCGCGTGCGCGTGATCGGAATGCTGATGAACGCGGAGGCGGCCGATCCTGAAATCCAGCGGCGCGCCGCAGGACTTCGCGAGGGACTCAACGCACTGGGATGGGTCGAAGGCAAAAATCTTCGGATCGAAGCGCGCTGGGGTGCCGGCGACGCGGACCGCGTTCAGGCCCTGGCCAAGGAACTCGTGCTGTTGGCGCCCGAGGTCATTGTCACCAACGGCACGCCGAGCACCGCTGCGCTCAAGCGTGCGACGTCGAGCATTCCGATCGTGTTCGCGATCGTCACCGATCCGGTTGGCGACGGATTTGTCGCGAGCCTGTCGCGGCCCGCCGGCAACATCACAGGCTTCAGCAGCTTCGATTCCGATATCGGTGGCAAATGGGCCGAGCTGCTGAAGGAAATCGCACCGGGAGTCACGCGTGCCGCGCTGTTGTTCAACCCGCGTACGGTCCCTGGCGGCGGCACGGGGCTTATGCGGCCAGTTTTCGATGCCGCAGCGCGAAAACTCGCAATCGAACCCCAGGCGATGCCGGTGCAAAGCGCAGCTGACATCGAGCGCTCACTCAAGTCATATGCGGGCGCAGGAGCCGGCTTGGTCGTGATGCCTGACGGCTTCCTGCTCGTGAACACCGCGCTCATCGTCAAATTGGCAAGTGAATTGCGCCTGCCGACGGTCTACCCGTTTCGGCAGTTCGTTGGCCGGGGCGGCCTGATATCTTACGGCATCGACAGCACCGATTTGAACAGGCGCGCCGCTACTTACGTGGATCGCGTTTTAAAGGGCGCCAATCCCGCCGATCTTCCGGTCCAGACGCCGACCAAGTTCGAGTTGGCGATCAACTTGAAAACCGCCAAGGCGCTTGGGATCACCATTCCACTTCCTCTGCAGGCCGCCGCCGACGACGTGATCGAGTAACCCCCGCCCCACTCTGGTCACGAACGGCGCATAGGTCTAAAACCTCCGCCGCGACCATGATTCCCATCAAATCCTGATGGCCGTGCCGCATGTCGCGGCACGAGCTATTTTTGGACCTACGAGCCGCGATGATCCGGTTCTTCGAGAAGCTGATCAATCCGACCGCCGCCCCGGAGCACCCCGAGCCGCCGGCGAAGCTGATTCCGTTCTATTGGCACTACGCGCGGCAGGCGAAGGGCCTGTTCATTCTTCTGTTCGTCATCGAATTGTTCGTCGCGCTGCTCGACACCGCGGTGCCGTGGTTCATCGGCAAGGTGGTGACGCTCGTCTCCACCATACCGCCGGACCGCTTCCTTGCCGACACCTGGCCGTGGCTCGTCGCGATGACGGTCGTCATGCTGGTGGCGCGGCCTGGCATCGTGTTCGCGCGCTATATGATCACCAACCAGGCGTTGGCCGGCCCGTTCTCCAACCTGATCCGCTGGCAGAGCCACTGGCACGTGGTGCGGCAGAGCTGGGCGTTCTTCCAGAACGATTTCGCCGGCCGAATCTCCAACCGCGTGATGCAGACCGGCCCCGCGGTGCGCGAGAGCCTGGTCTCGTCGTTCACCGCGGTCTGGTACATCATCGTTTACGGCACCACAGCGCTGATCATGATGGCGGCCGCCGACCTGTGGCTCGCCACGCCGGTGCTGGTCTGGTTCGCCGGCTACATCGCGCTGATGGTCTATTTCGTGCCGAAGATGCGCGACCGCTCCAAGATCACGTCGGAAGCGCGCTCGATGCTGATGGGCCGCATCGTCGACAGCTACACCAACATCCTCACCGTCAAGCTGTTCGCGCGGCCGCGCGACGAGGACGAGTACGTCCGCGACGCCGTGGAATATCACACCGGACGCATGCAGGCCGGCCAGCGGCTGATCTCCGCGTTCGGCACCATCCTCGCCGTGCTCAACGGTGTTCTGGTCGCCGGCTCCGGCGCCCTGGCGCTGGTGTTGTGGCGTCACGGCAAGGTCGAGGTCGGCGCCATCGCCATGGTGCTGCCGCTGACCTACCAGCTCACCGCGATGTCGCGCTGGATCGCTTTCGCCATCACCGACATTTTCGAAGAGGTTGGTGTGGTGCAGGAGGGCATGATGTCGATCGCGGTGCCGCTGCAGCTCACCGACCGCGAGGACGCCGAGAACCTGGTGGTGGCCAAGGGCCGCCTCCAGTTCGAGGACGTGCGGTTCGGCTACGGCCGCGACACCTCGGCCCGCGAAGACGGCAGTCTGCCCCCTGGCGCCGTGCTCGACGGCTTCACGCTCAACGTGCGCCCCGGCGAGAAGATCGGCCTGGTCGGCCGCTCCGGCGCCGGCAAGTCGACGGTCGTCAACCTGCTGCTGCGCTTCTTTGACCTCGAAGGCGGGCGCATCCTGATCGACGGCGAGGACATCGCCGGCAAGACGCAGGAATCGCTGCGCGCGCAGATCTCGATGGTGACGCAGGACACCTCGCTGCTGCACCGCTCGATCCGCGACAACATCCGCTATGGCAAGCCGCAAGCGTCCGAGTCCGATATCATCCACGCCGCACAGCTCGCGCACGCGCACGAATTCATCATCAACCTCGAGGACTGGCGGCACCGCACGGGCTACGACGCCCATGTCGGCGAGCGCGGCGTCAAGCTCAGCGGCGGCCAGCGCCAGCGCATCGCAATTGCCCGCGTCATCCTCAAGGACGCACCGATCCTGGTGATGGACGAGGCCACCTCCTCGCTCGACAGCGAAGTCGAGGCCGCGATTCAGACGAGCCTTGACACACTGATGGCGGGCAAGACGGTGATCGCCATCGCGCACCGGCTCTCCACCATTGCGCGGATGGATCGCCTCGTCGTGCTCGACCACGGCCGCATCGTCGAACAGGGCACACACGCCGAGTTGCTGCGCGCCGACGGCCATTACGCCGCGCTGTGGCGGCGGCAGTCCGGCGGCTTCATCGACGCCGACGACGTCGAGGCGGCGGAGTAGCTACTCGGCGGCGACGTGCTCGTGCCGCGTCCGCGCGGCAATGCGGGCGCCGCGCAGGCGGTCGATCAGCGCCAGCGGATCGGGCGGTGCGGCATCGCCGCGCCACGCGACATGCCGGTCGGGCCGTACCAGGGCCAGCTTGCGATCGTACAGCGCCGCCGCTGCTTCGTCCTCGACATCCACCACGGTGAGCGGCACCGCGTGCCGCGCCGCGGCTGCAACAATACCGGCTACGTCAATCGACGGATCAAAGCGCAGCAGGCCGAAGCCGTCGCCCAGTGCGTCATAGACCGAGCGTCTTTTGCCCAGCCAGAAGTGGGGCGCGCGGCAGCCCGGTACCGAGGATGACTTGAAGGAGCCCATCGAATAGGCCGGATGGGCCGCACCGTCGTAGGCGATGACCGGCGAGTCCGCGTAGAAGTAGCCGAAATTCAATCCGCCGCAGCATTGCTGCTGCACATAAAGATCATAGGCCTCCTGGCCGATCTTGGTGCGCATGGCGTCACCGACTGCGTCGTCGCGTTCAATATCGGCGGAAATCTCGCGTCGCTGCTGCGAGACCTGTTTGGCCATGGTGAACGCGAAGCGCGACACCTGATCGGTGATGGGCTGCCGCTCGGCCTGATAGGCGTCGAGCAGCGCCGGCTCCGCCCAACCCTTGAGCACGCCAGCCAGCATCCATGACAGGTTGGCGGCGTCCGCGATTCCGGCATTCATACCGTAGCCGGCGTGCGGGATCCAAAGGTGCGCGGCGTCGCCCGCAATAAATACGCGACCGCTCTGGAAGCGGTCGGAGACCAGACGCCGGCCGATCCAGTCCTCCTTGGAGATAATCTCGTATTCGAAGTCCGGCGGCGCGCCAATGATGTTGCGGATCGCCCAATCGCGGTCGACGGAATCGTAGTCCGGCTCATCGTTGTAGAGGAAATTGTGGATCAGCCAGGTCTCCTGGCCGTCGATCGCCATCATCGTACCGCAGCGGCGCGGGTTGAACGCAAGATACATCCAGGCCGGTTCACCACGCAGTAAGCTCTTGAGCTTGGGGGCGCGGAAGTAGGTCGATTGGACGCGCTGGTAGATCGGGATGCCGGCAAGCTCGGCGCCGATCGCCTTGCGCACAACGGAGCGGCCGCCGTCGCAGCCGGCGAGATACAGGGATCGGATGGTGAGCCGCTCGCCGCTATCCAGCGCGCAGACGACGGCGGTGACGCAGTCGTCGTCCTGGGTCAGCTCTTCGAACTGGGTCCGGTTGAGGATTCGAATGCGCGGTTGTGCGGCGGCGTGTGCGAACAGAAGCGGTTCGAGATGAAGCTGATTGATCCGGTGGCCCCACTCCGCGGTCGCCCAATGACCATCGGCGCCCTTCTCGCCGCGGATTCGGCCGGCGCGCGAAGGCAGTCCGATGCGCGATAATTCCGCGCCCAACGCCGAGACGCACATCGCCACGTCGTTGCGGTATTCCGGCGGCAGGCCGGTATCGCGGATTTTCTTCGCAAGGCCGAGCCGGCGAAAAATCTCCATCGATCTTGCCGAGACCTGATTGCACTTCACGTTGGGCGGCTCGCCGGCGCGCCGCGTCTCAACCATCGTCACATCGATGCCGCGCGAAGCCAGGTCGATGGCGAGCGTGAGCCCCACCGGACCGGCTCCGACGATCAGCACGTTGGCGTCGATCGCGCGATTGGTCATTGGGTCGGAATACCCGCGGTCTTGACGAGCCGTACGTTGGCTTCGACGTCAGCCCTGAAAAATGTCCGGAATTGCTCTGTGCTCATCAACATCGGATCGAAGCCGGCCTTCGCCAGCCGCTCCAGCACGGAAGCAGTTTGTAACGCCTTTTCCACCTCCCGGTGAAGCCTCGCTACGAGATCACGGGGAGTTTTCGCCGGCACGAACAATCCGACCCAGAAGTCGTAGCCCGAGTCGGCCCATCCGGATTCGATCGCCGTCGGCACATTCGGCAAGGACATCGCGCGCTTCGACGCGCTGACCGCCAGCGCGCGCAGCTTGCCCTCGTTGACCAGCGAGAGGACGGTTGTGGTCGGCAGGAACGCGAAGTCGACCCGCCCTGTCATCGTCTCGGTGATACTTCCGGAGCGCCGCGGAAAGGCACGTGTTGGGCAGCGAACCCGGCGTTGATGCGCAGGTGCTCGGCCGCGAAGTGCGAGGCCGAGCCGATGCCCGCGGAGCCGAAATTCAACGTTCCTGCTTTCGACCTGGCCGTAGCGATCAGGTCGCCGAGGGTCCTGAAGCCCTTTTCTGGCGCGGTCACCAACACGAGCGGTTGCTGTCCCAGCGGGCTCACCGGCGCGAGGTCCTGCAACGTGTCGTACGGCCGGTTCGGAAACAGCGCATGCGCAGATGAGAGTGCGCCTGTCACAAGTATCGTGTACCCGTCCGGCGCGGCCTTGGCGACGACGTTGTTGCCGAGCGTGCCGCCAGCGCCGCCGCGGTTTTCGATGACGATCGCTCGCCCGAGCTGCTTTGCCGCCTGCTCCATTACGATGCGGGCCATCACATCGGCTCCACTTCCCGGTGTGAAGGGCACGACGGCATTGATGGTTTTGGACGGCCACTCCTGGGCGGCGCCCGGGTCCGGGCCCGACAGCCCGATCAGGCACCAGGCGACTACAACACAGCCGCTCCTCCATGGGAGTCGCAGACCACCGATTTCAGGTTTCATTGTCGCCCCCGCGATATCCAGGACGCAATTTGCGAGTGCGGATGCTAGCCGGCCGGGATATCGTTGGAACCGCGAATAAGCACTAACCCTATCGGTTTTACCGATGGCCCATAAAGCGGTCCCGGACTGGCAAAACCGCATCGGGCGGCGTGTAACGCTGCGCGACCTGCACATCCTGTCCGCGGCCGTGCGCTGGGGCAGCATGGCAAAGGCAGCTTCTCACCTGGCGGTGTCGCAGTCGGTGGTGTCGGAGGCGATCGCCAATCTCGAGTTGGCGCTGCGCGTCCGCCTGCTCGATCGCAGCCCGCGTGGCATCGAGCCGACGATTTACGCCGACGCGCTTCTCAAGCGCGGGCATGTTGTATTCGACGAGCTTCAGCAGGGGATCAAGGACATCGAGTTTCTCTCCGACCCTGCGGTCGGCGAAGTGCGGATCGCTGCCCCCGAATTCCTGACGGCCTGGTTGCTGCCGGCCGCAATCGAGCGACTGTCGCGGCGGTATCCGCGAGTTGGCGTCCGGCTCATCGAGCCAGATATGACGACCATGGATTTCCGGGAATTGCGGGAGCGCAGTGTCGACCTGGTCGTTACGCGAACGCCGAAGAACTTCAGGGACGACGATCTGGATATCGAGGTGCTGCTCGACGATCCGCATCACGTGGTGGCGGGACGAAAAAGCCGGCTGGCAAGATGCCGCAAGATCACCTTGGCGGACCTGGCCAAGGAGCCCTGGATCATTCCGCCAAACCCCGTGATCAATGCAATGCTTCGGGAATTGTTCGAACCTGAAGGCCTGGAGGTTCCCACCGACACGGTCAGCACGACCTCGATCCTCCTGCGAGTCCACCTGGTCGCGACCGGGCGCTTCCTTTCTGTGCTGCCAGATTCGGTGCTGCGAAGCGTCGCCAAGCAATTGCCATTCAAGGTTCTGCCGATCGATTTTGGTACCAGGTCGCCGCCGATTGTCATCGTCAGATTGAAGAACCGCACGCTGACCCCTGTGGTCGAAATCTTCATCGAAGAGCTGCGCAAGGTGGCAAGCTTGGCGTAGCGGCGGCACCGATCGAGGGCGTGCCCAGTTCCGGGCGGGCATCATGACGACGCGTGGCGCGCAGTATTGTCGCAGCAACTGGCGGTCAACTCCGAAACATGATTGGCTGAGAAAGCAACGAAAGATCGGAGGACGTCGATGGTGAAACGGTTTGCGTTCGTCGCATGGCTTACGGCCCTTGGCTTCGCGGCACCCGCACAGGCGCAGACCTATCCCAGCGCGCCGATCCGCATCATCAGCGGCTTCCCGGCCGGCACCACCGCCGACATTTCCGCCCGCGTGATCGGCGCCAAGATCGGGCAGATCCTCAACGGCCAGGTCGTGGTCGAGAACCGGCCTGGCGCTGCGTCAAGCATCGCGGCGGCTTCGGTGGCCCGCGCCGACAAGGATGGCCACACGCTCTACATCGGCTCCGCCGCCAATCTGATCAACGCGGCGCAGAACCCCAACCTGACTTTCGACTTCCTCAAGGACTTCACGCCGGTCACGCTGCTGACCTCGACGCCGACCGTGCTGGTGGTGACGCCGGAACTCGGCGTGAAAAGCGTCAAAGACCTGATCGCAATGGCGAAGGCTAAGCCGGGCGCGATCTCGTTCGGCTCATCGGGCGTGGCGAGTTCGACGCATCTCGCGCTCGAGCTGTTCAATTCGCTGGCAGGCGTGAAAATCCAGCATGTGCCCTACACCGGCAGCCCGCAGGTCGTCACCGACCTGCTCGCCAACCGCATCCACGGCTATTTCTCGCCGGCGTCGACTGTGATGGGCCACGTCGCCGCCGGCAAGCTCATCGCGCTCGGCACCACCGACGCCAAGCGCACCACCATCCTTCCCGACCTGCCGACCATGATCGAGGCGGGCGTGCCGGATTGCGTTTCGGTGCTTTGGTTCGGGCTGGTCGCGCCGGCCGGCACGCCGCAGCCGGTCATCGACCGCCTGTCGAAAGCCGCCAACGAGGCGCTGAAAGACGCAGACGTGGTGAAGTCGCTGCAATCGTCGAGCATCGCGCGGCTCGGCGGGTCGCCCGAGGACTTCCGCCGCCACATCACGGAAGAGGACAAGCGCTGGACCAAGGTCATCACCGACGCCGGTCTGCGGAAAACAAACTGACGGAGCATTCCTTGGACAACGGATGGCCGCCGCCGCCGGCTTCAAGGCCGGGTACCTCAGCGGCGGCTCGCTCGGCTGGTACAAGTGTGTTACCGAGGCCAACATCACGTTGCCCGAAATGGCGCAGGTCTGCGTCGATATCCGCGCCGCGATCGACTTGCCGATCGTGCTGGACGCCGGCGGCGGCTGGGGCGATCCGGTGCACATGCACCGCACCATCGCGCTCACGCAATCGGCCGGGTTCGCCGCCATCGAGCTCGAGGATCAGGTGCTGCCGCGCCGGGTCGAGCATCATCTCGGCCGCGAACACTTGGTACCGACGGAGTTCATGGTGGAGCGCATCAAGGAGTTGATCGCGGCGCGCACCGACCCGACCCTTCTCATTGTCGCGCGCAGCAACGCGGTGCGGCCCTATGGCATCGACGAGGCACTGCGCCGCGGCGAGGCATTCCACAAGTCTGGCGCCGACATGTTGTTCATCTGGTCGCGCAATGCCGAGGAGCTGAGAAAAATC
This sequence comes from uncultured Alphaproteobacteria bacterium, assembly GCA_963814215.1. Taxonomy (GTDB): domain Bacteria; phylum Pseudomonadota; class Alphaproteobacteria; order Rhizobiales; family Xanthobacteraceae; genus Z2-YC6860. Next base: position 53,025 of record CAWFCM010000001.1, on the reverse strand, counting down.
GGCGAACGCCTGCCGCCGCCGCTGATGATGTTCGCGCCGGCAGACGGCTTCGCCGGCTTCCCGTTGTCGAAGGGCGAACTCGCCAAGCTCGGCTACCGGCTCGCCGCGTCCTCCGGCAGCGCGCTGGCGGCGATCGTCAAGGCGGTGCGGCAGAACTACGAGTCGCTGGCGAAGGGCGAGATCGACCCGCTGCTTGGCAAGGGCGGCGTCGAGCCGGAGATGAAAGCGGCGCAACGCATCACCGGCCTCGATGCGCTGGTGGCGATCGAAAAGCGCACGATGAAGGATTAGTCCAGGCTGGCCAGCAACTGTTCGATCCGCTCGGTCGCAAGCTGCTTCGCCCCCCGGTCGAACGTCGGCCGCACGTGATTGAAGAATGAGTGCCCGGCCCTCGGGTACAGCACCACCTCGGCATCCGGCCCGCCATGCGCTTCGCGATGCGCGTCGATGCCCTCCGACACAGCGTCAATTTCATCGCGTGGAATGTGCTGGTCGCGCAGTCCGTAATGGACCTGCACGGGACATTTCACCTTGCTCAATTCATCGAGGTGCTGCGAGATATGCAGGCCGTAGAGCGCAACCGCGGCGTCGACATCGGTGCGCGCCGCGGCGAGAAACGCGATCCGCCCGCCACCGCAGAAGCCGATCACCGCGACCTTGCCGGTCGAGAACGACTGCGCTCGCAGCCAGCGCGTCGCCGTCGCGATATCGTCACAAGTCGCATCAAGATCGAGTGCCTTCAGACGCTCCCAGGCGGCAGGGTGCTGAGTATCGTCATATTCCAACGGCTGCGGGTTCGCCGAGCGCCAGAACATGTTGGGCACCAGTACGGCACGCCCTCGCCGGGCGAACTCACCGGCGATATAGCGGATCGACGGGTTGAGCCCAAACATGTCGTGCACCATGACAATGCCGACCCGCCGACCCGTCGACGGCCGGGCCAGATAGGCGTCGAAATCGCGCCCACCGTCCTTGGCCAGCGACAACGTGGCCGTCTCGATCATGGTGTTCTCATCCACGGGCACGCTGCAGTATGATAGATGAGACAGGGGTTTCGATAGGCGGCTGGGACAATGAAAAGACGGGAATTCATCACTCTTTTGGGCGGCGCAGCGGCGGTTCCGCTGTTGCCACGAACTGTTGCGGCGCAGCCGAAGACAATCCGCCGCGTCGGCTTCCTCGGCGGCGTCGCCACCCTCTCGCCGTCGAGCGAGAGCTACAAGGCGTTCCTGGCGCAAATGGACGAGCTGGGGTTCCGCGCCGGCCGCAACATCATCATCGAATACAAGGCGCTGGCCGATCCACGCGGTCCTGCCGGCAGCGTCGGCGACCTGCTGCGCTCACAGCCCGAGGTGATCGTGGTGACTGGCCCGGAAATCGCGCTGCAAGCCGTGCTTGCCCAGAGTAAGAACACGCCGGTGGTGTTCCTTGCGCTGCAATTCGATCCGGTTGCGCAGAAGCATGTCGCCAGCCTGGACAAGCCGGGCGGCAACGTCACCGGCGTGTTCGTGCGCCCATCCGAGATCGCCCAGAAGCAGATCGAACTGCTGACCGAGGCGCTGCCGGGGCGGCGGCGGTTCGCCGTGGCCTGGGACAACGACACCGCCGATCTGTTTGCCGCGGTCGAACGGGCCGCCAAGGAAGCCAAGCTCGAATTGCAGCCGCTGCGGCACGAGAAGCCCCCGTACAGCATCGAGCTGACCTTCAAGAACATTGTGGTGCGCAAGTCGCAGATGGCGATGTTCCTGCCCAGCCCGCATTTCGGCGGCCGCCGCTCCAAGATCGCGGAGCTCGCCACGCTGCGCAAAGTGCCTACCCTGTTCGCCACCAAGGCCTATGTGGAATCAGGCGGGCTGATGTCGCTCGGCATCGACTACCCGGCGACGCTGCGCAAGCTCGCCGAGCTCACCGCCAAGATATTGCGCGGCGAGAAGCCGGCCAACCTGCCGGTCGACAGCACCGCCCGGCTCGACATCGCGGTCAACACCAAGACCGCGAAGGCGATCGGCGTCGAGCTGCCGGCAGCGGTGTTGAAGCGCGCCAATCACGTGATCGACTAGTAAAATTGTCGCATTGCCGTCAGCACGGCGGTTACGACGATCTCCGTCCGGGCCGATTGCCAGCGCCGCCTCAACGCCGCCCGCGCTAGTTTAGCGTTGGGAGTTTCGCCATGGGTGACCTTCGCTTCGTATGCGCCGCCATCGCCGTGTTCGCCGCCGCGTTCGTCGGCATGTCGTTCGGCGTGCCATGGGCTTCGAAGGGTTTTTCGGTGCAGCTGTCAACAGCACACCGGCGAAGCCGGATGCGCCTGCGCCTCAGGTGCAGCCGCACGCCATTGTCGAGGCGCCCGCTGAGCGCGCTGCGCAGCGGCCACCTCCGGCACGCGAAGTGATCGCTGCTCCGTCGCCCGCACCTGCTACTGCGGCAGTTCACGCCGATGCCGGCGATCGCCTCGCCCAGACCGCGCTGCAGGCCGCGCAAGGCTACGCCCGCGCGCCGTGCGACCGGGTGGCCAAGACCATGTTCATCGTGGCGGCTTCGACTTATCTGCGCGCTCAGGACGCAACAACGCAGGCGCCCAAGGATGCCCGCGTTCACGACGCCATCAAGACAGCGTTTCAGACCGGCCACGTCAGCGCAAACGAGTTTCCCCCCGACCTGATGATATCGGGACGCTTCGCGCCCGCCCCGCCAAGCCGCGCGTCGTGCGTCAATTCGGCTGGTCTTCGACCCTGACGGCAAATCTACGCCGCATTTTACGACCCGAGCTTGATTCCCGCGTCGCGCACCACCTTGCCCCACTTTTCGGTTTCAGCCGTCACGAACGCGCGGAATTCGTCCGGCGTGTTGGCGCGGGCATCGATGTTGAGCTGCTGCAGGCGCGCCTTGATGTCGGCCTGCTTGAGCACCTCGTTGAGACCGGCGTTCAGCTTCTTGACAATGTCGGCGGGCGTACCGGCCGGCACGAACACGCCGTTCCACTCGTAGGCCTCGAAGCCCGGAAGGGTGTCCTGCGCGGCCGGCAGGTCCGGCAGCGTGCCGAGCCGCCCCTTGCCGGTGTGAACGATCGCTTTGACCTTGCCGCCCTGGATCAGGCCAACCGACGCCGAACCGTTCGAGAAGTAGTATTTGATCTGGCCACCGACGACATCGTTGAGCGCCGGGCCGCCGCCGCGATACGGCACGTGGTTGATCGGCACCTTGGCCATGCGCTTGAGCATCTCCAGGCTGAGGTGCTGCAGCGTGCCGTTGCCTGACGAGGCGAAATCGAGCCCGCCTGGCGTTTTCTTCGCCGCCTCGATTACGTCGGCCAGCGTCTTGTCCGGCACGCCGGGGTTGGCGACCAGGATGTTCGGCACCAGCGAGACCAGGAACACCGGGGCGAAATCCTTCGTGTAATTGAACGAAAGGTTGCCGTAGAGCGCGTGATTGACCGAATGCGCGGTTGCGTCGTGCATGACGGTGTAGCCGTCGGGGTCGGCTTTCGCGACGGCCGCCGCAGCGATGGTGCCGCCGGCGCCGCCCCGGTTGTCGATCACGAACTGCGCACCCCATAACTCGCCGAGCTTGGTGAAAAACAGCCGCGCCGTGGTGTCGGCGCCGCCGGCTGGCGGATAGGGCACCACCACCCGGACCGGCCGGTTCGGCCAGGCGCTCTGGGCCGAGGCAGTCCCCAGCATGGGCGTGGCGAGCGCGGCCGCCGAGCCCTGCAGAAGGTGCCTTCGGGTGATCTGGAATGTCCGGCGCACGGCGGTTCTCCCGGTTGTTGTTCGTTCCGGGACGAAACTAGCCGATCGGACAACCGGATGTAACAATAGAATGACGGCAGGCGAATTGTTGCTTGCCAACCGGACGGCCCGACAAGAATGGAGCGACGATGGCAAACGGCGAAAAGAAAATCCGGCGCACGCTTCAATTCAAGTTCACGCTGGCGGGGGCGCCGGCACAGGTCATTCCGATGATCAAATCGGCGGCGTCATTCTACCAAATGTTCGGCGACGCTCGGGTGCGGCTGCTGCAGAACGTCGACGATCCCAGCAAATTCATCCAGATGATCGACTACGAGTTGCCCGAGAGCGTGGAGATGAACCGTCAGGCGATCGCCAGCGACCCGAAGTTTCAGGTGATGTTGCAGGGATGGCGCGCGCTGTTTCCCGGCGGAGTGGAGATCGACGTCTTCCAGGAAACGTAAAAAAAAGTCCGACGCGCCCCGGGCGGGGGCCTGGCGCGCGCCGGTCCCTTCGATGCGGCCCGAGGCCGTGCCGCATCGCGGAGTTACATCGCCGGCAGGATCGCGATGTCGCGCACCGGACCCTTGGCGCCCGAGATCTTGGCGGCGGCAGTCGCCTTGCCGGTGGCAAGATCGACGCTGTAGAGCGTATCGCCGGCCATCAGCCAGGCTTCGTTCTTGCCTTGACCGTCCGACCAGATGTCAAAGGCGTAGCTGTCGGCCTTGAAACCGAGCTTGCCGATCGCATTGAGGACGCCGTCGTTCGGCGGCACTTGGCGGATCAGCGCGCCGATCGTGGCGTCGATGTTGTAGAGCGTCGTCTCCTTGGTGCCCTTCACCGAATTGGAGTACGCGCCGGCGACCACATTCGGCTTCTCGCCCTTGTGCATGTCGGCGTCGGCGAACTTGTGGCTGCCGTCCTTGATGACCTTGCCGTCGTCGACGTTGACGCGGAGGCTGGTGCCGTCGTTGCCCATCACGCGCAGGCGGTCGGCCGCCGGGTTGAAATCGACCGTCGCCATGACGCCGGCCGGGAGCATGGTTTCGAGTTTGGACTTCATGGTGGCTTTGCCGGTCTTGCCGTCAACCGTATAGACGCCGCCGTCGGCGCCCAAAGCGTAGAGCATGCCGTCGGCCGGGCGTACGTCGATGCCGAGCACCTTGCCGGCGATGCCGGTGATGTTCCAGGTCTTCACCACCTTCTTCTGGCTGGTGTCGACGATCGCGATCGTGTTGTCGCCGGTCAACGCGGCGACCTCGGCGGCCGAGGCTGCCGATGCGGTGATGATGAGCGCCGCCGAAGCGGCCAGAATCGACTTGATGGTCATGGCAGAACTCCCTGTTCGCTGTCGCCCGAATGCGACTACGAAAGGGGTACGGAGCGGACCGGCGGGCGGATGCAGCCGGTTTCGGTCAACAAAATGTGAGCGGCCGTGCATCCGTTCACCGCCCTGCCGCGTAGCCATGAGCAGATTGGCCCTTTCCCAGCCTTTGCGTAGGATGATTGCGGAACCACGAGACCATGATGGCTCCTGCCTCAGACGGAACGGTTGAAGCACAACTCGCCGCCGCCATCGCGCGTTGCGCGGCCGGCGAACGCTCGGCGATGCGTGTGATCTACGACATCGAGGCCAGACGCATGGTCGGCGTGGCGCGGCGTATGCTGCGCCGCCAGGACCTCGCCGAGGAGGCGGTGCAGGACACCTTCATGCGGATGTGGCGGGCGGCCCGCTCGTTCGATCCGGCGAAGGGCTCGGCGCGCACATGGCTCTACGCCATCCTGCGCAATTGCGCGATCAGCATCCTGCGCGACGAGAGGCGCTTCGAGAGCGATCCTGAAGCCGGCGAGGACGCAGCCCCGGCCACGGAAAGCGCGCTGACACGATTGCCCGAGACCAGCGCGCTGCGGCGCTGCCTGGAACGGCTCGACCCGCAACGGCGTTCCGTCGTGGTGCTAGCCTATGTGCACGGGCTTTCACACGGCGAACTCGCCGGAAGGCTCAACGTTCCGCTCGGCACAGTGAAGAGCTGGGTGCGCCGCAGCCTGATCTCATTGCAGGAGTGCATGGGATGACGGACGCGCGCGAGCCCAACACTCAGGCGGCCGAATACGTGCTCGGCCTGCTCGAAGGAGAAGCCAGGATGGAAGCCGAGCGCCGCCTCGCCTCCGACGCCAGCTTCGCCCGCGAGGTGGAGCGCTGGCGCGCCCGTTTTGCTGAATTCGACGACACGACTCAGCCGCAGCCGGCGAATGAAGCCTTGTGGAAGCGCATCGAAGCAACGTTCGCCGGAGCGCCGCCGCGCGCGCCGCAAGCATCGGCCTGGTCGAGGCTGTGGAGCGACATCGGCGTGCTTCGCATCGCAACGATCGGCGCATCGTTCGCCGTACTGATGCTCGCGGTGGGACTGGGCGTCGCGATCCGCCAGGCGCGGCTGCAGCCGGTGATGGTCGCGGTGCTGGTCGACGGCGACCGCACCGGCGCGGTGGTTCACGCGTTTGCCGACGGCCGCGTGGTGCTGCTACCGCTCACCTCGATCAATGTGCCGTCCGGCCGCACGCTTCAGGTTTGGACCTTGCCGAGCCGCGAGCGTGGCCCGGTGTCGGTCGGTCTGATGGACCGTCCGCGCACGCTCGAACTCGACCTGAAGGATCTCCCCCGGCCGGGATCCAATCAGTTGTTCGAGATCACGCTGGAGCCGGCCGGCGGCTCGCCGACGGGGCAGCCGACCGGACCGATCCTGTTCAAGGGGAATACGGCGCAGACATTGTAGGCTAAGGTTTCCCCCTACATAGCGGGAAGCCCGACATGATCCTCGAAATCGCGCAGATCGACATCAAGCCTGGAATGGAATCCGAGTTCGAAGCTGGCGTTGCCAAGGCCGCGCCACTGTTCAAGCGCGCCAAGGGCTGCAAGGGCCTCAGCCTGCAGCGCTCGGTCGAGAAGCCAAGCCGCTACCGCCTGTTCGTGAAGTGGGACACGGTCGAGAACCACACCGTGGATTTCCGCGGCTCGGCCGACTTCCAGGAATGGCGCAAGCTGGCCGGTCATTGCTTTGCCTCACCGCCCGAGGTTGAGCATGTTCGCGAGACCGTGACCGGCTTCTGATGGTGCGCGGCGATTGAAGCGATTCGCCACACTCTCGTTAAATTCCCCGCCAAGATAGCCGGGGGAGAAAAGCCATGACCATCCATCGCAACTGTTACGCCGCGCTTGGCGCGGCCGCCTGGCTCGCGCTCTCGGCCGCAACGGCGGACGCCGCGCCGGCCTACGTCAAATCCGCCGTCAATCTGCGCTCCGGTCCCGCAACCACCAACGACATCGTTGGCAAGATTCCGGGCGGCAGCCTGGTCGAAGCCAACAACTGTGCCGAATGGTGCGAGGTGACCTGGCAGGGCAAGAGCGGCTTTGCCATCAAGTCCGCACTCGACACCAGCGGCCGCGTTCCACCCGCCCGGCGCGCCGTGCGCGCCACATCGGTAGCGACGCCGTATGATGACGATGACGACGAGGTGGTGGTCGGCGGCCCGGTCTACTACGGTGCTCCGGTCGTCACGTACCCGTATCCGTATTACCGGCCTTACGGCTACTACCGATTCCGCGGCTACGGCTATCGCTACGGCGGCTGGCGCCGGCGCTGGTAGATTTCAAAAGTCTGACAAGCCGTTCATGCGGCGGCGCACAAGCGAAGCCGCCATGCGGCCACAATTCGCACCTTGCGAAACCATTTTGCCGTTCGACGATTGATCCTTGTGGGCGGCATGCCGCCAATTCCGGCGGCGCCAGGTTTCGGAGGATGCAATGAGAACGTTGATGACCGGCAGCGCAGTGGCCGCGTTGGTCGGAACTGCCTTAGCCGTGATGACACCGCTGCCAGCGTCGGCGCAGCTCGCGCGTCCGCAGACCGCGGCCAGCATCGGCGGCGACAACAATCTTCTGACCGACGTGCAGTGGCGCCGCGGCGGCTACGGCTGGCGCGGCGGCTATGGCTGGCGTGGGGGTTACCGCGGTTATGGGTATCGTCCGTGGGTCGGCGCCGGCGTCGGCCTCGCGACTGGCCTCGCCATCGGCAGCGCCTTGGCTGCGCCGTCCTACTACGGTCCGCCCGCCGTCTATTACGACGCACCGCCGGCGTATTATCGCGCACCCGCTCCGGCCGGCGACGCGACGGCGTACTGCATGCAGCGGTTCAGGAGCTACGATCCTGCGAGCGGCACCTACCTCGGCTACGACGGTCAGCGGCACCCCTGCCCGTAACTCTTCCGCCGAATAACGAATCGGGCCCTCCGGCAACGGAGGGCCTTTTCATTTGCGTGCGCCTCAGGTTCAGTCGCGCGCATGCCGCGCCGCACCGAAATCGAGACCGCGGTACGCCGTCTCGCGCCGAATATTCCGCCGCACGAATTCGGCGCGGTGGTTGATCACGCGTGCGACAGCACCGGCTTGCGCACTGCCTCCCCCGAAACTGCCGCATGGCTGTCGCTGGTCGCCTACGTGCGCCACACCTTCACCGACTACGACGAACGGCTCGAAAAGGGCTACGACCGCGACAGCGCGCGCTTCTTCGTCGCCGATGAGATCAATGAAGTGCTGGAAGGCTGGGGCGCAAAGCGGAAGTTGTCGGAAGAGGATTAGACCGGCACCGTCATCGCTAGTATCTTCGACGCATCCTCCGCCTTGTCCAGCGTCCAGACCGCGTCGATCAGCTTGCAACCGTCCTTGATGCGCGCGCCGGCGAGGCTTTCGAACTTCTGCTCTAGCTCGCGGTCGGTGAGCGGCCGGCCGGCGCTGCCGCGCGCCGCATCGACCGCGACGCGGTGATGCTTGCCGTCCCTGGTCCAGACCTCGACCACCGCCGCTTCGACCGCAATCTTGGCGTCTTGCGTCACCTCGACCTTGCGGCGCAATTCCAGCACGTCGGGATCGTTAACGCAGTCGTCAGTGCATTCCTCGAGCCCGGCGCCGCCAAAAATCTGCGCCGCCGCCACGCTGTGCTGCACGCTGACCTGCGCCTCGCGGCCGGTTTTCACGTTCGGCCGGTCGGCGCGCTCGCTCAGCAGCGGATGGCCGTGCACCAGAACGCGGTCGATGTCTGCGGTGTTGACCTTTGCGCGCAGCTCCAGCACGGCGTCGATCACCGGATGGATCACCACCCCACCCGGATAGGGCTTGTAGGCATTGATCGAAAGCTCCCAGGTGTCGCCAAGACCGTCGAGCAGCGCCGGCCATTTCGGCGTATCGCCCACCGCGTTGAAGAAACCGAAGCGGCCCTCAAGCGGATGCGGCGGCCCGACAGGCCGTTGCGTCCGGCATTGCCGACGCCGAGGCTCTTGGTCGGCATGCCAAGCATCTCGACCAACCCGCAGGCTTGCGACGCAGCGCCGCCGAACGCCCAAACCATTTGCCGTGTGTCGAGGCCGAGCAGCCGGCCGGCCGCGGCAGCGGCGCCGAACACGCCGCAGCTCGCGGTGATGTGCCAGCCGCGCGTGCGGTAGTGCGACGGCGAGATCGAATTGCCGATCCGGCACGCCACCTCGACGCCGATCGAAAACGCATCGAGCAGATCGCTGCCGCGCACCCGCTGCAGCTCGGACACCGCATAGAGCGGCGGCATGATCGGCGCGGTCGGATGGATCACGGTCGGCAGGTGGGTATCGCAGAAGTCGTCGATGTTGGCGCCGGCCGAGTTCAGAAACGTCGCGTTGAGCGCGTCGGCGTGCTCCTTGCGGCCGATGACGGTCGCCGTCCCCTGCCCGACATTGGGCAGCGACTGCCGCAGCTTTTCATAGGTCGGATCGGTCGCGCCGCGGATGCCGGCCGCGAGAATGTTGAGCAGCGACCGCTTCGCCTCGTGGCGCACCTTGTCCGGAATGCGCCCGGCCGGCGTCTCCACGGCGAAGCGTGCGAGAATCTCGCTGGCGTGACTGCTGTCGTTCATTTCCGGCCGGGGCTCCCTGCGCGTTGGCGACGCAGTGTCACACCCGGCCGGAGAAATGGCTAGTTCTTCGCGGTCTTGGACTTGGCGGGCGTCAAGTGCGTCAGCAAAGCGACGCCCCAACCAGCCTCGTCCTCGCCGTTACCCCAGCGCCACGGGCGATGGAAGATGTGCTGACAGTGTTTGACGATCGTTCTCATCTCGCGGATCCAGCGCGGCTTCACGTAGGTGGCGTGATAGTGCGTGTACATGTCTTGCCCCCTGAGAATGCCGATCAGGCCTTGGTTCTCGGGGGCAGTCTTAGCGGTGCGGCGCGCTACCGCGATTTGTTTCGCGAGTTGACGTAAAGCTGCAAACGTAAATTTAACCACGCTTCTTCACGCCGTTGCGCGGCGCGAGCGAGACCGTTGGGAAAAGCATACGGCCCGCGATGGCTGTTGCCGCCGCGGGCCGCGCGTTAACCGAAAATGTTGCGTCAGAGCTTCTTGATGCCCGCCTTCTCGATGACGTCCTTGAACATCGGCACCTCCCGCGCGATGCGCGCGGCGTGACCCTTGCCGTCGAGCGCAGTGATCTCGAAGCCCGAGTCGGTGAGTTTCTTCTGCATGTCGGGCCGCTTGATGATGTCGAGCGTGACCTTCTCCAGCTTGGCGACTGCCTCCGGCGGCGTCTTGGCCGGCGCCACGAGCGCGCAGTAGGTGTCGAACACGAAGTCCTTGTAGCCGGCTTCGGCCATGGTCGGCACGTCGGGCAAACCGGTCCAGCGTTTCGCGCCGGTCTGCGCCAGCGCGCGCAGCGTGCCCGCCTTCATGTGCGGGAACGCGGGCGCCAGCGTGCCGGAAGAAATCTGCACCGTGCCCGATAGCAGCGCCTTGATGGCATCGCCGCCGCCGGCATAGACCGACGTCGCCACCTTCGACAGCCCCTCGCGCAGCTTGAGCACTTCGGCCTGGAGCTGCGGCGTGGTGCCGATCGGCGGCGTCGAGATGTTGAATTTGTCCTGGTCCTTCTTCGCCATGTCGATGAATTCCTTCATCGTCTTGGCAGAGGAACTAGCCTGTACCGTGAAGACGTGCGGGTTCACCGCCGGCTCACAGATCGGCACAAAATCCTTGAACGGGTCATACGGGATCGTGTTGTAGAGCCCGGGGTTGACCACGTAGGCGCTGGTGGTGAGCAGCACGGTGTAGCCGTCCGGCTCGGCGCGCGCCGCAAAGCCGTAACCGATGTTACCGCCGGCGCCGCCGCGGTTCTCGACGAACGCGGAGCCGCCCATCACCTGTTGCCACTCGGCGGCGATGATGCGCGCGATGATGTCCGACGGGCCACCCGGCGTGTTGGCGACCACGATCTTGATCGGGCGCTCCGGGTAGGCAGCTAGCGCCGAACCGATGCGCAGGAACGTCGGCGCCGCGAGCCCGAGCGCGATTGCGCCGCCCGCCTTGATGACGCGGCGGCGCGATGGCGCGCCCTTGATGTCCTTGGTCACGTGTTCTCTCCTTGGTGCAATTGCAAATCTGCCCTTGCCGGTCATGCTAGAAAGTTCGCCTCGGAGCCGCAACCGGGCAACTCGCCGCATCAGCGCGCGATCCGTTGCGCAGTCAGAACCAGCCGGCCTGGACGCCCGCGTTCCAGATCAGGCGCAGCGCCAGCGCCGTCAGGATCAGTTGCAGGATCAGGCGGAAGCGCTGCTCCGAGGTCTTGTGCAACGCCACCTCGCCGAACCAGTTGCCGACCGCGCCTGTCGCGATCATCACCGCCATCAGCGGCAGATAGCTGCCGATCGCGAAGCCGATGAAGCCGAACGCCAACAGCTTGGCGATATGAGTGATCGTCATCAGCGCACCCATGGTCGCAACCATCTTGTAGCGGTTCGGCGTATGGCTCGCGAGGAACGGGGCCAGCAACGAGCCGGTCGCGCTGACGAACACGCCGAGGAACGTCGTGAAGAAACCGAGCACGGCGAACCGGTTGCGCTCGCCGCCGATCCGGCCGAGCTTGGGCAGCCACGTCACGATCAGCATGAACACGCCGAGGATCAGCAGCAGCATCGACTGCGGCAGCGCGATGAACACGTTGGCGCCGGCGATCGCGCCGATGATGGCGCCGAACAGGAACGGCAGCACGGTGCCGCGGATCACATCGCGCCACATGATCATGGTACGGGTGATGCCGGAGCCGAGCATCACCACGGTATGGACCGGCAGCAGCACCGCCGGCGGCATCGCCAGCGCCATGATGCCCAGCAACATGACGCCACCGGCCGCACCGGTGAAAACGCCGAGAAAAGAGGTGACCAGCGACGCCGCGGCGAGGCCAAGGAAGGTCAGCGCATCGACGCCGGGCGTGCCGAGAAAATCCATGAGCTTCTTTGCAGCGGATGGTGCCGCAAGCGCAAGGTGCCGGGCTGGACTTGCCCTAGTTCTTGATCTTGTAGCCGGTCTTGAAAATCCACCACACGGTGACGAGGCAGGCAGCCAGAAATGCCATGGTCGCGGCCAGGCTGATGCCCACGCCGACGTCGGCGATCTCGAAGAAGCTCCAGCGGAAGCCCGAGACCAGATAGACGATCGGGTTGAACAGACTGACGGTCTGCCAGGCCGGCGGCAGCACGCTGATCGAATAGAACGTGCCTCCAAGGAAGGTCAGCGGCGTGATCACCAGCAGCGGGATGATCTGCAATTTCTCGAAGCCGTCGGCCCAGATGCCGATGATGAAGCCGAGCAGGCTGAAGCTCAGTGCGGTCAGCACCAGGAAAGCCACCATCCAGATCGGGTGCGCGATGCGCAGCGGCACAAAGAAGCCGGCGGTGGCCAGGATGATGACGCCGAGGATGATCGACTTGGTCGCGGCGGCGCCGACGTAGCCCATCACGATTTCAAGGTACGACACCGGCGCCGACAACAGCTCGTAGATCGTGCCGATGAATTTCGGGAAATAGATACCAAACGACGCGTTCATCACGCTCTGCGTCAGCAGTGTGAGCATGATCAGGCCCGGTACGATGAACGAGCCGTAGTTGACGCCCTCAATCTCAGTGATGCGCGAGCCGATTGCCGCGCCGAACACCACGAAATAGAGCGAGGTCGAGAGCACCGGCGATACGATGCTCTGGAACAGCGTACGCCCGGTGCGCGCCATTTCGAATGTATAGATCGCCCAGACCGCGCGCCAGTTCATTGCCGCCTCACCAGGTCGACGAAAATCTCCTCGAGCGAGGTCTGCGTCGTGTTGACGTCCTTGAAGCGGATGCCCTGCTTGATTAACCCTTCGAGCAGCGCCGTGATGCCAGGGCGCTCGGCGCGAGTGTCGTAGCCGTAGACCAGTTCCATGCCATCGCTTGAGAGTTCCAGGCGATCGGCGAATTCCGCCGGCACCGCATCGAGCTTCTTCTGAAGCTGGATCTTCAATTCCTTCTTGCCCAGCTTGCGCATCAGTGCGGTCTTCTCCTCGACCACGATCAGTTCGCCCTTGTTGATGACGCCGACCCGGTCGGCCATCTGCTCGGCCTCCTCGATGTAGTGCGTGGTCAGGATGATGGTGACGCCCGCTGCGCGAAGTCCCCGCACCACGTTCCACATGTCCTGGCGCAGCTCGACGTCGACGCCCGCGCTCGGCTCATCGAGGAAGAGAATTTGTGGCTCGTGCGCCAAGGCCTTGGCGATCATGACGCGGCGCTTCATGCCGCCGGACAGCGTCATGATCTTGGAGTCCTTCTTGTCCCACAGCGAGAGGTCCTTCAGCACCTTCTCGACCACCACGGGATTCTTCGGCTTGTTCCAAAGGCCGCGGCTGAAGGTCACCGTGGCGAACACCGTCTCGAATGCATCAGTGTGCAGCTCCTGCGGCACAAGGCCGATGCACGACCGCGCGGCGCGGTAGTCACCGAGGATGTCGTGGCCGTCCACCGTGACGCGCCCGGCGGACGGATTGACGATGCCGCAAACGATGCTGATCAGCGTGGTCTTGCCGGCGCCGTTCGGCCCAAGCAGGGCAAAAATCTCTCCCGCCCCAATCTCCAGGTTGATGCTTTTCAGCGCCTGGAACCCGGTGGCATAGGTTTTCGACAGATCGGCGATGGAAATGATGGATGGCACGGGAGGGCGGGCGGGCGTTGGAGGGCTGAAGATGGAGACTTAAGACGCGAGCGGACCGGATACCAGTCTGCGAAACTTCAAAACTTTTGATCGATCACCGCCGCTTGCGCACGATCAACCGCCAGACTGCTAGCGCAACATCATTGGCCAGAAACGTCACCGCAACCGTGAAATAGAACGCCGGCACCGTCAGCAGCAGTTGCCCGACCGGATTGCCGGGAAACACGTTCAGCACATTGAACTCGACCGCCAGCAGGCAGACGGCGATCACCGCCGCATAGGTTGCGTAGGACTGCCACGACGGCTTGAAGCGCTTGCCCCGCGCGTAGATGCGGCTAAAGAACATCGCCGCTCAGTTCACCGATTTTGCCGGCTTCGCCGATTCGATCGCCGCCGACACCAGCTTGATCTCCGCCGCGATCTCGTTCTGCCGTTCACTCAACTCGATAAAGCGCTTGGTCTGCGTGCCCGCAGGCCCCCATTCGCCGGTCGAGCGTTGCTCCGCCGGCACGCGCTCCATCTCGTCCATCAGACTGGCGATCGCGGTCTCGACCTCCTGGTTCTCCTGCTCCAACTCCTTGAGCAGGGCGAAGTGCGCTGCGAGGTTGCTCATTGGCTCGCCTGCTTCGACGCCGCGGCCTCCCGGAACGCCGCGGCCAGTTCCTGCGCGCCGGGCAACCGCGAGGCGCGGTCCATCTTGGCGTCGATCGAGGCGATCAACACCGCCACCGTGCCGGTGCGCTTGGCGATCGGGTTGCGCGAATAGCCGCGTGGCTGGAAGAAGTTCGAGGTCGGCACCTTCTCGCGGAACTCCAGCGGCATCATCACCATGTCGAAGCCATTGCCATCGCCGGTGAAATTCATCAATTCCAGTTCCGCCCCGGTGAGCGGCTCGGCGCGCCCGTTGCGTTTCGCGAACAAAACCGAGTCGAGCAATTTCTGCGTCTGCAGCAGCGGACCGACGTCGCGGTCGAAGATCGCGGCATGGATGCCATAACCGGCCCGCGTGAACTTCGCCATCTTGTCGTGCTCGGCCCAGGCATACGGCACCGACTTGGTGTGCGCGATCATGCGGCCAAGCGCCTCCAGCTTGCGCTCCATCGCCTTGCGCGCGTCGTCGTCGAGCGTCGCAGCGCGCGCCTTCAGCACCTTGACGAAATCGTCGCCTTTCGCCGCCAGCAGGCCGATCGTGTTGGTGGAGAGCAACTGGTTGTAGCCGACCGCCGGCGAGATCGGCTTCGAGCCCTTCTTCGGATGCGTCAGCCCGGCCTGCACGTCGTAGGTGCCGTTGCCGCCGGTCTCGAATGCGTAGATGCGCACCGCCTGCTCTTCCGTGATCCCCGCATCGAGAGCAACCCGCGCGTAGGCGCGTTTGAATTCAAGATCGCTGTCCGGCCGGTGCGGCGTGAATTTGTAATGCTCGGCTGCGGCGGCGATGAAATCGGCAACACGCGGAATCGGCGGCAGCCTGACATCCTTGGGTTCCCTGCGCGGCGCCGGCATGCCGGCCGGGCGCGGCGGTCCCGAATAGATCGGCGGCTGGGTGAGGACGTAATCCTCCAGCACGACCTGCTGCTTGTCGCGCCGCTTCGCGATGCGTGCGCGCCGCTTCGCCGCGATGTCGTCCCAGTAGGCGTCAAGTTGTTTCTCGTACGCCGCCTTAGCGCGCTGATATTCATCGATCGACGCCCTGGGTTTCGCCGGCTTCTCCGCTTTGGCCTTCTTCGCCTTCGGCTCGCCCCACGCATCGGGCGCAGACGCCGGCGCCGCCGCGAGCAGCAGCGCTGCCAGCAGCAATCCCAGGCCATTCCGAATCGAACGAGGGTCCATGTCCTGAATTTAGCATTCCCGGCATACGAACCGGAAATGTGGCGCCAGTCGCGGCCATGGCGGCGCCAAAAGTCTGCTAACCTTACCGCAGCTAGGTAACCCGCAAAACCTGCCTATGGAGGGACATTTGCTGCGGCGGCGCGAGTGTATTGCCCTATTTGGCGGCATGGCCGTATGGCCCCTCGCTGCCCGAGCGCAGCCAACCGAGCGAATGCGGCGCGTCGCAATCTTCATGGCCTACGCCGACGATGATGCCGAGACAAAGCATCGCGTCGCCGAATTTCGCCGGGCGCTTGAGGGAGTCGGCTGGCTGGAAGGTCGTAATATTCAGTTCGAGCATCGGAATGCCGCCGCCGACCCCACTCTCAGGCGTGCTTATGCCATGGATCTTGTAAGCCGAGCGCCGGACGTGATTCTTGCTAATACGGTGCCCGTGACGGCGGCATTGAAAGAGGCAACCACGACCATCCCGATAGTGTTCGCGGGAGGTGGCGATCCGGTCGCGGCCGGTCTGGTCGCAAGCCTGGCCCGCCCGGGAGGCAACATCACAGGCTTCCCGGTAACCGAGCCTTCCCTCGCTGGAAAGTGGCTTGAGCTATTGAGGGAGATTGCACCGGGCACACAGCGCGTTGCGGTGCTTCACGCGCCGGAAAATCCGATCAGACTGCAATACTTGAGCGCGATCAGCGCAGCGAATGCCAGGTTGAACTTGGATATCGTTGAGTTCAACGTGCAAAGCGGCGAGCAGATTGAGCGTGCAATCGATACACTTGCGCGCGCACCAAATACGGCGCTGCTGGTACTGCCGGGAGCATCAACCAGCGTTCATCGCAACGCGATCATTACCGCGGCGGCGCGAAATCGGTTGCCTGCGGTCTATCCATTTCGATACTTTGCCACATCCGGCGGACTGGTGGCTTATGGTGCCGACAATGGCGACTTGTTTCGCCGCGCCGCATCCTACGTCGACCGCATCCTCCGAGGTGAGAAGCCCGCCAACTTGCCGATTCAAGTCCCGACCAAGTTCGAACTGGCCATCAACCTTAAGACCGCAAAGGCGCTTGGGCTCACCGTTCCGCAAGTGCTTCTCGTCGCGGCCGACGAAGTCATCGACTGACTCGATAGCCGCCTACTTCCCCAAACCGTTCGCCGCCAGCACCGCGTCCCATTGCGCCGTGTCGGCCTTGATGCGGCGGGCGAATTCCTCCGGACTGCCGCCGAGCGGTTCCATGCCCTGAAGCTGCATCTGCCTGACGATGTCTTCGGATTTCAACGCCTCGTTCACCGTCTTGGAAAGTTGATCGACAATCTCGCGCGGCGTTCCCGCCGGAGCCAGCAGCCCGATCCAGATGCTGGAATCGACGCCGGTCAATCCGGCCTCCGCCATCGACGGCACGTTCGGGATCAGCGCCGAACGCTTCGGTTGCGCCACCGCGAGCGCGGTCAGCTTGTTGTCGCCGATCAGTTGCAGCACGTTCGACGCGGTGGCGAACGCGACCGAAATGCGCCCCGTCATCAGGTCGGTGGTGGCCTGCGCGGTCGACGGATAGGGCGCGATGACAAGGTTGGTGCCGGCGCGCTGGTTGAAAAGCTGCGCGGCGAGATGGCCGGTGGTGCCGACCGGCGTGCCGCCGAACGTCAGGCCCTCCGGCTTCGCCTTGGCGAGCGCGATGAAGTCTTTCACCGTCTTCACGCCGAGCCCGGGATAAGCGGTGAGCACGAATGGTACGTTCGCGATCAGCGCGACCGGCGCGAGGTCGGCGCCGAAATCGAAATTGAAGTTGGCCGACTGCGGGCCGCGGATGGTGCTCGACGACGTCGCCACCAGCAGCGTGTAGCCGTCCTTCGGTGAGCGCACCACCGATTGCGTGGCGACATTGGCCCCGGCGCCAGGCCGCACCTCGACGACGAACGGCTGCTTGAGCGCCTCGCCGAGCTTGCCGCCGATGATCCGCGCGGTGAGATCGGACACCGAGCCGGCGGCGAAGCCGACCACGATCTTGACCGGCTTGCTGGGATAGTCCTGCGCGGCGGCGGACGCGAGAGCGAACGCGCCGAGCATGAACAGCGCCAAGAAAGATATCCTCGGATCCCGCATCGCCCCCTCCTCCGCTCAGTGCCAAACGTCGCGCGCGACCTCAACCAGCCGCCTGAGCTTGGCCTCCTGGGCGTCTTCGCTCAACGGATTTCCACCGATCGAGCTGGAAAAGCCGCATTGCGGGCTGACCGCAAGCTGATCGAGCGGCGTGAATTTCGCCGCCTCGGCGATCCGGCGCTTCAGATCGTCGGCGGATTCCAGTTCCGGCGTCTTGCTGGACATGATGCCCAGCACCACGACTTTGCCCTTCGGCAGCAGGCGCAGCGGCGCGAACGTGCCGGCCCGCGCAAAGTCGTATTCGAGAAAATAGCCATGAATGTTGATCGCGTTGAACAGCACGTCGGCGACCGGATCGTAGCCGCCCTCCGCCATCCATGAGCCTTCGCGATTGCCGCGGCATTGGTGGAACGTCACCGTGACGTGCGCGGGAACGTCGGCGAGCACATCGTTCATCCGCGCGGCGTAGAGCCGCAACAGCGCGTCGGGCTCCGAGCCCCAGCGCCGCACCGACTCGCGGTGCATCGGATCGCACAGGAACGCGATGCTGGTATCGTCGAACTGGATGTAGGTGGCGCCGGCATCCACCAGCGCCTTGACCTCGGTCCGATAGGCTTTGACGACGTCCGCCCAAAACGCATCGATGTCCTTGTAATGTCCCTCCAGGATGCCCTTATCGCCGCCACCGAACATGTGAAGGATCAGCGGTGCAGGCAGCGTGATCTTCGGCACGATCTTGCAGTTTTCCTTGAGAAACTTGAATGCGCGCACCGTGGCGCTCTCGCGCCAGCGGATCGGGCCCGTGACCCACAAGCGGGACGACGCCTGCGTCACGCCTTGGGCGTTGCGCCATGACATCTCGGAGTGACCCTTGCGGTCGGCCGAAAAGCCCTCCCAACCCATGATCAGGTCGAGCCACCAGCTCCGGCGGCGGAACTCGCCGTCGGTCGCGGCCTGCAGGCCGGCGCGCTCCTGCATCGCGATGACCTCGCGGATGCATTCGTCCTCGATGGCGACGAGCTCGGCGTTGCCGTGCGGACCGAGGTGCTGATCCGGTGTCTGCGGGCCGAGCAATTGTTCTCGCGCGACCTTGAGCCGCGCCGGACGCAGGAAACTCCCCACCACGTCGGCGCGGAACGGCGGACGGCTCATGGCTGACGGAGATTCAGCGTCTTGGCGAGTTGCTGCATGGTTTCCCATTCCTGGACCATCGCCTTGCCCATCTCCTCCGGCGTGCTGGAAACGATCGGTACGCCGTTCTCGGCCAGCCGCTTTTGCAATTCATGGTCCTTCGATGCCTGGATGAAAAGTTCGCGGATGCGGTTGACCAAAGCGGGCGGCATGCCGGCGGGCCCGGCAAGCGCGAACCAGCTCGCGACCTTCTCCTTGCCGAAGCCAAGCTCGCTGAGCGTCGGCACGTCCGGCAACCGGTCCCAGCGATTGTCGGCATCGAGCGCGAGCGCGCGCAACTTCTTCTCCGCGATCAGCGCGC
The DNA here is from genome assembly GCA_963814215.1 of uncultured Alphaproteobacteria bacterium. Classification (GTDB taxonomy): domain Bacteria; phylum Pseudomonadota; class Alphaproteobacteria; order Rhizobiales; family Xanthobacteraceae; genus Z2-YC6860. Next base: position 33,847 of record CAWFCM010000001.1, on the reverse strand, counting down.
GGGAGGTGTTCAGCGTCGGCCACGAGAAATCAACGCGGCCGGTGACGAGATCGGCCATCATCGGATTTCCGCCGCGGTAATGCACGGACTCGAACGGCACCTTGTCGGCCATCAGGATTTTCGCGCCGAGCAGATGCGAGGGCGATCCCAGCCCCGGCGTACCAAACGAAAGCCCGCCCTGTTTCTTGCTGCCCCACTCGTGTAGTTCCTTCATCGTGTTCGCCGGGCTGTCGGCCGGCACGGTCAGCACCACCACGCTGTTGAACAGATACGTAATTGGCGAGAAGCCTTTCACCGGCTCGTAGGTCGCGGTGCCCACCGCCGGCACCGTGGCGTGCTGGGAGCCGGAGAACACCAAGAGCGTATGGCCGTCCGGTGGAGAATTCTGCACGGCCGCCGCGGCGACGCCGCCGCCCGCGCCAGTGCGGTTCTCGACCGTCACGCGCTGGCCGGTGATCTTCGCGACCGCCTCCGCATAAAGCCGCGCGGTGACGTCGGTGATACCGCCGGCCGCCAGACCCACCATGACGGTGATCGGCCGATTGGGGTAATCCTGCGCCGGCGCGGCGGTGGCCGCGAGGGCCAGCGCGACGCCAGCCAGCAGCGGACGAAGCATGAGTTTGAGCGGCAAGCGATCCTCCCACGTTCTGTTGATGGCGACCGTACCACCGGCGCTCTACGGATCGGAAGGTTGCTTGCGGTCGCAGACGTAGGCACGCGCGCCACTATTCGATCACCTCGTCGGCGATGGCGAGCAGCCCGGACGAAGGCGTGAGGCCGAGCGTTCTTGCCGTCTTGAGGTTGATGACGAACTCGAACTTGGTCGACTGCATGACCGGCAGGTCGGCAGGCTTCTCGCCCTTGAGAATTTTTCCAGCATAGATGCCTTGCTGACGATAGGCGTCGCCGATGCTGGCGCCGTAGCCGACGAGGCCGCCCGCCACAGCGTAGTCGCGACCTGAATACATGTCGGGTATGCGGTGGCGCGCCGCCAGCGCTACGACTTGATTCATTAGGATTCGAAAGAACGGGTCGGTGTTGACGATGAGCGCATCGACCTTTCTTTGCGCCAGCGCCGCGAAAGCGTCGTTGAGTTCGTACTCACTAGCGGCGCGCACGATGTGCAGCGTGATGCCGAACGGACGCACCGCCGCAGCTAGCTCAGTGATCGCCGACTCCGCCACCGGGTCTTTCGAATGGACGAGCAGACCGAGAACGTTGAGCGTAGGGATGAGATCGCGCAGCAAGCCAAGCCGCTTCGGAGCCGCAGCGTAGGTGAGAAAGCTCACGCCGGTGACATTGCCGCCCGGCCGGTTGAGGCTGTCGACAAGGCCGACGGCGACGGGATCCGCGCCGGTGTGGAAGACGATCGGAATCACCGAGGTTGCCGCTTTTGCCGCCAGCGCCGGAGGCACCGAGCCGCTGGTGACGATGACGTCAACCTTGCGGCTGACCAATTCCGCCGCCAGCGCCGGCAGCCGGTCGAGCTGACCGTTGGCCCAGCGGAATTCGATGGCCACGTTCTGGCCCTCGACATAGCCGGTTTCTTTCAGGCCCTGCCGGACCGCGGCCACCAGGGCGGTATACGGTCCGGGCGACGTGCTGCCGAGAAATCCGATCACCGGCATCGGCGTTTGCTGCGAATGCACCGCAAACGGTCCAAGTATCGAGGACGCGGTCGCCGTGCCGGCCATCATCCTGAAAAAATCGCGCCGCCGCATGGTTCAGACTAGCACATTGCCTGTAAGCCGTGTGTGAGCAAACGGCTCGCGCCTACTCCGCCGCTGGCGCGGTCAGAACGACCTTCTCGTTGGTGCCCGACTCCGGCATCAGCGCCGCTTCCTTCAACCCCTGCTGAACTTTCGGCACCGTCGACTTCACATCGGTGATGGGCAGGCCGTGGGTCGGCGCCACGGTCTTGACGCCGAGCCGCTCGATCAGCACGTCGAGCCGGTCGCAGTACACGTTCATATCGGCGAACTTGGTCCAGAACAGCGCGAGGTCGGCGAAGGTCGACGACACGTCCGGCAGGTCGAGCGAGATGGCTTCCTCGGCGACCAGCCCGCAGTGGCCGTCCTGGTGATAGTGGCTGTAGGCGAAGCCGTCGCCGGGAAACAGCACCCGCTCCTTGGTGTCGAAGCCCCACCACGTGGTGCGCAGATCGCGGATCACCGGCTCGACCGCCATGATGGAGCGGCCACCGAGGTCGATCTCGTCGTTCTCCTTCATGAACTTCATGCGGTGCTCGAACTGCGGGAACGACAGGTGATAGTCGCTGACGTCGCCGCACAGGATCACGTCGGGGTAGGTCTTGAGCACGCGCCCGAGGCCGCCGGAATGCGGCGTCTCCTGGTGCGTGATGAAGAGATACTTCAGCGGCGGAATGCCCTGAGCGTGCAGCTTGGCAATGTGCAACTCGATGACCGGGAAGTCCTTCGGGTGCCCGGTCTCGACCAGACACGACGCCGTCTCGCCGGCCACCAGAAACGCTGCGTTGTAGCCGTGATAAACCTTGCCCTTGTGACGCTGCGACAGGCAGTCGCCGATCCAGAACACGCCCGGCGCGATCTCGCGTGGCATCCGGTGCGGATTCGTGGCGACCGTCTTCAGTGTCATCAGCGTTCCTCGTCGCGGTCGACGTAGCGCGACACCGCCACGCTCTTGTCCATCTTCTTCAGGATCTGATCGAGCATCTTGTAGGCCCGCGCCACCGTCTTGCGGCCGCGCAGGATGCAGCCGTAGCCGGTCGCGATGGTTTCGATGTCGTATTTGTCGAACACGGTGGCGATGCCGCGCCGCATCGAGTCGGTCGGCGCGCCCTCCAGCCACCAGTATCGGGTGTTCAACATGAACGATTGCATCTCGCGCTCGGTCGCCGTATCGGTCTCGTCGGTGACGATCCACGGTCCTTCGGTGCGCTCACGCCAGACATGGGTGAACATGTCGGACGAGAACAGCGTCTTGGTGTCGCCGTCATACAGCCAGCGCGTCGCGATCAGGCGGATCGGCGCCTGCATGACGTCGATCTCGCGGCCTTGCTTGCCGAGCTTGATGGTGTCGGAGCGGGTCACCGCCGTGACCGGCATCGAATCCAGGATGCTGCGGCCGTCCGTCTTGGCGCCGAAGTCGAACCAGAGCGCCGCGTCCGGATTGCTCGTGTAGCAGGTTTCGATGTTGAAGTGCCCGGCGAAGGTCTCGACGTTGTTGATCGACATGAATTCATTGAGCCGCAACGGGAATAGCGACAACGGCGACTTCGGCGCAATCAGCGACTCAATTTGCGAGATGATGAGCTGCTCATCCTTGCCGAAACCGGTGTCGATCAGCATCGCAGCGTCGGGCTGCTTCAGCAGGTAGCAGTTCGCCACCGACCAGCCCCGCGCGCTGGCCGGATAGGAGCTGACCCGGCCGTCGAGCTTGTATGGGTTTTGCAACGCGTACAGCTTGCCCTCGGCAAGCGTAGCGATCCCCCCGGCAAAGCCGCCCGCCTGGCAAGCTTCCCGGCGCGCGTGTTCCATGGTCACTGTCATGATGGGCAGGAACATATCCGCCTGCCGCACGAAAAGAAACCGGGCTTCGGAGATGGGCGACCGGCGAAACGACATAGCCCTTCCGCATCAAAATCGGGGCAGCAGCGTGCTCTCCGGCACGTGCGGAAACAGGATTGCGGGCTGGCGCGTGGGCAGTCCAGCGAGGTGGGCGACGGCGCACTTCATGCCCATCGCCTCGCGTTCCGTCGCGTGCCCAATGGGGACACGATGCAGCGCCGGTGATAAATTCGCCGCACAACAGGCAGAAGCAATGCCGTGACGCAGCTTCGTCGAAGCAGGCGTCAAAATAAAATCCGGTTTGGATCGCGCAGGCGATATCGGACCACGCACAACAGGGAGGCGTTCATGAGTCGGAAGACCGCCGGAGCTCTCATCAGCATCAACATCGCAATCGCAGCCGTTGCCGGCAGCACATACGCACAAAACTCTTCGGGCAGCGCGGCCCTCGATGCCAGCCTGCGCGGCGCGGTCGAGCGCAAGGACGTGCCGGGCGTGGTTGCGCTGATCACGGATCGCCAGCGCGTTCTCTATCAGGGCGCGTTCGGCGTCGCGGACGTCTCGACCGGGCGCGCGCTGAACGCCGATTCCATATTTCGCATTGCCTCGATGACCAAGCCGATCACGTCGCTGGCATTGATGCAGCTCGTCGAGCAGGGCCGCCTCAGTCTCGACGACCCGGCCGAGAAATATCTGCCGGAGCTTGCAAAGCTGCAGGTGATCGAATCTTTCGATGCTGCAACCGGCGCCTACAAACTCCGCCCGGCATCAAGGCCGGCGACCGTCCGGCACTTCATGACCCACACGTCCGGTCTCGCTTTTCCGTTCACCAGCGCGATCTGGCGCGATTTCAAGCCGGCCGCCGGCGAAAAATTCCCGTTCGGCGGGCCGTTGCTGTTCGATCCCGGCGAGCGCTGGCACTACAGCACCAGCACCGACGTGGTCGGACGGCTGGTCGAGGTCATCTCCGGCCAGAAGCTCGAGGACTATTTCCGTCAGAACATCTTCGCGCCGCTGAAGATGGACGACACGTCCTACAACATACCGGAGGCGAAGGCGGCGCGCCTGGTCGCCGCGCAGCAGCGCGCTGGCGCCAAGATGGACGGCGCCGTCGAATTGCAGGCGACGCAGCCGGGTCTCACCATTCCGGCGCCGGCCGGCGGCGGCGGACTTGCATCGACCGCGAGCGACTACGGGCGCTTTGTCCGCATGTTCCTCAACGGCGGCCAGCTCGACGGCGCGCGTGTACTCAAAGCCGAGACGGTGGCGCTGATGAGCCAGAACGCCATGGGTTCCATCCGGGTCCCGGCGCTGAAGACCGCGCTGCCGCGCAGCGCCGACTTCTCCTTCATCGCGGACGGCCGCGACCAATGGAGTCCAGGCTTTCTGATCACGGCCGACCAGGTGCCCGGCAAGCGCTCGCCCGGCAGCCTGAGCTGGGGCGGCATCAACAACACCTACTTCTGGATCGATCCGGCCCGCGGCATCTCCGGCGTGATTCTGATGCAGTACCTGCCGTTCGCCGACGCCAAGGCGTTGGCCGTCTACGATGCATTTGAACGGGGTGCCTATCGGCTGGTGAACGCCAACCAGTAGAAATATTGCGGCGTCCGGCCGGCGTCGTGCCGGCCGGACGTCGAATTGCCGACTGGAACCGATTCCCGTCGGGGGGCATCGGCTGTCACATTGCGTCACTCAGACGCAATATTGCGTGACTCAGGCGCCACACTGCGTGACTCATTGACACTTCGAAAAAACAAATCGGGCTCCGCGGCCGTCGCATCAGCTTGTCGCAGTTGATGAAACTGAACGAATCAGCGTTAGTGGAACCTCCACCACGGGACAACCAAATCGGAACTGGAGAGCGCCTTATGTCGAGCGCACATGCGGCTTTGCGACCTGTCCGCGTGATTGTTGTTGCCAATGAGAAGGGCGGATCGGGAAAGTCCACCGTCGCCATGCATATCGCGGTCGCGTTGCTGAAGCGCGGCCTGCGCGTCGCGACGGTCGATCTCGATTCGCGGCAGAAGACGTTCACGCACTACATCGAAAACAGGCGCACCTGGGCGGCACGCGCTGCCCGCGGCCTCGAAAGCACTGAGCATCTGTGCCTCGGCACGCAGGATGAGGTCGTTGCCGCTGAAGTGCTCTCCAACGCGCTCGATACGCTGGGACGCAATCACGACTTCATCGTCGTCGATACGCCCGGCTATGACAGCCCCATGATGCGGCTGGCCCATTCGATGGCCGACATCCTGATCACGCCGCTCAACGACAGCTTTGTCGACCTCGACGTGCTGGGAGGCCTCGACCCCGACACCATGGCGGTCACCGCCGTCAGCAACTACGCCGAGACGGTGGAGCAGGCGCGGCATCAGCGGCGCGTCTCCGGGCTGGCGGATACCGACTGGATCGTGCTGCGGAACCGGCTTTCCATGACCTCCACGCACAACAAGCGGCTGGTCGGCGCCGGGATCGAAGCGCTGTCGCGCAAGCTCGGCTTCCGCTGCGTCGAAGGGCTGGCCGAGCGCGTCGTGTTCCGCGAATTCTTCCTGCGCGGATTAACCGCGTTCGACGAGCTCAATGAAGCCGTGCTCGGCAAGCGCCCGACCCTGTCGCATGCAACGGCCCGCCAGGAGGTCGAAACGCTGCTCGAAGCCATGAACCTCGGCCGCCTGATGCAGGACGGCGCATCGGCCGATCAGAACCGCGACGCGGCCTGAGATTATCGTCAAGCCAGAGACAGGCGGCCGGCAAAAGCCGGCCGCCTTTGTTTTGGCCGCTTCATTCGATCACCTCGTCGGCGGCCGCCTGCATGCTCAGCGGCACGGCGACGCCGAGCACCTTCGCGGTCTTAAGGTTGATCGTCAGCTCGAATTTGGTGGGCTGCTCCACGGGCAGATCGGCCGCCTTCGCGCCTTTGAATATCTTGTCGACGTAGACGGCCGTTCGGCGCCACAGGTCGATCTGGTTTGGACCGTAGGCCATCAGCGCGCCGGCGTCCGCCATGGCTCTGAACTCGCCCATCACCGGGATTTTCCGCAGGATGGAAAATTCGGCGATGGCGGCACGGCGCGACTGGATCATCGGATCCTCCATCGTGACGATGGCTTGGGCCGCCTCCTGCTCGGCGGCGCGCAGCGCCGCCGCGATGTCGTCTGTGGTCTTGACAGGCGTGGATTGAAGCGCAATCGCCAGCTTCGCAGCCGCGGGCTGCATCTCCGCCCATTGCCGGCGGTGGCCGGACGCGTCGGCGTTCCAAAGCACCGCCACGCGCGTCACGCCCGGCAGGATTTCCTTGATCAGTTCGAGGCGCTTGGCACTCTGCTCGGTCGCGACCAGCGTGAATCCCGTGATGTTGCCTCCGGGCCGCGCCAGGCTGGCGACATAACCGCCGCCCAGCGCGTCGCCGACCGCCGCCATCACGATCGGGATCGTGCCGGTCGCGGCGCGGGCCGCCTCGACGGGCTGCGCCGCGTTGGTGACGATGACTTCGACCTTGGCCTGGACGAGTTCGGCGGCAAGCGCGGGCAGCCGCTCGGGCTTTGCGTCAGCGAAGCGGTACTCGAACACGACGTTGCGTCCTTCCACCCAGCCGAGATCGGCCAACCCCTGTCGGAACGCCGCGAGGCGGCGTTGCCAGTCGGGGTCGCTGGCCGCCAGGCCCTGCAGCAGGCCGATCTTCCTGACGCGGACCGGCTGCTGCGCGCGCGCCATCGCGGGCCATGCGATCGATGCCGCCGCGCCACCGAGCAACGTGATGAAATCGCGCCGCTTCATAATTTGCCCCGAAGTCCAAGGTAACACATTGCAATCGCGGCTACTGCCCTTTCCCGATCCACAGACTCGCCCCATATTCGTCCCGATGCCGAAATCCCCTGACCGACCGAAAAAGCCGCGCGATTATGCGCGCCCGACGCGCGCCAAGGCGGCGCGGCCCGAGGCGCCGGCATCGGAACCCGCACTCGACCGGCTGCTCAATCCGGGCATCGAGCGCGGCACCGCGGGACTCGGTTCGGGAACCGGCTTGCAGCCGCCGCCGGACAATTCGTTCGAGCGGCGCTCCGGCATTCGCAACGAACATCAGGGCCGCAAGTCGACTCAGGTCGCGCGCGAAGGTTTCGCAGAACGCCCGCAGTCGGGCTACACGCCGCCCGGCCGCGAGATGTCGCCTGCGCTCGACATCAATGCAGAGTTGCGCAAGGCGCTCGGCTTCGACGGCGATCCGTCGAAACCGCTGGTCAGCGACAATCAGACTGAGGAGCAATCCGCCTCGGCGCCATTCGACGAGATTTCCGACATCGCCGAGCCGCGGCGCGAGAAGCGCCAGATGCACCGCCCGACGCCGCAGCCGATCACGCTCGGCGTCACCGCCAGCATGGAATCGCTGGATCGCCTGCTGCGTGAGGGCCGCGCCGAGTTCAACACGCCGCAAGTCTGGACCCCGCACCGTCCGCCGCGCCCGGAGAAATCCGAAGGCGGCAAACCACTCGTGATCAAGTCCGACTTCGAGCCGAAGGGCGATCAGCCGACAGCGATCAAGGATCTGGTCGAGGGCGTGAAGCGCAACGACCGCACCCAGGTGCTGCTCGGCGTCACCGGCTCGGGCAAGACCTTCACCATGGCGAAGGTAATCGAGGCGACGCAGCGCCCGGCGCTGGTGCTGGCGCCGAACAAGACGCTGGCCGCGCAGCTCTACGGCGAGTTCAGGAGCTTCTTCCCGGACAACGCGGTGGAGTATTTCGTCTCGTACTACGATTACTACCAGCCCGAAGCCTATGTGCCGCGCACCGACACCTACATCGAGAAGGAATCCTCGATCAACGAGCAGATCGACCGCATGCGCCACTCCGCGACGCGCTCGCTGCTGGAGCGCGACGACGTGGTGATCGTCGCCTCGGTGTCGTGCATCTACGGCATCGGTTCGGTCGAGACCTATTCGGCGATGACCTTCACGATCAAGCAGCGCGACAAGATCGACCAGCGGCAATTGCTCGCCGACCTGGTGGCGCTGCAATACAAGCGCACCAGCGACTTCGCGCGCGGCTCGTTCCGGGTGCGCGGCGACACCATCGACATTTTCCCGGCGCACTACGAAGACCGCTCGTGGCGCGTCCACCTGTTCGGCGACGAAGTCGACAAGATCGAGGAGTTCGATCCGCTGACCGGCCAGAAGACCGACGACCTGGAGTTCGTGAAGGTGTACGCGAACTCGCACTACGTCACGCCGCGGCCGACGCTGCTGCAGGCGATCTCCGGCATCAAGCTCGAGCTCAAGCAGCGGCTCGACGAGCTGCACCACGCCGGCCGGCTGCTGGAGGCGCAGCGCCTGGAGCAGCGCACGCTCTACGATCTCGAGATGATGGAAGCGACCGGAAGCTGTGCCGGCATCGAGAACTACTCGCGCTATCTCACCGGCCGAAAGCCCGGCGAACCGCCGCCCACCCTGTTCGAATACGTGCCCGACAACGCGCTGATCTTCGCCGACGAGAGCCACGTCACCGTGCCGCAGCTCGGCGGCATGTTCCGCGGCGACTTCCGGCGCAAGGCGACGCTCGCCGAATACGGCTTCCGGCTGCCGTCCTGCATGGACAACCGGCCGCTGCGCTTCGAGGAATGGGACGCGATGCGGCCGCAGACGGTCAGCGTGTCGGCGACGCCGGGCGCCTGGGAGATGAACGAGGCCGGCGGCGTGTTCACCGAGCAGGTGATCCGCCCGACCGGATTGATCGATCCCCCGGTCGAGGTGCGTCCGGCGCGCACCCAGGTCGACGATCTGGTCGGAGAGGTGCGCGAGATCGCGCGCCAGGGCTACCGCGCGCTGGTCACCGTGCTGACCAAGCGGATGGCCGAGGACCTCACCGAATACCTGCACGAGCAGGGCATCCGCGTTCGCTACATGCACTCCGATATCGACACGCTGGAGCGCATCGAAATCATCCGCGACCTGCGGCTCGGCGCGTTCGACGCGCTGGTCGGCATCAACCTGCTGCGCGAGGGCCTCGACATCCCCGAATGCGCTCTGGTCGCGATCCTCGACGCCGACAAGGAAGGCTTCCTGCGCAGCGAAACCTCGCTGATCCAGACCATCGGCCGCGCCGCCCGCAACGTCGACGGCAAGGTAATCCTCTACGCGGACCAGGTCACGGGTTCAATGCAGCGCGCGATGGAGGAAACCAATCGCCGCCGCGAGAAACAGGTCGAATACAACACAGCAAACGGCATCACGCCGGAGAGCATCAAGAAATCGATTGGCGACATTCTCTCCAGCGTCTACGAGCGCGACCACGTTCTGGTTTCGACCGAAGGCGGCTTGTCCGGAATCGGCGGGGAGGATGCCGCCACCATCGGACACAATTTCCAGGCGGTGCTGGAGGACTTGGAGAAACGGATGCGGGCGGCGGCGGCGGATCTGGATTTTGAGGAGGCGGCGCGGCTGCGCGACGAGCTCAAGCGACTGCGCGCCACCGAACTCGCCATGGTGGACGACCCGACCGCAAAACGGCCAAGCTTGCCCGCCGTAGCGCGCAGCGCGAAGGCGGGTCCGCGTAAACCCTTGCTCGACGAGATGGGCCCCGGCGTGGAATCGATCCCGGCATCAAAAACCAGTCCACGCTCCACGCTCGGCAAGCCCGGCATGCGCGGCGGCTTCAAGCCGCGGAGACGGTGAGTGATCCGCGCCGCCGCTCTATTGCTTTGCTTCACCCTCGCCGGCTGCCTCACCAGCGAGCCGGCGCCGCCGGCGGCAACGCAACCCGCGCAGCCCACCGCCGCAACTCCACCGCCGGCCGCCGATAAGCCGGCGCCCGGACAACGCCGCGGCGCGCCTGCCGCCACACGCGGCGCCAACGTGCCGCCCGTGCCGCCACAGCAGGCTCAGGATCAGCCGCCAGTCGACCCGGTGCTCGAAGTCCGGCAGACCTGCTGGGCCCAGGGCAACGCCAACACCTCGTTCAAGAACATCGAGGCGCGCGCCGACTGGGTCAACAAGTGCATCACGGACAAGCTGAAGACGCTGCAATAGCGTCATTCATGACCGAACGATCGCGGACGGCGCGATGCACGCGCCGTCGCCCGCCACCGCAGTCCGAATATTATCCGACAACGGCAAAGCAGAGTTACAAGGGGGAGTTTCCGCGTGTGGAGAGTCCCCCTCACCCGGATCGCCATAGCGCGTCGGAGACGCGCGTGAACGCGCTTACGGCGATCCGACCTCTCCCCGCTTGCCGCGCCGCCGAGTGGAGCGAAGCGGAACGAGGGTCCGGCGAGGCCATTTCAAAGTGCTCGCGCTGGCCGCTCGCTGCGCTCGCCAGCGCGAGCGGGGAGAGGTAAATCGCGTATGCTGCGCGTGCTACAATTCCCTGATGCGCTCTCCCAAGTCCCTCCTGATCTGGCTCGTCATCATCGCGATCGGAGCCGCGATCGCGCAGTACGTCCAGGACCAGCGCGCGCCCTCGCCCGCCGAACCGCCGGAGCCGACCGGCAACGCGATCGCCGGCCGCGCCCGCGTGGTCGACGGCGATTCGCTCATCATCGGCGCTTCGCGCATCCGCCTGTTCGGCATCGACGCGCCGGAAGGCCGCCAGGATTGCCGCGACGCGCAAGGGCGCAGCTACCGCTGCGGGGAGAGCGCGCGCCGCGCGCTTGCCGAGCTGATCGGCGGCCGCGAGGTGACCTGCACGCCGGTCGGCGCGAGCCACGATCGCAGCGTCGCGCTCTGCACCGCCCAAGGCCGCGACCTCAGCGAGGCGATGGTGCGCGGCGGCCACGCGTTCGAACTGCGCCAGCACAGCCACGGCCGCTACGCCGCGGCCGAGCGCGACGCGCGCGAAGGCAAGCGCGGACTGTGGGCCGGCGACTTCGAGCGCCCCGGCCAGTGGCGCGCGGATCATCCGCGCTACTGATTAGCCGCGGCGGCGGTGCGCTCCCTCCCCCGCCTGCGGGGGAGGGTTGGGGTGGGGGCGACATATGGAACGCAGCCCCTCGATCAGCCGTTGTCCTCGAGACGCATCAAGGAGCATCGGCATGAAACGCATTTGCGCAACGCTCGCGGCGCTCGCCCTCACCGGCGGCTTCGCTTTGGCCCAGAGTTCCGGCGGCGCCGGCGGCAGCAGCAGCAGCACAGGCGGCGCCAGCACCGGCGGCGCTGCCTCCTCGCCCACATCGCCAGCTTCACCGGCAACACCGGGCTCGCCCGTCACCGGGCAAGTCCCCGGTGCATCACCCTCGCCGGGCGCCAACCCGCCGGCGCCGTCCGCCGTCGGCACCACCGGCCGCGCGCCGGGCACCAACCCGGCCAACTCGCAGGATGTGTCGCGCCGCGGCAACCCGCAGGACATGACGCAGCCGCGCGCGGTCAACCCGCAGGATTCAAGGGCGCCCGTGCCGCAGATTTATGTGCCGGAGCGGGGGAGATAGCGAACTCAGCTTTTTGGGGAAGGCAACAGCGGGCACGCCCATGTAGCGCGTCCGTTGCAGTTTTGCGAGCAAGCCTTGGATTAACAGCGACTTAAAGTAGGTCTGCTAGCCCACCCCTATGAAGTTGGGCTTTGAGGAAGCACAGACTCCGTATTTGAGCGGCTCTCAGAGCGCTCGGTCGTGGACTGAGCGTTGGGTGCAACAGTCGGTATACTGTCCAAATTGTGGAAACGAGAAAGTCGATCCATTTCCCGCGAACAGTCCTGTTGCTGACTTCCACTGTTCATCGTGTCGGGAAGAATACGAGCTAAAAAGTCAAAAGGGCAAGTTCGGACCGAAGGTGGTCGACGGAGCGTTCCGCACAATGTGCGAACGTCTTGCAGCAGAAAATAACCCCAACCTTTTTCTTCTGAACTACGACTTGAAGAAGCTGGAAGTCGTCAATTTCTTCGTAGTTCCCAAGCATTTTTTTGTTCAGGAGATCATCGAGGAACGGAAGCCTCTCGCACTAACAGCACGTCGGGCTGGCTGGGTGGGATGCAACATCTTGCTGCATCAAATTCCAGAAGCCGGAAAAATCTTTTTTGTGCGCAGCGGCGAACTTCAATCCAAAAAATCGGTTCTTGCGCAGTGGCAGAACACGATTTTCTTGCGAGATACCTCAGCGGATGCGCGGGGTTGGCTCATTGAAGTGATGAAGTGTGTAGAACTTATCGGCAAGCGTGAATTTCAAATCCATGACGTCTATGCTTTCGAAGCTAGATTGAGCGATCTCTATCCGAACAACAAACACGTCAAACAGAAGATTCGGCAGCAGCTTCAGTTTTTGCGTGATCGCGGTTATCTCGATTTTGTATCGCGCGGATTTTATCGGCTACGACAATAATCTTCGGCCTAGGTTTTGCCGCTCGTCAGAGCAGGGACAATCAATGGCTTGGTTTCTGAACTACTACATCTGCGACCGTTGTGATTCTTCCTGGACCGACGAGTGGTCGTGCACGTGCGACGATGATTGTCCGCGCTGCGGGGCGCGACATATGTCGCCATTCAAGAGTGACGACCTAACCCACGTCATCGAACAGGAGGGGAATGGGTACGTTGTACTTTGGTCGCCAGAAACGGCCGAAGACGGGCCGGAATATTGCGAATTGGGGTCGTTTCCGACCAAAGAGAAAGCTGAAGCTTGGCTCGCCCGCGAATAGTGATGTCCTTGACAATCCCGCATATAGGACTATATTCCAAATACCCCACTCAATCGAGGGCGTCTTCTAGGGGCGCTTGGTTGGCGGAGCGGGGTGCGGCGCCTGCGGTCGGATTTCGCAAATCCGGCCCCGGGAGGCCCGGGTCACCGTCCGTCCCGACTATGCGGGGCCGCCCTTGAGTGGGCTGGTGGGTGACGGAGGAAGGGCGGCGAAAGCCTCCCGATCCCGAGGTGGAAGGCCCACCCATCCGTCGCTGAAAGTTACGGTCCCGAGGAACCAAAAATCGCCGCGGTGGAGCGCCGGAAGGCGAGCGTCTCAGCGCATGAGGCGCGCGCCGCAAGGCGAAACTGAAGAGGCGCCTTTCGGCGCTCCGCTCCCTCACTGCGGTGAGGCAGCAAAGTGGAAGACGGCCTGCGGCGCCGCAAAGTCCGCCATCGATTTCGCACGACCAAAGGAAACGAATGCTCTGCTCGCGATGCATATACCGCTGCCGGAGTTTCCTCACCGCATCAAGCAAAGTTGATGGTGCGGCGCGAGAGGCGGCACTGACGCGCCGTCGCGGCAGGCGTATCGTGACCCACAGTGCATGGGCGTGGAACAACCGCCCGGCCTTGAACCTTTGTTTGTCGGACGCAGACGAACGGACAGCGGAAACGCCGGCGCGGCCGGCCATCATCAGGAGATGTCCATGTCCATCAAGTCCAATCTGGTCCGGGCCGCCTTCGCGGCGCTCTGCCTGTCCACCTTCGTCGGCGCGACGCCGCAGCCGGCGCAGGCCGATCCCTATCAATGGTGCGCCGAATACGGCGGCCGCGGCGGCGGACGCAACTGCTACTTCCTCACGTTCAACCAGTGCCGCGCGGCGATCTCCGGGCTCGGCGGCACCTGCACGCTGAATCAATTCTACACCGGCCGGCCGATCGTCACGCCGCAAGACACCTTCGTGGTTCGCGCGCCGCGGAGGGTGATCTACTACTAAGCGAGGGCCCTTGAACCGACACGCAATCGCTTCGCTCGCTCTCATCCTCGCCGCCGGCGCAACCGGCGGCGAGGCCAAGGCCGACCCGTATCGCTGGTGCGCCGAATACGGCGGCGGCGGCATGGGTGGCGGCCGCAATTGCTATTTCATCACGCTTGAACAGTGCCGCTGGGCCATCTCGGGCAACGGCGGCGGCTGCGTGCCCAATCCATTTTTCGACGGCCGTCCGGTGGTGACGCCGGAGGACGGCGTGCAAGTCAGACGCCGCGCGCGCATTTATTGAATTGGAGCTTTCCATGATCCGATATGCCGTTGCCGCTTTCGCTCTTGTCATAGCTGCGCCGCTGGCCAGCAGCGAAGCCCGCGCGCAAGCCGACCCTTATGCCTGGTGCGCCGAATACACCGGCGGCGGGCTCGGCGGCTCGAAGAACTGCTACTTCCTCACCCTGGAGCAATGCCGCGCCACGGTCTCCGGCGTCGGCGGCTTCTGTTCGCCCAACCCGTTCTACACGGGTCCATCGCAACCCGCGCCGCGGCGTCCATCACCGCCGCGCTACTATTAAAGGAGGTGCCCATGCGCATCGTGCTTGCCGCTTTCGCAATGCTCGCCGCCGGATCGCTGTTCGAACCGGCAAAGGCCGATCCTTACGCATGGTGCGCCGAATACGGCGGCGGCCGCGGCGGCGGCCGCAACTGCTACTTCGTCACGCTGGAGCAATGCCGCTGGGCGATCTCCGGCAACGGCGGCACCTGCGCGATCAATCCGTTCTTCACCGGCACGCCGACGGACTGGCCGCGCGCGCGTCCCGCCAAGCGGCGCCCGGCTTAGCCCATGCGTATCGCACTCACCGCGCTCGCGCTGCTCGCCGCCGGATCCGTGTTCGACACGGTGAAGGCCGACCCCTACCGCTGGTGCGCCGACTACGGCGGCCGCACCGGCGGCAGCAACTGCTACTTCGTCACGCTCGAGCAATGCCGCTGGGCGATCTCCGGCATGACCACCAGCACCTGCCGGCCCAATGGCTTCTACGACGGCGTCCCGGTCGACGGTCCGCCGGTGAAACGGCGCGCCCGCACGCGCTCATAGTGGAGTCACGATGCGTATCGCGTTCGCCGCGCTTCTTCTGCTCGCCGCCGGCGCGGCGTTCGACGGCGCCCGGGCCGACCCGTACCGCTGGTGCGCGCACTACAGCGGCAACGGCGGCAACGGCAGCAATTGCTACTTCATGTCGCTGAGCAGTGCCGCTGGGCGGTGTCGGGCGTCGGCGGCTCGTGCGGGCTCAACCCGTTCTACACAGGACCAGATCGCGCGGTGCCGGTGCAGCGCAGCCGCTCTCGCTTTTAGTCGCGCATGATCCCGAAAAGTGGAGACCGGTTTCTTGCCTGCGCGAAGCCTTAGCAATGCTCGTATTTTGGTTTGATGCTTCGGCGGGCGAAGGCAGGTCCGATCAGATCATGCGCACCTAAGGAGCCGCCGGCGCGACCTGAGCGTCGGGCTGATTGGTCGCCTTCAGCGCGTCGGCGACGAAGCCCGACTTCTTCATCTCCTCGATGAAGCCCTTGAGATAGGGCACCGCGGCGGCGCGGCCTTTCGGCGTGCCCATCGCCTGCTCGATCGCCATGAAGCGCTGCGGCATCACGCGCACGTCCGGATTGGTCTTGGCGTATTCGGCGATCGGTTGCCGCACGCCGGCCGCGACCTCGAGCTTCTCCTTGAGGAACAGATCGATCGACGCCTGTCCGCCGCCGGTCGACGCCCGCACGATCTCGGCGTTCTTGATGGTCCGCGTCAGATAGAGGTCGTAGGCCGAGCCCTTGCCGACCGCGATGCGGATGCCCTTGTTGTCGACGTCGGTCGGCGTCTGCAGGGCTGAATCCTTCGCCACCATGTAGGCGCCCTCGATGATCACGTAGGGCGGCGTGAAGTCGATCTCGGCGGCGCGCACCGGCTCGATGGCGAGGAAGGCGATGTCCCAGCGGCCTTCTTTCAGCGCCGCGAACACCTCGCCCGCCGCGTTGAACAGCACCAGCTCGACCGGCACGCCGAGCCGTTTGCCAAGCTCCTTCGCCAGCATGATGGTGACGCCCTTGGGCTCGGCGCCGCCGGCCTGCTTTTGCACCAGCACACTGTTGCCCTGGTTGATCGCGGCGCGCAGCTTGCCGGTCGGAGCGAATGCTTTGACGATTTCGGGCGTGACCTGGCTCACTGGGTTGCCTCTTTCCGATGGGGTGGTCTGGGCCAATGCGATGGCAGGAACGGCCAGCGCAACGATCGCGGCTGCAAGGGTGCTGCGCATGGAATGTCCTCCCTGCCCTGTCGCTAGCGCAGTCGAGGCACGGCGCGCAATGGGGTGGCGGCGCGTCACCAAACACCGCACCAGGCGACCACATTTCGGCCCCATGAGGCGGATTCCTCGGCAGGCGGGGCGTCACACCGGGCTTTTCCCCGGTGCAAAGCGGTGTATCTTGCGCGCCGGCCGTCCGGGGCCGCGTGCCGCCAAGTTGCCGCCAAGTCCGGAGGAGACGATGAAGCGCCAGTTGTTGCAGATATCGGCGTTGGCAGGCGGGTTGACGTTGCTGCCGTCCCTTGCGCCGGCGCAGTTCCCGCCCCCACCGGCTCCGTCGTCGAAAACCGTGCAGGACCGCTGGCCGACCCCCGAGCCGCCGCAGACGCAGCCACAACCCCAGCAGCCGGCGCAGACGCAGCAGCCCCGTCAAACACAGCCGCCCGCACCGCGGCAAGCACGTCCAAAAATGGACGACGACGATGCGTCCAAGCCGCCGCCGAAGCCGCGGGTCGCCGCGGCGCCAGCCAACGCCGTGACGTGCGGCGGCACGTTCGTCAAGAACACGACGCACCTCAAGCTCGCGATCAAGTATGACTCGCGCAACATCGTGTTCAGCGAGGTCGACGGCCCGGACGGCACCAAGGTCAAGGCCACCGTTCTCTATCCGAACGAAGCCAAGCGGCGGCTCGAGGTGATCTGGAACAACGACGCGGCGCGCACCGACCTATCGATGGTGGTGATCAACGGCCAGTCGCAGTGGACCGCGCCAAAGGGCCTGAAGCTCGGCACCCAGCTCGCGGCGCTGGAGAAGATCAACGGCCGGCCGTTCAAGCTCAGCGGCTTCGACGCCGACGGTTCCGCGTCGGTGCTCGGCTGGGAAGGCGGCGCCCTCACCTCGCTGCCTGGCGGCTGCAGGGTCGGCATCCGGCTCGTGGCCGACACCAAGGCGGCGGGCGACGCCCGTGGCGCCGTGTCGGGAGACAAGCAGTTAATATCCAGCGATCCGAACTTGAAGACGATCAAGCCTGCGGTTGCGGAGATCCTGGTCGGTTACTAACGCGTTAACCGCATCGCGCGGCCTGCCGCAAAAATTTCAAAACTTCGCCCGAATCGCCGGGACAACTGCGCGCGATCGGGTGGATGGGCATGCGATACGCAACAGCAGCAGGATTTTCAGCAGCCATTGCGCTGGCCGCCGTATTGGCGAGTCCGGCGCGCGCGCAGAATTCGAGCGGCTCGACGTTCGGCACCCGCACCGAAAAGCCCGACGGTTCCGTCGCGCTGACGATCGGCCGCCGCCTGCCAACCGACTGGGACACCAAGTTCGGCATGGACGCCAAGCTCTCTCCCGAGCAGCCGTCCGCCATGGCCGACACCGTGGCGGTCAATCCGTCGGTGACACGCTCCACCGGCGCGGTGTGGGGCAGCATGAGTGGCCCCGGTGTGGCGCCGGTGATCTTCGACAAAACGACTGTCGACGCGCGGTTCGACCCGAGTCAGGAGAAAGGAGAGATCGCCGCAACGCTCAGCCGCACAGTTCCGTTGAGCGGAACCGTGTCGGTGACGCTGCAGGACAAATATTCGGTGACGCAATCGCTGCAGAGCGCCGGTGCGACGCCGCAACCGCCGGGCGGTTCGCTCTTGCAGTCCGACCGCTCGGTGCGCCTCAATCTGGCGCCGACCAGCACGACATTGTCGGCCGGCGTCGTCACGTCGAACGCCGACAACCAGTGGCACAACAAGCTGAGCGCCGAGCAGCGCGTTATCGGCCCGCTCAATGTGACAACCTCCATCACCGATCCGGGCAGCGCTGCAAGCAGCAAGAGCATTGCCGCAGGTTTCAAGCACACCTGGTAATTTGACTGTGTCATGAATTTCTGCGCGGCGACGGTGTTGCGATTGCAGCGTTGCAGCACGGACATCGCGGCAGGCTTCTGACGAGCGCGACGATCAATCGCCGGCGCATGGTTGCGACGGAGTTCGGGATGTGGCGTTCAGGCCGCAAGGGCGGAGCCCCTGGGTCGGTAACCGTCGGGTACGGCAAGTTCCGGGAACAGCGTGGCGGGACGAGGTCCTGAGGGGGGAATCGTCTCCCGCTCGGAGATCAGAAATCCGTAAGCCGCGATGCACAGCGTGGCGTGATGATGGAAGCCGCGCCACCCGCGCCCTTCAAAGTGGCCGAGCCCGACCTCCTGTTTGAGGTCCTGATAGTCGCGCTCGATGCGCCAACGCAGTTTGGCGATGTCAACCAATCGGTGGAAGGGGATGTTCTTGGGAAGGGTCGAAAGCCAATATTTGGTCGGCTCGTTCTCGCCCTTTGGCCACTCGATCAGCAGCCACTCTTCCGGCCGGCCTTCGGTGAGATTGTAATCGCGATGCGCCACACGAACGCGCATGCGCGCAAAGCGCGAGGACAGGTGCTCGGCCGCACCCTCCCGCCACTTGACCGTGCGCCAAGCGCGCTTTGGCAGGCCGAGGGCGAGTTGCTTGACTGAGATCGGTTGATGCTTGCCGTCCCGGCGGGTGAGCTTTGGCGGTCGCCCGCGGCCCGACCACTTTTCCGGCGGCAGCGGCCCCGTGCCCGATGCCCATACAGACGTCTGCGGCAAGATGCCGGCGACATAGCTCAGCGCGAGCGCGCTGACGCCAGCGCGCAAATCTGTGTTGCAGCCATAACCCGCGTCCATCAGCACCACGCCGCGAGGAAGGCCGGCCGCACAGGCCCAGCGCAGCTGCTCGATCGCGATCTCCGGCTTGGTCTTGAAGCCGATGTCCTCAGGAACGCCCGCTTTGCGCCGGCGTTGGCGGTCCTTCGCCCAGTCTTGCGGCAGATACAGGCGATAGGCCACCGGCAGGCTTGCGTGGTGATTGGCAATCGACAGCGAGACCGCAACCTGACAATTGTCCTGTTTGCCGAGCTGGCCGCAATATTGCCGCGCCACGCCAACCGAGTGCAGCCCCTGCTTGGGAAAGCCGGTGTCGTCGATGATCCAAGCCTCGATCGACCCGTGGCGCTCCATCTCCGGGAGCACCATCTCCCGCACCTTCGCCAACACCTTCTCGTCCGACCACTGTCCTTCGCCGACAAAATGCAGCAGCGATTGATGCTGGGCTGCCACCCGCGAAGGCGCCGTCACCGCCGCCATAGGCTCCACGCTCTTGCGCGCGCACGGCAACATCAGCCCCACGCAATAGTCCCGTAGCGGCTTGGCGCGGTCCGCGTGCCCGATCACGCTCACAAGCCCCTCGACATACGCCGCAAACCGCGATTCATTGTCATCCGCTCTTCGGAGATCCATCTCAGCCTCCACATGCTGATGTCTGAATCTCGGCCAATACTTGATTCTGCGGTGCTTGCCCCGCGACTTTCTGACTCAGTCAAAGTAAGCGGCTGTTATCCAACCCACGCCGTGCTTGCCTTGGAATCGTCGCCAAGTTGCCCAACTCCCGTGTCGCAATCTGCTGCACTAGGGGAGCGTTGTTTCATCTCATTCATGCAGATGAAGGAGTAAGGGCGATGGTTAAACCTGAACGGCTGAGCGAAATCGACCAGGCGGCCGCGGCTACCAACGTGGCTCGAGAGGTGGAAGGCGATATCCGCGAGTTCGTGCGGCGCGACGCCTCCGTGTTCCGGCATCCGCGCGCCGAAGGCGGCGGCGACATGGCAGTCGAAAACATCAATTCGTTGATCCAGCGCGTGGCCGGCCAGTCAATCGGCGAGATCGACCACGTGATCGGCGAATTGACGCGGGTGCGCGACATGCTGCGCAGCGAGGGCGAGCGCGTACAGCGCGAGATCAGCGGCTATGCATCGTTGAGCCAGGCCGCCATGACGTCGATGAAGATCATCGCCGACAGCATGGCGCAGTGGCAGCCGGGCACGCCGAAGACGCGCCAAAACGCCTGACCCCGCACGCTGGCGAAATTGCTTCGATCTATTTCTTGATCTCGCCGACCACCGTCCAGAACGGCGGATCGACGATCAGCACACGGTCGTTGAGCTGCACGTATTTGTAACCGGTGATCTCCGGCACCGCAGCCTTCGCGTCGGCGGGGAACTCCTGCAGCGTCACAGTGCTTGGCAGGCTCTGCGCCACCGTCACCTGCATGGTCCCGGCCGGCGCGGCTGGCGCCTTACCGAGACTTGCGAAGATCTTGCTCTTCTGCTCGTCGGTGAGCGGAAGCTGCATGGCGAGGATCGGTAATTTGTCCTGCGCGGCGTTGGCGGCGGAAACGGTCGACGGTTCGGTCTGCCGCGTCGCGCCTGGCACCGGCTCGGCGATCCGGCCGGGCGTCGCCGAATGTTCGGGCCGCAGCATGGTCGGCTTGGCGTTGTCGGCCTCCTGGCCGGGTGGTTGCGTGGGTAACCGTGGCCCGGGAACGGGGCTCGCCTCCGCGGGCGGCGGGCCGCTCGGCTGCTGCTTCTGGTCGGCGGGCGGGTTGTTCTGCGCGGCGGCGAGGCCAATGCTCGCGCAAAGTGCCAAGGCGGTGCTGCCGATCCAAATTGGGCTGCGCATCGGGTTCTCCTGCGATTGATCCCCTCGACAACGCGCGAAACCGTTTTCCGTTGCCCCCGCCCTCTCCGAGATGTGAACGCCATATCCCCGAAAGTGAGGGCCGCGGCCAGTTTGGATTCGCTATAAATAAGCAGCCGGACGATCCGGCGCCTTTAGGGGGTGTTTCATGAAGTACGGCCAATCAATTGCGGCGCTTGCCGCGCTCGGCTGCGCGGCACTATTCGCGATCTCCGCGAACGCCGGTGGCGACCTGATCAAGTTTCCCGAGGACTATGCGAAGGGCGTGCTCTACACGACGGTCGACCGCGCCGACAACAAGCAGTTCCGCGAGCTCTATGTCTCGCCGCCCGCGGCGATCGAAGCCGCCAAGAAGGGGCAGGCGCTGCCGAGCGGCACGGTGCTCACGCTGGTGCAGTTCGCCGCCAAGCTCGACGCCAGCGGCAACCCCGAGAAAGGCCCGGACGGGCGCTTCGTCAAAGACAAGCTGCTCGGCTACACCGTGATGGAGAAGCGCACCGGCTGGGGCGCCGAATATCCGGAGACCATCCGCAACGGCGAATGGGAGTACCAGGCGTTCCGCGCCGACAAGTCGGTCAACACCGGCGCCAAGCTGGAAAACTGCTTCACCTGCCACAAGCCGCTCGGCACCAACGTCGATTACGTGTTCAGCTACGACAAACTGAAGTGAGCGTTGCCGCGACCCGCGGCGTTCCCTGGTAAAATTAGCGGCGGGGACCTGGTGAGAAGTCCCCGCCGTTTGTTTTCTGGTTCCTCCCCGCGGCAAACGGCCGAAGGGTCGTCCTTGGGGAACAACGCCCCTACCCAACCCAACCCAACTACAACATCACATACGCGCTCGACACCATGCCGACCGGCCGCTTGTCGGCGGCGCTCGACAACGTCACGCGGCCGAAACAATTGGTGCGGCCGATCCGTACGATGCGCGCATCCGCCAGCACGTCGAAATTCACCGGGCGCAGGAAATGCATGGTCTGGTCGATCGCGCTCATGGGCCGGTAGGCGCTCCACGCCGCGGCGATGGCGAACACCATAGCCGTGTCGGCCAGCGCCATCAGCGCCTGCGGGCAGACCACGCCGCCGTCGCGGCACAGCTTGGCGGAAAACGGCAGCCGCAGCACCGCGCCGGGCTGCCAATCCTGCGAACTCGCGGCCGGCCGAACTCGATCAACTCGACCAGCACGCCGAGATCCCGCACCCACGGCGCCACCACTTCGGAGAGCAGATGACTTGTCGCCTGGATGCCGAAAACGCTTTCGACTGCCTCGAGCCGACGCGCCTCCACCGCCATGTCCGTCTCCGGTTTTTCCGGCGCGAACGCGTTTCACCAGGGCGCGCGAATCATGTGGAAAGACTAGGCGGCGACACGCGAAATCGCCAGCATCAATGCGGGTTTTCTCGGTGCCAAAATTGTGGTCAACTGGACCGATCGCGCGGAATTCGTGATAAAGTCGTGTCGCCTTTCAAGCGTTCCAACCAGGTGAGTGTCCCGATGTCAGGCTCGAAGCGCGTTCGTCGCATGGTGTTGCTGGCAGCCGTCGTCGCCTTGACGGCCGCCGTCGAGATGGCCCGGACCGCGCCGGCCGCGGCTGCCAACTGGCTGGAGCTGAATTTCTGGCTGTCCGGCCCCCGCTACGATGCCGTGATTCCGCCTTGCGATTCCGGCTGGGTGCTGTCCGATATCCGCGGCAACTTCGGCACCAAGGAGCGCCGGTTCTGGAATTCGGATCTGTCAATCGTTGAGGTCGGCGAGGTCCGGCAGGTCGCGTTCCGCCCCTGGGCCGAGGCCACCGTGCCGCGGCGTTGGTGCGCCGGCAAGGTGCTGGTTTCCGACGGCAAGTGGCGCCCGGTCTACTATTCGATCGTCGAAGCTGGCGGCGCGATCGGCGCGAGCTGGGGCGTAGAATGGTGCGTGGTCGGGCTTGACCGCAACTGGGCTTACAACCCGCGCTGCAAGATGGCGCGGCCTTGACCGCCGACCGGTTTCTTCAAAGTTACAAGGGTTTGGCTGGAACGATCAATTTGAGCCCGTTTCATTTCCATTTTGTTCTTGCAATGTTCTCGTTTGTCTGCCAACGTCCCCTCGTCGGTCCAGTGATGTCAGGGGGCGTCCATGGTTCAGTTTGCGATCCGCGCGGCGACTTGCGCCGCGTTTCTTCTGGTTCTCGCCATCACCATCAACGCAGCGCCTGCTCAAGATCGCCAAGATCGGTCTGAGCAGCGGCAAGAATATCGGCAAGATCGCCGCGAGCAGCGGCAGCACCAGCCTGGCCAATTCGACTTCTACGTTCTGGCGCTGTCGTGGTCGCCGAGCTTCTGCCAGGCCAGCGCCGAGCGCGGCCGCGAAGCGAACGAACAATGCGGCACCGCCCGCCCCTACTCCTTCGTAGTGCACGGCCTGTGGCCGCAGTACGAGCGCGGGTTCCCACGCGCCTGCCAGGTGCCGGCGCCGCGGCTCAATCGCGAGTTGATGTCCTCGATGCTCGACCTGATGCCGGCGCCCCGGCTCGTCTACAACCAGTGGGATTCGCACGGCACCTGCAGCGGGCTCAACGCCCAGGCCTATTTCGATCTGGTGCGCAAGGCGCGCAGCGCGGTGAAGATTCCCGACAGCTACGAGGCGCTCAAGGCGCCGATCACCGTCGACCCCGACGAGGTGGAGGAGGAGTTCGTGAAGGCCAACCCCGGCCTGTCGCGCAGCGGCGTCGCGGTGACCTGCGACAGCTCGCGGCTGTCCGAGGTGCGCATCTGCATGAGCAAGGACCTGAAATTCCGCGACTGCGCCGAGATCGACCGCCGCGTCTGCCGGCGCGACAAGCTGATCATGCCGCCGGTGCGCGGCGGCGAACTGATCCGCAGAACCAGCCTGAGTGATCTCAGTGACGCAGCAGCATCGCCTGCAGTTGCGCGCCCAGCGCACTGACTCGCGCAGGGCGCGGGCCTGATCGATCCCGGTTACGGTCGACACGGTGTCGTTGCCAAGCCGGTTCACGTCGCGGTGGAATTCGCGCAGCGAACGCTCGAACGCCGCCGGACGCCAGGCGTCGAAGCCCGGATGTCCGCCGGCATAAAGTGCAGCCGCGATGGCGACCAGCGCCACATGATCCCTTCGTCCCGTTGTGCGCCGCCGGCCATCGTCCCCCGCGAGCAAAATAGCCCGCGCGTCCGCGCGGGCGTGCGATAACGCATCGAAACCTTAACGGCGGCGCGAGCGCGCGATGAACTACAGACACGCCTATCACGCCGGCAACTTCGCCGACGTCGTTAAGCATGCCGTGCTGTGCCGCATGCTCGTCCATCTCAGCCAGAAGCCGGCGGGGTTCCGCGTCATCGACACCCACGCCGGTTCCGGCGTTTACGATCTGGCCGGCACCGAGGCCGGTAAGACCGGCGAGTGGCGCACCGGCATCGGCCGCTTGTTCGGCGACGGGGCGCAAGCGTTGCCGGCCGAAGCGTGTGCACTGCTCGCGCCCTATCTCGACGCCGTCGCCACGCTCAATCCGGCGGGCAAGCTCGCCGTTTATCCCGGCTCGCCGGCGCTCGTTCAGGCGATGCTGCGCCGCCAGGACCGGCTGATCGCCTGCGAGCTTGAGCCGACGGCCGCTGCGGCGCTGACCCGGCAGCTGCGCGGCGACCCCCGCGCCAAGGCGCTTGCGATCGACGGCTGGACCGCGCTCGCCGCCTACGTGCCGCCGAAGGAGCGGCGCGGCCTGGTGCTGATCGATCCGCCGTTCGAGCAGCCCGATGAATTTTCCAGACTGGTAGAAGGGCTGGAGACCGCGCACCGCAAGTGGCCGACCGGCGGCTACCTGCTTTGGTACCCCATCAAGGCCACAGCCGAGGCTACATCGTTCGTCCGCAAACTCGGCCGCCTCCGCATCGGAAAAATGTTGCGTGTGGAACTGATCCTTCCAACAGCTTCTGGCAACACGGGTTTTGACTCAGGTCTGCGCGGCAGCGGACTGGTCGCCGTCAACCCGCCGTGGACCTTGCACGATGAGTTGAAGCTGTTGCTGCCGGCGCTCGCCTCAGCGCTCAGCCGCGGCGGCAAGAATTCGCTCGCCCTTGACTGGCTCACCGGCGAAATGGCGCGTTGAACCATCTTCCCTCTTCCCACCCGATAGGCATTGTGCCTACGCTAGCAGCGCTGGCTCAGACGTTCCGCCTCCTTTGGGGAGGTCGGCGGGGTGACTTGGCCTCTGGGGGCCGATTCTTTCTTCCGAATGTGAATGTCCGGCCGGGCCGTCCGTGGTCGCGGGCGACGGCGAAGCATTTTCGGGGGGAGGAAATCCCGATGGCAATGAGTGGGACTGTGAAGTTCTTCAATGGCGAACGCGGTTACGGCTTCATCAAGCCTGATGACGGCGGGCGCGACGTTTTCGTGCACATCACTGCGGTCGAGCAGGCTGGAATGAAGGCTCTGAACGAAGGGCAGCGCATTCAGTTCGACGTCGAACCCGACAAGAAGGGCAAAGGCCCCAAGGCGGTCAATCTGGTCGTCACCGGCTGATCCGCACCGCGGCGCAGTCGCCGCGGCGTTTGTTTATGATCCATGTCCGTGGCCGCACGCGGCCGCGCCAGGAAATGCTTTAACGCAATGCTTTCACACCAAGGCGGCTTTTGCCTCGAACAGGCTTGCGCACGGCGCGATCCTGTCCGACCCTTTGTCGATGATGATCCTGCGCACGTCCCCGCCGTCGCCGTTCGGCCGCAAGGTGCTGCTCGCCGCGAGCCTGCTTGGCCTGTCCAATGAGATAACGATCGAGAAGGCCGATCCGTCCGACGCCAGCGACACGCTGCGCGGGCAGAACCCGGTCGGCAAGATTCCGATTCTGATCCTCGACGACGGCACGACGTTGTTCGACAGCCGCGTCATTCTCGAATACCTCGACCACCGCGCCGGCGACGGCAGGATCATCCCGCGCGAGCCCGACGCGCGTTTCACCGCGCTGCGGCTGCAGGCGCTGGCCGACGGCACCACCGACGCCTCGCTGCTGGTACTCTACGAAGGCCGCTTCCGTCCTTCAGAGCGGCATGAGCAGAAGTGGCTCGACTACCAGAACGAAAAGATCCGGCGCGGGTTCGCCGCGCTTGAGGCCGCACCGCCGCCGATCGACCCGATTCCGAGCGTCGGGCAGATCGCGCTCGCCTGCCTGCTTGGTCACCGCGACCTGCGTTTCAAGGGCGCGTGGCGCGAAGGCCACCCGAAGCTGGTGGCCTGGCTCGACCGTTTCGCCGCACAGGTGCCGGCGTTCGACGAAACGAAGGTCGCGGCGTAGCCCGCCGCCCTTTCCGCTACGATCAAGAAATGCCTTCCATTCGCGACGTCCTACACGGCCCCTGGCGCGCCGTGCCGGTGCTCGGCGTCACTCAGATCGTCGCCTGGGGCACGATCTTCTATTCGCCGGTGCTGACCGCGCCGCTGATCGCGGCGGAGCGCGGTTGGTCGCTGTCGTTTGCGATGGGCGGCTTCTCGCTCTGCCTGCTGGTAGCAGGGCTCGCCTCGCCGCTGATCGGCCGAACGATCGACCGGTTCGGCGGTCACGTGGTGATGACCGCCGGCAACCTGACTGGCGCGCTCGGCCTCTTCGCGCTGGTCCATGCCGGAGACCGCGTCAGTTATCTCGCGGTGTGGATGCTGCTCGGCGTCGGGCTCGCCGCGTCGCTCTACAATTCCGCGTTCGCCACGCTGGGACGGATCTTCGGCGCAGCGGCGCGCTCGCCGATCACCGTGCTCACGCTGGCCGGCGGCTTCGCTTCGACGATCGGCTGGCCGTCGACCCACCTGTTGCTGGCGTCGGCCGGCTGGCGCGTCACCTATCTCGTCTATGCCGCGCTGCTCGCCTTCGTTTGCGCGCCATTGCACGCCTTTGTACTGCCGCGCAGCCGCGCGCCCGCCGCCCCGCCGCCGGCCGGCGGCGCCAAGACGCCCGCGCTGCTGCCGCCGACCGGCGTTGCCTTCCTGCTGGTCGCCGCCGCATTCGCCAGCTTCGCGTTCGTACCGTCCGCGCTGTCCGCGCATCTGCTCGCGGTGTTCGGCCGCGCCGGCATCGATGCGGCGACCGCGGTGTCGATCGGCGCGCTGTTCGGGCCGGCGCAGGTCGCGGCCCGGCTCACCGAGTTCATATTCGGTCGCGACCTGCATCCGCTCGCGCTGGCGCGTTTTGCGGTGATGCTGCTGGTCGCGGCCTTCGCGATGCTCGCGCTGTTCGGCATATCGGTGCCGGCCGCCGCCGCATTCATGCTGATGTTCGGCGCCGCCAACGGGCTCATCACCATCGCGCGCGGCGCGGTGCCGCTCGCGCTGTTCGGCGCGGCGGGTTACGGCGCGCTGATCGGGCGGATTGCGGGTCCGTCGTTACTGATGCAGGCGGCGGCGCCGCTCGCTTTGGCCGTGGTGATCGAGCGGCTGTCCGATCCGGCCGCCCTAGCCAGCGCCGCGGTATTCGCGGTGATTGCGCTGGCGTGCTTCGCTACGATCCGGCGGCCGGCTCGTTAGGAATCGAACAGCGAATCGATGTCGTTCTGCGACGAGTGAACGGCGTCGCCGGCAAGCTTCGGACCGTTGAGGAGTTTCTTGTCGACGTCGGCCGGCTCGTCGAACACAACCGGCTTGAACCGCTCAACACGGTGCCAGATTTCCATCAGGCGCTCGACGTGCTCCTCGAGGAACGCCAGGGTCTCGACCACCCTGCCGACCCGCTGGCCGGTGAGATCCTGGAAATTGCAAGCCTCGAAAATCTCCACCACGCGGTCGCGAATGTCGTTGGCGAGGCCCTTCTCGTGCTCTGTCTTGACCGCGGCCGACAATGTGTTGGCAGACTGGTCGATGTCCTCGGCGGCCTGCAGCAATTGCTGGGTCGCCTGCTCAGTGCCGCGCACGATCGCATCGAGCTCACGGCTCGCCAGCGCGATGTCCGGTGGCAGCGCGCCGCCGCCGGCGAACGCGGCGACCTCGGCACGGCTGCGCTGGAGCGCGGCGTGGATGGTCTCAAGCTCGGCCTTGTAGGCCTGCGCCTCGGCGATCTGCGCGCGCGCCGTCTCCGTCGCATCGCGGCTCGTCCCGGCGCGCGGCTCGATCAGGCTGCGCAGCGCCTTGATCTCGGCCATGAACTCGTGGTGGCGCAGCGCCGCCTCGGCGTCGCGCGCGGAAAGCTCGCCGCGCCCATCGCCGCGCGTGGCCTGCTCGATGCGGAAAACCTTGCGCTGAACCGGCATCACCCCAATCCCCGGAATGGTTCTAGACAGCCGCCGTTTAAGATCGGGTTCACACCCGATGATTCGGCGATAAGCGCCGGGCGTGACAACGCCGGGTTAACCATGACGCGGCGCATTTCACTCAAAATAAACCGTGATCCGACGAATGAGCCGCGCGCGGCAACGCCCGGGCGCCGCGCATGCCGGTCTTTACCGATCAGTACAATTTTCACCATGTAGTGGCGGTGCGCGGCGTTGAACGCGCGACGATCAGTAACGAGTACGTCAATGCAACGAGTCCTGTGTTCCGCGCTCCTCGTGGGCGCCTTCGGCATCGCGCCGGCCTTGGCCGAGCCGATGTCGCTCCAAGCCGACCATTACAACACCACCGGCAGCGTGCGCCGGGCGCCCGGCTATATCGCCCCGGCCCAGCAGCCCGCGCCGCGCGCACGCTACGCCTCAGCCGAGCAAGGCCAGATGGGCGGCGGCTTCATCGAATTCCTGTTCGGCGGCGGCCAAGCACCGGCGCCGCGCCCGCCGGGCGAGGTTTATGCGCACGCCGGCCAGTCGGCCATCGCGTCGGAAGACGCCGTCGATCCGCGCCGTCAGCCGGTCGATCCGAAGTTCATGAAGCAAATCGTGCCTTACATGGGCAAGGAAGCTCCGGGCACGATCGTCATCGACACGGCGCAGCGCTTCCTCTTCCTGGTGCAGGGCGACGGCACAGCGATGCGCTACGGCATCGGCGTCGGGCGCGACGGCTTCGCCTGGAGCGGCGTGAAGACCGTCTCCGCCAAAAAGGAATGGCCGGACTGGCGGCCGCCGGAAGAGATGCTTCAGCGCCGCCCCGACCTGCCCGGCTTCATGGCCGGCGGCCCGGAGAATCCTCTCGGCGCGCGCGCGATGTATCTCGGCTCGTCGCTCTACCGCATCCATGGCTCCAACGAACCCTGGACCATCGGCCAGGCCGTGTCGTCGGGCTGCTTCCGCCTGCGCAACGAGGACGTCATCGACCTCTACGACCGAGTCAAGGTTGGCTCCAAGGTCGTCGTGCTCTAACCAGCGCTCTATATCTCAAAAAATGAAAGGCCGCCGTCACCGGCGGCCTTTTTTGTTTATCGACGCGCGGACAATCAGGTGTCGCTGCCGAAGTCTCCGCCGATATCGCTATCGTCGCCACTGAAGTCGGCGTCATCATTCTGCGCCACGTCGAACAGCCCGGCGCGCTCGGCGCCCGGATCGTCGTAGGCGGCCGCCCGCCCGCTGTTGCCAATGTCGCCGAGCCCGGCTTGGCTTGCGAGATCGCTGTTGCCGGCGCCAGCACCCCATGGCGCGCCGCCGGTCGGCTGATCGAACGCGCTGTGCGACTGCCCAGGCTGCTGGCCGCCGAACATGCCCTTGAAGCTGTTCATAAGCAGCGCGCCGCCGACCACGCCAGCGACCGTCGCCGCTGCGGTGCCGAGGAACGAGCTGCCGCCGGACTGCTGCTGCATTGGCTGGCCGTACGGCTGCTGGCCGTATTGCTGCGATTGCATCGGCTGCTGCGGCTGGATCGGCGCGCCTTGATTGTACGCCGGACCCCATGCGTTTGGGTTTGCGCCCGAGCGCACTGACGGGACCGAGCCGCCGCGCTGCTCGGGCTTGCCGAGCACAGCATCGCGCATGCTGTCGAGGAACCCGCCCTGCGGTTGCGCCTGCTGCTGGTCGATGCCCAGCTCCGCCTCAAGCTCGCGGATGCGGGCGTCGGCGCGCTTGAGCGCCTCGTCCTGCACCAGCACGGACTGCACCAGCGGATAGAGCGCGTTCGGCGCCTTATCGAGACCCTGGTTAATCGCGTCAATGGCGTCGGGATCGCGCGGCGCATTCTCAAGCGAGCGCAGCCGCTCGAATAACTCGTCAACCAGCTTACGTTCCTGGGGTGTCATGGTTTCCTCCCGCGAACACCTTTGTCGCACAGCATGTAGGTACGGTTCGATGGCGGCGAAACGGCGAGGAAAAAATTTCACAGGTGCCTGCTAAGCCTCTGATCGCGCCCGCGTCTCAGCCAATGTGACACCTTGTGACACGAGCAGGGCGGGGAACGCGTCGCCGGCGAAATAGGAATATTCGCGCTCGCGCTGGTAGGTCAGCGGGTCGAGCCGCTCAAGCTCTGCATCGACCTTGCCGGGATGGCACATGATCAGGCCGCCGGCCGGCAGCTTGTCGAGAAAAGCCGGAAATACGTCGGCGAACGCCGGCACGGTCTCCGCCGCGAAATTGTAGGTCCCCGCGAACGCCGGATTGGTGGCGACGCCGAACGCCGCTGCACGCTTGCGGAATGCGCGGCTCAGCACGTCAAGCAGCATGCCCTTTTTGTCGGACAAGCGCCGCCGTAGCGGCAGCGCCGCGCGGCCGCACTGGCGCACCCAGGCGTTTGGCGCGATCTCCTTGACCACGCCAAGCAACGCGTCGCGCACCTGCGGGAACTGGTGCACGTGCTGGTGGCCGTCGACAAAATCAGGCACACGGCCGAACGCCGTCACGAATGCGCCGAGCTGCGTCGCGATCTCGATCTCCAGCTTCTTGCGCGACAACCGGCGCAGCAGCGCGCGGCGCAGCATGTCTTGCAGCGGCGGGAACGCGCCGTGTTGCGGCGGCGCGAAGCCAGGGCTCAGAGGCACAAACGGCGCGGTGAGCGTGACATGGAGCCCGATTGCGACCCGCGCCACGCCTGCGTTGAGCAGATTGAGCGACACGGCCTCGGAGCGGTGGAAGCTCGGCGCCGCAACCATCACCGACGTCGCATTGATGCGGCCGCGCCGCACCAGATCGCGGATCGCGCCGTTCACCGCGGGAGAAATGCCGTAGTCGTCGGCGCACAGCCAGATCGGACGCCCGCTCATTCCGCCGCCGTCCGCGCCGGCGCGCCGCGCTCGCCGGTGGACTTGTCCTGCGCCGACTTCACCTCGTGCTCGGCGATGAAATAGATCGGCCGCGCTTTGATCTCAGACAGGATCTTGCCGATGTATTCGCCGACCACGCCGATCATGATGAGCTGCACGCCACCCAGCACCATCAGGCCCACGATCACCGACGGATAACCGGCGACGGAAACGCCGTAGTAAAACGCCTCGAACACCATCACGCAGCCGAAGATCAGCGAAGCGGTCGCGAGCAACACGCCGAGCAGGCTGGCGAGCCGCAGCGGCGCGACCGAGAACGACGTCAGCCCTTCGACCGAAAGACCGACCAGGCTGGTGACGCTCCAACTCGTGCGGCCATGGGCTCGCTCGGCCGGCTCGTAGTCGACCCGGACCTGCTTGAATCCGATCCAGCTCGCCAGACCTTTAAAGAAGCGGTTGCGCTCCGGCAGGCGGCGCAGCGCATCGGTGGCGCGCGGCGACAGCAGCCGGAAGTCGCCCGCGTCCTCCGGAATTTTCTGCCGGGCGCCCCAGTTGATCAGGTCGTAGAACGCGCGCACGCCGGCACGGCGCAGCAGTGATTCTCCGCCGCGGTGCGCTTTGGCGGTGTAGACGACGTCGTAGCCGTCATCGAGCCAGTGGCTCACCAGCTTGTCGATCAGGTCTGGCGGATGCTGGCCGTCGCCGTCGATGAACAATGTCGCACCGAGCCGCGCATGGTCGAGGCCGGCCATCAGCGCCGCTTCCTTGCCGAAATTACGCGACAGCGACAACGCCTGCACGTCGAGCGCCTCGGCCGGCAACACGCGCGCTACCGCAAAGCTGTCATCGCGGCTGCCATCGTCGACGTAGACCACCTCGCAAGCGAGGCCGCGCTGCTGGCGCAGCCGCCGCGCCACCGCGACAAGCTTGTCATGGAAGCGCGAGAGGCCGGCGCCCTCGTTATAGACCGGCACAATGATCGAAAGGCCGGCCGCCGCCGGCGCCCGCGCGGCACTGGAAATATTGCCTCGATCGGTCATGGTCATGACGCTTGTCTATAGCGCAATCCGGGCTGCGCTGTCGCGACCGCACACATGGCGGTTCGTCGCGGCATTTCAATGCGTCGCCCGGTTGCTGCTTTGCGGAATCGGATGAAAACGGCTAAGCGGTCCCGGATAAATCCGCCCTCCCTGCTCAATCGCCTGCTCGCCGCCTGGCACGAGCGCGCGCTTTTTGTGAAGGCGGCAAGCTTCGCCACGGTCGGCGTCGTCAACTCGTTGATCGACTTCGGCGTATTCTGGGTCGCGGTGCAGTATTTCGGCGCGCCGCTCGTTCCGGCCAATGTGATGTCCTGGCTGGTCGCCGTCTCCAACTCCTATGTGCTGAACTCGTTCGTCACCTTTGCCCGCGAATCGAACCGCGAGCTGCGCCTGCGCACCTACGCGAAATTTCTTGCATCCGGCGTGGTGGGCTTGATCGTGAATACAACGGTGCTGGTGGTCGCGGTCGGCCTGATGCCGCGGCTGATCGCCGATCCGGGGCTGCAGCTCGCCGCAGCGAAGGCCTGCGCGATCATGGCGAGTTTCCTGGTGAACTTCTCGCTGTCGTATTTTGTGGTGTTTCGGCGCAAGAAGGTCTGAGCGGGCCGAAGCGGCGCGTTCACGCATCTCCGACGCGCCGTAAGCGCGTTCACGCGCGTCTCCGACGCGCTATGGCGCGGCGGGTGAAGGGTTACCTGCTTCAATCTCAAAAGCGGACGTAAGGTATCGATCTGCCGGTGTCCGCTTTGTGCAGCCAAAAAGCGGACTATGCCGCTGAGCTGGAAGCTCAGACAGATTCTACAAAAATGGGCTAGTTTGTTTTGGCCTCTGGTAATCGGCTTTCAATTGGCTGTGAGTACATGAAAAGTGAGCTATTTTGCTCAGACACAACACCACGCTCATTGCAGCATGTCCGCATCACCGACAGCGGCCCTGCGCCAGGCGTCGGTGGCTGAGAGACAATCGTACTCCCGCCTGTAGGGAGCATGTGTCGTGAACGTCAAAATTTTGGAGCATCTTAAAGTTCGCCTCAAGTCGGTCGCAACTCCTGTCGGCGGCCCAATCGTTAGTGCCCCGCCCATCCTGGTCGCAAGCACGAACACCATTGACTACACATGTGCAACTTGTGATGCCGTGTTGCTCCACGCTGAGGATGGGCAGGTCCACAATCTCGTGATCCATTGCATGAGATGTGGAAGCTACAACACAACGGATAGTTAGCATGAAGGAACGCGTTGAGATCGCGAAGGTGACCGACTATCGGAGTGTGGCCATGCGCATTACCGATCGCGCCCGTACAAACAAGTCAAATTTTTTGGCCATCGGTGTTGCGATTGCAGTCATGAGTGGGCTTGCCGCCTACGCAATCATCGGCCTTTGACTCGGCAGTTTAATGGCTAGGCGCGGGGAACCCGGTGAGCGGAACGTGGTCTTCCGTATAGAAGACGATACCGCATACACTGCACTCAAAGACGCTGACTTCCCACTTGCCAACGCGAGACCAGCTTGCAGCCGTCTCACTCATCGGACGACCGCAATTCGCACACGTTGGATTCTTGGGCATGGCGTAGGCCAACTCTTCAACGACCAGAAGGTTCCTCGCCAGCGTTCGGCTTTGGCTTGCCGTCCAGCCAATCCTCGTTGTCCGCCATGTCGTTGAGGGCCTTTTTCTTCCTCTTCAATGCGAGGTGCGCCGGTCCGGACCTGGTCCGCAGGCTCTTACCAGCAGCGTCAGCGCGCTTCCGATAGCCTTCGGCT